>PLWZ01000076.1 GCA_003151235.1 Acidimicrobiaceae bacterium
GACCCGTTATCGGGGGCAGGTCACCTCGCCGGCCTCACCCAATGCGAGGTGATCACTGTGTCGCGCCGGTCGCCAAGAGTGCCTGGTACAGCGCACATGAGCGTGGATCTGGCTGACCGGTCGAGGTCAGAGCGGGCTCTTGCCGATCCACTGTTTAACGGCACCACCCACGTGATCTACTGCGCGCTCGAGGAGTCGGCGCACCTCGTAGCGGGATGGCGGGACCCGGAACTGATGGCTCGGAACCTGCGTCTGTTCCGGCATGCGCTCGATCCGTTGGTGTCCGCGAATGGAGGAACCCTCGAGCACGTCAACCTCTTGCAGGGAGCCAAGGCCTACGGCCTCCACGTTGGCCGGACGCCGATACCGGCGAAGGAGAGCGCTCCCCGTTCGGACCACGACAACTTCTATTTCTTGCAGGAGGACGCGCTCCGAACGCTCGCCGAGGACACACGGTTGTCCTGGACGATCCTACGACCGCAGGTGGTGTTCGGCGAGTCGCTGAGCAGTCCCATGAATCTCCTACCTGCGATAGGCGTGTACGCGGCGGTGGAACGCCAGCGTGAGCGTCCGCTGGCCTTCCCCGGAGGCAGCCGGTCGGTACAGGAGGCAACAGACGCTCGCCTGCTTGCACGGGCTCTCGCATGGGCCGCTGTCGCTCCCGCGGCGCGTGACCAGACGTTCAATGTGACCAACGGTGACGTGTACGACTGGCACGAGGTGTGGCCCACCATTGCTGAATGTCTCGGGATGGAGGCCGGGGAGCCGGCACCACTCCGGCTGGCCGATGCGATGCCCGCCCGCGCCGGCGAGTGGGCGGAGGTCGTCGACCGTTACCGGCTACGCGCCCCGCGGGACATGGACGCCTTCGTCGGCGCGTCGTGGCAGTACGCAGACCTTTTGTTTGGATCGCTCGGATCCCGCCCGCTCCCGGCTCTCCTCAGCACCGTTAAAATACGCCGGGCCGGCTTTGGAGACGCCATCGACACCGAGGCGATGTTCCGCCATTGGTTCGCTCGCTTCCAAGAACGTGGGCTGCTTCCTAGACCTTGAGTCCGTATTTCATGGTCGCCGCCGTTACCGACACGGCGGGACCGAGCTCATCGGTCTGGACAGCCGTCCTTCGTTCACTTGACCGCTGAGGTCGAGGCATACTTTTCGGTCTTCGTGGCGACGTCGTAGTGACCGACGTATACCGCACCCAGTGCATAAGCACGGCCGGGACCGAAGGACACCGCGCTTGGGACACCGGGCAGGACGACGTTGCGGAGACTCTCCCCGGCACGCGTGAAGCTCGACTCTGTGAGTTTCCGCCCGGCCCGATCCGCGATCGTGGCAAGGAGCGCCAGGTTCTGACACGCCGTGATGGGCGCCGCATAAGTCGTCACCTGGAGCGACTTGCTGGTGACGATCTCGGGGGGTGCTTCGATTGCATCCGAGGGAAAGGCCCGTCGAATGACGCGCACGCAACTTTGGACAGCCGGCGTCCCCCACACTTGAAGGGGTTGTGCGATCGAGGTCGAGGTCAGCATGTTCTTGACGTAGGTGGGGTTGTTGGCGCCCTCGAGATATCCGTTGAGGTCCGCCGAATTGGTGGCCACCCATGGCGGGTTGTAGCTGCTCTGGTTGGCGTTTAGGGCGTCGGGCCAGGTCGCAGAACCGTCACCGACCGCGACCACCTCGTTCACGCCGGCGCTCTGGAAGCGTTCTGCGATGACGGCGGCCTGTGCATAGGCGGCGGGGTCGTCGCCCTCGGGGGCCGCGTCGATCGCGGTCTGGGTGACGTCGACATGGAGCTTCTTGAGGGCAGCGTCGACTATGGCCACCTCCGACTTGTCGGTGGTGTCGCCACCGAAGAGGCCCACCTTCTTGCCCTTGAAGGCACCGAGCTTCGAAAACACATTGAGCTGCAAGGGGTCGTATGCGGACGAAGGCGGTGTGAGGGTGAAGTTTGGAGCCCAACCCGGCGATGAGGTCTTCTGCTCCAACCCGCTGCCGTTGATGGTCGGCACGTTGTCGGCCAAATAGCAATCCGGCATCAATGGAGCGATGGAGACGAAGATCTGGTCGTCCTGGGTGAGTTGCGTGCACGAGGTGGCCGAAGGAGCGACCGCTACAGGGTTGACGGCAACGAGGTAGGCGACGATGTGCCGGCCGAGGATGCCGCCGTGGGCGTTCATGTTGGCGATGAGCGCCTTATAGGCGTCGGAGTAGTTACCGGGGTCGAGGTTCACGCCGATCGCACGCACCGCGGCGAAATCGACATAGGGGATCCCGATTCGAATCGTCGAGGCGGTGACTCCCTGGGTGGTAGCGGCGACGACCGGTGGCGATCCCGTCGCGATCGAGGCAAGCGAGGTCGCGAGAACAACCGCGGCCGCGGCGATGACAAAGCGCTTCCCCATGTCCCATCCCCCTCTCAAAATGCGCCCCTCGCGCTTCTTTCAAGACCAGGACGCTCTGAGAAACTTGCTGGCCGCCAAGCTAGCACCGGGCTATCATTCGTGCCTGGCGTCGCTCAGCGCGACGGCATGCTTGTCGCCGAGAGGAGAAGTCATGGGTCGTATTGCGATCATTTCGGTCGATGGGCACGTCAAGGCATCGCGTGCCCAGTACCGGGACTACATCGAAAAGAAGTACCTCGAGGTCTACGACAAGCAGGTGAAGGCCGCCGAAGAAGCCGGCCTCCGCGACGCAGGCAACCTGCACATGGATTTCGATCCGGCGGTCCAGTGGGACTCGGATCTGCGGATGAAAAACCTAGAGAGCAAGGGAGTGGTCGCCGAGGTGCTGTTCCCCAACGGGCGGCCGTTCCAGGTCAACGGCCTCGATGACTTCGCCCGCTCCGAGAATGTCGAGCTGGCCGAGGAGGGCCGCCGGGCCTACAACCGGTGGCTGGTCGATTTCTGTTCCTTGGCCCCCGAGCGCCGCCGGGGTCAGATGCAGATCTCCCTCGAAGACGTCGACCGCGCTGTCGACGATATCTACTGGGCGAAGGAGCATGGTTTGGGTGGTATCGGGCTGCCCGCTCCTCCGGCCGGCACCTTTTTCTTCGACCCCCGGTTTGACCCCGTCTGGGCGGCGGCCGAGGAGGCGGGGCTCGTCATCAGCCAGCATGGCGGGGCCGGACTCCCCGGTTTCAGCCCTCCGGGGTTCGCGGCGATTCTCACGATCATGACCGAGAACGCGTTCTTCTCATCTCGATCGCTCTGGCAGCTGATCGCCGGTGGCGTGTTCGACCGATTCCCGAACCTGAAGATGGCCTATATCGAGACCCAGCTGATGTTCCTGATCCCGGCGATCGCCAACCTGGACATGATCCTGGGTGCGGACAACGACGTGATGGGCTTCGCTCGGATGATGAACCGTGACCGGTCGGTCCAGCGCCTTGCCAGCGAGTACTTCCAGACGAACATCTTCGTTGGGGTCTCGCCATTCTCACCCCGGCAGATCCCGACCCACGCGGCATCAGGGATGGACGCCATGGGCGAGCTGCTGGGGATCACCAGTGAGCAGCGGTCCTTGCCCGGGTTCCATATTGGCGTCGACGCGTGCATGTTCGGGGTGGACTATCCGCACTTCGAGTCGATCTTCGAGCGGGTCTCCGAAGAGGTCGCTGACCTGGTCGGAGCACCAGGCGTGACCGAGGATGACGTCCACAAAGTGCTCTTCGAGAACGCAGCCGAGGTGTACGGATTCGACCTCGCTGCGCTCCAACCCGACATCGAGCGCATTGGGTTCGAGACCGGCGACCTTCTGGTAACCGCCTCGGCGTAGTCCGGTGTGCCGGCCGGTATAGAGCCGGCTCGTAGTCGTTTGCCTGGGTAGTAGGTCATCGCCCCGCTGTGCTCGCTTACGGCGCGCCGTAGCCCCCGTCGACGACCATGGCCGAGCCGGTCGTCCAGCGAGAAGCGTCGCTGGCCAGGTACGAGTAGGCGCCGACCAGGTCGGCGGCCGAGCCCAATCCAAGCGGGTGACGGGCAGCGATTGAGGCCATCGCCTCCTCTGGGAGCTCGGCGTGGATCCCCGAGAGGAACGTTCCCGGGCACACGGAGTTCACCCGGATGCCATCGCGGGCGTACTCGACGGCCGCGACCTTGGCGAGCTGGATGACCGCCGCCTTGGTGGCGCAGTAGGGGGCAGCGTGCGACCACGCGGTGAGCCCGGAGACCGACGCCGTGAGCACGATCGACCCCGACCGCTGCTCACGCATAACCGGGACGGCCGCCCGGATCCCATTGACGGCACCGAGGACATTGACCCGGAATGCCATCTCCCAGTCCTCGGTGGCCAGGTTGTGGATCCGACCGTTGGGCGAGAGCACTCCAGCGTTGCTGATCAGCACGTCGAGCCGGCCGAAACGCTCGACAGCCAGACGAACCACCCCTTCCACCTGGGCGAAGTCACTCACGTCGGCGAGCTGGGTCTCAACCCCGCCGGACGGCTCGGGAAGGCCCGCCAAAGTCGCATCCAGCGAGGGTGCGCTGAGGTCGCTCAACACGAGATCGGTGTCGGGCTCGCCGGCGAACTGACTCGACAGCGCCGCGCCGAGCGAGCCCCCGGCCCCGGTGATAGCGATGACCCGTCGCGCCCCGGTCATACGAGCAGGTACCCGCCGTCGAGAGTGAGCACCGTCCCGGTCACGAACGCCGCCGCGTCGGACGCCAGAAACAGATAGGCGCCGGCCAGGTCGCCGGCGCTGCCCCAGC
Organism: Acidimicrobiaceae bacterium; assembly: GCA_003151235.1. Classification (GTDB taxonomy): domain Bacteria; phylum Actinomycetota; class Acidimicrobiia; order Acidimicrobiales; family RAAP-2; genus Palsa-461. Next base: position 4,710 of record PLWZ01000076.1, read on the forward strand.
GCCGTTGGGCCGTGTGGTCGAGGATCCGGTCGGCCAGCTTGGGGTTGCTCTTCCACCCCTCGGCCAGCGGCGAGTCGAACCACCCCGGGGCCACCACGTTGACGGTGATCCCCGACCTCGCCAGGTCGAGCGCCAATGCCTTGGCCAGCCCGACCAACCCCGCCTTCGACGCGCAGTAGGCACTGAGCCCCTGGCTTGGCCGGTCACCCAGCACCGATCCGGTGAAGATCAGCCGACCGCCCTCGGACATGACCCGGGCCGCCGCACGAGCCCCGAGGAACGCCCCGGTGAGGTTCACCTCGAGCACCTCGCGCCACACCCCCGGATCGACCTTGAGCGGGCTGGCAACGACAGGCGATATCCCGGCGTTGCAGATCCAGACGTCGACGCCGCCCCACTCGGCGACGGTGGAGTCGGCAACCGATTCGTTGAATCCTTCGTCGGCCACGTCACCGCTGCAGACAAGGGCCGGACCGGGCAGCTCGCCCGCGACCTCCTTGAGCTGGGCCTCGTCCCGCGCCATTAACACCACCCGGGCCCCGGCCTGCGAGAACGCATGGGCGAGCACTCGTCCGAGCCCCCGGCTGGCTCCGGTGATCACCACACGCTTGCCTGTGACGTCACCCGCAGTCGGGAAGCGTTCGGGGATCTCGATCTCTTGCGCCATCATCCTTCCTGACTTTGTACCGACCAGTACACTACGCGGCTCGTGTTCCAGACAGCGGAGCTCCTCGAGATGCACCGGCGGATGCTCGTCATCCGCGGGTTCGAGGAACGGGTCGCGGTCCTGTACCGCGACGGCGAGGTGCCAGGGTTCGTCCATCTGTCAACCGGGCAGGAGGCGTCGGCGGTGGGCGCATGTTGGCCGCTCAAGCCCGCCGACGTGATCACCTCGACGCATCGCGGCCACGGGCATTGCCTGGCCAAGGGCCTGGACCCCTTCGGCATGTTCGCGGAGCTGATGGCCAAGGCGGAGGGCACCAACCGCGGGCGCGGGGGCTCGATGCACATCGCCGACCCGACCATCGGCATCTTCGGCGCCAACGGGATCGTGGCGGCCGGGCTGCCCATCGCCGCGGGTGCGGCCACCGCCGCGCAGCTGCGACACGATGGCAGCGTCGCGGTGGCGTTCTTCGGGGACGGCGCGGTGGCCCAAGGTGCCTTCCACGAGGCGGTCAACCTGGCCGCGGTCCACCGATTGCCGGTGATCTACTTCTGCGAGAACAACGGCTACGCCGAATTCTCTCCCGCGGCGACCCAGCACGCGGCACCCCTCGAACGGCGGGCGGCCGGCTACGGGGTGGCCTTCGTCGCCGTCGATGGCAACGACGTCGTGGCCACGGCGACGGCGATGCAGGACATCGTCGAGGCGACCCGGGCCGGAGCGGGCCCGACCATCGTGGAGGCGACAACGTACCGGTGGCACGGCCACTACGAGGGCGACCCGCAGCGATACCGGTCACCCGAAGAGGTCCAGGCGTGGGAGACCCGTGACCCCATCCTCATCCACGCCAGCCGGCTTCAGGCGACGGGCATCGACGTCGAAGAGATCAAGGCTGTGGAGTCGTCGGTTGCTGCGGAGCTGGACGAAGCCGTCGAGACAGCTCGGCGGTTGGAGGCTCCGGCCGCCGCTTCATTGGCCGACTTTGTGACCCGTCCGAGACCGGCTCACCCCGAACCTCCCGCCCCGGGTGCGGACGCCCCGGTCTTCCGCACCATGGACGCGATCCGCAGCGCCCTCGAGACCGAGCTGGCCAACGACGAGCGCGTCTTCGTCGCCGGGATCGACGTCGGTGCCGGTGGCAACGTCTTCGGGCTGACGCGTGGGCTGCGAGATCAATTCGGTGAACGGGTGCGAGACACCCCCATCTCGGAGACCGCCATCATCGGCCTTGGGGTCGGCGCCGCGATGGCCGGCATGCGTCCGGTGGTCGAGCTGATGTACCTCGACTTCCTTGGTGTCTGCCTCGACCAGCTGCTCAACCAGGCGGCAAAGCTACCGTTCATGACCGGCGGCGCCGCCGAGATGGCGTTGACGGTGCGCACCCAGTTCGGGGCCGGGCGGTCATCTGGCAGCCAGCACTCGCAGAGCCTGGAGGCCCTCCTCGCCCACATCCCCGGGCTCACCGTGGTCATGCCGTCCACCCCCGCAGACACCTACGGGCTGCTCCGGGCTGCGATCCAGGACCCCAACCCGGTCGTGTTCATCGAGAACCGGCTCCTCTACGGCATGAAGGGCCCGCAGCCGCCGACCGAACACATCGTCCCGATCGGCAAGTCGGCGGTCGTGCGATCGGGGACCGATGTCACCGTTGTCTCGGTCTCCCGGATGGTCCACTCGGCGATCGCGGCCGCCGAGCGCCTGGCGGGTGCGGACATCTCGGTCGAGGTGATCGATCTTCGGACCGTCGCCCCGCTCGACATGGCTCCGATCCTCGACTCAGTGCACAAGACGAGCCGGCTGCTGATCGCGCACGAGGCCGTTGTGCCGTTCGGGATCGGCGCCGAGATCGCCGCCACGGTCGCCCGCGAGGCTTTTTGGGACCTCGACGCGCCAATCCAGCGAATCGGTGCTGCCGCGACCCCGCCCCCGTACGCGCCGACCCTCGAACGCGCGTGGCTGCCCGACGAGGACGACATCGAACAGGCCATCCGCGGCCTGGCCGAGATCTGAGCCGCCCGCCGGCCAGGAGCGCGCGTTTATCGAGATCCGGCGCCGCGGGAGCTCAACAGCCGAGCTCGCGGGCGATCACCAGATGCTGGATCTCGTTCGTGCCTTCGCCGATCTCGAGGACCTTGGCGTCGCAGTAGAAGCGGGCGACCGGGGAATCGAGCATGTAGCCGAGGCCTCCGTGGATCTGGACGGCCTCCGAAGCTGCCCAGGTGGCCAGGCGGCTCGCCTTCAGCTTCGCCATCGAGGCCTCCTTGAGGAAGGGCTGTCCGTTGTCGCGCAGCGACGCGGCCCGGTAGGTCAGCCATCGTGCCGCTTCCAACTCGGTCGCGATGTCGGCCAGCTTGAACTGGATCGCTTGGAACCTGGCTATGGGCTGTCCGAACTGCACCCGCTGCTTGGCATAGTCGGTGCCCATGTCCAGCACGGCCTGGGTGAGGCTGAGCGACAGGGCCGCGATCGAGATCCGGCCGACCTCGAGGGTCTGCAGGAACTGTCGGAGCCCCATGTCCGGATCGCCGACGAGGCGATCCTCGGGGATCCAGACGTCGTCGAAGTAGAGCTCACGGGTGTCGAGGCCGCGCCAGCCGATGCCGCGCATCTTGGGGCCCATGGTGAACCCGGGCGTGTCCTTCTCGACGATGAAGCTGGCGAACTTCGGCGCCTGCCCTTCCGACGATTCCGTGCGGGCAAGCAATGTCACCCCGAAGGACATGTCCGTGCCGGCATTGGAGATGAACGTCTTGACGCCATTTATGAGCCAGCCCCCGTCGCGCCGCTCGGCCCGAGTGCGAATTCCGCGGGCGTCGGAACCGGCATCGGGCTCGGTAAGCCCGAACGCACCGAGAGCGCGGCCTTCGGCCAGCGGCCGGAGCCACCGCTCCCGCTGCTCGTCGCTGCCGAAAAGGTAGAGCGGCAACGACCCGATGGTCACATGGGCCTGCCACGCTGCAGCCACCGACTGGTCGGCCTGTCCGATCTGCTCCATCGCGGCGACGAATCCGACGGTGGACATGCCGATGCCGCCCCACTCCTCGGGGATCAGGATGCCGAGGAGGCCCAGGCTTCCCATCTCGCGGAGCAGGTCGGTCGGACAACGCGCCTCTTCCCAAGCCACCGGAGCACGGGTCGCGATCTCCTTCTGTGCGAACTCGCGGCACAGGTCGACAAGCACCCGTTCGGATTCGGTGAGCGAGAAGTCCACGAGCCGATCCTATTGTTCCGACCGGTACAACACCGGATCGGCCATTCCTCTTATTTGTGCCCTTCCTGATTGTTAGTGGTGTTCTCGCGCTGCTTGCGATCGCGTCGCGCTACGCGCCGACCCGGTCGAGAAGTTCGCTGGCCCGCTCCACCGACCGACGGACGGCGGAGTGATAACCCTCTTCCTCGATCCGGGGTCCCATGACCTCGAGGTCGAACGAGCCCTCGAATCCGGCATCGAGCACCATCGCGAGGAGCCGTTCCAGAGGAATGTCCCCGTCGCCGGGCACCGCCCGGTCGCCGGTCTGGGTGGTCCCGATCACGTAGTCGGAGAGCTGGGTGACCCCGACGAGGTCGATGTTCGCTCGGACCACCTGCTCCAAGCCACGTTCGTACCAACACGACTGGAAGTCGAGCATCACCTTGGTGCCTGCGGCGCGGGCCACGTCCATGGCGTCGCGCTGCCAGAAGACGAAGCTGATGTCCGAGCGGAGCGGGTTGGTCGGCTCGAGAAGCAGCGGAACACCGAGCTCGGAGGAACGGGCCACCGCTGGCGCCACCAGCTCGGAGAAGGCGTCGACCGATGCCTCCCATGTGAGGTCGGTGGCCGCGCCGCTGCAGACGTAGACGGTGGCCGCGTTCACCGAGGAGGCAAACTCCACGGTCTCGACCGTTCGCGCCCTGTCCTCATCCCACGACCCGATGGCGCGGTCGGCGTCAAGGGGTCGATAGGTGGGACCGAAGATGGTGGACACCCGCAGCCCGGCGCCGTTCACCATCTCCCGGGCCTCGTCCCAGCCGACCTCTTCGATCTTCGGAAGGATCAGCGCAACGTGGTCGATGCCGAGGTCACCCCACATCGCGATGTCCTCCGCCAGTGGTTGGCGGTAGGACGAGACCGAGTTGACCGAAAGTCGTGGATGAGCGAACACAGTCCGGAATGTAGTCAGGGTCGTCTCGGCCCGCTGCGAGCGGCTCGGCCGTTGCTGCCCCATTTGCGATGACAGGTCCAACGTGTCGCCGGATGCCGCTCCATAGCTACCACGCAGTTCGCGGTCGCATCAGGCTGGTGGTGTCCAGCTCGAGCCAGAACGCCGGTAGCTTCGACATGTCGCCCTCCCCTTCGACTCGCATGAGCCCTTCGGCCATTAGCTGCTCACGGAGTTTCGGATCGGGGAAGCGCATGGCATACCTCTTCGCCCATTCATAATCACATATGAATTTCTTTGTGGTCTCTGCACCGTCGAGGATCTCGTTGACCACCTGGATCTCACCGTTTGCCACCCGGATGTAGAGTCCGATCGAGTCCGAGCCAGTTCGTCGAAGATGCTCCGGTGGGTTGGTGTATTCCTCACCCAGCACGAAACTTGATCCGGACAGATCCCGCCCACCGAGACCTTCAGCGATGAGGTCTCGAAGGGTGTCAACCCACTCCGGGCTGGCATATTCGAACTTCTCGTAGACCTCGGGCCAACCGTGTTGCATATTGATTCCTCTCTTTAGAAACTGGCAACGCGAACCGGACTTGTCCTATTCGGCCGATTCGCGCTGGCGGACCACGCCCGCCAGCCTTGCTGAGTCGACGCCCAACTCGGCCAGGACGGCGTCGGTATGCGATCCGGGCAGCGCCGGGACACCCGCCACCGGCTTCGTGCGGGAGTAACGAGGCGAGGGGGAGGGCTGTACGACCCCCTCGATCTCCACGAAGGTCCCGCGGGCCTCATGGTGCGGGTGCCGCGGGGCCTCGCGCAAGCTAAGGACCGGCGTCGCGCAGGTCTGCGCGTCGACGATCTCGCTCTCCCACTCCGCACGCGTCTTCTCGCGGAATCGATCGGCCATCACCTCTGCGTGCGCGGCCCAGGCTTCTGGTGAGTCACCCTGGGGCACGTCGACCGCCATCCGGCGGGTCAGCTCTTCGTAGAACGGCCGCTCCATCGCACCGACGGCGATGTGGCCACCATCGGAGGTCTCGTACGCGCGGTAGTAGTGCGCCGCGCCGTCGAGCACGTTGGCGCAGCGGCGGTCCTCCCACCGGCCCTCTGCGAAGAGTCCGTAGAACGGTGCCATCAAGGTGACGGCGCCGTCGACCATGGCCACGTCGAGCACCTGACCCTTCCCCGACTGACGGGCCTCGAGGATGCCGCTCAAGAGGCCGACGGCCAGCAGCATCCCGCCGCCGCCGTAGTCGCCGACGAGGTTGAGGGGTGGCACCGGCGAGTCCGCCGTCCCGATGGCGTGCAGCGCTCCCGACATGGCCAGGTAGTTGATGTCGTGCCCGGCCATCGCAGCCATCGGGCCGTCCTGTCCGTAGCCGGTCATCCGCGCGTAGATCAGCCGGGCATTCCGAGCCAATAGGTCGTCGGGTCCAAGGCCGAGGCGTTCGAGTGCCCCCGGCCGGAACACGTCGACGAAGGCATCGGCCCGGGTGACAAGGGTTCGCACCAGCTCGGCACCGCGGGCGTCCTTCACGTCGACGGCGATCGACCGCTGGCTCCGGCGGACGACTCGGTCGACGAACTCGGTCTGGTCGACGTCGTCGATGCGGTCGACTCGAATGACGTCGGCACCGAGGTCTCCGAGGACCATCCCGCAAAACGGACCGGGCCCGAGCCCGGCCATCATCACGATGCGGATGCCGGAGAGCGGGCCCCCCACTACCTGGCGGCCCAGCGCTCTCGGGCTTCGGCGGCCTCCTGTGTTGCGTGGGTGATCACCTGGTTGCGGTTCTCCAACTCGATCGCCGCCGCCAGGTCAGACGCGTCGGTGTTCACCTGGAGTGTCCGCTTCGTCATCTGGACGCCGAGCGGCGAGAGCGCCGCGATCTGGGACGCCCGCTCGAGGGCCCGATCGAGCAACTGTTCGTCGTCGACGAGTTCGCTCACCAGGCCCCGTTGAAAAGCCTCGTCGGCCGCGACGTTGCGACCGGTCAGCATCCAGTCGGCGGCAACACTGAGCCCGACGATGCGGGGCAGGTAGTAGCTCATGCCCATCTCGGCGCCGGAGAGGCCGAGGAGGATGGCGGCGTTGGCGAACGAAGCGGATGCCGAGCAGATCCTCACGTCGGAGGCGAGGCAAAGTGCCAGGCCGGCGCCGACGGCCGGCCCATTGACCGCTGCGATGACCGGCTGCGGGAGGGCCCGGACCGCCTTGGGCAACCCCGCCATCATCTCTTGGAATCGCATCCGGTCGATCGCCGGATCGGTGGCATCGAGCATGCTCGGACCGAAGTCGCGCACATCGATACCCGAACAAAAGCCCCGGCCCGCACCGGTGAGGATCACGACGCCGACATCGTGCTCGCGAGCAAGGGTGGCGAACGCCTGTTGCAACTCGCCCACGAGCTCCTCGTTGAGAGCGTTGAGGCGTTCGGGCCGGTTCAATCGCAGGAGCACCACACCGTCGCTCGGCGCCTCCCGGACGAGCGTCGTCAAACGCGTTCCAAGACGGTGGCGGTGCCCATGCCCCCTCCGGTGCACATGGTGACGAGCCCGACGTTGAGGTCTCGTCGCTCGAGTTCGTCGAGAACGGTGCCGATGAGCATGGCGCCGGTGGCCCCGATCGGATGGCCCATCGCAATCGCGCCACCGTTCACGTTCACCCGTAGCGGGTCCAGCCCGAGGTCCCGAATGGTCTTGAGCGGCACCGCTGCGAACGCCTCGTTGACCTCCCACAGGTCGATGTCCCCCACCGCCATTCCGGCCTTGGCCAGGCAGCGCTCGGATGCAGGGCCGGGCGCAGTGAGCATGATCACGGGCTCCGATCCCACCGCGGCGGTGGCCCTGATGCGGGCCCGGGGCGTCACGCCGTTGGCACGAACCCATCGCTCCGACGCCACGACCGCCGCCGCGGCCCCGTCGACGACCCCCGAGGAGTTGCCGGCGTGATGCACGTGCTCGACCCGTTCCACCTTCGGATACTTCGAAAGCGCCATGTCGTCATAGGTCTCGCCCTGCTCGGCAAATGCCGGACGCAGCTTTCCGAGGCCCTCGAGTGTCGTTCCCGGCCGAGGGTGCTCGTCGTGGTCGAGCACAACCCCGCCGTCGGGACCGACGACCGGGATGATCCCCCGGTTGAATCTGCCCTCCTCGATCGCGGCGGCGGCCCGCTGTTGGCTCTCGGCCGCGAAGGCGTCCACGTCGGTCCGGGAGAACCCTTCGATGGTGGCGATCAGGTCGGCCGAGATGCCCTGCGGCACCGTCGGGAACCGCTCCCTGAACGCTGGGTTCCCGCCATCGATGGTGGCCGAGCCGACGGTGAGGTTCCACCGGGACATCGATTCGACGCCTCCGGCCACGACCAGGTCCTGATGCCCGCTGCCCACTCCCATCGCCGCCACCGTGATCGCCTGCTGTGCGGAGCCACAGAAGCGGTTGAGCGTCATGCCGGGGACCGTCTCGGGCCATCCGGCCATCAGTGTGGCCAGCCTGCCGACGGCGTCGTGGTCACCGGTCAGGATCCCGTTGCCGGCGATGACATCATCGACCTCTAGCGGGTCGAAACCGACCCGCGTTGCCAAGGCCCGCAGGCACTGGGCCAACAGCTCTTGGGGGTGCACATCGTGGAGGCCGCCGTCGGGGCGTCCCTTGCCCCGGGGCGTGCGGACGATGTCGACGATCAAGGCGTCGCCCACCGGCTAGTTGGCTTCGTTGAAGAACGTGCGGGGCCGGGCTTCGGCAAGGAGCTTGCGGACGATCGACCCGACCTCCTCGGCCGATTCCACGGGCTTGGTCGACGGGCCGCGATGCCAACCCTCCGCGACCGCGAGAACCATCCCGGATGCCTCGATCACCTGCCCCGTCACATCGGCGGAGTCGGACGATGCCAACCAGGTGACGACGGGCGACACCCAGGTCGGCGCAAAGTTGGCCTTCACCTCGTCTGAGAGACCTGTGAGGTCGCCGGTCAAGCGGGTGAGCGCGCCCGGCGCGATGCAGTTGGCGGTGACCCCGTAGCGGCTGAGCTCTATCGCCGCGATCTGGGTGAAGGCGGCGATGCCCGCCTTCGCAGCGCCGTAGTTGGTCTGACCTGCGTTGGCGTATATGCCCGACACCGAGGTGGTGTTGATCAACCGGGCGTCGTTGGTCTCCCCAGCCTTCGAGCGCTCGCGCCAGTAGGCGGCGGCGTGGTGGCTCGGCGCAAACGTGCCCTTCAGATGGACCCGGATCACCGCGTCCCACTCCTCCTCGGACATCGTGAACAGCATCCGGTCCCTGAGGATCCCGGCGTTGTTGATGAGGACGTCAAGCCTCCCGAACGTGTCGATGGCCTGCTGGACCAGACCGGCGCCACCGTCCCAGGAGCTGATGTCGTCGGTGTTGGCCACCGCCTCGCCACCATCCGCCTTGATCTCGTCCGCGACCTCTTGGGCAGGGCTGGCGTCGGCGCCCGTTCCATCCCGGCTCCCGCCGAGGTCGTTGACCACGACCTTGGCCCCGTATTTGGCCAGCGACAGGGCGTACTCGCGGCCGAGCCCCCGGCCACCTCCCGTCACGATGCAGACGCGACCCTCGCACAAACGGTCATCACTCATGAGTGCTATCCATATCACGATGGCTTGGGATTTCTCCACCGACCCGGAATATGCGGCCCAGCTGGAGTGGGTCAGCGGGTTCGTGCGCGAGGAGTGTGAGCCGCTCGACCTGATCATCAAGGAGTCGCACGACCTCAATGATCCGGTGCGCCAGGCACTGATCCCACCGCTGCAGAAGATCGTGAAGGAGCGGGGCCTGTGGGCCACCCACCTCGGTCCCCACCTGGGCGGACCCGGCCACGGACAGGTCAAGCTGGGCCTCTTGAACGAGATCCTCGGACGATCCGAGTGCGCGCCGATCGTCTTCGGCTCACAGGCACCCGACTCCGGGAACAGCGAGATCCTCGCCCACTACGGGAGCCCCGAGTTGAAGGAGCGCTACCTCGAGCCGCTCCTCGACAACCGCATCGTATCGTGCTTCTCGATGACCGAGCCCCAAGGGGGCGCCGACCCGAAGGTCTTCACCGCCACGGCGGTCCAGGACGGCGACGAATGGGTGATCAACGGAGAGAAGTGGTTCTCGTCGTTCGCCGATATCGCAGCCTTCATCATCGTGATGGCAATGACCGACCCCGACGCTCCGCCCTACGAGCGCTACTCGATGTTCGTGCTGCCGCGGGAAACGCCTGGCATCAACGTCCTGCGCAACGTCGGTCTCGGATATCAGCCATTCGGCGGGGGGCGCGAAGGCTACGTGAGCTACGAGAACGTGCGGGTGGCCGCCGACCACATGCTCGGGCCCCGTGGCGGTGCCTTCGTCGTAGCGCAGACCCGGCTCGGCGGGGGGCGCATCCACCACGCCATGCGCACCGTGGGGTTGGTGCGGCGCATATTCGACATGCTCTGCGAGCGCGCCGTGTCGCGGTACACCCAGGGCGAGGTGCTGGCCAACAAGCAGATGGTGCAGGAGATGATCGCCGACTCGTGGATGGAGATCGAGGCGTTTCGCCTGCTCACAATGCAGACCGCCTGGAAGATCGACAAGTACAACGACTACCGGGTGGTGCGGGCCGACATCTCGGCGGTGAAGGCCATGATGCAGAAGGTGCTCCACGACGTCTCGGCGCGGGCGCTTCAGATTCACGGCTCGTTGGGCACGACCCACGAAATGCCGTTCGTTCAGTACCTGGTCGAGTCGTTCGTGCTGGGACTGGCCGACGGCCCGACCGAGGTGCACAAGGTGACCCTGGCCCGTCAGGTGCTGAAGGACTACAAGCCGGCTCCGGACCTCTTCCCCTCCGAGCACCTCCTGCGGTTGAAGGAAGCGGCGGAGGCCAAGGTGGCCGACAGGCTCAAGGGGATCCCGAGGGGCTGACCCGGCAGGAGCACCCGACCGGGGTCAGCCGGCGAGCCCTGCCCGAGCCCGGTCGAGCAGGCGGGGGAGGTCGGCGGCCACAGCCTCGATGTCGGGGTCGGGGTCCGGTCGGCGACGGTTGTGCTTCACGATGAGCGACCACGTCGCGGTCGACTTGAAACACGCGAGGGCGCAGAACCAACCGAGATCCGGGACGTCGCCGTAGATGGCTGCCAGCTCGGTCGGCGACGGGAGGGCGTCGGCGTACCGGGTCGGCCGGCGGTACGTGTCGGGGTCGGCGTTCACGAGGAACCAGCCGAGGTCGACCCGCGGATCGCCGATGGTCCAGATCTCCCAGTCGATGACGGCCGCGATCGACTCGCCCGAAGCGAGCATGTTCCCGAGCCTGAAGTCGCCGTGGACCACGGCGCCCGGAAGTGCGCGCGGTTGGGCCACTCGGAGGTCCGCGGCAACGTCACTCCAGCCCAGAGCGACCGCCAGATCGACCGTCTCCAGCAGCCGACACCAACGCTCGACCTCCTCGCGTGGACCGACAACTGGCTCGTCGCCGAGGCCGATGGTCCCCGGATCGAGCGCGTGCAGCTGGCCCATGACCCGAGCGGCTTGACGCATCCGGCCGGCGACGGCGGTCGGGTCGTCGTCGCCCCCGAGGTCGTAGAGCGGCTCGAGTGTCGACCCGTCGACGAAGGACATGACAAAGAGCGGCGGGACGTCGGGTGGATCCCCCGGGTCGGCCCACAGCACTTCGGGCACCGGCACCCCCGTCGGCATGAGGGCTCGGAGTACCCGTGCTTGGCGGAGCACGTCGCGGTTCAGCAACGGGGGAATTCCGGCGGGCGCCACCTTGACAACGACTCGGCCGCCACCGGCGGTCCGTCCTTTGTACGTCAAGCTGGACGCACCGCCCGCCAAGCGTCGGATGTCGCGGACCTCCAAGGGTTTCAATCGCCTCTGAAGCTCGGACGACGGAAGTTCGATGGCGGCCATCTGGGTAGTGTTGCCGCTCATGGCTTCAGCGTGCGAGGGGAAGGTCGCACTCGTCACCGGCGGCAGCAGGGGGCTCGGGAAGTCGATTGCCATCCGATTGGCGGCCGAGGGTGCCGCGGTGGCAATCACGGCGCGCACGCTCGATCCCGACCCCAAGTACGTCGGCTCGCTCCGCGAGACGTGCGATGAGATAACGGCCGCTGGCGGCCGGGCGCTGGCCGTCCAGGCCGACCTCACCAATCCCGAGGACCGGGAGCGGCTCATGGCCGAGGTCGCCAGTCAGCTCGGCGCGCCGGACATCGTGGTCAACAACGCTGCAGTGACGTTCCTGAGACCGCTCGACGAATTCCCCGACAAACGGGCACGGATCATGATCGAGATGCATGTCCTTGCGCCACTGCACATCACGCAGCTGGCCATCCCCGCGATGCGCGAGCGCAAACGGGGATGGGTGCTCATGTTGACGTCGCTGGCCGGCGAACGAATCGAGGGGCCCCCCTTCTCGGATTTCGACCGTTCGGCTGGCTTCGGGGTGTACGGCACCTGCAAGGCCGCGCTGAGCCGACTCGCACAGAGCTTCGCCGCCGAGCTCTACGACGACGGAATAGCGGTGAACGCCGCTGCGACAACAAAGCCCGTCGCGACACCGGGTGCGGGCACGCTCGAGTTGGCCAAGGAGGACACCGAGGACATCGGCTACATCACCGAGACGGCGCTGCTTCTCTGCACCGGTGACCCGGCCGTCCTGACCGGGCGGGTCGTCGAGACTCAGCCATTTCTTCGTGAGTTCGGCCGACTGAAATAGTCCTGGTCAAGCGCCACATTCGTAGGATCCCGAACCGTGCCCGAGCGAACCGCCCTCCATGACGAGCTCGCCATCCGACGAACCCTCGCCGTCTACTGCCACCGCTGCGATGACGGCGATTTTGCAGAGCTGGTCGATCAGTTCACGACTGACGGCTCCTTCGCCTACCTGGGCGAAGAGGTGACGGGCCACGAGCAGTTGCGCGCCTGGTTCGAGAGCAAGCAACCACCCGATCGGCGGGGAAAGCACCTGACCATGAACACGGTCGTCGACGTCGACGGGGATCGCGCTCATGCCGTGTCCGACTTCGTGTTCCTTCGGCTGGTCGACGGGTCACCCAGCCCGGCGGTCGCGGGGCGCTACCGCGACGAGCTCCACTGCGTCAATGGCCGATGGCTGATCGACCGGCGTGAGGTGCACGTCATGTCGGTCCCGTCCTAGCGGCCTCGGTTTCACGACGCACCCGAGCAGACTCGGCGCCCAGGGAAAATCGGGCGGTGGCGGGTTATCCTCGATGAGACCACGACCAAGGAGTTCGCCGTGACCGTGAAGATCGTCGCCCTCTGGACGAAACCGGAAGACACTGAAGCGTTCGACAAGGACTACGAGGCCACGCACATTCCGTTGGTTGCGGCCCTCCCGGGCCTCTCGAGTGCCATCTACTGCAAGGCCCTGAATGGTCCCTACTACCGGACGGCCGAGCTCATCTATGCCGACATGGAAGCACTCGGCGGCTCCGTCGGCGGCGAAGAGGGCCAGAAGGTCCTGGCTGACGGCGACCGCCTTCAATCGACCTACGGGGCCAAGCTCGAAGTCCTGACGCTCGAGGAGCAATCCCGGACCTGAGCGGGTCGGCCGGCAGGCTCCCCGGTCATGGCCCGGCTCAGGGGAGCCGGAGCACGCCGCCGGGTCCCCACGCGGCCAACCCGTCGGCCACCAACCCTTGTGCCACGTGGTGGGCCCGGTCCGGGTCATCGTCCCACCCCGAGGCGCTCCCGAGATCCCGCGCCTCCAAAGTTCCTCGTCTGAGTGCATCCACGATCCGACCGCGGCCCTGGCGATCGGAACCGGCGAAGCGACTCTGAGTGATGGATCGCGCCGCCGGATCGGGCATCGCCCAGCCGGATAGCGCCCACGCGCAGCGCGTGCGAAGCGGACACGAACCGCAATCCGGGTTGGTGGCTCGACAGTGCAGCGCGCCGATGTCGAACAGCGTCTGGTTGTAGGACCACGACCGGCCAGCCGGGACCAGCCGGTCGGCCAGGACCTGCGCTTCCTTAGCGCCGAGCCGTCGGCCGGCCACGGCCCGGCTGAGGACGCGGGCCACGTTGACGTCCACGACCCCGATGTCGGCCTCGAACGCGAACACCATGACGGCGCGGGCGGTGTACGGACCGACGCCGGGCAGGCCTTCGAGCGCATCTCGATCGGAGGGCACCTCACCCCCATGGGATTCTGTGACCATGACCGCGGCCCGGTGAAGGCTCAGTGCGCGGCGGTTGTACCCAAGACCCTCCCAGCTCCGCAGTGCCGCCGCGGGGCCCGACGCCGCGCACGACGGCGCGTCCGGGAAGGCCGTCACCCAGCGCTCGAACGGGCCGACGACCCGCGCCGCCTGGGTCTGCTGGAGCATGATCTCGCTGCTCAGGATGTGCCAGGGGTCCCTGGTCCGGCGCCACGGGAAGTCGCGCCGGTGCGTCGCACCCCAATCGAGGACGGTCGCCGCGACCCGCGGGACCCCGTCTTCTTTGGATTCAGCCCCAGACGTCGTCGTCGTAGGGACGTCGCCGGGCCGGCGCAGACGCGGCCTTCCAAACCATCAGCTTGCGCCTGAAGAAGCAGACCTCTTGGCCGTGTTGGTTGAATGCCTTGGTCTCGACCGTCACGATCCCTCGGTCGTCGCGTGATTTCGATTCGACCTTGTCGATCACCTTGGTCTCGGCGTAGATGGTGTCGCCGTGAAAGGTCGGGTTCTTGTGCTGCAGCGTCTCGACCTCGAGGTTGGCGATGCACGAGCCGCTGACGTCGGGGACGCTCATCCCGAGGGCCAACGAGTAGACGAGGTTGCCGACGACGACGTTCTTGCACTGCACCGTCTCGTGCTCGCCGAACCAGGCGTTCGTGTGCAACGGGTGGTGATTCATCGTGATCATGCAGAAGAGATGGTCGTCGTACTCGGTGATCGTCTTGCCGGGCCAATGCCGGTAGACGTCGCCGATCTCGAAGTCCTCCAGATACCGCCCGAACGGCCGGTCGTACGTGGTCATGGCCTTGGGTGTAGTACGCCCGCCGGGGTCACGTCCACATGCCCTGCTAGGAGACTGTTGAATAAATGCT
>PLWZ01000004.1 GCA_003151235.1 Acidimicrobiaceae bacterium
ACCTCACCGTCGTCAACCCCGATATCAGAGACGCGGTGGGCCTGTGACCTGCCGCGCACCGCGCGGGTACATCGTGGGACCGCTCCGACGCTCGGAGCGTGAGCGAGGAGACGATGGATGAGCATCCCGAGCAGCTCAGCTTCGAGGACCTTTTCGGCGCCGTTAGTGTCGAAGTTGATGACGACACAGCAGAGGACGACGGACTACGGACGGTACGGGAACCTGGCCGCGAACCACATGGCCCAGTGGCTCCCGACGGCGTTCGCGTCGATCCCGGCCGAGGAGACAGAGGCGTACTTCCGCGCGTTGGACAACCGGGTCGTCGACGCGATTGGGGACCTCGAAGTCTCTTTGACGCCCCCGAAGAGTTTGCAGCAGACGGACTTCCTGGCCTACTCGGGACAGATGCAGATGTCGCACCTGATCGCGGAGGAGCAAGTGCTGGCCGAGCTGGTGTACCTGGCCCCGGAGCCGGGGGCGGAACCGGAGACGGATCGCGACGGGGCGTTCATCGACCCGGGCTGGACACCGCCGAGGGCGGCGGAGTCGGGCTTCGCGGAGGAGTTCCAAGAGAGTCCGACCGACCGTTAGGTGTCGAGTGGCGGGCAACCTCCGCCGCTGATCTCGCTCCGGCTGGCGACAAGCACCGGGCGGAAGCAAACCTCGCTGCGCTGGCGACCCTGCGGCAGGTACAAGCCGAGGCACGACCGGCGAGTGCGGACGAGCAAGCCACGCTGGGCCGCTGGTCGGGATGGGGGTCGCTGCCCAAGGTCTTCGACCCGGCCGACGATGAGTACCGCGGGGTACGCGACCGGTTGCGGGAGTTGTTGAGCGACCGAGAATGGGCCGCTGCATCTCGGAGCACCCTGAACGCGCACTACACGAGCTGGGAGGCGACGGCCGCCATCTGGCAGGCAGTACGCCGGGCCGGTTTCGCTGGCGGACGGGTACTGGAACCGGGAGTCGGGTCCGGTACGTTCCTCGCCACTTGGTCCGGTGACGACGGCGAGGCGATAGAGGCGGTCGGGGTCGAAGTTGATCCGATCACGGCAGGGATCGCCGGGCTGCTGCATCCCGAAGCGACGATCCGGTCGGAGAGCTTCGCTCTCACTCGGTACCCGGACGGTTGGTTCGACCTGACGGTCGGGAACGTCCCGTTCGGGAACTACAAGCTGTTCGACCCGCTCTACAACCGAGCCGGGTTGTCGATCCACAACCACTTCGTTCACAAGTCGCTGGCGATGACGCGCCCCGGCGGGTACGTGGTCGTGCTCACGTCGCGCTACACCCTCGACGCCGCCGGTACGACCGCGCGCGCCGCGATGGCAGAGACCGCGGATCTCATCGGAGCGCTGCGCCTCCCGGACGGGGCGATGCAGCAAGTCGCGGGGACCGATGCCGCGATGGACCTGCTCTTGCTCCGCCGCCGACTGCCGGGCGACGACCCCGCGGGCGAGTCCTGGATGAGCCTCGCTGCGCTCGAAACTCCCAACGGTCCGGTGACGATCAATGAGGTGTTCGCTGCCCACCCCGAATGGGTGCTCGGTGAGCTTGGCGTGGGCCGAGGGCGGTACCGGGACGACGATCTGATAGTGCGCGCTCGTACGGCCTTGGTGGACGGCCGGGAGGTGCGCGAGCCGCTCGGTCCGGCGATGAACGCCGCCCTGACCCGCATCATCGACAGCGCGGTGGCGGCCGGGTTGGGGATCACCCAGCGGATCAGCGCGCCGGGAGCGAGCTTGGACGCCGCGGAGGTCGATTGGGTTGCGGACGTGACCATCGGCCCCCATCACGTCGAGGGCTCGCTGTTGCTGCGCGACCAGGGCGGGTTCGCCCGCATCGAGGGCGGGATTCCGCTCCCGTATTCACCCCCGGCCGCGCAGGCTCGCGAGCTGGGCCGCATGATCGAATTGCGCGACACCTATTTCGAGGTGATCGACGGGCAGGCTGCATCGCTCGACGACACCGGTTGGGAGGCGGCCCGCCAGACGTTGAACGCGCGATACGACGCCTACGTGGGCTTGTACGGACCCGTAAACCGCTACCGGAGCTACGACACCGGGAGGACAGGCGAGGACGGCAGGCCGGTGATCGGCCGACGATGGCCGCCAATGGGCGGTTTCCGCTCCGACCCTGGCCTGCCCGTGGTGCGGGCGTTGGAGGACTTCGACGACGCCACCCAGACTGCCATCAAGGCGCCGGTGTTCGTCCGCCGGGTGCTCTCTCCCCGTCAGCCGGTCACCGCGACCGAGCGCCCCGAGGACGCGTTGGCGCTATGTCTGGACGAGCGAGGGTCCGTCGATGTCGAGACCATCGGCCAGCTGCTCGGCTGCGACCCAGCCGAGGCGAGGGTCCGGCTCGGCACGTTGGTCTTCGACGATCCCGAAGGCGGCGTGCCAGTCCCGGCCGCGACGTACCTGTCGGGTCATGTTCGCTCCAAGTTGCGGGTCGCCCGAGCCGCTCTCGGCGAGGAGGGCGAGACGTGGCAGACGAACGTGACCGCGCTCGAAGCGGTCCAACCCCGTGACTTGGAGCCGGCCGAGATCGACGCCCGCCTCGGCGCACCGTGGATACCACCGAGCGATATCAAGGCGTTTTGTGCCGAAGTCTTGGATGCCCCGGACGTGAAGGTCGGCTACGCCAGGGTCAACGGGACGTGGACACTCGCCGGGAATGGGCGCGGCAGCTTGGCACTCACCTCCGATTGGGGCACCCGGCGGATGGACGCCATCCACCTGATCGAAGCGGCGTGCAACCAGTCCGAGGTCACCGTCACCGACCCTGACCCCTCCGACCCCGACGGGCGCAAGCGAGTGGTCAATCTGGCCGAGACCCTGGCGGCTCGGGAGAAGAAGGACGCGCTCAGCGAACGGTTCGCGACGTGGACCTGGGAGAACGCCGAACGCAGCTCCCGGCTCGTCGAGCACTACAACGAGCTGTTCAACTCCACGGTGCTGCCGGACTACGACGGCTCCCATCTGAGCTTTCCCGGCCTGGCCGATGGGTTCGTCCCCCACCAGCACCAACGCGACGCCGTGTGGCGCATCCTGTCCGAACCGTCCACCCTGCTCGCGCACGCGGTTGGGGCCGGCAAGACGGCCACGATGGTCATGGCCGGCCGAGAGATGAAACGGCTCGGCATGGTCAAGCGGCCCTGCTACGTGGTGCCGAACCACATGCTTGAACAGTTCTCTCGGGAGTACGTGCAGCTCTACCCGGAGGCCAAGCTCCTCGTGGCCACCAAGGACGACGTGACCCCGGCGCGTCGCAAGGAGCTCGTCGCACGTTGTGCCGTGCAGGATTGGGACGCGGTCATCATGACCACGTCGAGCTTTGAGCGGATACCGGTGTCCGCTGCCACCGAGGCCGCCTTCTTGGAAGCGAAGTCGGCGGAGCTGCGCGCCGCCATCGCGCAAAGCACCGCAGACGGCGATGGGAACGGGATCAGCGTCAAGGGGTTGGAGAAAGCGCTCCTTCGTTCCGAGGAACGCCACGCTCGGTTGCTCGACGACCGGCGCGACGACGGCGGCGTCGTCTTCGAGGCGACCGGGATCGACTACCTCGTCATCGACGAGGCGCACCGCTACAAGAATCTGTACTTCCCGACCCGTATCCAAGGAGTCAGCGGCGGCGCGTCGAAACGGGCGGAGGACCTCGACGTGAAGCTCCGATGGTTACGGCAGACCAACGGAGCCAGAGTCACGACGTTCGCGACCGCGACGCCGATCTCGAACTCCATCGCGGAGATGTGGGTCATGCAGCACTACCTGCAACCCGAAGCATTGGAAGCGGCCGGGATCGAACACTTCGACGGATGGGCTGCCACGTTCGCCAGAGCGGTCACCGCCCTCGAGATGGCACCGGACACGACTAG
>PLWZ01000001.1 GCA_003151235.1 Acidimicrobiaceae bacterium
ATCCGAAGAGCCCTTGGCAGCTGTGATGTCAGCGATGTCCCGCGACATCACACCGTCACCTTCAACGGAACCCCGCTGGAGAACACGGCCAACAGTTTCGTTTCCATCGATACCACCCCTTGCGCCATGCCCATGGGCTACCTGGCGACAGCTCGAGTGTCAGCGATGTCCCGCGAGAGACCTGTCAGCGCTCTCTAGATACTCGACAAGAGCCCTTGGCAGCGCGGCTCGAATGAAAACACAAACGGACTCCTGCGTCAGTACTTCCCGAAGGGGACCGATCTGTCGGTTCATTCACAGGCAGAGCTCAATCGCGTCGCTCGTCAGCTCAACGGGCGACCTCGCGAGACGCTCAGCTGGATGACACCATTGGAGAAAATGAGGGAGGTCGTTGCAACGAGCCCCTGACTCCGCCGCCTATCAGCCACGGGACGCGATGTCACAAGGGGGCCAAGTCGAGTGAGCTCAACGACGCCCGAGACGCTCTACTGAGATCGAGCGCCATCTGCGTGAACGAGATGGCCTCTCGGCGCATGCGGTTGATGTCGCACTTGTTGAGCGTCGGGATGCCCCAGTTGAGGAGATAAGTGGGTCCGGTGATGTAGTTCATCGTCATCACGTGTCCGTCGGTCCAGAGCTGGGTACCTTCCCCGGGCCAGCCGTACCCGTTCGGACTTCCCGCCACGCTGACGTAGGGACGAAGGGCAAGCGCGGGTCCCGCTCCCGCCCGCTCCAGTGCCGCCAACGAGGCCTCGACCATCACCTTGTTCTCGGGCACGAAGATCACGCCCAGCTCCGGCTGCCCGGTGAGGGCCATTTTGCCCTCGGCGTTCTCATTCCACTCCAAGGCCCCCAGATGTTCGAGCGTGAGCGCACAGGCGGTCCTGCTCAAGGTGGAATCCCTGTGGTCCTTGGCGAAGGTGACCTGGCCGATGCCGCCGCAAAAGTGACCCGTGGTGAAGGACACCATCAGCGAACGGGGTAGCGATTCTGTGGGAAGCCGGCAGAGGTACTGCGACATCGCGACGATGGTGTTTGGGCCGTTGTCCTCGACGGCGTTGGGTCCGTCGGTATGGGAGTTGAGGATCACCAGCTCGTTGCTGGCGCCCGGGATGAGCCCGACGACGTTTCGGCTGACAAAGGCCTCAATGGTGGCCGTGAGCGTGAGGCGAATCGTCGCGTTGGACGCGGCCAGGGTCTCGAGGTGGGAACCGACCGAAGCGTCCACGAAGACGCCCGGGACGTCACGAATGACACCGTCGTAGGGGTAATAGGAGCCGTGGGATCCGGCGGCGGGGAGGTCGATGATGACGACACAGCCGACGGCACCCGTGGCCGGGAGCGAGTCGAGGAGTGTGATGAGGTCGCTCACACCGCCCCACGGCCTTGAGTACTCATCCGTCGGCACGATCAGTCCCTGCGGGTCGTACTTGCCGTAGGAGATCTCCTCCATGACCGAGTACGCGACTGGCGAACTGGGCATCTCGAACACGGCGATCATTCCGGATAGAGAGCCCGGTGCAGGTGCCTCTTCCGGTCGGATGAAGGCGAGGGGCCCCGAGATGCCGCCCGGCGGAGTGCGGCCCGAATAAGGGATGTAGGACGAAGTGGCGATCTCACCTTCCCCGCGCGCCTCGCCGAGCTCGAGCGACCACCTCTGCGCCGTCCACCTCCGGATGGGAACCGGCTCAGTTTGCACCTGGCTCACCCCAACGGCTTTGAGGCGGGAGATTAGAACATCGATGTAGTGCTCGTGGATCGGCGAGCCCGTCGAACGCATTCCCATGGCGTCAAGCTCCTCGTGCCACTGCCGGAGCTGGGTCACCGAGAGGAACTGTGGGGCGTCGACCGTGAGCGCTGCTTTGTTTCCCAGCTTCTTGGTCGGCCATGGGAACGTGGACGCACCACTCGGGGCGGCGAGCGCGGCTTCCGACGCTCCGACGAGGGCAGCGCCCGCCATGGCGCCGGCGCCGGCGATGAGCTGGCGACGAGAGAACCGGGACGGATCTGTTGGGCGGGGATGGGCCGTCACTGAAACGACTTTGTCACTGATCTGTGCCGGATGACACATCAACAGCCACCGGGTGATGGTGCCCGCGGCTGTTACATCATCAGCCGGACGAGCGTCCCACTACCGGAGGTCAAGGGGGAGTTCTTGGGCGGTCGGGGCCGCTACCAACACAGAGCCGAGGGGCAGCGTGGCTCGAGGAACGGCTACGAGACGGGCCGACTCCACAGCGCCGAAGGCGCCATCGAAGTGAAGGTCCCCCAAGGTCCGCGGAGCGGGTGAGCCCTATCGCCCGAGGCTCATGAGCTTCTTGGAGGGCAACTCCGAAGTGCTCGATCGTCTCCGAGATGTACGCGAGAGGCTTGTCCACCCGGGATGTCGAAGACGCCTTCACCGACGCCACCGGCGATCTGTTAATCAGCCGCTCGGCGGTTTCGGAGATCACCGACATCCTCTGGGAGGACTACCAGGCCTTCGTTTCTCAGGATCTCTCCGAGATCGGTGTCGAGTACCTCTTCTGCGACGCCGTGTTCGAGTCCCTGCGCCGCCAGGGGGCCAAGGAGGCCCTGCTCGTGGCCTGGTGCATCACCACCGACGGGCGAAAGCACCTGTTGCACCTGGCTGTGGCCAACAAAGAGTCCGAGAAGTGCTGGACCGAGTTCCTGCGCAACCTGGTGCAACGGGGCATGCGTCCTCCGACGACGGTCACCACCGATGGCGCCCCTGGGCTGATCAACGCTGTCGAGACGGTCTTCAGTCAGTCGATCCGCATCCGATGCTGGTTCCACCGACTGGCCAATATCAGGTCCAAGCTCCCCGATGACCAGGCCCCAGAGGTGCTGTCCTACATGAGGGGCCTCCCGAACAGGTACTTCGATTTCCAAAGTGCGGTTCGCTAAGGTTCGCCAACGTGGACGTCTGGCGCGACGGAAGACACACCAACCCCGCACCCGCCGGAGGCCCAGAGGCCCGTCCCGACGCCCAGTGCCCGCCAAGTCGGCTCAGCGCCCTCCGTTCGAAGCTCTCGAGCGCCCGGGCGCGTCGCTTGCTCCCACTCGCCATCCTGGCCCCGATCGTCCTGGCCGGCTGCCAGCTCCCCGACTTCGGCGCCTACCGGGGAGCCACCAGCCAGGGCCAGGACTCCTTCAAGCTGTGGCAGGGCTTCTTCATCGCCGGGATCGTGGTCGGCGGGTTCACCCTTTCGCTGATCGTCTGGTCGGCCTTCCGGTACCGGCGGCGGCGCCACAACCAGGACCTCCCCCGTCAGACCCAGTACCGGCATCGCATCGAGATCGTGTACACGGTTGTACCGATCCTGGTCGTGGCCGGCCTGTTCACGTTCACGGTGATCACCGAGAACGAGG
>PLWZ01000040.1 GCA_003151235.1 Acidimicrobiaceae bacterium
CCACTACATGGTGGACCCGCTCGATTTACACCACTTCAGGGGACGCCAACATTTTTCCGACCAAGGGATGATTCGACCCGACTCGATGCTACTTACGAGCCGGTGACGCTTGCCGCTCTAGTGCAACGCCCAACACGCCTGCCAGTTCCCTCTGCCGCTCGACATCGGGCGGGCTTGTGTAACACGCAAAGTCTCGTCAGAGACAGAACATGCCTCTGACCTGCGGAGCCTGGGAGGGGACTCGAACCCCTGACCTGCGCATTACGAATGCGGTATGAGCATTCTCACCCTTTGCGGTTTCTTGTTAGACAATGCTTTGAACTGCTTTTATCGTTGTGGTCATCCCCGGTGTTTGCTGCCCCCTCTTCATACTTTTTCGCAATCTCTAGCACTTTCTCTAGCACTTCGGACCCCCGGCTGAGCAGTCAGGAACGGGGGTCTACGAGCGTGCAGAGGTCAATGCGCAAGTCGAGTGCTCACCTCGAGCTCGAGGCTCGGATGCTCTATCTATAGTGCGGCAGCACGAGAGGGCGGCTTACGCGGCTTTACCCGAAGGGCGGGTGGACCTCCGTCGACCAGAAGTAGCGGCCTAACCCGGCCGGCGCTGATCGGCGATCGGCTCGGCTGATTGTTCATCGGCCGTCGTACTGCTAGTCGCCAGCCGTCACCGGCTGGTTCGTCATCAACCCATGGGAGGGTAACGCCAACTACCGGCTGAGCAACTGCGTCTTCTGATGATGTGTCATTCGCCTGAACTCCCAAATCGCTACGGTCACGAGATGGCGAATAAGCCAGCCCCCAAGAAACCTCTCGAACGAGAGCTGATGGTGACGCACACTCGTCACCAGTTCGAACTACTCGCACTCGCGATGGATCGGCTCAGGACGCCGCCTGACGAACAGAGCTACGAAAGCAGAGTGGCACACGCGACCATTCGGGTCGCTGAACTGACAGCGCTGAGGACTGTCATTGATTTCTTCAAGAACATTGCCGGCGACTACATAACAAACATGACCGCGAGCGACTACGCAACCGAGTGGGACCCAGAGTCTGGGCACATCGCTCGTAACTTGGCGGATCTGTCAGACACGCGAATCAGGATCAATGAACGGGTTGCACACACCGACGTTCAACGAGTTCGAACGAAGGCCCCCACTGCTTCGGAAAGCACGATCCGGGAGAAAGTCAACCGGCTCATGCGTGAATTCACCAAGCAGGTCGATGAACAGTGGCGGGGATGCTTCTACCCATCACTGGACGTGGCCCTTGAAGTGATCTCCTTAGCCGATCCAGGGGGTCCGCCCTTACGTCTTCCCCTTCAGCCTGATGGCACGGTCATGCCGCGGGAGGCATGGCCCCAAGACGACGCCTGAAGCGAGGGCCACGCGAGCGACGTGCCGTCTGTGGGAGGAGCAACCGGTAAGGCGAGGCCATGATCTGAGGATGACAGTGGAGCCGGATCAGACGGACCAACAGTTGAGGAATATGGCAAGCAATGTTCGCTGGTGAGCCTGAGGCGCCTCGCTCATCGTCAGCCCAAGCATTACTGAGCCTCTTCGCTGAGTAAGGCCGCCAAGTGGGCGGGCATGGGAGGCAGCGTCGCGGGGACGAGCACGAGCTCACCGTGTTCGTCGAGCCGCTGCACGAGGTTCACTCCTCCAAGGTCGGTATCGGACCCGGGGTAGTCCTCGCGAGTATGGCCGCCCCGGCTTTCCCGACGTTCGAGCGCCCCCTTCGCCACGATGGTTGACACCGCCAACATGGACGGCAGGTCGGTGGCGAGGTTCCAGCCGGGGTTGTAGACCACTCCGCCCGACACCGCCATGGCGGCGGTTCGCTCCGTCAGCGTGTTGAGCTTACCCAGGGCCTCGAGCAATTCGGACTCGCTACGGATGATGCCCACCAGACGATGCATCATCTCTTGAAGGTCGTGCTGGATGTCATAGGGGCTTTCACCCTCTTTACGACGGAGCGGTGCCGTGGCTTCCGCCATGACGCGTTGCACCTCACCGGCGTCGACATCCGGTGCGGTCGGGCGCCCCTCGGCGAAGTCCGCCGCGCCCATGCCGGCACGACGACCGAAGACCAGCAGGTCTGACAGCGAGTTGCCACCCAATCTGTTTGCACCGTGCAGCCCACCAGCGACCTCGCCAGCCGCGAACAACCCGGGCACCGTGGTGGCTGCGCTGTCGGCGTCAACCCGGATCCCGCCCATGATGTAGTGACAGGTCGGTCCGACCTCCATCGGATCAGTCGTGATATCGACTCCGGCCAGCTCCATAAACTGGTGGTACATCGACGGCAGGCGGCGGCGGATGTACTCGGCGTCATGACGGCTGGCGATGTCCAGGTACACGCCGTCGTGCGGGCTCCCCCGTCCGGCCTTCACCTCGGCGTTGATGGACCGGGCCACTTCGTCACGCGGCAGCAGCTCGGGGGGTCGCCGGTTGTTGGCGTGGTCCTCGTACCAGCGGTCGGCCTCGGCTTCGCTGTCCGCGGTCTCGGCCTCGAACATGGCCGGGATGTAGTCGAACATGAATCTGCGCCCCTCAGAATTGCGTAGGACTCCTCCGTCACCGCGGACTCCTTCGGTGACGAGGAGGCCGCGCACTGACAACGGCCACACCATCCCGGTCGGATGGAACTGCATGCACTCCATGTCGATGAGGTCGGCGCCGGCCCACAGCGCCAGCGCATGGCCATCGCCTGTCGACTCCCACGAGTTGGTCGAGTACTTCCACGAGCGACCGATTCCCCCGGTGGCCAGTACGAATGCTCTGGCCGAGAAAGACACAGGCTCCCCCGTTGCTCGCCAGTAGCCGACGGCCCCACTCACCACTCCATCGGCGCGTTTGACCAAGCGAAGAATCTTGCATTCCATGAACACCTCGATGCCCATGGTCACGGCGCGCTGTTGCAGGGTCCGGATCAACTCCAAGCCGGTGCGGTCCCCCACGTGAGCTAAGCGGGCGTAGCGGTGACCCCCGAAGTCCCGCTGGAGGATCCGGCCATCCTTCGTGCGATCGAACAGCGCGCCCCAGGCCTCGAGTTCGTAGATCCGGTCCGGTGCCTCTTGGGCATGCAGTTCGGCCATCCTCCAGTTGTTGAGCAACTTGCCGCCACGCATAGTGTCGCGAAAGTGCACCCGCCAGTTGTCCTCGGGCCACACGTTGCCGAGCGCGGCGGCCGCCCCGCCCTCGGCCATGACCGTGTGCGCCTTTCCAAGTAGCGACTTGCAAACGAGGGCGGTGCGAAGACCGCGGGCCTTGGCCTCAATAGCGGCGCGCAACCCGGCGCCACCGGCGCCGATGACGACGACGTCGAAGTCGTGCATTTCGTGCTCAGCCATGAAGGTCCTTCCCGGTTAGACGATCTTGGGGTCGGCAAACACTCCGCTGGCCACCAGGCGACGTAGAGATCATCCAGGGCCAGGAAGGCGAGAATCGTCATGTTGTCCCCGCGCTCCTCGATCGTGCAGACCGGCTGCTGGCGACTTGATCGGGATGGGAACGATCATGGTGGCGATCCCGCCGTAGACCCGACGGGTCGGTACTAGGCCAACCGATCTCACCAGTCGAACGGGCGCGACGTCGCTTGCATTGTGGATACAGGTCAGGTGACGCAGCTGACGCTCGTTGGCTTCGCGAACGAGCACCGCAAGAAGGTCGCCGGCAATGCCGAAGCGGCGGCGCTCCGGCAACACGCCGATCCATGCTCGTGCTTGATGCGGTCCGCAGGCAGTGAGGACACCGACACCAAGCAAGGTGCCGGTATCCTCGAACGCACCCCAAGCCACGTCACAAAAGGCCGCGGTTTCAGGCATCCCAAAGCGAACGAGAAATGGCTGGAAGGCGGTCGCCGTGACTGGTGCCAATTTGGCACCGGACCGTGTCGTCACTACCCAGTCATTGTCGGTCAGCGCGCCTTGCTTGATGGCCATCGTGACTAGAGAGAGGTCTCGGCAACGCCGGACGTCAGTTGGGACGATGGGCGAAACAACACCGGCAAGGCTGTTGGGTGTCGGGACCCGGCTTCGTATGAATTGCGCCTGGTGCGACCCAAGGTCGGTCCTCCAAATTCAGACCACGATATCGATATGACTATTAATGTAGAAGATCATCATATTGTGGGGATGTCAATTACTCATTTTGTCGGGACCCGACACTGGGAACAGAACCAAGAGCCCAGGTCTCCTGCTCGTCACGGCCCTCCTGGGCGGGCTGGGATCGAGCTCACCGGAGCGGGGCCGCCTACGGGAGATGCTTCATGGCAGAAGTCGTGATCCTCGCCTCGTCGCTCATCTCAACGGTCGCGGTGCTTTGTTCTGGGCATGCGGCCGCGCCGCACTCGGCGTTCGTCAAACAAACTCTCGTGCCGGGCAACAATCTGGGCGCCCGAACCAACATCTGACGGGTTCATCAATCCGTTAGGCTCAAAGACGACAGGCTTTGAGCGAGTGTGCGTCGACCGGCCCCACCGGCAGAGACGTCAGAGGATCGATGACAACGACACCCATCCAACAGGTGAAGGCGGAGTTTTTCAAGACGCTCGGCCATCCAGCGCGCATCCGAATCCTGGAAGTACTCCGAGACGGCGAGTGCACGGTCGGAGAGCTGATCCCGGTCGTCGGGATCGAGCCGTCACATCTGTCTCAGCAGCTTGGTGTGCTTCGTCGTGCCAATCTTGTCCAGGCACGAAAGGAGGGTTCGAGCGTCGCCTACACCGTCAGCGATCCGAAGATCTTCAAACTGCTCGAAGTGGCCAAGAGCATCATCACCTCGTCATTGGAAGAAACACGCGACCTGATAGCCGAGCTGGAGTCGTCCGAGTGGCATTCGCCGCGGGCAAAGGCCAAGCGAACCCGGCGCATCCCAGTCGGGCGGTAGAGGTGAGCGTCAGTGCGACCGTGCTGATTGAAAATCCATGTCTGTGGGTGCCGAAAACATCATCCGGTCTCCTGGAGGAGAAGACGCATCTCCAGACCCATCGGAAATCCTCACCACGGTACGAGCATCCCTCATCCAGTAGTACCAGCGGTGGGATCCGTTGCCGAGTGAAGCAGAGAATCCCTGGTCATCGGTGAATCGAGGTGGGAACTGTCTACCTGGCGTACCCACATCGGGGACGGATCGGGAGCAGTCACGGGACTACCGTTCGGTAGTCCCGGCATGAGTTGGCAGATGGGGGGTCCCAGATGGGGCTGGTAGCCGATTTCCACACATGGAGCACCGAGGATGGCAACGAACTGAAGTACCACAACCAGAACGAATGTGGGTATGGCAAAGAGATCATTCGCAACGGCCACAAGGTCGACGGAAAGGGCGTGGGGCGCTCCTTGTGCAGCCAGTGCACTGAACTGGCGGCTGAAGCCCGCTAGCACAGATTTTCCAGAACGTCACGACCCAGTGGAGCCCAGTTGGCTGGCCACAGTCGAACGACCACATCTGCCCAACGCTCGTGAGCGATAGGCCGTAGGTCATAAGTGCCGAAATCGCTCGCGGGGATCCTTCGGTTCACCCACACGGACGAACCTTCTAACGAAGCCCATCTCCTCCGCACCAAAACTCGGGAGGACGGCACATAGGTCAGCATCTAAGTTCGAACACGATTGGGTGTCCTGCGGCCATCGTTTCCGCATAGCGGCATTCAATCAGCCACCCAGTAACTGGCCCGATCGAAACGAGCTGTAGCGCCACCCCATATCGGGTCAAAGGGCATGGCCAAGAGACGCGGAAACCTCGGGTTCAGTGCGGAGAAACGCGGAACGCCCGAAAAGTAAGGGACTATCCCCTCGGCGGCTGTAGTAATGGAATCGGGGGTCCCGTGAGCGGAATCTTTAGCGTGCCCCGGACCGTCGTGACCGGACCAGGGCGACCAGGCCGATGACTTCAAACGCAACCACTAGGAAGAGTGCGATGAAGACGATGGGCCATACGACGTTATCGACATGGCTATGGCCGTTAAAGGCGGCACCGGCGATCACGAAGAGCACCACCCAGCCGACAGCGAGAGCGATCAACGTCCGGCCTCTGAGAACCAGGCGATTCATCGACGCAACCTCCGTTCGCCCAGCCCAGGCCGGACCTGTCGGCCACGCTAGTGCTACTGCGGCTGACATGGCGGACGCTGTGATTCCGGCGAGACGGTGGCTGACTGGCGGCGGCGTCAGGGGGTCGTTGCAACGACCTCTCTCATCTTCCCATGGTGTCATCCAGCTGAGCGTCTCGCGAGGTCGCCCGTTGAGCTGACGAGCGACGCGGTTCAGTTCTGCCTGTGAATGAATCGAGAGATCGGTGCCCTTCGGGAAGTACTGACGCAGAAGTCCGTTGGTGTTCTCATTCGAGCCGCGCTGCCAAGGGCTGTGGGGGTCGCAAAAGTAGACCTGCACGCCGGTTGCAATCGTGAACTCGCGATGCAGCGCCATCTCGTTGCCCTGGTCCCAGGTCACCGAACGCCGCAGCTCGGTGGGCAACGTCTTGATCCGGGTGGTCATTGCTCGACGAACCTCGTCGGCAGTCCGGTTGCGGAGCTTGAGCAGCATGACGAACCGGGTGTGGCGCTCGACCAGCGTGCCGATGGAGCTGGCTTTGGATCCGACAATGAGGTCGCCCTCCCAGTGGCCCGGGACGGCTCGGTCTTCGACTTCTGCCGGTCGCTCCGAGATGAGCACCATGTTGGGGATCCGGCTCCTGCGCTTGAGGGCGCTGCGGGCCCTGGGCCTGCGTATCGCCCGGCCGCTGCGAAGGGCCTGGTGGAGCTCGGCTCGAAGCGCCCCGCGGCCCTGCACATAGAGGGACTGGTAGATCGTCTCATGCGACACGCGCCGCTCGGGTTCCATGGGGTGCGTCCTAGCCAACCACTGGGAGATCTGGCGCGGCGAGAAACGCTTCTCCAAGAGCCGCTCCACCTGGCGCCGCAACCTCGGGCATACCATGAGCTTGGCCGGTTTCGGGCGCTCGGCCCGTTGCCAGGCTCCCCGGTCGGCCCGCAGGGCCCGGTAGCTCCTCCGACCGCCGTTGTGGGCGACCTCGCGCGAGATCGTCGAGGGCGCCCGCCCGAGTCTTGTCGCGATCTCCCTCAAAGAGACGCCCTCGGCGAGTCCCCTCGAGATCTCCTCGCGCTCGTCAAGCGACAGCACCCGTTTTGAGCGCTGCCGGGCCTTCGGACGCACACCGCCGGTCTTGGCTTCAATTGCTCGAACTGTGTCAACACTCATGCCGAGGGATCTTGCGACGGCGGGGCAATCGAGGCCAGCGCCGAGTAACTCCCACACCCGGGTCCTTTTGGGCTCGTCCAAGGGGCTCCTCCTTCATCAGGAGAGAGCCGTTGCGATCACCCCTTGAATCCACCGCGCATCAGCCACGACTCGACTCGC
>PLWZ01000057.1 GCA_003151235.1 Acidimicrobiaceae bacterium
CCGGGTAGGACCGTCACCGTCTCCTCGCAAGAAGAGGCTGCCTGACCGTGGTGATGATTAGTGACGGTCCAGGTAACGGTTCGCTGTCCTACGGGGCAGCTGGCCGGGGACCGCCGCACCACCAAGAAGACGGTGAACGCCTCTTGACGATCAGGCCTCGATGGCCTTCGGGAGCTTCGCCGGGTCCCAGCCGAGCAGCGCGACGGCCTGACGGCACGCGAAACGGTCGGTCATGCCGGCGACGTATCCGACCGCGGCGCGCAGGGCATCGTCCGCGCCGCCCGTGTGGCCTCCGGCGTCCCTGAACGAGGGGATCGCGTTCGGTCGGTCGGCAAAGTGTTCGACCAGTGCACGGAGGACCGCGACCACGGCCTGGCCCTGGCTGACCGACGCGTCACGCAGGTAGATGTGCTCGTAGTTGATTTCCCGGAAGCGGGCCAGCGTCTCGGCCGTCGCGTCGTCCATGGCCACCCGGCCCGAGGTGACCGTCGTCTGGACCAACGCGTCGATGAAGGTGCCGAGCTGCTCGCCGCGAGTGGTCCCGCAGTGCTCGGCGATCGGCCCGGTCAAGACCTCCGGGCTCACGATGCCGGTCCGGACCGCGTCCTCCCAGTCGTGGCAGACGTACGCGATCCGGTCGGCCCAGCTGACCACCTCCCCCTCGCAGGTCGCAGGGGCGGGCCGGGACCAGCTGTGGTTGGCGACGCCGTCGAGGGTCGGCGTGCACAGGTTCAACGAGGCCAGCGACACCTCGGCGCCCCAGCGCGCATGGTCAAAACCCTCGGTGAGGAAGGGGGCGAGCGCGTCCTCGCTCGCGTGGCCACCCGGTCCGTGGCCGCAGTCGTGCCCGAGCGCGATCGCCTCGGTCAGCGCAACGTTCAACCCGCACGCGCGGGCCACGCTGCCCGCCACCTGGGCCACCTCGAGGGCGTGGGTGAGCCGGGTCCGGAGGTGGTCGTCGGGGAAGATGAACACCTGGGTCTTGCCGGCCAGCCTGCGGAACGCGGCGGAGTGGAGGATCCGGTCGCGGTCCCGCTCGAAGCAGGTCCGCCACTGGTCGGGCTGTTCGGGCCTCGCCCGGTTGCCGGCCCCGATCGCACGGGTCGCACCGCCGACCAGGGTCGCGTCCTCCGAGCGCTCTCGCCATTCCCGTCCAAACACGCCGGAAGAACGGCCACCCGGCGTCGGAGCGTTCGCTGCGGGCACGCCGAGATGGGCTCCGGAGTCGGAATGGGCCACCCGGAGGCCGCCGGCGTCGTGGCCGCTGCCGTCGCCCGTGCCGGTTTCGCCCGGTCCGGGCGGGAACCCCGACATGGTCGAGGCCCACCGCGCCGTGCGTTCGGTCTCGTGTCGTGGGCGATCGGATGCGCTGTCCATGGCCATCAGTGTGCCCGAGGGTGGTAACGGGTGGTGCGTTAGCTTGAAACCCACTCAGCGTTACACCGTGGCCATAGGTTCAGCCCGTGTCCCGCAGCCGAACCTACAAAGTTCGTGCTTCAGCCGACGAGCCGGCAACTGGCTGCGTAGGGTTGAACTAACCCACCACCCAGTAACGTCGAATGCGGACGTCGGCCCGGCTTGAGGCCCGGCACGGCGGCGGGACGACCACCCGCGAGACCAACCGAGAGAGGAGTTCGCAGGTGGAAGTGCGAATCGGGATCGTCCAGACCCCCAAGGAGCTCGAGGTTGACCTGGGTGAGGGGGCCGACCGGGACACCGTGTTGAAGGACATCGAAGCGTCGCTCGAGCGGGGCGGCGTCCTGTGGTTGACCGACCGCCGGGGCCGTCGTGTCGCCATACCGACCACCCAGGTCGCCTACGTCGAGGTTGGGGCTCCGTCCAACGAGCGCAGGGTGGGGTTCGGCGCCCCCTGATCAGCCGCTGAGCGAACCCGCCACGGCGATCGAGGCGGCCGGCGCGCTCGGTCCCGATCTGCTCGGGCGAAAGCTCCTGTTCGTCACCGGCAAGGGCGGGACCGGCAAGACGACGGTGACCGCAGCGCTGGCCCAGCTGGCCGCGCAGCGGGGCAAGCGGGTGCTCGCCTGCGACATCGATGCCACCGGGGGACTGGCGGCGATGTTCGAGGCGGCCCCGAGCGGTTTCGAGCCGACCCAGGTCGCGCCCTCGATCTCGGTGATGTCGATGGACACCGAGGCATCGCTGCGCGAGTACCTGAAGATCCAGCTTCGGATCCCGCTCGCCGGACGGATCGGGCCGCTGGCCAAGGTGTTCGACTTCGTCGCGACGGCGGCGCCGGGCGTGCGGGAGATCCTGACCGTCGGGAAGCTCTGCTGGGAGGTGAGCCAGGGCCACTTCGACCTGGTGGTGGTCGACGCGCCGGCGTCCGGCCACGTCGTCAGCCAGCTCGGCGCGCCCCAGGCGATGAACGACCTGGTCAAGGTCGGGCAGATCCGGACCCAGACCGACTGGATGCTCGACATCCTGTCGGACCCCGCACAGACCGGCGTCGTCGCCGTGACGACGCCCGAGGAGATGCCGGTCAGCGAGACACTCGAGCTGGCGGCGAGGATCGCCGAGGAGACCACTGCCCAGCTCGCCGCGGTCGTCGTCAACCGGGTCCTCCCGGAGCTCTTCAGCACCCCCGAGGAGGAGGTGTTCGAACGGCTGCGCGAGCCGGAGCTCTCGGGCACGATCAGCGACGCCGTAGGCGGTGACGTCGGCCCCGTGCTCGAGGCGGCGCGCCTCGCCGTGACCATGCGCCGCTCGAGGGCGGTGCATCTGCGGGTTCTCCAGGAGCGCCTCGACCCACGGGTGCCGGTGCTCCTGGTTCCGTACATCTTCACGAGGGTCGGGGGCCTGCGCAGCACCCGACAGGTCGCCTCGTCCCTCGCCGATGAGCTGGGCCTGTGACAACTTGGCCCGACGCCCACGGCGGTTCGCTCGACCGCCTGCTCGCCTCGAAGGAGATCGCGGTCACCTGCGGTCCCGGCGGTGTGGGCAAGACCACGGTGGCGGCGGCGGCGGCGGCGATGGCGGCCTGCCACCACGGCGGTCGGGTCCTCGTTCTCACCGTCGACCCGGCCAAGCGGCTCGCCGACGCCCTTGGGTTGCAGGGCATCGGCAACACCGAGCACCGGATCCCCGACGAGTTGTTCCGGGAGGCCGGGGTCACGCCGAGGGGAGAGCTGTGGGCGGCCATGCTCGACACCCAGGCCAGCTGGGACGCGCTCATCGAGCGTCACGCGCCCGACCGGCGGACGAGGGAACAGATCCTCGCCAACCCGCTCTATCGCAACCTCGCCGGCCGGTTCGTCCAGAGCCACGACTACATCGCCGTCGAGCGGCTCTTCGAGATCCACGCGACGGGCGCCTACGACCTGATCGTGGTGGACACGCCGCCGAGCCGCCATGCGCTCGACTTCCTCGACGCCCCGAAGAGGATGGCGGAGTTCTTCTCGAGCCGGCTCTTGCGCTGGCTGATCGTGCCGTATCGGTCGCGGCTCGTGAACTTCGCCTCGCGTCCGTTCTACCAAGTCGCCGACCGCGTGCTCGGCACGCAGTTCCTCGCCGACATCGCCGAATTCTTCATCCTGTTCCAGACGATGCACGCCGGCTTCGTCGAGCGCGCCGACGGTGTGGTGCGGCTGCTTTCCGACCGCCGGACGACCTTCCTCGTCGTCAGCACGCTCGAGAGCTCCCCGCTCGGGGAGGCCGAGCTCTTCGCCAGTGAGCTCGTCAAGCGCCACCTCCACCTCGGGGCGGTCGTCCTCAACCGGACCCTGCCGGACTACCTGCGCGACCCGCAGGCCGGGGCAGTCGCGCGGGCGCTCGGGGAGCGGGCCGAGGAGATAGCGGGCCGGCTGCCGACCGACCCGGCCCTCACCGTGCCCCTGCTCCGCGAGGTCGCGGAGAGCTTCATCAACTTCGGTCTCGTCGCCCGTCGGGAGGCCGAGCAGCGCGACGAGTTGGCCCCGACCCCCGATGTCCTCGCGAGCGCACCGGCCTTCGAGAACGACGTCTCGAACCTGGCCGGACTCCTCTCGCTCGGCGAGACGATCTGGGGTTAGGCATCCCGGGTAGTGGCTCAGTCTGCCCGAGCCACTCCCGCATCCCGGGCCCGGCAGCCCTACGATGCATCCGTGAGCTCGTCGGTCGCAGGGACCTGATCGAGCCGGACGTCGTGCTTGATTACCACCTCCATCTCTGGCCGCACGACCAGGCCGACGTCTCGCTCCAGCTCGAGCAGATCGCCGACTACTGCGACCGGGCCAATGCGGCCGGGGTCGTCGAGATCGCCCTCACCGAGCACTTCTTCCGCTTCGTCCAGTCCGAGCCGATCGTCGCGGGGCTCTTCGACGACGCCGATCCGGCCCTGCGCGCGTCGATGCGCGGTTACTGGGACCGCCACGCGCGCAACGACCTCGACCTGTACGTGGAGACGGCGGTCGCGGCCAAAGAGGCCGGGCTCCCCGTCGTGGTCGGGCTCGAGGTCGACTTCTACCGGGGCCGGATGGACGCGGTCGGTCGACTGTTGGACGGCTACCCGTTCGACGTCCTGTTGGGCTCCGTGCATTGGATCGACGCGTGGCGGTTCGACGACTTCGACCCGTTGAGCATGGGGGAGTGGTCGACGCGGCAGGTCGACGCGTGCTGGGACGCCTATGCCGACGCGATCGACGAGCTGGCTGCGAGCGGCGCGTGCGACGTGCTCGCCCATCCCGACCTGATCAAGGTGGCCGGGCACGTGCCGGAGCGACCCGAGGAGTGGTGGGACCGGCTGGCCGAGGCCGCCGCGTCGAGTGGAATGGCCGCCGAGGTCTCCTCGGCCGGATGGGTGAAACCGTGCAGCGAGCAGTACCCGGCGCGTGGGCTCCTCGACCGGCTGGTCGCGCGCGGCGTCGGGCTCACCACTGCGTCGGATGCCCACAACCTCGACCGGGTGGCCGACCGCGCCGACGACCTGCGCGCGCTGTTGTCGTCGGCCGGAGTCGACCAGCTGGTCGGCTTCGAGTCCCGCAAGCCGCGGGTGGTGCCCGTCGGTCCGGCCCCCGCGCCCGGGGAAGGGCGCTAGCCGTGGCGACCCCGGCGGAGCTGGCCCAGCTCCACGCCGTGCTCGAACCCGACGAGCTCCTGCACCTCCAGCGGTTGCTCGGCTCGTGGTCGCTCCTGGCCGACCTGTCCTTCTCCGACCTGGTGCTCGTGGTCCCGGTGTCGGGGCTCGAGGGCGGGCCCGGGGGGTTCCAGATGGTCGTGCTCGGCCAGATCCGGCCGAACAACCGCCCGACCCGGCTCAATCAGGACCTGGTCGGACAGTCGCCGTCAGAGGACGACTGGTCGATCGTCTCGGAGGCGTTGCGCCGGGGCGAGCTCGTGCGCGGGGACATCGAGGGGATCTCCCCGGCCGGCCCCATCGCCTCGGAGGCCATACCCGTCCGCTTCGGGCACAAGGTGATCGGTGTGCTCGTCCGGATCGGTCGGGAAGAGGTGCGGCCGGCGACGAGCAGCTACGAGCGCACCTACCTCGACGCGTTCGACCGGCTGGCCGCCATGGTCTCCGAGTCAGCGTTCCCGTTCCCGGAGGCCGACGTCGGGACCGAGGAGGCACCCCGTGTCGGCGACGGGGTGGTCGTCGTCGACGACGAGGGCCGCGTCGAGTTCGCGTCGCCGAACGCGATGAACGCGTTCCACCGGATGGGGGTGTACTCGCTGCCCGAGGGTCGCCGGTTCGTCGACCTGGGAGTCGAGGAGTCGGCTGTCGAGTGGGCCCTCACCACGGCCCGGCCGGTCGTCGAGGAGGTCGAGCGCCGACCCGACGTCATGGTGCTCGTGCACTGCATCCCGCTCGTGACCCACGGGTCGGTCACCGGCGCCGTGATCCTGCTCCGCGACGTCACCGACGTCCGACGCCTGGACCGGCTGCTGCTGTCCAAGGATGCCGCCATCCGCGAGGTCCACCACCGGGTGAAGAACAACCTCCAGACGATCTCCTCGCTCCTGCGCCTCCAGGCCCGGCGGGTGCCGGCCAAGGCGGGCCGAGAGGCGCTGCACGAGGCCGAGCGCCGTGTGCGGTCGATCGCGCTGGTGCACGAGATCTTGTCGCGGGAGCCCGGCGACCAGGTCTCCTTCGACGAGATCGTGGTGTCCTTGGTGCAGATGGCCAACGATTCGGTGGTGGGCCCGTCCAAGGTCGAGATCGGGGTGGAAGGGGATCTCGGCGACCTCCCGGCCGATGTCGCCACGCCGCTCGCCGTGACCCTGGCCGAGCTGCTGCAGAACGCCGTCCAGCACGCGTTCGTGGTGGACCGGCGCCCGTTGCGGACGGGGCGACCGACCAAGCGCAAGGCCGCTGGCGTGAAGAACCAGGTGGGACGGGTGGGCGTGATGCTCGCCCACGACTCCGATCGCCTCGCGATCGAGGTGCGCGACGACGGGATCGGGCTGCCCAAGGGATTCGACATCGAGCGCACCAACAGCCTCGGGCTGTCGATCGTGCGCGACCTCGTGGTCAGTCAGCTCGACGGGTCGATCGAGATGCGCGGCGTGCCCAAGGTGGACGGCGGTGGCACGCTGGTGCGGATCGAGGTGCCGACGGGCCCGCGTCGATAGCGCGGGGTGGGCTGTGGGTCAGCCGGCCCGGCGGCGGGCGGCCAACCACGCCTTGCGGAGCTTGCGGCGCTCTTCCTCCGAGGTGCCGCCCCAGACGCCCGACTCCTGGTTCGTCGCGAGGGCGAAGTCCAAGCAGGGCTCCTGCACGGTGCACGCGTTGCACACCCGTTTGGCCGCGTCGATCTGGTCGACAGCCGGGCCCGTTGTCCCGATCGGGAAGAAGAGGTCGGGCACCGTGTCGCGGCATGCCGCGAACCGTCGCCAGTCTTCCGCGTCCCATTCAACGGTGCGGTTCCACATCAGCGCCATGACCAGGTCCTCCACCCGTTTGTGATTCTTTTCACAAGTCCCGGCGGCCTCAACTCCCGCGAGGGGGAGTTGGAAGCAAGTGAAGGTTATCGGTGTGAACGAACGATGACAAGAGGGTTTTCGCAACGTTGCGGGCGCCCGAACGACCAGCGTGCGCGGTGTGGTAGGCCGTGCCCAATGCGCGTCGGATGGGTCCCATGACAGCGGTCTTCGCCCACCGTGGCTGCACCGACGGCCACACCGAGAACAGCATCGAGGCCTTCCT
The DNA here is from genome assembly GCA_003151235.1 of Acidimicrobiaceae bacterium. Lineage (GTDB taxonomy): Bacteria > Actinomycetota > Acidimicrobiia > Acidimicrobiales > RAAP-2 > Palsa-461. The sequence continues at coordinate 7,142 of PLWZ01000057.1, forward strand.
CGAGGCACACCTGCGGGGGGCCGACGGCGTGGAGTTCGACGTCCGCCGGAGCGCCGACGGCGCCCTCGTGATCCACCACGACGCCCTGGTCGAGGGGATCGGGTTGATCAATGAGACCGCGGTCGCCGACCTCCCCGCCCATGTGGCCCTGTTCTCCGCGACCATCGAGGCCTGCGGTGGCATGCAGATGAACGTGGAGATCAAGAACAAGCCGGGCGACCCCGGGTATGACCCTACGGGGTCGCTCTCCCGGGAGGTCGCCGCCGAGCTGGTCGAGCACGGGCGACTGGACGGCGTGATCGTCTCCTCATTCGACCCCCCCACGATCGAGGCGGTGCGGGCCGCCGAGCCGGCTCTGCCGATCGGGTGGTTGCTGGAGGTGACGGCGAACCTGCCCAGGGCCACGGCCACCGCCCTCGACCGCCACTACCAGGCCCTTCACCCCTTCTTCGTGGCCGTGACCAGCGATTTTGTCGAGGCCTGCCACGCCGGCGGCCTGGCCGTCAACGTCTGGACCCCCAACGCTGACGCCCACATCGAGGCGATGCTGGATGCCGGTGTGGACGCCCTGATCACCGATCGCCTGAGCGCCGCATTGGACCTCGTCGCCCGCCGGGCGCAAGAAAGTGGCCGGGAGGCGAATGGCGGGCCCCACTCTGGGTAATGAACAATGAGCAATCATGAACGTTGTCGTCTGCGTAAAACAGATCCCTGACCCGGCGGCTCCGTCGGCTCTGGACCCGACCACCCACAACCTCGACCGGACCGGCAAGCTGATCCTGGACGACTCCGATGCCTACGGGGTCGAGATGGGGCTCCAGCTCGCGAGCGGCGAGGGGGACGAGGTGATCCTCGTGTCGATGGCCCCCGGCGGCGAGACGTCCGGGCTGCGCACGGCCCTGGCCATGGGCGCGGCGCGGGCCATCCTGATCAGTGATGACTCGCTGGCCGGCTCCGATGCCCTCGGCACGGCCAAGGTCCTTGCCGCGGCGATCAAGCGGGCCGAACCGGACCTGGTGCTCACGGCCACCGAGTCGACCGACGGCTACACCGGCACGATCCCGGCCCAGATCGCCGAGCTCTTGGGCCTCCCGTCCATCACCTTCGCGAAGAAGATCGCCATCGACGGCTCGACGGTTCGGGTCGAACGCCAGACCGAGGCCGGCTACGACGAGGTCGAGAGCCCGCTGCCGGCGCTCGTCAGTGTGACCGCGGGCGTCGTCGAGCCCCGCTACCCCTCCTTCAAGGGGATCATGGCGGCCAAGTCCAAGCCGGTCGACGTGGTGACGGTCGCCGACATCGGCCTCGAGGCCGGCCAGGTCGGCGCGGCCGGCGCCCGCCAGGAGATCACCGACGTCTCGAAGGTCGAAGCCCGGGCCGGCGGCGAGATCGTCGTCGACGACGGCAACGGCGCCGCACGCATCGTGACGTTCCTCGAAGAACTGAAGGTCATCTGATGCCGGTCGCCACCGTCTGGGTCGTTGCCGAGATCACCGAATCGGGCCCGAGTTCGGTCACCCAGGAGCTGCTCAGCAAGGCTCGCTCGATCGCGACCAACGTCGCCGCGATCACCTGGGGCCCCGATACCGCCTCACACGCCGCAGCGCTGGGCGAGTACGGCGCCACCAAGGTCTACGACGTCGGCGACGTGGGCGAGACGCTCCCCGGGGTCCCGGTCGCCGGCGCGATCGCCGCATTGATCGAGGGCGGCGACACGCCCGACGCCCTCCTCGTCCCTGCGAGCTACGACGGCCGCGACGTGGCCGGCCGCTTGTCGGCCAAGCTCGACCGGCCGGTCCTCACCAACGTTGTCGGGTTGAGCGAGAACGGCGGGCTGTCGAGCGAGCACACGCTCTTCGGTGGCACCGTGGCCGCGACGGCCCACTTCACCGGCGAGGGACCGCAGATCTTCGTGGTCCGGGCCAAGTCCTTCACCGCAGAGCCGGGCGGAGGCGGAGCGGCCGAGGTCGTTTCGGCGCCGGCTCCGGCTGCGGGTGCGACCGGGACGGCCACGGTCACCGCGCGCCACGTCGAGGAGCGCACCGGCCCGAAGCTCGACGAGGCCGCCGTGATCGTCTCGGGCGGGCGCGGGCTCGGGTCCGCAGACAAGTACGAGATGATCGAGGAGCTGGCCCGGCTGCTGCACGGTGCGGCGGGCGCCTCACGCGCCATCGTCGACGCCGGTTGGGTGCCCTACGCCCGCCAGGTCGGGCAGACCGGCAAGACGGTGAAGCCGAACCTCTACGTCGCCTGCGGGATCTCGGGGGCGACGCAGCACCTGGTCGGCATGAAGGGTTCCAAGAACATCGTCGCCATCAACAAGGACCAGGACGCGCCGATCTTCTCGGTCGCCGACCTCGGGATAGTCGGGAACGTGCACGACGTCCTCCCGGCCCTGATCGAGGCGCTGAAGAACCGATAGGCCCTGGCGGGCGGCTTTCCGGGCCGGCCGAACGGAGACCTGCGCTGGTCACAACGGCTGCGACGAACGCGCCCGCTTCACGGCCTTCCGACGAGGTAGGCCCTGTACGCTCGAACGAGCGCCGCCGGCGTGGCCCATGCTCTTCCCGACCATCGACTTCGCCATCTTCTTTGCAGTCGCCTTTGTGGCGAGCTGGCTGTTCAATCCGTACCCCACCTTCTGGAAGCTGGCGATCATTGCGCTCAGCTACTTCTTCTACGGGTGGTGGGACTGGCGCTTCGTCTTCCTCCTGCTCGCCGCCACGGTGGTCTCGCACTTCGGCGCGCTCGGGGCGGCCCGACGGGGCTCGTCACCCCGGGCGGCCAAGGCCTCCCTTGTCGCCTCGGTCGTGGCGCTGCTCTGCATCCTCGGCTACTTCAAGTACTACGGGTTCTTCGCGGTAAACGTCGACAACGTGCTCCACGGGATGGGCGCCGGTCGGATCTTCCCGCTCGTGCAGCCGACGCTGCCCGTCGCCATCTCCTTCTTCACGTTCATGGCGATCAGCTACGTCGTCGACGTGTACCGCGGTCGCATCGACACCGCACGCCCGGTCGACCTGGCTGTCTATCTCTGCTTCTTCCCCCACCTGATCGCCGGACCGATCGTCCGGGGCGAGGAGCTCCTGCCGCAGATCAGGCGGCGCCGCGACCCGGCCGAGGTGGACTTCTCCCGGGCGGTCTGGATGATCATGGCCGGGCTCTTCAAGAAGGTCGTCATCTCGTCGTACGTGTCGACCGCCATCGTGCAGCCGGTGTTCTCGGCACCGGGCGCGCACTCGGCCCCCGAGGTCATCTTCGCCGCCTGGGGCTACGCGGTGCAGATCTACTGCGACTTCAGCGGCTACACCGACATCGCGATTGGGCTGGCCCTCCTGCTCGGCGTGAGGTTCCCGGTGAACTTCGACGCCCCCTACACGGCCCGGAACCTGCAGGACTTCTGGCGGCGCTGGCACATCACCCTGTCGCGGTGGTTGCGCGATTACCTCTACATCCCACTCGGCGGCAACCGGGGGTCCGACCTCCTGGTGGTCCGCAACATCATGCTGACGATGGTGCTCGGCGGGCTCTGGCACGGCGCCAACTGGACGTTCGTCATATGGGGTGCGCTGCACGGGACCGGGCAGGCCGTCGGGCACCTCCGTCGCAAGTCGCGCGTCTCGCGGGGCCTGCCAGCCGTGGCCGAGGGGACGCTGCGGTCAACCTGGCAGCGCTTCTGGACGTTCCAGTTCGTGTGCCTCGGGTGGGTCTTCTTCAATGCGTCGTCGTTCTCCAACGCCACCGCGATGCTCGGCCGCCTGTTCACCGGCTGGGGGAACGCGTCCCCACTCATCACGCCGCTCCTCATCATCACCATCATCGGCGTGATCGAGGTCCAGTTCCTCCCGGCCAACATGCTCGAACGGGCGCAGCGGTTCTTCTCCGAGCAGCGCGCGTTCGTCCAGGCGGGCCTGCTCGGGGTCGTCCTCCTCGCCATCACCACCCTCGGCCCGACCGGCGTGGCCCCTTTCATCTACTACCGCTTCTGATGCCACATCGAACGGGCCGGTGCGGCCGATGACCTGGGACGAGGGACCCTTCGAGGTGGAGCGGCGGCCGGGCCCCGTCGACGCTGTGCGGCGTCTGTGGCGGCGCGTGGTCAACCCGGCCAAGCCGACCACGGGTCCGAAGCAACCGCGCGGACGCGAGCCGAAGCGGGCCGGTTGGACCAGGGTCCTCGGGGTGGGGCTGGCCGCCTTCGCCATCTGGACGGTCCTCGACGCGCCGACGCTGCAGCACAACGCCCAGGTCTCGCCGGTCGGCCTGCGCCGGACGGTCTCGCTCGACGTCCTCGGCCCGCTGGCCACGTTCAGCCGCGACCTTGGCCTGTCGCACCTGGTCTCGTTCGCCGACCACGTCATGGGGCGCAACGGCAACCGCCCCGGCAACGGGCTCGCCACGTTGCCCTTCATAACCGCGCCCACCAAACCCGGCGCCAAGTCGACGGTGACGACGACCACGCTCCCGATGGTGACGCTCAATCGCGACCCGAGCGTCAAGGACCCGCTGCGGGTGCTCGTCGTGGGCGACTCGCTCGGGATCGACCTCGGCGACGTGCTGGTGAACGACCTCGTCGAGACCGGGGTCGTCCAGGCCACCTTGGACGGGGAGGTGTCGACGGGGTTGACCCGGCCCGACTATTTCAACTGGCCCGACGAGCTGTCCGTTGACCTGCCCAAGTACACGCCACAGCTCATCGTCATCATGATCGGCGCCAACGACGCCCAGGATCTCCCGGGCCCGCCCGACGTCCCGTTCGGCACCGTGACGTGGGACGACACCTACGCCAGTCGGGTCATCGAGTTCATGGCCGAGGCGAAGAGCCGGGGCGCCCAGGTCATCTGGGTGGGGATGCCGCCGATGCAGAACTCCGGGCTCTCGGCGGCGATGTCCCGGATCGACGGGATCGTCCAGGTCGAGGCCGGCCGGGAGGGGATCGACTTCGTCTCCAGCTGGACCGTGCTCGGCACGCCGACCGGACAGTTCACGCCCTATCTCGTGGTGGGCGGCGACGAGGTAAACGTGCGCGAGCCCGACGGCACGCACATCTCTCCGGGCGGGGCCCAGGTGCTCTCGGCGGTGGTGGAGGCGCACATCCGCAGCGACCTCCACATCGACGTTCCCTGAGCGGACCTCAGACGAGGGGCCACGGATAGGGGCGCCAGTCGTCGTCGGCGGGAGCGGGCAGGCAACCCTCCTTCAGCAGCCGGCTCGCACGGCGCACCACCGCCGCGCACTCGTCGGGATCGAGCAACTCCGCCAATCGCTCCGGCAGAGGGTCTTCGATCAGTCGCTCCAACGCCGCAGTCTCCACGCCGCTCAACGCGTCACCGGCGAAGTCCCAGATCACGGTGCGCAGCTTGGGCTGGCAGTGGAACGACAGCCCGTTGTCGATCGCCCAGAGCCGGTCGCCAGCCAGAAGCACGTGACCGCTCTTGCGATCCGCGTTGTTGGCCACGACGTCGAACACGGCCATGCGGTGCAGGGATTCGGTCCACCGGGACTCGTCGCGCAGCGTGAAGTAGTGAGACTCGCCGTCCTCGTCGACGAACAGCTGGAGCGAGCCGATCCCGAGCGGCGCGTCCAGCCGCTCGATGGTCGGGGGGACGAGGCCCCAGCCGAGGGCCTCGGACAGCACGTACGCGGCCACCTCGCGGCGGTGGAGCCCCGTCGGGAAGTCCCAGAGCGGCCGCTCACCGCGGGCGGGCTTGTAGACGGCGGCGAGCTCGGTGCCGTCGAGCGTGCAGGTGGCGAACAGTGTGACGTTGGAGCTCCCGGCAATCCGGCCGTGCACGGTGACCTCTCCACCGGCCATCACCCGGCACGCCAGCTCGGGAGCGGCCTGCTCCTGGCTCACACGCTCGGCGGGCGGTGGCCGTTGGTTCTCGGGCAGTCGTGGCCGGACGGATCGAGGGGGAGGCCGCACAGGGGGCAAGGCGGCCGTCCGGCCTCGACGAGGCCCGTGGCCACGATCGCGAACGCACCGGCCTGCTCCAGGGTGAGAGAGAACCGGGCGACGGATGAATCCTCGTCCTCTGGGACCAGCTCCTCGGCAACCACGACGATCCGATGCGTGGCCTCGTCGAAGGAGACGCCGATGGTGCCGATGACCCACGCCGGGTCCTCGTCCTCGTTGAAGGCCACGTTCTCGGGCAGCGCGCCCGGCCGACCCACCTCCCGCACGATGCGGGCGAGGTAGCTGGCCAGCACCGCCACCTGCTGCTTCTCGATCTTCAAGGTGAGCTGGTGGCCACCCTGACGGCACTGCAGCATGAAGACGCGCTCGCCGACGGGGCCGACCGTGCCGACGGTGAAGTCATCGGGAGCGTCGAGATCGTGCTCGCTCACGAGGGCACGAGGTCCGAGAGCGAGCCGGTGGAGTTGACGCAGAGAACGATCGGTCCGCCGAGGCCGAACATGACCGCCGACACCGAGCAGGGCGAGATGACGATGCGTTGGAACATGTCGAGAGGCACGCCTGCGGCTGCCCCGACGATCATCTTGATCGGGTCGGCATGGGAGACGCAGACGATCCGCTCGCCCCTGTGCTCGGCCACGAGCGAGTGCATCGTGTTCATTGCCCGCAGCGACATCTCGGCGAGGGACTCGCCTCCCGGGAAGCGGAAGCCGGTCGGCCAGTTGACGACGGTGCGCCACTCCGGGACCTTCGCGAGCGTCTTCAACGATTTGCCCTCCCAGCTGCCGACCGCGCAGTCGAGGAGCCCCTTGTTGGCCCGGACCCGCAGACCGAGCGCCTTCGCGATGGGGGCCGCGGTCTCCTGGGTCCGCTCGAGTGGCGACGCGTAGATCGCGCTCGGAGCGGGGGACAGGGCGCCGATCCGCTCGGCCACCCGCTCCGCCTGGGCCCGGCCGGCTTCGGCCAGGTGCAGGCCGGGGGCGCGTCCGGGCATGACCTTGCCCGTGGTCGGGGTCAGCCCGTGGCGCACCAGGAACACAACGGTCGGCTTCGGCGTGGCCTTGGCCCGGGCGCGGGACCGGGCCGCCTTGGCGACGCCCCGGGCGCGCGTTGGTGCGCTCGCCTGGGTGCGCGGGGGAGGAGACACGACCCCTCATCGTAGGCTCCGACGGTGGTTTCTCTCGACTCGCCGATGGAACGTTTGGCCCAGGTCGAGCACGAGATCGAGGGCTGCCGGCGCTGCCCGCGCCTCGTCGAGTGGCGGGAGTTGGTCGGCATCGAGCGCCGCCGCTCGTTCGCCGACGAGACCTACTGGGCCCGCCCGGTGCCCGGTTGGGGAGACCCGGCGGCCCATCTCGTCGTCGTCGGCCTGGCCCCGGCGGCTCACGGGGGCAACCGCACCGGACGGATGTTCACCGGAGACCGCTCGGGCGACTGGTTGTATGGCGCGCTCTACCGGGCCGGCTACGCGAGCCAGCCCACCAGCACCGGGCGTGACGACGGGCTCTCGCTCGACGGGGTGTTCGTCACCGCAGCCGTCCGGTGCGCGCCGCCCGACAACAAGCCCACCACCGACGAGCGCGACGCATGCGCGCCCTACCTGGCCGCCGAGTTGGAGCTGCTGACGCGGGCGCGCGTGTACGTGGCGCTCGGACAGTTCGCCTTGCACGCCCTCGGAACCACGTTCGGGCTCCGCCCGCGTCCGCGTTTCGCGCACCTGGCTGAGTTCGAGCTCGGAAACGGCCGCACCGTGATCACCTCGTACCACCCGAGCCAGCGCAACACCTTCACCAAGATGCTGACGACCGAGATGTTCGACGCCGTGTTCGCCCGGGCCCGGGCGCTCGGCGGGGAGCCGCCCGTTACGAGGACTTGACCGGGATCCTCCCGGGCATGGCCACGGCGGTGGCCGGCCAGCGTTTGCGGCTGACCGTGCTCAAGCGGCGGAGGAGGGCCAGGGCGCCGGGGTCCTCCTCGATCGAGCGCAGCTCGACCGCGCCGTCCTTCACCATGGCATCGAAGACCTCCCGGCCCCGCTCGGTCCGGATGATCGTGAGCGTCCAGTCGTTGAACGCGCCGATCCCCCCCGTCGAGATGTCGGCATGCTCGGCCGCGAAGTCCGGGCAGGCCTTGCAACCCTCGCGGGTCCAGGCGTGGGCCTCCTTGAGCGGCACCTCGTGGTACGAGCCGTCGTGCATCCAGAGCTGGAATACGCCCTTGATGTTCATCTTCTTGATCTCGGCGCGGGGCAGGCCGTAGCGGGCCTCGAAGAGCTCGGAGAAGATCGCGTCGTCGAAGGTCTTGGAGCAGAGCAGCCCGATGGACAGGTTGAACCGCCGGGCCACCTTGCCCGCCTTGCGTGCCGACATCACCGCGGTGGCCGACGTCTGGCAGCCCATGCCGATGAGGGCGATCCTCTCGGCACCGCCGGCGATCGCGTCGCCATAGGCCATCGGGTTGGCGCAGTAGGTGTAGCGGGATCCGGCGGTCGCGAGGACCTCCTCGCGGGTGCGGGCAACAGCGGGGATGGCGCGCCAGCTGGTGCCGTCACCCTCGAGGTCCGAGACGAGCGCCGCATCGATCACATCGTGCTCGAGCGCCCAGATCAAGAGCGCCGAGACGAATCCGCCGTCCTGGCCGACGTCGAGCGACTCGGGGTCGGTCGCTCGGGCGAGCACGATGTCCGACGAGATCCCGGCGACCTCCTCGTCGGTCCGCTCGCGGCCGAAGAGGTAGTTGTCGATCTCGGGCTCCCAGTCCCGAAAGCGCGGGCAGGCCCGGGTGCACAACGTGCAGCCCTTGACCCCGTGGGTGCAGTCGTCGGTCCCGCCGTCGGCGGCGATGTGGAACGGCTTGTACCGGCTGCCCTGGTCGTCGTACTCCAAGACGTCGTAGGGACAGACGACGATGCAGGCGGCACAGCCGGTACACAGGCCGGAGGTGACCACCTCCTGATACAGGTGGGCCCAGTGCAGTTTTTCGGGAGGCACGGCGTTACCCTACTCAGCGGCCTCCGGCCCCGGCGCTGAACCCCTCGGTCTCAGCCGGCGTCGGCCAGCGTGTGGGCCCTCTTCGCGAGCGACGGGTCGCGCAGGTACTCGCAGACCTCGGTGAATTCGGGCCTCGGGCCCTCCCAGCGCAGGTCTTCGACGGCGCCCAGCAGGGATCGGTCGACCCGCAGCGTCGCGATGTCCCGGAACAGCATGGCCAGGTCCCGCTGCTCGGCCAGCCGGGTGGCCAGTCCGGCGGCGCCCCGGACCTTGCGGACCGCCGGGTCCCACTCCTCGGCGTTGTCGGGGATGGCCTCCAAATGGACGTAGTGCGCGAGCACGGTCGACGCCGACACCTTCCCCCAGCCCGACAGTCCGGGGAACCCGTCGGCCGAGTCTCCGACGAGGGCGAGCCAGTCCGGGATCGAGGTCGGGGACACCCCGAACTTCTCGATGACGCCGTCCTCGTCCGCGAGCACGTCGCGACGGCGATCGAGCTGCACGATCCGATCGCCGACGACGCACTGGGCGAGGTCCTTGTCGGGGGTGCAGATCACCACCTGGGCCACCTCGGGGTCGTCCGCGGCGACGGCGGCCGCCGAGGCCAGGGCGTCATCGGCCTCGAGCTCGACGCTGGCCCACACCACCACTCCCATCGCCTCGAGCGACTCCTCCAGGAGGTCGAACTGGGCCCGGAGGACCGGGTCGATGCCCTCACCCGTCTTGTAGCCGGGCCACATCTCGTTTCGGAACGACTCGATGACGTGGTCGGTGGCGACGCCGAGGTGGGTCGCGCCCTCGCCGAGGAGCATGAGGACCGAGAGCAGCACCCCGCGCACCGCCCCGACCTCCTTGCCGTCGTCGGCGGCGTGCGGTGGCGCGCCGAAGAAGTGCCGGAACAGCTCGTAGGTGCCGTCGAGGAGGTGGACCCGGGTGCCTGCCATCGCCCTAGTGTGGCCGCCGGACGGGCCGGTGTCTCAGCCGGCCCGACGAGGTGCGAGAGGAGACGACAGATGCCCAGGTTGGAGGCCGGAGTCAAGGCGCCGGCGTTCTCGCTTCTTGACCAGGACGAGAAGAAGGTCGCGCTGAAGGACCTGAAAGGGAAGCAGGTTGTCGTGTACTTCTACCCGGCCGACGACACGCCGGGGTGCACGAAGGAGGCGTGCCAGTTCAACGAGAACCTGACCACCTTCAACCGCGCCGGCATCGCGGTCCTGGGCATCTCGCCCGACGGCGCAGTGAAGCATCAGAAATTCCGCAAGAAGTACGGTCTGAAGTTCCCGCTGCTCTCGGACCCCGAGCACACGACGATGGAGGCCTACGGCGCCTGGGGCGAGAAGACCCTCTACGGAAGAAAGAGCATGGGCGTGATCCGATCCACGTTCCTCGTCGATGAGAAGGGCGTCATCGTGCGGGCCTGGTACAACGTGCGGGCCGACGGCCACGCGGCCAAGGTGCTCGAGGAGGCCAAGTCCCAGTATTAGTCACCTAGGCCGGAAAGCAGTCATGTTTTTTTGAACCCGATCAATATCGCGGCCGGACACCTGTGCCTCCTCCGCATGAGCAGGCCAGTTGCGAACTCCGATTAGCACCTCGTCAAGCACTTGCTTCGGGGAAGGCACAAGGAACCTGTCAGCAAGTTCCAAAAGATCGTTGCGACTGATGTCTTCAAATTTCCCGTTCACCGACATTTGGTGGCGTTGGGTCCAGTCACCTCTTGAGTTATATGCATAGTTGACGTCGTACGCAGGAGCTAGCGACCAGGTTCCGGTTTGATCGCAGCAGAATGACAGGTTCTTCGTGTGATCGTCCCGATTGACCGCTGCCACATTGAAAGCAACTCGCCTAAAAGCTTGTTCTCGTGCGTCAGGTCCAAGGGCAAGGCGATCAATGACATCAAAGTACTGAGCGTATGAGTGAGTCCCGGCCAGATTGAAGTCAAGGTGATCGATGGCGCACAACGATTGGACGTGGACCTTCGAACCATCAGAAGGGCGATCAAACCGTCTCGTCATAAAGTGAGCTCGGTCCCCTTCTTGCTGTATTCGACACGGCATCATGGCAATGCCACAACCTTGGGCCATGATCGAGTACGCGTACTCGATTCGCCCGTACCCAGCCGTACTACCAAACTGACCTTCCTCCACTCCATCGAGCTTTAGAAGCCAATGCTCAAAACCCTCAGGAGCCTCAAACTGGCCTGACCGAATCTGGCCGCTGGTGGGATTGAAACACACCACCGCCTTTGGGCGTGCTCCGCCAGCGGAAGTACCAACCTGGATCAGTTCCTGGAGAGCTCTGAGAGTCTCTTCGTCACCCGTGAACTCCCCTCGCATGGCTTTGCGAGCAGCAACCACGAGGTCCGCCAGTTGGACGGCGGTTGTCTTATGTCCTTGATCTTCGGCGGGTGGAGCATATTCAAGTGCCCCCATGGCGCGGTCGGACGCGTATGCGAGTCGATCGAGCGATGTGATCTCAGTTTCTGGGATGCCTTCATCAGCGAGTTTCGCCGTGACCAATGCGTTGCCAAATCGATCGGGCAACGAGTCGGCCAGCATGGCCGGTAGGCGGTAGAAGGTCCGTTCGGGCAGATCAGGGAATTGGTAAGGCGAGCGACGCGTTGGCATCCGAAGAGGAGAGAGTTCGACTCCGCGCTTGATCCACGAGTCCTGGTACTCGAAGACGTAGTACCCCGTGGTGGGGTCAAGACTCACGGCTCCCACACTGACGTCCCAGACGAGTACCTCGATGACCGGGACCTGGTAGTAGGGCACTAGATGCGCTGTTTGCGGACTCGGCGACGCCCGTGTCCGGTTCGTTGCTGTTCACGCAGCAGCTGAAGCGGACTTACTGCGGGACTCGGTGGTGGCGTGAGCGACGCAAGCCAGTCCTCGCAACCCAGGGCCCGGACAACCTTGACCAGCGAGGCCAGATTCGCACCTGAACCGGTTTCGAGGTGTTTGAGGGCCCCTCCAGAGATTCCGGCCAGACGAGCCAAGTCCTCTTGGGTCATTTCTGCCTGAATCCGTCTGAGGCGAATGCTGGCTCCCAGTTCCATAAGCCACTCCGAGGTGGTACGGTGCCGTCGGTTAGAGGACATATTCATGATGTTTAACCCCGCTAGACGGTCTTAACAGCTCTAATAGTATCTATTAGTGGCGAATCCCGCACTACGTTGAAGTAGAAAACCTCATAATAGTGACTCTTAAGACCTATTATCTGGGTAAAAGACATATTTATGTCTATCCCGGACCGCCGCCCATCACGGACTTCATGGTGAACGGTCGTTCGCCGACGCTATGGGGGCAGCTGACAAGTCTGCCGAACCGGCTCTCGCTGGACAGTGGTTGGGGCAACGCGAGAACCATGGGCTGAGGGCCCTCTCAAGCTGACCTCCGCAGATTCGGGCGATCGTCGACGCATGTCCCTTCACGTCTGGTGCGCTGGACACCAGAACGTCGTTCGTCCCCCGACCAGCGACCTCGTCAGCGGGTACCCGTCCTTGGGGCATAGACCTCCGGGCACCCGGGCCGCCATGAGGTCCCCGGCATGGGAGCCACCCCGATTGAGCAGCATCGAGGTCGTACTGCGGATCTGGCGCTGCAGGCGCCTGAGCTCGCCATCGTCCAACGAGGCGGCGGGCCGCTCGGGCGAGAGGGCCGCTCGCCACAGCACCTCGTCGGCGATCAGATTGCCAACCCCGGCGAGGCGGGACTGATCGAGGAGCCGCGCCTTGAGGGCGATCCTCCTGGATCGCCCGAGGAGCGCCGAGCGCAGCTCGGCCAGCGTCACCGACGCGGAGTCGGGACCGAGCGCCCCCTCGTCCGGGTCGATCGAGACACGACCCAGGCGTCTCGGGTCGTGCAGTTCGACAGCGCCTCCGTCAGTCATCGCAAGTGCGAACCTGAGCCAGCGCGGCTGAAGTACGGCCGGCGAGTACAGGAGCCGCTCGAGCGCGGGCCGGCCGTCGATGACGAGTCGACCCGTCATTCCGAAGTGCATGCCGAGCGTCGCCGAGTCCGTGTCGAGGAGCAGTAGCTTTCCGCGCCGCCTGGCCGCGGCGAAGGTGGCCCCCTCCAACGAGACGAAGCGCCCGGGATCCGTCGCGCAAGCGTGGAGGTCGTGAAGCTGGACCGACGCGACCTGGCGTCCTACGAGCCGCTCAGCCAGACGCCGGGAGAGCTCGACCTCCACCAGCTCGGGCACGAAGAGACGGTACCGGTCCTCGAACTAGCTGGCCCGGGCGGGCTCCGCTTCGGCTGCCAACGTCTCGGTGTGGACGTTGGCCCGCCGCCGGTGTTTCAACCGCAGGGATGAGAGGGTGGCCGCGATGGCCATGAAACCCATCGCCGCATAGAACGCCGAGTGCAGCCCGCTGTTGAACACTGCGGTGAGGTGGCGGGGTAGCGACGTGGTGCCAACGAAAATCTGGAACGCCAGCTTTTTGGAGATCGAACGCGCGGCCACGAGGATCGCCACCGCGAACGAGAAGACCATCCCGACGTTGGAGAAGGTGCGAAGCAGACCGTTGGCCGTGCCAAACGCGTTGCCGGGGACGATGGACATGACGGCCGTGGTGTTGGCCGGGAAGAACCCAGCGGAACCGATGCCGCTTACCGTCGACGCGACGATGACGAGCTCGTACGGGGTCTTCACGCCGAGTTGCGCGTAAATCGCGAGCGACACGATCTGGACCATCAGCCCGACCGTGGCCGGCCACACCGGCCCGATCCGATCGGCCAGCCGGCCGCCATACGGGGCGAAGGCGCCGCCGATCAAATAGCCGGGAACGAGCAGGAGTGACGCGTGGAGAGGGGTCAGGCCACGAACCCCCTGCAGGTACATGATCACGAGGAACAGCACCGCGAAGTTTCCAACGGATTGGAACGTCGCTGCCAGAAGCGTCGACGGCATGGTCGGGATCCGGAACAACGACAGATTCACCATCGGCTCGCTCACGTACCGCTCGATGAAGGCGAAGATGATCACGAACCCGATCCCGATGGCCAGCGCGGCCTGGACCTCACCGCTGAACGAGACGGTGGCCAGCTTCACCATCGCCCACAGGATGAAGAAGAGGCCGATGCCGAGGGTGATCATTCCGGCCCAGTCGATCCGCTGGCGCTCGCGGTGCCCGCGGTCGTGCAGGTACGGGATCGCGACGGCCAGCGCGCCGATGCCGGTCGGCACGTTGATCCAGAAGATCCAGCGCCACGACACGAACGTGATGATGACGCCGCCGAGCAGGATGCCCAGAATTGAGCCGACGTTCCATCCGACCGCCTGGAACCCGAACGCGCGGCCGCGCCGCTCGGCGGGGAAGTTGTCCGCAAGTACGGCTCCACTGTTGGCGGTGATGAACGCACCGCCGAGGCCCTGGAGGACCCGAAAGCCGATGATCATGGCCCCGTTGCTGGCCACGGCACACAGGGCCGAGCCGATGATGAAGACGAGGAAACCGGCCTCGTACATGCGCACCCGGCCGAACATGTCACCCAGTCGGCCAACCTGGGTGGCGGTGAGCGTGATCACCAGCAGGTAGCCGACGATCACCCAGATGACCCCCGACAATGCGATGTGCAGGGAGCGTTCCATCGACGGCAGGGCCAAGACCACGATCGTTGTGTCGACGGCGGCCATCACCACCCCGATGACCACGATCGCCAGCACGAGAGCGGGCTTGGTCCGGGTTGCGACCGCGTCGGGCTGGTCCAGAACTTCGGTCACTCCCTTAGCTTGCCGTGTCCGGCGGTCGGAGCGGCAATCGGTGGTGGGTCAACTTCATTTGTGACAGCCATCCAGGCTCTATCTCAACATCAACCGTCGGTCCCTCGGTAGGAGGGGGCGTGAAACTGCTCTCCGGAACTTCCGACGTAAAGCTCAATGTACGCGGAGGGTTGAAAATGACCCACTACCCAGAGCCACTCTGGGCGACCCGGCAGTTGCTGGGCCGCCCGTCGGTGGCGGGCGGCCCGAACGAGTGGCGGAAGGTAAAGGCGGCCGGCGTCGGGCCGCGGTCGCGAAGAAGAACCAGACGCTCCTCGGCCTCCTCGATCGACGGGCGGTGGCCGGCCGGGACCCACCACAGGCAGGTCGTGGCCTCGGCGACGGTCTGGAACCAGGCTCGCCGACTACGCAGCACGGCACGGTGGAGGTCGCCGTAGACAAACGCGGCGAGCTGTTCGATCGACTCCCACACGCTCATGTTGACGAGCACACCGTGACTGTCGCCCTGGTCCCACTCGAAGGCGACGATCGCGGTGGCGTTGCCTTCCTCGGTCTGCAACCGCCACACAAAACCGGGCGCCGCGTCGGCGGCCGCGTTCACCGGATCGAGCTGCGCGAAGAACCCGGCCAGCTGTTCTGAATCGGCCGGAGATGCCAGCCGACCGATGTTGACCTGGGCGATGTGGTGGTCCACGGGCGAAGCGTAACGATCGGTGCGGACGTCCATGCGCCTGGGTCGGCCGGTGCCCCTGGTACCCTGGCTGGGAGTGCTCCGATCCAGTCTTCGATCGGAACTGGCGCACCCGCGATCTGCGGTTCCATTGCACTCGACCCCCGCGCCGTAGAGACCACGGGCCTTCCGAGGGCCCGCATGACGAGAAGTAGAGAAAGCGGAGCATGACCCTCGAAAGCCTCCTGCCCGACGCGAGCAGTGGAGGTGCGAGTCCAGACACGGACTCGGACTACGACCGATACGAAACGGCCCGGACCTTCGACTCGCTAGGCGTGAACGTCGACCTGGTGAAGGCGCTCGCCGACCAGGGGATCACCAGCGCATTTCCGATTCAAGCCCTGACGGTTGCCGACGGCCTGCTCGGCCGGGATGTCTGCGGCAAGGCCAAGACCGGGTCGGGCAAGACCCTGGCGTTCGGCCTTCCCCTTCTCCAGCGCACCATCGCGGCGCGCGGCGAGGCCCCGCTCGCTCCGGGCGGCCCCGCCCGGCCCCACGCACTGGTGCTCTTGCCGACGAGGGAGCTGGCGCTCCAGGTTCACGACGTGCTCGAGACCCTCGCCTCGGCGGTCGGCCTGCGGGTCGCCGCCGTCTACGGCGGCGCCGACATCGAGCGCCAGGTGGCCCTCTTGCGCAAGGGGGTCGAGGTCATCATCGCGACGCCCGGACGGCTCATCGACCTCGGCGATCGTGGCGAGCTGACCGTGGCCGACGTCGAGGTACTCGTGCTCGACGAAGCCGACCGGATGGCCGACATGGGCTTTATGCCCCAGGTCGAGTGGGTGCTCCGCCGCTTGGAGCGGCCCCACCAGACCCTCCTGTTCTCGGCAACGCTCGATGGCGCCGTTGACCGGCTGGTCACGCGGTACATGAACGACCCGGTGTACCACGAGGTCGCTTCGAGCACCCAGACCGTGGCAGCGATGCATCACCGCTTCCTCCAGGTCCACCAGATGGACAAGGTGAAGGTCGCCGCTGCGATCTGCAAGGCCTACGACAAGACGCTGTGCTTCGTTCGCACCAAGCGGGGGGCCGACCGCCTGGTCGAGCAATTGGAGCGCGAGGGCATCCGCAGCGCAGCGATCCATGGCGACCTCCGCCAGGCCAACCGCGAGCGCGCGCTGAAGGACTTCACCACCGGCAAGCTCCGGGTGCTGGTCGCGACCGATGTGGCCGCGCGGGGGTTGCACATCGACGCGGTCGACATCGTGCTCCACTACGACCCGCCCGAGGACCACAAGGCGTACCTGCACCGTTCCGGCCGCACCGCCCGGGCCGGCGAGACCGGTGTCGCCGTCACGCTGCTCTTGTGGAACCAGCTGGTGGAGGCCGAGGTCATCCAGCGCCGCCTGGGCCTGCGCATCCCGCTCGTCGAGATGTTCTCGAACGATCCACGGCTGGCCGACCTCGCGGCCTGGGAGCCGGCCCCGCACGAGAGCGTCCTCTGAGCCTGCCCGCTCACGCATGACCGCCGGTTCCAAGTGACCTCCCCCCCGGCCGCTCCGCTCCGCGTTTGGTCGCACGACGACCAGCCCTTCGCCCGCGTGCTCGTGATCTGCGCGCACCCCGACGACGTCGACTTCGGGTGCTCCGCCACGGTGGCCGCATTCGTGAAGGCAGGCATCGAGGTGGCCTACTGCATCGCCACCGACGGCGAGGCCGGTGGGTCGGACCGCACCCAGTCGCGCGCCGACATGGCGACGGTCCGTCGCAGGGAACAGACTGCGGCCGCGGCCGCCGTCGGGGTCAGCGACATCAGGTTCCTCGGTTTTCCCGACGGCCGGCTCACCGCGAGCCTGGAGCTTCGCCGCGAGTTCACCCGGGCGATCCGTGCGTTCGGGCCGGACCTCGTGATTGCGCCGTCGCCGGAGCGCCGCTGGGACGTCATCTTTGCGAGCCACCCCGATCACCTGGCCGCGGGCGAGGCGGCGGTCGACGCCGTCTACCCGGACGCCCGGAACCCCTTCGCCCACCCCGAGCTGTTGGAGGAGGGCCTGGAGCCATTCACGGTCCGGGCGCTGTGGCTCATGGTCGGCCCGGGTTCCAACGTCGCGGTCGACGTCACCGACACCCTGGACCAAAAGGTCGCCGCCCTCGCATGCCACGAGAGCCAGGGCGCGGCGGACCCGTCCATGGCGGAACGGATGGCCGACTGGGCACGGGGCAACGCCGCGAGCGCGGGGTTGCCGGATGGCCGGATGGCCGAGTTGTTCTTCTCCGTCTCGACGGGGTGACTCAACCCGCCAGCTGGCGGAGGACGTAGCGCAGGATCCCGCCGTGGCGGTAGTACTCGGCCTCCATCGGCGTGTCGATCCGGACCTCGGCAGAGAACTCGAACGTCGAGCCATCGGGCCGCTCGATCGTGACCGGCACCTCCTTCGGGACGGACCCGTGGTTCAGTTCGTCGAGCCCCCCGATCGAGAAGACCTCGTGGCCGGTGAGCCCGAGGCTCGCCGCGTTCTCGCCCTGCGCGTACTGCAACGGCAGGACCCCCATGCCGATGAGGTTGGAGCGGTGGATGCGCTCGAAGCTCTCGACGATGACGGCACGCACCCCCAAGAGCGCTGCGCCCTTGGCCGCCCAGTCGCGGCTCGAGCCCGAGCCGTATTCCTTGCCGGCCAGCACGACCAGCGGCACCGCGTCACGCTGGTACCGCTCTGCAGCCTCGTAGATGGTGGTCTCCTCGCCGTCGGGGAGGTGCAGGGTCACACCACCCTCGGTGCCCGGTGCGAGCTGGTTGCGCAGGCGCACGTTGGCGAACGTGCCCCGCACCATCACCTCGTGGTTGCCGCGGCGGGCGCCATATGAGTTGAAGTCCGCCCGCTCCACGCCGTGCTCGGTCAGGTATTTGCCGGCCGGCGTCGAGGGACCGATGGAACCGGCCGGGGAGATGTGGTCGGTTGTCACGCTGTCGCCGAGCACCGCGAGCACGCGGGCTCCCTCGATGTCGGCCACCGGCGTCGGACCCGTGCCCATGTCCTCCAGGAACGGCGGCCTCAGTGCGTAGGTCGAGTCCGCGTTCCACGCGAACGTCTGACCCTGCGCGACCGAGATGGCCCGCCAGCGGTCGTCGCCATCGAACACGGCCGCGTAGCGGGTCCTGAACATGTCGGATCCGAGTGAGGTGCGGATCGTCTCTGTGATCTCTTGCTGGCTCGGCCACAGTTCGGAGAGGAGCACCGGCGTGCCGTCGTCGGCGGTGCCGACGGGGTCGCGCGACAGGTCGAGTCCCATCGTGCCCGCCAGCGCGTAGGCCACCACCAGCGGGGGAGAGGCGAGGTAGTTCAGTCGGACGTCCGGGTGGATCCGGCCCTCGAAGTTGCGGTTGCCCGAGAGCACGGCCGCAACCGCGAGATCCGACGACTGCACCGCCTCAGAGACACCCGGCTTCAGCGGGCCCGAGTTCCCGATGCAGGTCGTGCACCCGAATCCGACCAGGTAGAAGCCGAGCGCTTCGAGCGGCTCGACCAGCCCGGCACGCTCGAGGTAGTCCATGACGACCCGAGATCCGGGAGCGAGCGACGTCTTCACCCACGGCTTCGCCTTCAGGCCCCGCTCGACAGCCTTCTTGGCCAACAGGCCCGCCCCGATCATCACCTGCGGGTTGGAGGTGTTGGTGCAGCTGGTGATGGCGGCGATCACCACGTCGCCGTCGTCCACGTCCTTGTCGCCCGGGCCGGCCGTGGTGAGCTTCGCCGATCGAGGCTCGCGATCGAGGGCTATGTGGAAGGCCGTAGCGGCGTCCGACAGCGACACGCGGTCCTGGGGCCGGGCCGGGCCGGCCAGGCTCGGCACGACGGTCGAGAGGTCGAGCTCGACGGCCTCGCTGTAGACGGGCTCGTCCCCGTCGACCTCGTGCCACAGGCCCTGTTCCTTGGCGTAGGTCTCGACGAGGGCCAGGTGATCCTCGTCTCGCCCGGTGAAGCGGAGGTACGAGATCGTGGCCTCGTCGATCGGGAACATCGTGCAGGTGGCGCCGTACTCGGGCGACATGTTCCCGATCGTCGCCCGGTTCTCGACCGGCACCGCCGCGATGCCGGGTCCGTGGCACTCGACGAACTTTCCGACGACCCCGTGTTTGCGCAGGAGCTCGGTGATCGTCAGCACGAGGTCGGTCGCGGTCGTGCCCTCGGGCATGCGACCGAAGAGCCGCAGGCCGACGACCGGGGGGACGAGCATCGAGTACGGCTGGCCGAGCATGGCTGCCTCGGCCTCGATCCCGCCGACACCCCATCCGAGCACGCCGAGCCCGTTGACCATCGTGGTGTGCGAATCGGTGCCGACGAGGGTGTCGCAGTAGGCCCGGCCGTCCTTCTCGAAGATCACGCGGGAGAGGTGCTCGAGGTTCACCTGGTGGCAGATCCCGGTTCCCGGCGGGACGACCCGGAAGTCCTCGAAGGCACCCTGCGCCCAGCGCAACAACTGGTAACGCTCGAGGTTGCGCTGGTATTCGATCTCCACGTTCTCGTCGAAAGCCCCGCGCTCGCCCGAACGCTCTGCGATGACCGAGTGGTCGATGATCAGCTCGACGGGCACCTGCGGGTTGATCTTGGCCGGGTCGCCGCCGAGTCCGACGATCGCGTCGCGCATGGCCGCCAGATCGACGACGCATGGCACGCCGGTGAAGTCCTGCATGAGCACCCGCTCGGGGCTGAACGCGATCTCTCGGGCCACCTCGGTGGAGCCGGCCGCACCGGCGTGGGTCGCCCACGATGCGATCCCGGCGATGTCCGACGCACTGACCCGGAGCCCGTCTTCATGACGGAGCAGGTTCTCCAACAGGACCTTCAGCGAGTACGGCAGTCGGGACACTTCGTGGTCGGCCAGCCCCGCCGCCCGCAACGAGAAGATCTCAAGCTCGCGGCCGCCGACGCTCAGGCGGGACCGGGAATCGAAGCTGTCGGGGTGGGCGGAAGAGGTGGCCATGGTTCCCATTCTGCCCCCTCGCAGGGGTCGGGTATCGGGGTCCATACGGGCCCCCGTCTCCCGGGAGGCCCTGGTCGGAGTGGAATGATGGGCCATGCCCGACGTCCGCAGCGCGATCGAACAACGCCTGGCGGCCGCCTTCGACGCCGTCCACGCCGGTGCCAACCCGGTGCTGCGACCCTCGGACCGGGCCGACCTCCAGGCGAACGGGGCGCTGCCGTTGGCCAAGGTGCTCGGCCGGTCCCCCGCAGAGATCGCACGCTCGGTCGTCGAGGAGCTCGACATCGCCGATCTATGCGACGAGGTGGAGGTGAGCGGCAACGGGTTCATCAACCTCACCCTGTCCACCGGGTACCTGGCCGTACGGTTGGGGGATCTGGCGGGGGACCCGCGACTCGGAATAGAGGCGGTCGCCACTCCCGAGACGATCGTCGTCGACTATTCGGCTCCCAACGTGGCCAAGGAGATGCACGTCGGACATCTCCGGACCACCGTCATCGGTGACGCCCTGGCCCGGATGCTGACGTTTCTCGGCCACGACGTGCGGCGGGAGAACCACATCGGAGACTGGGGCACGCCGTTCGGCATGCTCATCGAGCACCTGGTCGACCTCGGCGAGGAGGAGGGGGCGAGCGAGCTGTCGGCGGGCGACCTGACCGGCTTCTACCAGCAGGCCCGGGCCTCCTTCGAGAGCGACGACGGGTTCGCCGACCGCAGCCGTCGCCGCGTCGTTCTCCTCCAGTCGGGCGACGACGAGACGTTCCGGTTGTGGCGGGTGCTGGTCGCCGGGAGCGTCCGCTACTTCGACACCGTCTACTCCAAGCTCGGCGTGCAGCTCACCGACGACGACATCGTCGGTGAGAGCTACTACAACGACATGCTGGCCGGGGTGGTCGAAGAGCTCGAAGCTAAGGGGCTCCTCGTCGTCCACGACGGTGCGAAGTGCGTTTTCCCTCCGGGGTTCGCGAACCGCAACGGCGATCCCCTTCCCCTCATCGTTCAGAAGTCCGACGGCGGGTACGGATACGCGAGCACCGACCTGGCAGCGATCAGGCATCGGGTCCTCGACCTCGGCGCAAAGAGGATGCTTTACGTGGTCGGCGCGCCGCAGACCCAGCACTTCCAGATGTGCTTCGCCGTGGCCGCGATGGCGGGCTGGCTCACCGATGAGGCCCAGGCGATCCACGTCTCGTTCGGCAACGTGCTCGGCGCCGATGGGCGAATGGTGGCCAGCCGGGCGGGTGGAACGATCACTCTCGTCGGCCTGTTGGACGAGGCCGTCGACCGGGCCCGCGAGGCGATCGCCGGCCGGCGATCGGCCGACCCCAACAACGAGACGGGCTCCGACGACGACCAGATCGCGACGATGGTGGGGATCGGCGCGGTCAAGTACTCCGACCTCTCGACCGACCGGGGCCGCGACTACGTCTTTGACTGGGACCGCATGCTGGCGTTCGAGGGGAACACCGGTCCGTACCTGCAGTACGCGTACGCGAGGATCCGTTCGATCTTCCGCCGCGGTGAGGTTTCGGTCCCGGCGCCGGCGGCACCGGTGCTTCGCGATCCGCACGAACGAGCGCTCGCTATTGCCCTCTTGTGGTTGCCCGTCGCGCTCGATGACACGCTCGCGACGTACAGCCCCCACAAGTTGTGCAGCTACCTGTTCGAGGTGGCCTCGACGTTCACTTCCTTCTACGAGAACTGCCGGGTGCTGGTCGACGACGAGGCCCAGCGAACGAGCCGGCTCATCCTTTGCGACCTTTCGGCTCGGGTGCTGAGCCTCGGCCTGTCGCTCCTCGGGATCGAGGTGCCCGAGCGGATGTGAGGTAGTTCAGCTCCCGATGGCGGGAGCGATTTCGCCGCGGCCCGCCTGCTGAAGATCCGTCGGGAGCCGGACCCCGTCCTGTGCGGCCACGAGCTCGAGCCGGGTGCGCCACACGATGATGGCCAGCCGCTGCGTGTCCTGCGTGTTCGGCAGATTGTCGAAGCTGCCGTCGTCGAGGTCGGATGCGAGCGTGGCCAGGTAACTGTCCTCGAGCAGGTACGTGTGCGCGTAGGGAGCGTTGATCTTGGCCAGCTGAGGGTTGGCCGGGTGGATCATCTGCATGAGCAACAGGTAGTGGGCGAACCGCTCCTCGAGATCGCCGAACTCGTCGGACGCCTTGTCGGGGGTGATCATCCCGCTTTGATACCCGTTGAGGATCGGGTCGGCCGTCTCGAGAAGGCTGTTGACCGGCAGCCGGACCATTTCCACTTGTGCGATGTACGCGCGCAACGCCTTCGCCGGCACGCTCGGGGCTGCCAGCGCGGTTGACCCGAACGCCAGCGCTCCTACGAGGCCCAGTCCGGCGCAGAGCGCCGCTGCGGTGAACAGGGGGGTGCGGCTTCCGCGGCCAGCGCCGCCCGAGCGTGGAGAACCGGTCACCGGATCAGAGACGCGATTCCCGCCGCCACGCCCCGAACGGGGACATGGCGACGGGCTCGCCCGATTCTGTTGGCCTAGTAGCCATACCCGCCGCCACCGCCACCGGGCGGCTGTGTGGGCGTCGGTGTCGGGGGTTGCGTCGGCGTCGTTGTCGGGGGTTGTGTCGGCGTCGTTGTCGGGGGTTGTGTCGGCGTCGGAGTCGACGAACCTGACGACGAGCCCGACGACGAGTGAGAGCCACTAGAACCGCTCGATCCGGTCGACGTGGGTTGCGGGGTCGGTGCGACCAGCGGAGCCGCGGTTGGCGCCGTCGTGGTCGCAGCGGGCGCGACAAGAGCAACGAACCAGTCGTTCGCGAATCCCTGGCCCGTCGTCTGGCCGGCTGCCTTGTCCCCGGCGAACCGGTACAAGGGCTTGCCGTCGTAGGTCAGTTGGAACTTTCCATTCGACCGCCTGATCTCACCCAGCTTCGACGCCTTGACGCCATGGACGAGGTTCGAGAGCTTGACGCCCTTCGGGACGAGAAGGGGCGGCCATGCCGCTGCACACTCGCCGGTGCATGCGCTCTTGGTGCGGGTGTCGAGAGCAAACGTGTAGAGCGTCCGCCCGCTGGTGGTGTCCAGGAATGTCCCGAGTGTGGCGCTCTCTCTCGTCGAGACCAGCACGACCACGTGTTTGGTGGCATTTGCCTGCACAACGGTGGACGCCTGTGCGCCGACCGCCAACGTGAGTGCGAAAGCACCTGTCAACATGCCGATCCGCTTGATCGGGCGAGCCGGCGCATTGCGGGGTATCAGGGACACGGACGTCTCCTTCGCAGTGGGTCGTCTGGACTACGGCGACCTCACCCCGATGGATTGCCCGTTGTTCGATTCGTTCCTCTACTGGGATTTCGTCATCGATCGCGCGGCTGTATTGCGCCGATCACACGTTTGCGGCCGCGACCTCGGTTTCCTTCAGATAGCGCTCAAGGAATAGCGTCATGAGATCCGCCGTACGACGACCGAAACGCGGGTCGGCATCGAACCCGTGGGGCTGCTCGGCGTACACGTGCAACTCCGTCGGCACCTTGTGGGTGGTCAAGATGTCATACATGAGGAAGCTGGCCGACACCGGAACGACCGCGTCGGCGGTGCCGTGCACGAGCATGGTCGGCGGGTAGTCCGGACTCGCAGTGGTGACGGGGCTCGCCGCGTCGGCGAGCTCGGCCGTCGGGTCGTCCGAAAGTGCTTCGATGGGGACCGCACCGTGCTGGCGCTCGCCGAAGTGGAATCTGGTCGGCGGGTAGATCGCGATGACCGCACCGACATGGGTGCTGACCCCCGGGTTCCCGCCCTCTCCTTCGTACTCGGGAACGTTCACCGTGCCGGCGGCGAACAACACGATATGGGCACCCGCCGAGTTTCCCTCGAGGGCGATGCGTTCAGGATCGACGCCGAGCTCCTCCGCGTGGGCGCGCGTCCAGCGAAGCGCCGCCTTCACGTCGTGGACCTGGGCCGGCCACGCGGACTCTCCGACGAGCCGGTACTCGCTCACGACGCAGACATATCCGGCCCGGCCGAGCAGGATCCCGTACCCGCGCAGTTGGGTCTTGTCGCCTTGCCGCCACCCGCCGCCGTGGATAAGGAGAACCGCCGGCCGCGCCCTATCCTCGCCCGGTGGCGTGTAGACGTCGCAGCGAAGCTCACGCCCGCCTCCCGTCCCGAAAACCACGTCCTGGCGGATGTCCACCCTGTCTTCGGGCATGGCCCCTCCCTGATCTCAGCGCAGTCGAATTGCAATGTAGCTGGGGTTGCCCGCACGCCCCCCTTGGGGACCGGCAACTTCGGGTCGCCCGACCCGGATCAAGGGGGGCCGGTCGAAAGGTGCGCGTCCAACCACGAGACGAGGTCGGCCGTCACCTCGGCGCGATTCGTCTCGTTGAAGACCTCGTGACGCCCGCCGGGGTAGGCGATGAAGGTGACGTCGTCCAACCCCGCGGCCCCGTAGGCGTCGGCCAGGCGTCGACCGCCCTGTTCGCCGCCGACGACATCCTCGGAGCCGTTCAGGATCAGGACGGGCAGCCGTTTCGGGATCGCGTCGTCCCGTCCTTCCTCCAGGTAGGCGCGGCCGGGGTCGACTGGGCGGACGGTGAGGTTTTCGAAGCCGCACCAGGGGTCGGCGTCGTACGCGGCCACCTCGTCGGGGTCCCGGCTGAGCCATTCGTAGCGCCCGGCGCCCTCAGGAGCAGGAGACCGACGGGGGGCACCCGGCTCGCGCCGAGTCGTTCCCGTCAGCACCAGCGCGTCGATCTCGGCGCCCCAGCCTCGCACGAACCGCTGGGCGATGAACGATCCCCAGGAGTGGCCGACCAGGCACAACGGCAACCCTGGGTCGTCCTTCCGGATACGGCGGGTGACGTCCAGCACCGCAGCCACCACGCCCTCCATTCCTCGGGGGCCGAGGTCCCCGAGGCCGGCACCATGGGCACCCGTCTCACCGTGGCCGAGATGATCGTCGGCCCACACCGCGTAGCCCGAATCGCAGAGCTCGGCGGCCAGGCGCGCATAGCGACGCCGGTGCTCGGCCCAGCCGTGGGAGATCTGCACCACCGCCTTCGGTCGAGCGGGCGCCCACCGGGTGCCGAACACCTCGATGCCGTCGGCATCGGTCAGGACCCATTCGTCCTCGGTCATCCCGGCTGCTTAGCACCCCCGAAGATCGGCGGGTCGGGCGTCCTGGGTTTTGTCCCGGCCGCCCGAGCCAGCTATCAAGGAGGGGGTCGGCTCGAGCGAACCTGTAGCGCGTCGAGCCGCTGACGACAGAAAGAGTTGCCCACCGACCCGCAGTGGGGGACGGAAGGGAGTGGGTGCAATGAGAGTCCTGCTCGCAGGAGCGTCCGGGGCGATTGGCGTGCCCCTTATCAGCCGGCTTCGCGATTCGGGCCATGTCGTCACGGGGATCCACCTTGCCGCCGCAGGAGCCGCAATCCTGCGAGCAGCGGGCGCATCCCCCGTCCAGGTCGACGTGCTCGACCGATCGGCGCTGCTGGAGGCCCTGGCCGACCGGCAATTCGACGCGGTGATCGCCGAGCTCACCGCACTCAAGAAGCCGCCGATGATGCATCGGGGCATGGTCACCACTGATCGCCTGCGGTCGGATGGGACCGCCAACCTTTTGGAGGTCGCGAGGCGCTCCGGGGCCGGCCGGTTCGTGACTCAGTCGATCTTCTTCGGGTACGGATTCGAGGGCTGGGGAGAGAGGGTCCTGACCGAGACCGACCCGTTCGCACCGAAGGGGCGAGGTCGGTTCGAGACCCACCTGGCTGCGATGCGCGCCAACGAGGACCAGGTACTCGGTGCAACCGAACTCGAAGGGATCGCGCTTCGCTACGGCCTCTTCTACGGTCCCGGCCCGGCGGGGGACGGGTTCGTAGAGATGCTCAGACGTCGGCGGTTGCCCGCCGTACGGCCGGCGGGAGTTCGTCCGTGGCTCTATATCGACGACGCAGCGGACGCGACGCTCGCGGCCCTCGAGCGCGGCAAGCCTGGCCGGGCCTACAACATCGTTGACGACGAACCGGTCAGCTTCTCAGAGATGATCCAGGCGATCGCGGGTGCCGTTCATGCGCCCAAGCCATTCGTCGTACCTCGGTGGTTGACGGTCGTCGCGCCGTATGCGCGTTCGATGATGGTCGGGGACATGCGGTTGTCGAACGCGCTCGCGAAGTCCGAGCTCGGCTGGGAGCCAGCCGTCTCGAACTACCGCGCCGGCGTGGCGAGGATGGCTCCGCATTACGCGCTGGGTGGTTGAGTCGGAACGACTCGAGTATCGACGCCGGTGGCGGACGTGCTGCTGGCGGTTTTCCGGGCGCCCCAGGCAGGACTCGAACCTGCGCAACCGGCTCCGGAGGCCGGTGCTCTATCCGCTGAGCTACTGGGGCTGAGCAGTTCACCGTATCGTGTCTTTCCATGATCGCTCGCCGCTCAAAGACCGCGGGCGCGGACGCGTCCGAGCCGTCTTCGGACGCGCCGCTCGAGCGACAGCTGCTGCCCGAGAACGCGGCGATCGACGATTTGGGGCAACTCAGCGTGGCCGGAGCCAATGTCATCGCGTTGGCCGAGGAGCACGGGACGCCCCTTTTCATCTACGACGAGGCGCACATCCGGTCGCGCTGTCGCGAGGCGCGCTCGGCGTTCGATGACGGGGTCGCGTACGCGACGAAGGCGTTCCTTTGCAAGGCGATGGCGCGGCTCGTGCACGAGGAGGGCCTGTGTCTCGACGTCGCCACCGGGGGGGAGCTCGAGGTCGCGCTGGCCTCCGGGGTCCCGGCTGATCGCCTGGTTCTGCACGGCAACAACAAGTCGGACGCCGAGCTTGCCCGAGGCCTTGCGGCCGGCGTCGGGCGGATCGTCGTGGATTCGTTCGATGAGATCGCGCGACTCGGCCGGCTCACCGAGGACCTCTCGCCGAATGGGCGCCGCCCGTCGGTTCTGATCCGGGTGACCCCGGGGGTGGAGGCCCACACCCATGAGTTCGTCCGTACGGGGCAAGAGGACACGAAGTTCGGGTTCTCGGTGGCCTCGGGTGCTGCTGCGAAGGCGGTGGCGGCTCTCGAACTCATGGGCGGGGTCGAGCTCGTCGGTGTGCACGCGCACATCGGGAGCCAGGTCTTCGATGTCGACTCGTTCGAGCAGGCCGCGGAGGTGATCGGCACGTTCGCCGCCCCGCTCGGACTTCCCGAGCTCGTCGTCGGTGGCGGCCTCGGAGTCGCCTATGTGAACGGCGAGCACGCTCCGACCATCACCGAGTGGGCCGATGCGACCCGGGCGGCACTCGACAAGGTCGGCGTGGGGGCGCAGACCCGGGTGACCGCGGAACCGGGGCGGGCCATCGTGGCGACGGCCGGCCTTACCGTCTACACGGTCGGTTCGATCAAGGAGCTACCCGGGATCCGGACCTACGTCTCGGTCGACGGTGGGATGAGCGACAACCCGAGGCCGGTGCTCTACGGGAGCGGGTACGAGGCGTTCTTGCCTAGAGCGACCAGCGCCGCCCGCCCACGCAGCTCGCGCATCGTCGGCAAACACTGCGAGACCGGCGACGTGCTGGTTGCCGACGCGCGCCTGCCGTCGGATCTGAAGGTCGGGGACTTCCTTGCGACGGCGGTCACAGGTGCCTACGGCTACTCGATGGCGTCCAACTACAACAAGGTTCCGCGGCCCCCGGTCGTCTTCGTGGCGGATGGCACGGCCCGGGTTGTCGTCCGGGGCGAGACGACCGAAGACCTTCTCCGCCTCGATCTCTGAAACACCGCGTCCGCCACGAAAGCCCAGCTCGCGAGCCGCGGGGTTCAGGGTGGCCCAGGTTCGAGGCGGTAGCGTGATCGGGTGATCCCCACCCGAAAGGACGGCGCGCCGGTGCGTGTCGCGCTGCTCGGCTGCGGCACCGTCGGCTCGGCGCTGGTCGAGATGGTGGCCGACCCGGCGAGGGCCGCCGAGATCGAGCTCGCCGCCGGTGTCCGGTTGGAGATCGTCGGGATAGCGGTGCGCAACGCCCGGGCCGACCGCGCCGCGCCGCGGGAGCTTCTGACCGAGGACGCCAAGGGCCTGGTCGAGCGCGACGACGTCGACGTCGTCGTGGAGTTGATCGGGGGCCTCGACCCGGCCCGGGAGCTGCTCGAGGCGGCGCTCAACGCCGGGAAGCCCGTCGTGACCGGCAACAAGGCCCTGTTGGCCCGGGTGGGCGGGGAGCTCGCCGACCTCGCGTCGGCGCGTGGCGTCGACCTTCTCTACGAGGCCGCGGTCGCAAGCGCCATCCCGGTGATCCGGCCCCTGCGCGAGTCGCTGGCCGGCGAACGGATCGTGCGGGTGATGGGCATCGTCAACGGGACGACGAACTTCGTGCTCAGCCAGATGTCCCGTGGCTCGACTTACGACGAGGCGCTGGCCGAGGCGCAGCAACTCGGTCTGGCCGAGGCCGACCCGTCGGCGGACGTCGGGGGGTCAGACGCCGCGGCCAAGGCGGCGATCCTGGCCAGCCTCGCCTTCGGTGCCGACGTGGTCGTCGACGACGTCCACTGCGAGGGCATCACCGAGGTCACGGACGCCGACGTCCGCTACGCGGCCCAGTTGGGGTATGTGATCAAACCGCTCGCGATCGCCGAGCGCGTGGGCAAGGGCTCGGCGATCTCGGTGCGGGTCCACCCGGCCGTCGTGCCGTCCGAGCACCCATTGGCCTCGGTCGGCGGCGAGTTCAACGCCGTGTTCATCGAGGGCGAGCGAGCCGGCGAGATGATGCTCTACGGGAAGGGCGCTGGCGGCGACGCCGCCGCCAGCGCAGTGCTCGGTGACCTCATCGTGGCCGCCCGCCACCTCAGCCAGGGTGTGTCGACGCCCCCGGCCTCGAGGCGGGCCAACGTCGAGATCGTGCCCGTCGACCAGTTGTCCTCGCCCTTCTATCTGAGCATGGACGTGTTCGACCGTCCCGGCGTCCTCGCCTCGGTGGCCGCGGTCATGGGGGACCACGGGGTGTCGATCCGGTGGATGGAGCAAAAGGGCCTGGGTGACGAGGCCCGGCTCATCTTCCTCACCCACGTGGCCAAGGAGGGCGACGTGGCGGCCACCGTGGCCGAGCTCGGTCGGCTCGATGTGGTCGATCACATCGGGGCCGTCCTTCGGGTCGTCGGGTCCGAGGCCTCGGGCCCCAGCCCCGGGGCCTGACATGGTCGGCTGGAGGGGTGTCATCGAGGAGTACCGGTCGCACCTGCCGATCCCGCTCGGCGCGCCGGTCGTCACGCTGCTCGAGGGAGGCACGCCGCTCCTGCCTGCGCCCCGGCTGTCCGAACGGGTCGGGGCCAGCGTCCATCTGAAGGTTGAGGGGGCCAACCCGACGGGCTCGTTCAAGGACCGCGGCATGACGGTCGCCATCTCGAACGCGGTGGCAGTCGGCGCCAAGGCCGTCGTCTGCGCGTCGACCGGGAACACCTCGGCCTCTGCGGCCGCCTACGCGAGCCGGGCAGGCCTGAAGTGCGTGGTCCTCATCCCCGAGGGTCACATCGCCCTCGGGAAGCTTGCCCAGGCGCTCGTCCACGGGGCCCGGGTTCTCCAGGTCCGTGGCAATTTCGACCAGGCCCTCAACATCGTGCGGGAGCTACCCGAGCGGGCCCCGGTGACGGTCGTCAACTCGGTGAACCCGTTCCGAATCGAGGGCCAGAAGACCGGCGCCTTCGAAATCGTCGACGTGTTGGGTGATGCGCCGGAGATCCACTGCATCCCGGTCGGCAACGCCGGCAACATCACCGCGTACTGGCGCGGCTACTGCGAGTACAAGGCGGCCGGTCGCTCGACCAGGCTGCCGAGGATGCTCGGCTTCCAGGCCGCCGGGGCGGCGCCGATCGTGCTCGGCCATGTCGTCGAAGAGCCCGAGACCGTCGCGACGGCCATCCGGATCGGGAACCCGGCGGGCTGGTACGCAGCCACGGCGGCGGCGAGCGAGTCCGGCGGTTCCATCACATCGGTGACCGACGAGCAGATCCTGGCCGCCTACCGGTTCTTGGCCGAGGAGGAGTCGGTGTTCTGCGAGGCCGCGTCGGCGGCGTCGGTCGCCGGGCTGCTGCAGAGCGACATCCCGCCCGGTTCCACGGTCGTCTGCGTGCTGACAGGCCACGGGCTGAAGGATCCGGACCTCGCGATCAGCCAGATCGACGTGCCGAGCGTCGTCGACGCGGACATCGACGCGATCCTCTCCAGCCTGGACTGAATCGGCGGGTCCTGCGGCGCCTGGAAAGGAAGGGCGACGTGGAGTCGGCGTCGGGAGTCGTACTGCCCATATCCAGCGACTTCTCCCTGCGACCCGCCCGAGCGGCCGGCCCCTGCTCCGCCTACGCTCTCGCAATGAGCGACAACGACTTTGATCCGACCGCAACGGCAGGCGACGGTGGCCTGAGCCTCGTTCGGCGACCCTTCTCGCGGCGTGATCTGTTGCTCGGCGCAGGTGCTGCCGGCGTCGGCGCCGGCCTCACCCTGCTCGTCCCGAGCGTGGCCGGCGCGGCGAGCGCCAAGTTCCCCTTGGGCGCGTCCAAGAAGTCGAAGTCCAAGCCGGTCCCGATCACCATGTGGCATTCGATGACATCGGCCAACCTAGCGACGCTCACCACCTTGACGAACACCTTCAACGCGTCGCAGCGCGACGTCCACGTGAGCCTGGTCGCCCAGACCAGCTATGGCGACACGCTCACCGCGTACACGACGGCGCTATCGGGTGGGACCTCCAAGCTGCCCGACGTCGTGCAGTGGGAGAACGAGCTCATCCAGATCCTGATCGACAGCCAGAGCGTGGTCCCCGCAGCGTCGGCCATCGAGGCCGACCACTATTCGTTCAGCGACTTTGTCCCGTCCATGGTCGACTACTTCAAGGTGGACGGCACCCAATGGGCGATGCCGTTCAACATCTCGAGCCAGGTCCTCTACTACGACCAGAACGCCCTCGCGAAGGCCGGCCTCGACCCGACCAAACCCCCGGCCAACTTCGACGACCTCCGCACGGCGGCGCAGAAGATCGTCTCGTCGGGCACCGCCAAGTACGGGATGAGCCTCAAGATCGACTACACGAACCTCGAGCTGTGGATGGCGCTGGGCGGCCAGACGTTTTTGAACAAGAACAATGGGCGGAGCGGTCGGGCCACCGCTGTCTCCTTCGACGACGCGCTCGGCAAGTCGATCTTCAACTGGTGGGGCGGCATGCTGAGCAGCAACCTCGCCCAGTCGACCTCTTTCACGGCCTTCGACAACCTCCTGGCCATCGGATCGGGCATTGCCCCGATCACGATCGACACGTCCGCGGCCCTCGGCACGATCATCCAGGTCCTGAGCGGCGGGCAGTATCCGGACGTGAAGCTGGGGGTCGCGCCGCTCCCGCTGCCGACCGTCAAGCGTTCGAAGAAGGGCGGCGCCTTTGTCGGCGGCGCCGGCCTGTACATGGTGAAGAAGTCCACCCCGGCCACCGTCGACGCGTCGTGGCAGTTCATGAAGTTCCTGGCCTCGCCCCAGTCCCAGGCCACCTGGGCGGCGGGGACCGGATACGTGCCCATCCGCAAGTCGTCGCTCGCCATGGCCCCGCTCGCGGCGACGCTGGCCGGGCAACCCGGGTTCAAGGTCGCCTACGAGCAGTTGCTGGCCAGCCCGATCAACCCGGCGACCGCCGGCTCCGTGACCGGCGCCGCACCCCAGATGGGACCGGTCGCGATCAACGACGCGCTGTCGACGCTCGCCACGGGCGGGTCGCCGAGTTCGGCCCTCGCCCAGGCGGTCCAGAACGCCAACTCGGCCATCTCCTCGTACAACGAACGAATCTGAGGAACCTCCGAGCGCACCAAGCGACGGCGTCGCACGAATGACACCACGCTTCATCCGGAGGGCCCGAGAGGCAGCACTCGGCTATCTGCTCATTCTTCCGGCGATCGCGGCGTTCGGGCTTTTCATCTTCTACCCGTTGGTGAAGACGGCGTATCTCGGCTTCTTCCTGGCCCCGCCGTTCCCGAACCTCCCGTCCCACTACGTCGGGTTCCACCAGTACGGGCAGATCCTGGGCTCGTCGGACTTCCGCGACAGCCTCGGCCGAACCGGGCTGTTCGTCCTCTACACCGTGCCGATCGGGATCGTGCTCGGGCTTGCGCTGGCCAACCTGGCCCAGAAGAAGTTGCCCGGGATCCGCCTGTTCCGGACGATCTTCTCCTCGTCGGTGGCGACGTCGGTCGCCGTGGCGTCGGTCCTCTTCTTCACCCTCCTCAACCCGGAGGTGGGACTGCTCAGCTACGCCTTCGGCAAGGAGGGTGGCAACGGGATCCTGGCCGACCCGCACTGGGCGCTGCCCGCGATCGCGCTCGTCACGATCTGGCAGAACATCGGGTTCACGTTCATCTTGATGAGCGCGGCGCTCCAGTCGTTGCCCGAGGACGTGCTCGAGGCGTCCATGGTGGACGGCGCCTCGAGTGGCGTGCGGTTCCGACGGATCACCCTTCCCCTGTTGTCCCCCATCCTTTTCTTTGCGGTCGTGATCGGTGTCATCAGCGGGTTCCAGGCGTTCGGCCAGATCGACCTGTTGACCCAGGGGGGACCGAACCACGCGACGTTGGTGCTGATCTACGACCTCTACCAACAGGCGTTCCAGTTCAACAACCCCGGGTACGCCGCGGTGCTTTCGGTCGCCCTGTTCTTCATCTTGTTGGTGCTGACGTTCGTCCAGTTCTGGTTCTTCCAGCGGAGGGTCAGCTATGCAAACTGACTCCGCCGTAGCGGCACGCCGGAAGAAGCGGACGCGCCTCGCCGTCCGCTACCTGGTCCTGATCCTCGCGGCGGCGGTCATCCTCTTCCCGATCTACATCACGGTCGTGGACGGCCTCCTCTCGCCGCAGCAGGTCGTCCACCGCCCGCCGACCCTGTTCCCGCTCAACCCGCACTGGGGCAACTTCGCCACGGCCTTCAACCAGGGCGACCTCGGGATCTATCTCCGCAACAGCGCCATCGTGACGATCGCCGTCATGGTCGCCGAGGTGCTCACCTCGGTGTTGGCGGCCTACGCCTTCGTGTTCCTGCGCTTCCCGGGCCGCAAGATCCTGTTCTTCGCGTCCCTGGCCACGCTCATGGTCCCGTTCGAGGCGACGCTCATCCCGAACTACCAGACCATCCAGAAGATCGGCCTGTTCAACACCTACCCGGCGCTGATCCTCCCGTTCATCGCGAGCGGGATCGGCATCTTCCTGTTCCGCCAGGCCTTCTTGAGCTTCCCATCCGAGATCCGCGACGCCTCACGCCTCGACGGCTGCGGGCACATCAAGTTCTTGTTCCGGATCGTCGCGCCGATCAACCGACCGATCATCGCCGCGTTCGCCCTGTTCGCCTTCCTCACCTCGTGGAACCAGTACCTGTGGCCGCTCGTAGTGACCCAGACGAACAGCGTCCGGACCGTCCAGATCGGATTGCGTCAGCTCGCCGCCACGAACTTCAACCAGATCGACGTGGTGTTCGCCGGCACGATCCTGGCCGCGCTCCCGATCGCGGTGCTGCTGCTCGCCTTCCAAAAGCAGCTGGTGAGCGGGCTGACCGCCGGGGCGGTCAAGGGCTGAGCCGGCGGGCCACTCAGAAGGTCCAGGCGAACACGACCTGGCCCGTCTCGAGGTCACCCGGTCCGAGCGCTCGTATCTCCATGAGACCGGCTTGCCCGACTTCGGGCATCGCCCCTCGTCGTAGCCGAATCGGGTCGTCCGTCCGGCAGTAGCATTTTCGCCGGATGTGCGATGACCGTCGCGTCCTCGGCCCGGTTGTGCCGGGACCCAACCGCGTGGTCAACCCGCAGAGATGGAGGTGCTCGTGAACAAGTCCGTCGCCTCGCCGGCCGCTGCGGTGGCAGACATCGGCAGCGGGGCCAGCATGGCCGTGGGCGGCTTCGGGCTCTGCGGGATCCCGACGGAGCTGATCGCGGCACTGGCGAAGACGGGCGTCGAAGACCTCCGGGTCCTGTCCAACAACTGCGGGGTCGACGACTGGGGGCTCGGGATCCTTCTCTCGAACAAGCGGATCTCCCGGATCACAAGCTCGTATGTCGGTGAGAACAAGGAGTTCGAGCGGCAGTTCTTGAGCGGGGAGCTCGAGGTCGAGCTCATCCCGCAGGGGACCCTGGCCGAGCGGATGCGGGCCGGGGGCTGCGGCGTGCCCGCCTTCTACACGCCCGCAGGTGTCGGCACACTCGTGGCCGAGGGCGGGCTCCCGTGGCGCTACGGCACCGACGGCTCGGTCATCCTGGCGTCGCCACCGAAGGAGGTGCGGGAGTTCGGCGGTCGCTCCTACGTCTTGGAAGAGGCGATCACCACCGAC
The DNA here is from genome assembly GCA_003151235.1 of Acidimicrobiaceae bacterium. Classification (GTDB taxonomy): domain Bacteria; phylum Actinomycetota; class Acidimicrobiia; order Acidimicrobiales; family RAAP-2; genus Palsa-461. The sequence continues at coordinate 41,709 of PLWZ01000057.1, forward strand.
TTCGCGCTCGTTCGGGCGGCCGTCGGGGACACCCACGGGAACCTGGTCTTCAACGCGTCGGCGCGGAACTTCAACCCCCTGTGCGCCATGGCCGGTGCGGTCACCATCGCCGAGGTCGAGCGGCTCGTCGAGCCGGGGGAGCTCGACCCCGACTCGATTCACCTGCCGGGCATCTTCGTCCAGCGGGTGGTCGAGGTCGGCGAGGACTCCGAGAAGCGAATCGAACGCCGGACGGTTCGCCCGGGAACCGATAGGGGCTGACGATGACATTGACGCGTGAGCAGCTGGCCGCACGGGTCGCGGCCGAGCTCGGGCCCGGTCAGTACGTCAACCTCGGGATCGGCCTGCCGACGCTCGTGCCCAACTACGTCCCCGACGGCGTCCATCTCGTGCTGCAGAGCGAGAACGGGATCCTGGGGGTCGGTCCGTATCCGGTCGAGGCGGAGGTCGACCCCGACCTGATCAATGCGGGCAAGGAGACGGTGACGGTCCTGCCCGGGGCGTCGTTCTTCGACTCGAGCCTGTCGTTCGCCATGATCAGGGGCGGTCACATCGACGCGGCCGTGCTCGGTGCGATGCAGGTATCGGTGGACGGCGACCTGGCCAACTGGATGATCCCCGGGAAGATGGTGAAAGGGATGGGCGGGGCCATGGACCTCGTCCACGGGGCGAGACGGGTCATCGTGATGATGGAGCACGTCGCGAAGGACGGGTCGTTCAAGATCGTCAACGAATGCACGCTGCCGCTCACCGGGCGCCGGGTCGTCCAGCGGATCATCACCGACATGGCCGTCATCGACGTCACTGCCGACGGCCTGGTCCTGCGAGAGGTGATCCCCGGTCTCACGGTCGACGACGTCGTCGCGGCGACCGAGCCCCCGCTCTCGGTCCCGCAGGACCCCAAGGTGATGGAGATCGCCTAGCAACCCACCCGTCGAAACCGCCCCGGCAGACCCTTCCCGGGCCCCACATGGGACCGCCCGGAGGGAACAAGGCGGGTCGTCCCGGCGTTGACCCTGGTGTCGGCTCTGCCGATTGGTTGCCGGTTCGCCCGCCGGACGGCTACCATTCTCTTAAGACCACCCGCGCCTCGGAGCGCATGCCCAAACCTCTTTCGCGGTTTCGGCAGGGCTTCGTAGCCAGTGGCGATGGGGGTTCCGTCCCGGTTCGCGGGATCCGCTCCCACCCCCTGCTTTCCCGCAATGGCATAAACGCAGACCTTGCGGCATCAAAAGATGAGGAGGCCGATGACTGCCGAACAGCAGCTCGAACGGTCCGTGCTCGAATCCAAGGAGCGAGAAGAGCTCCATGCCATCGCCCAGGCGATGGACATCAAGACGACCGCCAGGTCGAAAAAGTCGGATCTGATCGATCAGATCCTCTCCGCCACCGGCGTGCCCAACGGCAGCGCCACCAATGGCGACCATGCGTCGCCCAACGGCTCGGCGGAACCGGCGACCGAGGTCGCGGCGAACGCCCGCACCCGGGCCGCATCGGCCTCGCGGTCCAACGGTTCCAAGACCCCGTCGATGGAGGACATCGAGGCCGAACTGGACTCGACGATCACCACCAACGGTTCGGCCACCTCCGACGACTCGGAGTCCGACGATTCGGACGATACCGACGACTCCGACCATTCCGACGATAGAGACGAGCGGCCGAGAGCCCCCGTCGCCACGCGCACCTCCCAGCAGTCCCAGCAGCGGACCGGGAACCGGCCCGGGGCCGGCAACTCCAACGCCAACCCGAATTCCAACGCCAACTCCCACGGGTCCCAGCAGGGAGTCGAGGCGGGCAACCGGCGCAACAACCGCCGCCGCCGCGGTCGTGAGCGGGGCCCGGAGACCCAGCGCGAGTTCCAGGGTGGTTCCGGGCAGGAGGGCCCGTACAACGGCGAGCTCGTCGAGGTCCGGGGCCTGATCGACCTGCGCGAGGAGGGCTACGGCTTCCTGCGCTGCGACGGCTACCTCCCGTCGTCCAAGGACGTCTACGTGTCCATCAGCCAGGCGAGGCGCTTCGCGCTCCGCAAGGGTGACTACATCGAGGGCGCCTGCCGTCCCGCTTCGAACAACGAGCGGTACCCGGCCCTGCTGCGGATCGACACCGTGTCGGGCCTCGAGCCCGAAGAGGCCCGGAACCGGCCCCGCTTCGAGGACCTGACGCCGCTGTTCCCCGACGAGAGGCTGAACCTCGAGGAGTCCGGCGAGAAGGACAACCTCACCGCCCGGATCGTCGACCTTCTCTCGCCGATCGGCAAGGGCCAGCGCGGCCTGATCGTCTCGCCGCCCAAGGCCGGCAAGACGACGGTGATGAAGCACATCGCCCACTCGATCGAGGCGAACAACCCCGAGGTCCACCTCATGGTGCTCCTCGTCGACGAGCGTCCCGAAGAGGTCACCGACATGCGCCGGTCCGTGAAGGGCGAGGTCATCGCGTCGACCTTCGACCGGCCGCCCGATGAGCACACGACGGTCGCCGAGCTCGCCATCGACCGTGCCAAGCGGCTGGTCGAGATGGGCAAGGACGTCGTCATCATCCTCGACGGGATCACCCGCCTCGCCCGCGCCTACAACCTGGCCGCTCCCGCCACCGGCCGGATCATGTCCGGTGGTGTCGACTCGGGAGCCCTCTACCCACCCAAGAAGTTCTTCGGTGCGGCCCGCAACATCGAGGAGGGGGGCTCGCTGACCATCCTGGCCACCGCGCTCGTCGAGACCGGATCCAAGATGGACGAGGTCATCTTCGAGGAGTTCAAGGGCACCGGGAACATGGAGCTCCGCCTCGACCGGCGGCTGGCCGAGCGCCGGCTGTACCCGTCGATCGACGTGAACGCAAGCTCCACCCGGCACGAGGAGCTCCTCTTCGACCGGGGCGAGCTCCAGCAGGTCTGGAAGCTTCGCCGGGTCCTGAACGCCCTGGCTGCCGAGGGCAACGCCGCCCCCGGGCTCGAGCTGCTCATGGACAAGATCCGGACCACCAAGTCCAACACCGAGTTCCTGGCCGAGATCGCCAAGGGCCCGACACCGAACGGCTGAGGGAATACATTCGGGGCGAATCGCCTTGAAGAGCGAGGGAGCGGTGCCCGGGATACCCGGCGCCGGCGCCCCAAGACGAGAAACACACGGAGGGACCATGAAGGCCGACATCCACCCCGGTTACGGAGAGGCGACCGTTCGCTGCTCGTGCGGGAACACGTTCGTGACCCGTTCGACCAAGTCCGACCTCCACGTCGAGCTGTGCAGCCAGTGCCACCCGTTCTTCACCGGCAAGCAGAAGCTGGTTGACTCGGGCGGCCGGGTCGAGCGCTTCCAGCGCCGCTATGGCCAGCGCAAGGCTGCGGCCAAGCCCGGCCAGGCCAAGAACTAGACCCGAACCGGTTCAGCCGCCCCGGCCAGCCGGGGCCGTAACCTGACGTCGGTGCCCGAGCCCCTCGACGCTCGCATGGCCCGACTCGAATCGGAGTACGAGGCCGTCCTCACGGAGCTCGCGGATCCCGCAGCCTCGAATGACCTGACGCGCCTGCGCGACCTCTCGCGTCGTCGTAAGGACCTCGAAGAGGTCGTCGGGGTGTGGCGCGATCTCAGCCGCTCGCGCGACGACGTGGCGGCGGCCAAGGAGATGAGCGAAGAGGCGGTCGGCGACGAGCGCGACCTGGCCCGTGGCGAGCTCGACGAGTCCGAGGCAGCGGTGGCCGGGCTCGAGGAACGCCTGCGGGGCCTCCTGTTGCCGACCGACCCCAACGACGGCCGCAACGTGATCATCGAGATCCGCGGTGGGGAGGGCGGCGAGGAGGCCAACCTGTTCGCCCGCGACCTCTTCACCATGTACCAGCGCTATGCCGACAACCACCACTGGAAGGTGGAGGTGCTCTCCGAGAGCGCGACCGGCCGCGACGGGCTGAACGAGGTCGTGTTCCTCGTGAAGGGGAAGGACGCCTGGCGCTACCTCGAGCACGAGGCGGGCCCGCACCGGGTCCAGCGGGTGCCCGTGACCGAGTCCAAGGGACGCGTGCACACCTCGGCGGCCACGGTGACCGTGCTCCCGGAGGCCGACGAGGTGGACGTCGTCATCGATCCGAACGACCTGAAGATCGACGTCTACCGGTCGACCGGTCCGGGGGGCCAGTCGGTCAACACCACCGATTCGGCGGTCCGGATCACCCACCTCCCGACGGGCATCGTCGTGGCGATGCAGGACGAGAAGAGCCAGATCCAGAACCGGGCCAAGGCGATGACCGTCCTGCGGGCGCGCCTCTTGAAGGCCGAGCAGGACCGCCGGGCCGCCGAGGTCGCGGCGACGCGCAAGAGCCAGGTCGGCGGCGGCGGGCGGTCCGAGAAGATCCGGACCTACAACTACAAGGACAGCCGGGTCACCGACCATCGCATCGGGCTCACCGTGCACAGGCTCGACCAGGTGCTGGCCGGTGACCTCGACGAGTTCGCCGAGGCCCTGATGTCGGACAAGCGGGCCCGCCAGCTCGACGACGACGAGCCCACCAACGAGTGACAGCACCCCAACCCCGCGCCGGAGCCGACCGGCGCGCCCTCGAGCGAGCGGTGGCCGACGATCTCGGGTCGTCGCGTGAGTCCCGGTGGATCGTCGATGACGTCGCCGGTCCGGATGCCTCGCCCGGTGGGCTCTCGGTCGAGCAGGCCGACCGGGCGCACCGGTTGGCCCAACGCCGCGCCTCGGGGGAGCCGCTGCAGTACGTGCTCGGTCACTGGCCGTTCCGGGAGTTGGAGCTGGCCGTCGACCCGCGTGCTTTGATCCCGAGGCCCGAAACCGAATGGCTCACCGACGTCGCGCTCGCGGAGCTGGACCGTCTGCTCGCAGCCGGCGCCGCGCCGCTCGTGGTGGACCTCGGGACCGGCACCGGCGCGATCGCGTTGGCCGTCGCCACCGAGAGGTCCACCCACGGGATCCGGGTGATCGCGACCGAGCTCGACCCCGCCGCGCTCGAGCTGGCCACGGCCAACCGGGAACGGGTCGCACTCGGACATGACGCTGCACGCGCGGTCGAGCTCCGGCAGGGCTCATGGTGGGACGCGCTCGACCCGGCGGATCGCGGCCGGATCTCCCTCGTGGTCACTAACCCCCCGTACGTGGCTGCGCTCGAGTGGGAGCTGCTCGACCCGGTGGTGCGAGATCACGAGCCGTACGGCGCGCTGGTTGCGGGCCCCGGCACCGACGCCACGCCCGGCTTCGCCGACATCGAGACCATCCTGGCCGGCGCCGGGTCGTGGCTGGCCCGCCCGGGTGTCGCCGTGATCGAGATCGCCCCGACCCAAACGGCCGCCGCGCTCGGTGCGTCGGAACGCTTCGGGGCCGCCGATGCAACGGTCCTGTCGGACCTGGCCGGGAGGCCGAGGGCGCTCGTCGCTCGCTGGGGATGAGCGCGGTGGCCCGCCCGAGCGTGTTGCCGGCCGACGACCTGGACCCGGTGATCGAGCTTCTGGCCGCCGGAGCCGTCGTGGGCCTGCCGACCGACACCGTCTACGGGTTGGCGGGCCGCCTCGACCGGGATACGGTCGATCGGGTTTTTTCGGCCAAGGGGCGCCCGCCCGGGCTCGCGCTGCCGGTGCTCATTGGAGCGCGCGAGCAGGTCGGGCTGGTGGCGGCCTCCTTTCCGGGCCCGGCGGAGGCCATCTCGTCGCGCTGGTGGCCGGGTCCGCTGACAATTGTCGTCAGGGCAAGGCGGTCGATCGGTGGGTTGGTCGGAGGTGACGGGAGGACCGTCGGGATCCGCTGGCCCGACCATCCGCTCGTCGAGCAGCTGTGCCTGGCCGTGGGCCCATTGGCGGTGACGAGCGCGAACCGTCACGGCGAGCCGCCGTGCACCTCGGCCGGCCAGGTGAGCCGGGTGTTCTCCGGCGACGAAGTCGCCGCGGTCGTCGACGGTGGCGACTGTGACGGCCGTCAGTCGAGCGTCGTGGACTGCGCGCGACGTCGGCCGACCTGCGTGCGCGAGGGGGCCATCTCGTGGTCCGAGATCGAGGCCCTGCTCGGCCGCTAACCGGTCAGCTCGAAGATCCCGTCCGGCCCGAGAACGCCCGACCACCCGGGCTGTTGCGATTGCATCAGCACGCCGAGTTGGTCCGGGTCGGTCACATTGCCCCATGCCCGACGCGACGGCCCGGTGCGGCACGCCACGATGCCGCGCTCGGGCTCGCCGTCGCGCGAACAGGTGACCGTGAACGTCTCCACGTCGGCGGGGCCGGTCGCGTCGGGGTCTTCGGCCAGCCGGGGCAGGGCGTCGACGGCGGCCTGCACGCTCTCGGAGCGAAAACCATTTGCCGGGGGTTCGGTCGAATACAACCCGACGGCGTGCGTTGTCGCATACCAGCCGAGCCCGGTTGCCATGCCGACGCCCCCCGGCTCCCGGCGTAGCGCATCGGCGACCGAGGCGATCCCGTGGCTGACGTAGTTGTTGCCCGGGCCGCCGCCGAAGGTCAGGCCGCCCGTCAGTGTGAGACGACGAATGTCGCCGTCGAGGTCGAGGCCGAGCTCGCCCGCCGCGATCTGCACCACGCACGGGAAGCACGAGTACAGGTCGGCCACGGCGAGGTCGTCGACCCCGACGCCGGCCAGGGAGAACGCCGCCTCGCCGGCCAGCCGGATCGCCGGTGAACGCGACAGCTGGACGCGTTCGGAGACGAACCAATGGTCGTTGGCGTCGGCCGACGCCAACGGGAAGACCATCCGGTCGTTCGCGACCCCGGCCGCCTGGGCGGTCTCGAGCGAGCAGCAGATGAACGCCGCTCCCTGGTCGACCTGGATGTTGGCCGTGCAGAGCTTCGTGTAGGGGAACGAGACCATGCGGTTCTTCGGTCCCGGCTCGATGATCTCGCCCGGGGCGACGGGTTCGGTAAACCACCCGTACGGGTTGGCCGCCGCCTGTTCGGAGAACCGCGACCAAATCGACGCGATCCGCGTCTTGTGCTCGTCCAGGGTCCAACCGGCCGACATCCGGATCGCGTTCTCGATCAGCGGATACACGTGTACCGGGATCTGCACGCCACGCGCCGACTCCAGTTCGGACGACGCGGCGCGGTCGACCCCGAACTGTGCCGCCGGTGGCGTTTCCGGGTCTTGGGGCGTCCACTCCGTCCGTTGCCCGGCCCGGTACGCCGAGGCCCGCGTGTAGCCGCATTCGGCGCCGACCACGATCATCGCGTCGAGCTCGCCGCGCATGATGGCCGACGCCCCGTCGGCCAGGTACTTCTGCGGGGTCGTGCCGCCGTTGGTGCTGCACAAACTCTGGCGGGGCGAGATGCCGAGCTCGGCCGCCACCATGGCGCCCGGGTCCGGCACGTGCCACTGGAAGCTGCGGACCACCCGGATGCTGTCCACGGCGGATAGGAGCCGGGGGGTGGACCCTCCGGCGTCGGCCAGGGCACCCCGAACCGCCCGGACCATCAGCCCGAGGGGTTCTTGAACGGACCCATCAGCAGTGTCGGATCCGGGCCGGTCGGTCACCTGGCCCACCCCCACCAGGACGGGCGTTCTCGGGTCGACCGACATGGCAGAACAAGCGTACCGAGGGCCACGGGGGGCGACCCGGGTGCTGGGTACACTCGGCGTATGGGTCAGACGCCGGCCGGCCGGTCACGACGTGCCCAGCGCGGGGGTTCTCGATGAGCGCCGGTTCACCGTTCGGGGCGTGGCTCGAGTCAGACCCCGAGGTGGCCAGGCTCATCGGCGAGGAGTACGAGCGCCAGGTCACGACGATCCAGCTGATCGCCTCGGAGAACTTCACCTCGCCGGCCGTGCTCGCGGCCACCGGCTCCGTGCTGACCAACAAGTACTCGGAGGGCTATCCGGGTGCCCGCTACTACGGGGGGAACCGGGTCATCGACGAGGTCGAGGACCTGGCCCGCGACAGGGCCAAGTCCCTGTTCGGCGCCGAGCACGCCAATGTGCAGCCGCACTCGGGCGCCAACGCCAACCTGGCGGCCTACCAGGCCCTGTTGGAGCCGGGAGACACCGTCCTCGCCATGCGGCTCGACCACGGTGGCCACCTCACCCACGGATCCCCGGCGTCGATCACGAGCAAGATCTGGCGGTTCGTCGACTACGGGGTGACGCCGGCCAGCGACGACCCCGACGTCCCAGGCGAGGTCATCGACTTCGACCAGGTGCGGGACCGGGCCAAGTCCGAGCAACCGAAGCTCATCGTTGCCGGGTCGACCGCCTACTCGAGGACCATCGATGCCGAGCCGTTCCGGCAGATCGCCGACGAGGTCGGCGCCCTGTTGATGTTCGACGCGGCACACCCCGCCGGCTTGATTGCCGGCGGTGCCCACCCCAACCCGGTCGAGATCGCCGACGTGGTGACGTTCACCACCCACAAGACCCTGCGCGGCCCCCGGGGCGGGGCGATCGTCTGCAAGGCCGAATACGCGAAGAAGATCGACAGCGCCATCTTCCCCGGGCTCCAGGGCGGGCCGCTCGAGCACGTCATCGCGGCAAAGGCGATCGCTTTTGAAGAGGCCGCCCGGCCCGAGTTCCGCGCCTACGCCGCCTCGGTGGTGGCCAACGCCAAGGCGTTCGCGACCGCCCTCCAAGTCGAGGGGTTCCGGCTGGTCTCGGGCGGGACCGACAACCACCTGGTGCTCGTCGATCTGCGGCCGTTCGATGCAAAGCTCACCGGCAAGGTGGCCCAGGAGGTCCTCGACCGCAACGGCATCACCTGCAACCGCAACACGATCCCCGACGATCCGCGTTCGCCATTCGTCACCTCGGGGCTCCGGCTCGGCACCGCAGCCGAGACAACCGCAGGCATGCGCGAGGGCGAGATGGCGACCATCGCCCAGCTCATCGGCAGGACGCTCCGCCACCGGGACGACGCCAAGGCCCTCTCGGCGGTGAGCGAAGAGGTCGCCGAGCTCTGCGCCGCCTTCCCGCCGTACCCGGGTCTCGTCGGGTCGACCTGAGCGATCCGGGTCGCGGAGCGCCTCACTAAGTGCCGCCCCTCGCCTGGTACGGGATCATCCTCGGTATCGCAGCCGTAGTGACGGCCGCCGCCACGATCCCGGCCCGCTGGCTGTCGGCCCGCGTCGGTTACGTGGCCGTTCCCCACGAGCGCAAGGTCCACGAGAAGGCGACCCCGTACGGCGGCGGGGCCGCGATGTTCATGGGCTTCCTCGTCGCGATGACGGTGGCGGCGCTGGTGCCGCCGCTGCACGTGCTGTTCGCGAACTCATCCGAGCCGGTCGGCGTCGTGCTCGCCGGTGCGGCGATCTTCTCGGTCGGCCTCATCGACGACGTGCGTGACATGTCGGCGCCGGCCAAGGTGGCCGGCCAGGTGTTGGCGGCCAGCATCTTGTACTTCCTCGGCGTGACCATGTACGAGATCAAGGTCCCGCTGGCCGGACTCGTCGCGCTGAGCCCTGGGGTGACGCCGCTCATCACCGCCATCTGGGTGATCGCGCTCACCAATGCCATCAACCTGATCGACGGTCTGGACGGGCTGGCAGCGGGGGTCGTGGCCATCGGCGGGGGAGCGCTGGCCGTGTACGGGCTCCGGCTCATGCAGCTGGGCGTGCTCCCATCCGACAACGTCGGCCCGCTGATCGCGGCGATCGCCTGTGGCGTCTGCCTTGGCTTCCTCCCCTTCAACTTCTACCCAGCCCGGGTGTTCATGGGCGATGCCGGCGCGCTCTTGCTCGGCTTGATGCTGTCCGCATCGACCATGGTCATCGGGGGCCGGTTCCCGGTGGGCAGCCTGCCGCTGCACAGCGTGCCGGTGCTCAGCGGCGTCACCTATTTCTTCTTCGCCCCCCTCTTCATCCCGCTCTTCATCCTCGGGGTGCCGATCTTGGACATGGCGTTCGCGTTCGTCCGCCGCACCGCCCGGGGCACCGGCTTCCACACGCCGGACAAGGAGCACATCCACCACCGGCTCCTCCGTCTCGGCCACGGGCACCGCCGGAGCGTGCTCATCCTGTGGGCCTGGACCGCCGTCCTGTCCGGGTTCGTGCTCTTCCCGCTGTTCATCCCGCGGGTGAACGCCATCATCCCGTTCGGGGCCGCCGCGCTCGGGGTCGGTCTCTACACGCTGTTCCACCCCGGTCTGCGTCGCCGCGACGCGGACGGTCAGCCCATCCCGGTCCCGGTTAATGGGCGTCCCGGACCCAACCCGACGGGCCCGGGCCCGGGGGTGCGAGTGCAGCCCGGCCCCGGCCGTCGAGCGGTGCCCGACCGGGCCGGTGAGGACCATCTGGTACTGACTCGTCCAGCGCCCCGACCTGGGGGTTCGCACTCAGCTGACTCCCAGGGAACGGCCCGCCAGAGGACCCGGCCGGCACCCGGCGGTTTTGCCGACGGACGAGACGAGATGCGATGATTGCGCAGGTGGCAAATGACTGCGTCACCCAGTCGCAAACGCTGTCCGGGGCGCGCCGGGGCGGCGGTGGCAGAGCTGTACTACCTGCGTGACGTTTGGATTCCCGGTTGAACCACTTCCCACACACATCGTCTGACGCGGCTGGAGACCGGGCGGGTGGACGAGCATCAGAACCACGAGGAAGGCCCCGCCAAACCGCCCCTGCCGCCCTCGCCTTCCATGGGAGACCTGTTCTGGGTCGGGACGGCCTGCGCCATCAGCGTGATTGCCGGGCTCGGACTCGGGTATCTGGCCGACCAATGGGCGAACACCACTCCATGGCTGACCTTCGCGGGACTGGCCTTCGGCATCGCTTCGGCGGTGCTGCTCGCGGTGCGTCAATTTCGGCGGTTCACCTAGTCGCGGCTTCGAGCCGGACCGGGATCTGAGGAAACGCTGTGCTGTTCTCCCAAGTGTCGTTGCCCGACATCGCCAAGATCTCGAGGCGGGCCGTCTTCAGTTCGCTGGCGGTGGGCGTGGCCGGGCTCGTCGTCTGCGTGGTGCTCAACTCCTACCTGGTCGGCCTGGGGCTGTGCATCGGCATCGCGCTCGGCATCGGGAACTTCCGCATGGTCCAGGGATCCGTGGCCAAGGCGGGGAACCGGCCCGGCCCGAAGCGGCGCCCGCTCGCCTTCAACACGGTGACGAGGCTCGGCATCATCACGGTGGTCGCGCTCGGTCTCCTGTTCGTGAGCTTCGACCTCGGGTTCGGGGTGATGGCGGGTCTGGCCATCTTCCAATTCCTCCTTCTCTTCAGCGTCGTGCGCTCGATCATCAAGAGCGGTGTGGGCGCGGGAGCGTTCGGGGGTAGCTCGCTGTTCGGTGGGATCGGTGGGTTGTTGTCGGTCGACGGTCTCGAAGACGTCGGGGACCCGTCGCTCACCGGGGACCGTCCTGCCCTCGACGCGCCGGACGACCCGCGGGGAGTGCCCGATGCCTCTTGACTTGATGGGCTTCGGCACCGACATCAGCGTCGGCGAGCACGTCATGCGCAAGGTCTTCGGCCTGCAGCTGGACCTCGACACCATCTGGGCGACCGGTGCCGCCATTGTTGTCGTCTGCTTGCTCGGGTTCGCCCTGCGCCGGCAAGTCAAGAGAGACACCCCCGGCAGGTTGCAGGTCGCCTTCGAGATGGGGGTGAGCGCAGTCACCAAGCAGGTCGAGGGTTCGATCGGCGAAGCGGGACGGGCGGTCATCCCGCTCGCCGTCGCCCTGTTCGTCTTCATCTTCGTGTGCAACTGCTTCGAGTCGATCGGCCTCGGCAGTCACTTCGAATGGCTTGCGGCGCCGACGGGCGACATCAACCTGCCACTGTCGATGGCGCTCTTCGTGATCCTGCTGGTCCACATCGCGTCCCTGAGGACCCGAGGTTTGGGCGGCTACGTCAGGCACTATGCGTTGCAGCCGTTCCCGATCTTCCTCATACCCTTCAACCTCTTCATCAACATCGTCGAGGAGTTGGCCAAGCCGATCACCCTCGCCCTCCGGTTGTTCGGCAACCTGCTGTCAGGGACCCTGATGCTGTCGCTCATCGCCGCTCTCGGCGCGTGGAAGCTGTCCGGCGCACCCGTCGGCGACGTCGTGATCGTGATCATCAACCCGGTGTGGAAGCTCTTCGACCTGGCCATCGGCGCGATCCAGGCGTTCATCTTCGCCCTGCTTACGATCCTGTACTTCGACACCGCCATGAGCGGCGCCCACGAGCGCAAGCCGAGCCGGCTTCGCCGCCTGCTGCCGTCGCGCCAGAAGCCCCTCGTTCCCAGCACCCCTTCGTAGACAAAAGGAGACCAGTAATGGCACACGACACGACCCAGCAGGCGATCCAGCTCGCCGGCGCCATGGTCGGCGGCGGCCTGGCCCTGGGTGGAGGCGCGGTCGGCGCCGCCATCGGCGACGGCCTGGCCGGAAGTCAGACCATCGCAGGCGTGGCCCGCCAACCCGAGGCCCAGGGACGCCTGTTCACGATCATGTTCTTGACCGTCGGTTTGGTCGAGGCGATGTACTTCATCAACCTGGCGTTCACCGCGCTCTTCATCTTCTCCCTCTACAAGAAGTAAGCGGAGCGCAGGCCAGCGGATGACCAGATCCCACGGGTGCCGCCGGAGCGGCGGGCCCGACCCCAGGACGGGTGAGAAGAGATGATCGCGACCAGCAACTTCCTCGTGCCCAACGGCACGTTCATCGTGGAGCTCGTCGCGTTCTTGATCGTGCTGGCGGTGATCGCCCGGTACGTGCTCCCGCCGGTCAACAAGGCCCTGCGTGACCGCCAGGCGCAGATCCAATCCGAGCTCGCCGCGGCCGACAAAGCCAGGGCGGAGGCGTCGGCGGCCGATGAGGATCGCCGCCAGGCATTGGAGGAGGCCCGTCGCCGTGCCCGCGAGATCGTGGAGCAGGCCACCCGGTCCGCCGAGAAGACCCGGTCCGACGCGGCCGCCCAGGGTCAAGAGGAGCACGACCGGGTCCTCGCCAACGCCAACGCCGAGGTGAACCAGGCTCGCCAGCGCGCCCTTGAGGAGGCCACCGCCGAGCTGAGCCAACTCGTCATGGACGTCGTCGAGCGGGTCATCGGGCGCGAGGTCAACGCCGAGGACCACCGGGACCTGGTGAACGAGGCGATCGCGGCCGTGAACGCGGACGACGCATCGCCGACCGGGGCGACCACGTGAACCCATCGGTCGAGGGCTACTCGGCCGCGATCTTTCAGTCGGCCGGCGCGGAGGTGGAGAAGCTCGCGAGTGACCTTTCGGCGATCGAGCGCCTCGTGGCCGGCAACGCCCAGCTCTACTCGGCGCTCTCGGACACCTCGCTCCCCGCGCCGGCCCGCCGCGCCATCGTGTCGGAGCTGTTCGAGGGCCGAGTCGGCGAGCCGGCCCGTCGCCTGGCCGCGTATGCCGCCTCCGCCGTCCGGGCACCTGACGTGGTGGGGGCCCTGGACTGGGTCGCCCACCGCGCCCACTCCTACGCGCAGGGTCGGGCCCTCGAGCTCGCGCTCCTCGGGCACCAGGGCGCGAGGGCGCGCGTCGGAGGGTTCGCAGCCGCGCTGTTCGAGGACTCCGCCGTGGCCGACCTCGAAGAGATCGAGGACGAACTCTTCCGGTTCGCCAGGATCGTCGACGCGCACCCCGAGCTGCGGGCCGACCTGACCGATCGCGACATCCCGGTCGCCCAGCGCCAGGCCGTGGTCGACGACCTCGTCGCCGACAAGGTCGAGGCGACCACCCTGCGGCTGATCCACTTCGTCATCGCCGGCGGGCGTCCCCGGGACTTCGTCGGTGCGCTGGACTGGCTGGTCGAGCAGACCGCGACGGCCCGGGGTTGGCGCGTGGCGCGGGTGCGTTCGGCCGTGGAGATCGAGGACGCTCAGCGAGACGCGCTCTCGTCGGCGCTGTCCCACCTCACCGGCACCCCGGTGGAACTGCAGGTCACACTCGACCCCGCCCTCCTCGGCGGTGCGGTCATCCAGATCGGCGACCTGCAGGTCGACGCAAGCACCCGCGGCCGTCTCGACCGGCTGCGCGACGAACTTCTGCCGGTCGGCTCCGGGTACGGCGCCGACGACCAAGATCGAGCCAAGGGAGAGCGATGACTGAGCTGACGATCGACGCCGCCGACATCACGGCGGCACTTCGACGCCACGTGGATGAGTACTCGCCGACCGTCGGGGCCGAGCAGATCGGTCGCGTCGTCGAGGTGGGAGACGGGATCGCCCGGGTATCGGGCCTTCCCAACTGTGCCGTCAACGAGATCTTGGAGTTCGAGGACGGCACGGTGGGCCTCGCGTTGAACCTCGACGAGGACACCATCGGGGCGGTGGTGCTCGGGAGCGTCGACAACATCGACGAGGAGCAGATCGTCAAGGCGACCGGACAGATCCTGTCGGTCCCGGTCGGCGACGCGCTGCTCGGGCGGGTCGTGAACGCCCTGGGCGAGCCCATCGACGGCAAGGGCAGCGTGGACACCACCGAGACCCGCCGGATGGAGGTGCAGGCACCGGGCATCGTCGACCGCCAGCCGGTCAGCGAGCCGATGCAGACCGGGATCAAGGCGATCGACGCCATGACCCCGATCGGCCGCGGCCAGCGGGAGCTCATCATCGGCGACCGCAAGACGGGCAAGACGACCGTCGTGATCGACACGATCATCAACCAGCGTGGCCAGGGCGTGAAGTGCATCTACGTGGCGATCGGGCAGAAGAACTCGTCCGTCGCCCAGACGGTGAAGACGCTCGAGGACCACCAGGCCCTGGAGTACACCGTCGTGGTGGTGGCGTCGGCCGGCGACCCGGCCCCGTTCAAGTACCTGGCCCCCTACGCCGGATGCGCGATGGGCCAGCACTGGATGGAGAACGGCGAGGCGGCCCTGATCATCTACGACGACCTGTCCAAGCAGGCCGAGGCGTACCGCCAGGTTTCGCTCCTCCTCCGGCGCCCACCGGGACGCGAGGCCTACCCCGGCGACGTGTTCTACCTCCACAGCCGCCTGCTCGAGCGGGCGGCCAAGCTCTCCGACGAGCGAGGCGGCGGATCACTGACCGCGCTGCCGATCATCGAGACCAAGGCCGGTGACATCTCCGCCTACATCCCCACCAATGTGATCTCGATCACCGACGGCCAGGTGTACCTCGAGTCGGACCTCTTCTACTCGGGGGTGCGTCCGGCCATCAACGTCGGCAACTCGGTCTCCCGGGTGGGCGGTGCGGCCCAGGTCAAGGCCATGAAGTCGGTGGCCGGGACGCTCAAGATCGACCTGGCGCAGTTCCGTGACCTCGAATCGTTCGCCACCTTCGGCTCCGAGCTGGACAAGGCGTCCCAGGCCCAGCTCGACCGCGGCTACCGGCTGGTGGAGCTCTTGAAGCAGTCCCAGAACGCGCCGGTGCCGGGTGACGAACAGGTGCTGGTCATCTACGCCGGGACCAACGGCTGGGTCGACGACGTTGCGGTCGCCGAGGTGCGTCGCTTCGAGTCCGAGATGCGCGAGTTCTTCCGGTCCAACGCTCCGGACCTGCTCCAGAAGATCCGCGACACCGGCTCCCTCCCCGACACCGGCGAGATCGACGCCAAGCTGCGCGAGTTCAAGGAAGGCTTCGACACGGGGTCGAGCGAATGACAGGCCGAGCCGGCCGGGACGAGCGGGGGGCCTGAGCCGTGGCCGGTGGTACCGAGCGAGCGCTTCGTCGACGGATCCGAACCGTTCAGTCGACCAAGAAGATCACACGCGCCTTCGAGCTCATCGCGGCGTCCCAGATCGTGCGGGCGCGGAGCCGCATCGCGGCCAACCGGCCGTTCCGCGACGGGATGGCCAGCATCGTCTTGGAGGCCGCCGAGGGCGACCCCGGTGCCGAGAAGCTGATCGGGACCCCGGAGGACCCCAAGCACGTCGCCGTCGTCGTGGTCGTGGGTGACCGTGGGCTGAGCGGCCCGTACAACTCGTCGGTGCTGCGGGCGACCGAGGCGCTGGCGGCAGAGCACAGTCGTCGCGACGCCGAGGTGCAGCTGGTGACGGTCGGGCGCAAGGCGGTGGCCTACTTCCGCTTCCGCGGACGCGACGTCACCGAATCGTTCACCGGCATGTCGGACCGGCCGAGCTTCGCCGACGCGCGCCGGGTTGCAGCCGAGCTGTGGCACCGCTTCGATGCCGACGAGTTGGACCTGGTCCAGCTGGTCTCGACCCGCTTTCACTCCGCCGGGCGCCAGGTCGTCGAATGCCACCAGCTCCTTCCTCTGCCCGACCCCACCGGCGCAGCCGAGGCCACCGGAGAGAGCCGCCCCGCCTCGGAGCAGTCCGACGCAGCGGGGCGGGGCGGCTACACCGAGTTCGAGCCGGACGTGGAAACGCTGCTGGCCCACCTCATGCCCCGTGCGCTCGAGACAGAGATCTTCGCGGCGCTACTCGAGGCGTCCGCCTCCGAGCACGCATCGCGCCAACGGGCCATGGCGGCCGCCACCGAGAACGCGGACGAGCTCGTGCTGACGCTGACCCGGACGATGAACCGGGCCCGTCAGGACGCCATCACCACCGAGATCATGGAAATCGTGGGAGGAGCCGAGGCGCTCCGCCCGGCGAAGGGAGCCTGAAGTGACCACCACCCAAGAGAGATCGACCGGCGAGCCGAAGGGATCGCTCGAGGACGGCCGGGTCGTCGCCATCGCCGGTCCGGTGGTCGATGTGGAGTTCCCGCTCCACGCGCTGCCCGAGATCAACCACGCAGTCGAGATGCAGGTCGAGGTCGAGGGAGAGAGGGCGACCATCGTCGCCGAGGTGGCCCAGCAGATCGGCGAGGGCCGGGTCCGCTGTGTCTGCATGCGCGCCACCGACGGGTTGGTCCGCGGCACCCCGGTGCGCAACACCGGGCGCGGCCTGACCGTCCCGGTCGGCGATGCGGTGCTCGGCCACGTGTTCAATGTGCTCGGCAAGCCGCTCGACACCGACGACATCGGCGAGCCCGACGACTACTGGGAGATCCACCGCAGCGCCCCCGACTTCGACCAACTCGAGCCGCGCTCGTTGATGTTCGAGACCGGGATCAAGGTCATCGACCTGCTGGAGCCCTACGTCCAGGGCGGGAAGATCGGCCTCTTCGGCGGGGCCGGCGTCGGCAAGACCGTCCTTATCCAAGAGATGATCCACCGCGTCGCCGGGCAGCACGGAGGGGTGTCGGTGTTTGCCGGCGTCGGGGAGAGGACCCGCGAGGGCACCGACATGTGGCTCGAGATGCAGGAGTCGGGCGTCATCGAGAAGACGGCCCTCGTGTACGGGCAGATGGACGAGCCGCCGGGCGTGAGACTCCGGGTCGGCCTGGCTGCGCTCACCATGGCCGAGTACTTCCGCGACGTGAAGCACCAGGACGTGCTGTTGTTCATCGACAACGTGTTCCGGTTCGTCCAGGCCGGTTCCGAGGTCTCGACCCTGCTCGGCCGGATGCCGTCCGCCGTTGGATACCAGCCCACCCTGGCCGACGAGATGGGCGAGCTTCAGGAGCGGATCACGTCGACCCGAGGGAAGTCGATCACCTCGATGCAGGCGGTCTACGTCCCGGCCGACGACTACACGGACCCCGCCCCGTTCACCACGTTCACGCACCTCGACGCAACGACCGAGTTGTCCCGCCAGATCGCGGCGCTGGGCATCTACCCGGCCGTCGACCCGCTGGCTTCGACGTCGAACATCCTCGCCCCCGAGATCGTGGGCGACCGCCACTACGCCGTGGCCCGGAGCGTCCAGGCGGTGCTGCAGAGGTTCCGGGAGCTCCAGGACATCATCGCCATCCTCGGGCTCGACGAGCTCTCAGAAGAGGACCGGGTCACCGTCAACCGGGCCCGAAAGATCCAGCGGTTCTTGTCCCAGCCGATGTTCGTGGCCGAGGTCTTCACCAGCGTGAAGGGGCTGTTCGTCCCGGTCGCGGAGACCGTCGAGGCGTTCGAGGCGCTGGTCAACGGCGACCTCGACAACGTCCCGGAGCAGGCCTTCTTGAACGTGGGCGGGGTCGAGTCGGTGCTGGAGAAGGCCAAGACCATCGAGGGCGGCGGGGACTGATGGCCGACGGGTTCGCCTTGGAGGTCGTCACCCCCGACCGCCTGCTCGTCGATGCGCCCGCCGCGGCGCTCGTGCTGCGGACCACCGAGGGAGACATGACCGTCCTCGACGGTCACACCTCGCTGGTTGCGGCGCTGGTGCCCGGCATCGTCCGGGTCGACCCGGTCGAGGGCGAGCCTGTCCGGTTGGCCGTGCACGGCGGGTTCCTCCAGGTCGACACCAGTCCCGCCAACGGTGGCGACGGACCGGCGGGGCTGGCCACGAAGGTCACCCTGCTGGCCGGGATCGCCGAGCTGGCGGATGAGATCGACGTCGAGCGGGCCCGTCGGGCCCGGGAGGCGGCCGCAGAGCACATCGGTGGGGGCCACCCCGATCGCTCGGACGACGAGAAGCTGAGTGTCGAGGAGGAAGCCGCAGCCGGCGAGCTGGCCAGGGCCGAACTGCGCCTGGAGGCAGCCGGAGCGACGCCGGCCTAGCGGGGTCTAGGAGAACGGGATCGAGCTGAACTCGGCCAGCTTGGCCAGGGGGTGCATCGCGTCGATCTTGCGGATCGTGCCCGAGCGCGACCGCATCACCAGCGATTCGGTCGTCGCTCCGCCATGCTCGAGGTAGCGCACGCCGCGGAGCAAATCGCCGTCGGTGATGCCGGTGGCGGCGAAGAAGCAGTTGTCGCCCCGCACCAGGTCGTCGGTGAAGAGGACCTTGTTGAGCTCGTAGCCGGCTGCGATCGCCATGTCCCGCTCGTCGTCGTTGCGCGGCCACAGCCGGCCCTGGATCTCGCCGCCCATGCACTTCATGGCCGCCGCGGCGAGCACGCCCTCGGGCGTCCCCCCGATCCCGAGAAGCACGTCGGCCCCGGTCGTGTCCGACCGTCCCGTGGCGATGGCGCCGGCCACGTCGCCGTGGTCGATGAGCCGGATGCGGGCCCCCGTGTCCCGGACCTCGTCGATGAGCTCGGCGTGGCGGGGGCGGTCGAGGATGACGGCCGTGAGGTCCCGGACCGGGCGGCCGAGGGCTTCGGCGAGCGACGCCAGGTTCTCCGACGGCGAGCGGGTGATGTCGATGGATCCGGCACCACGGGGCCCGACGACGATCTTCTCCATGTAGAAGCACGGCCCGGGGTCGAACATGGTCCCCCGCTCGGAGACCGCGATCACCGCGAGCGCGCCGCCCTGGCCCTGGGAGGCCAGCGTGGTGCCGTCGATCGGGTCCACCGCGATGTCGGTCTGGGGAGAGGAACCGTCCCCGATCCGCTCGCCGTTGTAGAGCATCGGGGCGTGGTCCTTCTCGCCCTCGCCGATCACGACCACCCCATCCATGGCCACGGTCGCGAGGACCACCCGCATGGCGTTCACGGCCGCCCCGTCCGCCCCCTCCTTGTCACCCCGGCCCATCCAGCGGCTCGCCGCCATTGCGGCGGCCTCGGTGACCCGGACCAGCTCAAGGGCCAGGTTGCGGTCGGGGGCCTGGGGCTCTCTCACCACGGATCGACCATAGCGGGCGATACTAGGGCTGTGGACCGGCTCGTCATCCGCCCGAACGGGCCGCTTTCGGGCACGGTCAGGGTCGGGGGGGCCAAGAACTCGGCGCTGAAATTGATGGCCGCCTGCCTGCTCGCCGAGGGGCGCCACCAACTGCGCAACGTCCCCGACATCGTCGACGTGCAGATCATGACCGAGATGCTGAGCGCGCTCGGCGTGAGCGTCGCACGCCAGGGCGACGTGCTCGTCGTCGATGTGCCGCCGGCCGACGAGCTGTCACCCGAGGCCCCCTACGAGCTCGTCGACAAGATGCGGGCGTCGGTCGTCGTGCTCGGCCCGCTGCTGGCCCGCTGCGGGCACGCGCGCCTGTCGATGCCGGGCGGCGACGACTTCGGTTCGCGCCCGATCAACTTCCACGTGAACGGGCTCGCCGCCATGGGGACTCGCTTCGTCACCCGGCACGGGTTCGTCGAGGGGACGGTCGAGCCGGCCGGCGGACGCCGGCGCCTGGTCGGGACCCGCCTCGTCCTCGACTACCCGAGCCACACGACGACCGACAACCTCATGATGGCGGCCACGCTGGCCAAGGGGACGACGATCATCGAGAACGCCGCACGCGAGCCCGAGGTCTGTGACCTCGCCGACTACCTGAACGCCATGGGTGCGTCGGTGCGCGGCGCGGGCACGTCGAGCCTCGAGATCACCGGCGTCGAGACGCTGGAGCCCGGGAGCCACACGGTCATCCCGGACCGTGTCGTCGCCGGCACGCTGATGGTGGCCGCCGGCATTGCCGGGGGCGAGGTGGTCATCGAGGACGGCCGGTTCGACCACATGGAGATGTTCATCAACAAGCTCGGTGCGATGGGGGTCGAGATCGATCAACGACCCGAGGGGTTGGTCGCGGCGGCCCACGGCCGGCCGCGTTCGGTCGACGTGGCGACCCTGCCCTATCCGGGGGTGGCCACCGACTACAAGCCGATGCTGGTGACGATGCTGGCGGTGGCCGACGGCGTCTCGATCGTGACCGAGAACCTGTTCGAGGGGCGCTTCCGCTACGTGGACGAGCTACGCCGGATGGGCGCCGACGTGCGCACCGAGGGTCACCACGCCATCGTGCGCGGGGTTGTCGGTCTGTCCGGCGCCCAGGTCCGCGCGCCCGACATCCGGGGCGGCGCGGCGCTGGTGCTGGCCGGACTGGTGGCGGACGGCGAGACCGTCGTCACCGGTGCCCGCCATCTCGACCGCGGCTACGAGGACTTCCCGGCGATGCTGCGCTCGCTCGGCGCAGACGTGGAACGTCGGTGAGCCGGGGCGAGCCGGCGGCCCTCTTCGAGCGAGCCGTCGGCGGGGACCGCGGCGCGCTGGCGCGGCTCTTGTCGTTCGTCGAGGGCGGCGGGGAGCCGAGTCGGGCCGTCGCCCGGCTCAGCTACCGGAGCGAGCCGCCCTACGTCGTCGGGATCACCGGTGCGCCGGGTGCGGGGAAGTCGACCCTGACCGACCAGCTGGTCACGGTCGTCCGGTCGGGCTGGCCGGCGGTCGCGGCGTCGGACCCGATCCCCGGCGCCGACGCCGAGCCCGTCGAGCAGATCGCCGTCCTCGCGATCGACCCGACCTCCCCGTTCACCGGCGGAGCGATCCTCGGCGACCGCGCCCGCATGCAGCGCCACGCCACCGACCCGACCGTGTTCATCCGATCGATGGCGACGAGGGGCCACCTGGGCGGGCTGGCCCTGGCCGTCCCCGACGCACTGCGGGTGCTCGGCGCGGTCGGCATCCCGGTCGTGGTGGTCGAGACGGTGGGCGTCGGCCAGGTCGAGGTCGAGGTGGCCGGGGCGAGTGATACCACCGTGGTGGTCGTGACCCCGGGGTGGGGCGACTCGCTCCAGGCGGCCAAGGCCGGCCTCTTGGAGGTCGCGGACGTGTTCGTGATCAACAAGGCCGATCGGCCGGGCGCCACCGAGGCGGGCCGGGATCTCCGCCAGATGCTCTCGCTCGGGGCGCCGACCGAGTGGAACCCGCCGATCCTCGAAACAGTGAGCACCACCGGGGAGGGCGTCGGGGCGCTGTGGGCGGCGGTCGCCGGCCATCGTGCCTACCTACGAGCGAGCAGGCTCCTCGAGTCGCGCCGGGCCGTCCGGGTCGAGAAAGAGCTGCGCAAGGTGCTCGCGGCGAGGATCGAGGCGCGGCTCGACGTCGTCGCGGGCTCGGCCGAGTACAAGGAGGCGGTCGAGGCGGTCCGGGAGGGTCGGGCCGACCCCTACGAGGTGGCCGAAGCGCTGCTCGAATCGAGCTGACCGTCCAGGTCGGGTACCGTGCCAAGGGTGATCTGCCGGCAGAACCGAGGGCGGGTCGCGCCCGACGCTCCGTTCAGGCACGTGCGATGAAGATGACGCCATGAGCATGCCGCGCCTGCCGCTGCCGAGCCGCGACGGCCCCGCCGGGACCCGGCGCTGGTACCAGCACGCGGTCTTCTACGAGGTCCTGCTGCGCGGGTTCTACGACTCCAACAACGACGGCATCGGTGACATCAGGGGGCTCCACGAGAAGCTCGACTACCTCCAGTGGCTGGGCGTCGACGCGATCTGGCTCCTGCCCTTCTACCCGTCGCCGATGCGCGACGGCGGCTACGACATCAGCGACTTCTTCAACGTCGCGCCCGACTACGGGACGCTGACCGATCTCTCCCGTCTCCTGGACGACGCGCACCGCCGGGGCATCCGGGTCGTCTCGGACCTGGTCATGAACCACACCAGCGACACCCACCCGTGGTTCATCGAGTCGCGCTCGAGCCGTGACAACCCCAAGAGCGATTGGTACGTGTGGAACGACGACGACCAGCGGTGGCCCGAGGCCCGCGTCGTCTTCACCGACGTCGAGCGGTCCAACTGGACCTGGGACGAAACCCGCGAGCAGTACTACTGGCACCGCTTCTTCTCGCACCAGCCCGACCTCAACTACGAGAACCCCGAGGTCGCCGACACCATGGTCGACATGGTGAAGTTCTGGCTGGAGCTCGGGTTCGACGGGTTCCGGCTCGACGCGGCCCCGTACCTGTTCCAGCGCGACGGCACGGCGGGCGAGCACCTCCCCGAGACCCACGACTTCATCAAGCGGATCCGCAAGGAGATCGAGTCGAACTACCCGGGCCGGGTGCTCCTGGCCGAGGCCAACGGGTGGCCGGCCGACGTGGCCGACTACTTCGGCGACGGCGATGAGTGCCACCTCTGCTTCCACTTCCCCTTGATGCCGCGCCTCTTCATGGCCGTGCGCAAGGAGCAGCGGTACCCGATCACCGAGATCCTCAGCCAGACGCCCGAGATCCCCGACGGGTGCCAGTGGGCGATCTTCCTGCGCAACCACGACGAGCTCACCCTCGAGCAGGTGACCGACGAGGAGCGTGACTACCTCATCTCCGAGTATGCCAAGGACGACCGGATGAAGCGCCACATGGGGATCGGCCGGCGGCTGGCCCCGCTTCTCGACGGGAACCGGCGGCTCGCCGAGCTGCTGTACTCGATGGTCCTGTCGCTCCCCGGGAGCCCGGTCATCTACTACGGCGACGAGCTCTTGATGGGCGACAACATCTATCTGGGCGACCGGGACTCGGTCCGGACCCCGATGCAGTGGTCACCGGACCGCAACGGCGGGTTCTCGAAGGCCGACTTCGCGCAGCTCTACCTGCCGCCGGTCATGGACCCCGTCTACGGCTCCGACGCGGTGAACGTCGAGGCGCAGTGCCGCAACCCGGGGTCGTTCCTGCATTGGCTGCGCGGGATGCTGATCCAGCGTCGGGCCATGCCTGTGCTCGGTGTCGGCACCATGGAGCCAACGGCGTGCCCCAACCCGTCGATCCTCGCCTATGTGCGCTCGGGCGAGGTCGCGGACGCTCCCGTCGGGTCGAGCCCATGGGGGACGATGCGCCCGATCGGCGAGGGGTTTGGCGGCGGCACCTTCGGCCGCCCGCCCGCCCCGCCCTCGGTGGTTCCGGTGGCGGCGGGCGAGCAGGACCTGGCCGGACAGCGCACCCAGGCGGTGCTGTGTGTGCACAACCTGAGCCGCTTTGCCCAGCCCGCCGAGTTGTCGCTGCCCCGGTGGTCGGGGTACACGCCGGTCGAGGTGCTGGGGCGGGTCCCGTTCCCGGTCATCTCCGACGAGCCGTACACGATTGCGTTGGGACCGTACGGGTATCTCTGGTTCGAGTTGGTGCGGGAGCCGCCGTTTCCCGAGGAGGTGATCGGATGATCGGGGCCATGCTCGAGCTCACCGAGGCCCGCCGGGAGAGCTTCGTGCCGCTGATGCAGACGTGGCTAGCCCGCCGGGGCGTGGACCACGCCGGCACGATCGAGGTGATCGAGGTCGAGGTCCTGTTGGCCGGGCGTCCGGGGCTACTCGACGTCGTGGCCAGGGTCGACGGCCGGATCGCCCACCTGGTGCTCGGGCTGCACGGCATCCACCAGGAGATCCGGATGCTGCGGGGCGCCGACGACGGCGTGCTAGGCGAGTTCGAGGACGAGCAAGGCGTCGCCCTGGCCGTCGACGCGTTGTGGGACGTGGAGCTGGCGCCCCTGGTCATGATCGCCATCGTGGGCGAGGAGCCCGGCGTGGTGTCGATCGCGCATGACGACGACAACGCCGTCGTCCTCGACATCGAGGACACGAGCTCGTTCTCCGTCTTCCCGTGGCTCACCGACGGTCCCCGTCCGGCCGTCGACATGCTGGTCAGGCTCGACGAGGTCGGGTTCAACCACCTGGCGGCCCCCATCGCGCTCTGGCGTCGCCAGGGTCGAGACCTCGGCATCGTCCAGGAATTGTTGATGGGGAGTGCGGCCGGTTGGGCGCTCGCGATGACCTCGCTGCGGGACCTGTACGGATCCGGGGTCAAGCCCGAGCAGGCCGGTGGGGATTTCGCCGTGGAGGCCCGCGCACTCGGCACGATGACCGCGCGGATGCACCTCGCCTCTGACAAGGCGTTTGGCCGTCGCAACGGCGCGGTGGCCGATTGGGCCGCCGAGGCCGAGTCGGTGGCGGAGCGGCTGAGCCCGGATCTCCTCGCCGTGCCCGGTGCCCGGGAACGGTTGCGGGCACTGCGTGGCTCCGGCGATCGCTCGGTCATGGTCCGAACCCACGGCGACCTGAACCTCGGCCGGGTGGCGAGGACCGACCATGGGTGGGTGGTGGCGGACTGGCTGCCCGGCGGCGTCGACGCCGAAGGGGCGCCGCTGTTCCGCTCGCCGTTGGCCGACGTCGCCGACGTGCTGTGGTCGCTCCACCGCCTGGCCGTCGCGGCGCTCGAAGAGCGCGATCCGGCATTGCGGCCGGGGCTCGAGTCGGCCGGGGCGGCCTGGGAGGAACGCAACCGCCAGGCGTTCCTGGCCGGGTATCTGGGCACGCCGGGCATCGAGGAGTTGGTGCCCGCCGATCGTGCAGTGGTGTCGGAGTTGGTGGCGGTATTCGAGATGGCCCGATCGACCGCCTGAACCCTTCGTGACCCGGCGACCGGTCGTGGAACACTGGGCCGATGCGGCTCGGGGTTCTCACCGGTGGCGGCGATTGCCCCGGACTGAATGCGGTCATCAGGGCCGTCGTGATCGCCGGGCACGTCCGGTACGGCTACGAGACCCTCGGCTACCTGGACGGTTGGCGTGGCGTGCTGGACGACCGGGCCCGGCTCCTCGATCCGGTCGAGTCTGACGGACTGCTCGCCCTCGGCGGCACCGTGCTCGGGACGTCTCGCACCAATCCGTTTGCCGAGGAGCGGGGGGCCGAGCGGGTCATCGCGAACCTGGCCGAGCGGGGCGTGGATGTGGTGGTCGCCATCGGCGGTGACGACACCCTCGGGGTGGCCAACAGGCTCGGGACCATGGGGGTGCGGGTCGTCGGGGTGCCGAAGACGATCGACAACGACCTAGCGGGGACCGAGGTCACCTTCGGGTTCCAGACCGCCGTCCAGACGGCCACCGAGGCGATCGACCGCCTGGGCACAACCGCCGAGTCGCACCACCGCATCATCGTGTGCGAGGTCATGGGGCGAAACGCCGGGTGGATCGCGACCGAGGCCGGCATCGCCGGTGGCGCCGCCGAGATCCTGGTCCCCGAGGTCCCCTTCGATCTGGACGAGGTCTGCGCCAAGCTCCTCCGGCGCCACGAGCGCGGCCAGTTCTTCTCCATCGTGGTGGTTGCCGAGGGCGCCCTGCCCGCCCACGCCGGCGAAGCCGAGGCGGCCGCCGGGGCCCGCTCCGATGCACCGACGGACGCGTTCGGCCACGCGCGCCTCGGTGGCATCGGTGACTGGCTCGCCGGAGAGTTGGAGCGACGCACCGGCTACGAGGCTCGCTCGACAACGCTCGGTCACATCCAGCGGGGCGGGTCGCCCACCGCCTTCGATCGCGTGCTCGCGACCCGCTTCGGCGTCGCCGCGATCGAGGCGGTGCACGACGGGGATTTCGGCATCATGGTGGCGCTGCAGGCGGCCGCGATCGTCCGGATCCCCCTGAGCGATGCGGTCGGGAAACCGAAGACGGTCGATCGCGACCTCCTGGACGGGGTCGCGGCACCGTTCCTCGGATGAGCGCCGGCGGGGGCCCGCACCCGCCACATCTCCCGAGCGGTTTCTCGGTGCACCGCGGCGAGCTGGAGGTTCGTGACGCAGTGCCCGGGGACTTCGACCAGCTCGACCGACTGCTCGGATTGCTCGTCGACCCGTCCGAGCGCCAGCCCGCCGGCCGCGCGGCGTTCCTTCGGATCCTCGCCGACGACAGACGGGCGGTGCTGGTGGCGGTGCGCGACACGCGGCTGGTCGGGACGCTCGATCTCATCGTGATCGACAACGTCACCCACGGCGGTGCACCTTGGGCTGCCGTCGAGAACGTGGTCGTCGACTCGTCGGAGCGCCGAACGGGGATCGCAAGCGCCCTCATGGAGAGCGCGTTCTCACTCGCGATGGGCGCTGGCTGCTACAAGGTGCAGCTCCTGAGCGGTGCGACGCGCGCCGATGCCCACGGGCTCTACGAGTCGGTCGGGATGGACGCCCCGGTGCGCGGGTTCCGCCGCTACTTCTGAGAGATCGGCTCCGAAGCTCGCGACGTCAGTGGACGGCGACGGCGACGCCGAGTTCCTCTGCCGCGGCCTCGGGGGCCACGATGTTGATCGCGACGCCGGTGCCGAGCTCGAAGCCGGCTCTCGTCGTCACCTTGGGCCACACGTGGACGTGCCAGTGGTACGGCTCGTTGACCCGGTAGGGGGCCGAGTGGAAGACGATGTTGTACGCGACATCGCCGACCCTCTCGCGCAGGTGCTTCAGGCAGTCGCGCAGCGACTTGCCGACCGAGACGAGGTCCTCTGTCGGGCTGCGGTAGAGGTGCGGGGTGTGGGCCCGCGGGATGACCAGCATCTCGAAGGGAACGGCGCTCCAGAACGGGCACACCACGACGGTCTTGTCGTCGGCGTAGACGACCCGGCACGCCGCGTTCTCCTCTGCGTCGACGGTCGTGCACAGAAGACAGCCGCCGGCGAACTTCGCGAAGCGGGCCACCTCCTCTGAGAGCTCGCGCGGGACGAAGGACATGCCGAGTAGCTGCCCGTGGGGGTGCTCGAGCGACGCCCCGGCCTCGCGACCGCTGTTGAGGATGGCCTGGCTGTAGCGGAGGTAGGACTGCTGGGAGTGCTCCTCGATGCGGTCGCGCAGCGCCGCCATCACCAGGCCGGCCTGCTCGTCGGAGAGCTCGGCCCACGACGTGTCGTGGTCGGGGGAGAGGACCAGGACCTCGTGGATCCCGCCGGCCGTCGCCTGGGTGAACACCGGACCGCGGTTCTCGACCACGAACGGCTGGTCGCCCTCGAAGGCCGGATAGAGGTTCGGCACCACTCTGACCAGCCAGTTGCCGGCCGGGCCGTAGGTCTCGAGCGCCGGTGGGCTTGCCTCCTCGTGGCCCGGACAGAACGGGCACGGGCGGTCGTCCGCGATGGGGGTCCGTGAGAGTGAGAACGCGTGGGGGCGGTCGGCACGGGCCCCACTCACGGCCACCCAGCGTCCGGAGAGGGGGTCGAGGCGGAGCTCGTTCACCGCGACGGAGCCGTCGCGGACCGCCGGTCGGCGCTCGGAGACGGGCGTTCCCTCATGGCTTCTACGGTACCGCCTAGGCAGGGGGTCCCAGGCGACGGGCGGAGGGAGAATGGGGGATGGCGCCGTCCGGACTCCATCTCGCCCTGGGCGCGGACAAGCCGGCCTTCGACCTGCTCTTGATCGGGCACGTCGCGTGCACGATCTTCGGGTTCGGGGCGCTCGCCACGAGCGGTGTCCAGGCGGTCCGGCTGCGCAGGAACGGGCCGGGGTCGTCGACCCTGATCCGCTACTTCGCACCGGGCGTCAACTGGGTCGGCCGGGCCGTCTACGGGGTGCCGATCTTCGGGTTCGCGCTGCTCGCCGACTCCCATGGCCACCAGCGGATCGGGGATGGCTGGGTCGTGGACGGTCTCGTCCTGTGGACGCTCGCCATCGCGGCGGCCGAGGGGTTCTTGTGGCCGGCCGAACGTCGGATCCAGGCGGCCCTGGCCTCGGCTGCTCCCGATGGGGCGTCGACGCCGATCGGGGCCTCGACCCGTCGGGACTGCGCCATGGTCGGGCTTCTCGGCGGCGCACTCGCCGTGATCTTCATTGCCGCCACCATTCTCATGGTGGCCCAGCCGGGTTGAGCTATGCGTGCCGGCTGCCCTCGGCCGCCTCTGCGACGGCTCGGGCGATGACCAATCTCGCCTCCTCGATCCGCCCGCCCCGGACCAACCCGGGCAGCTCGCCGTCCAAGAGAGCGGTCCAGTCGACCGAGCTGGTCGGTCGACCCGCGTCGCGCAGCGCCGCCCGCCCGCCCTCGAGCAGGTCGGCCAGGTCGCCCAGGTGTGGCCCGAGGGACTCGCCGATGCGCCGCCGCAGCCACGCGGCCAGCGCCGGGCTCGCCCCCCCGGTCGAGACAGAGACCGACACCGTGCCCTCCCGGTGGACGGACGGGAGGAAGAAGGTGCAGTGGTCGGCGTCATCGGCGCTGTTGACCCAGATCCCGGCCGACTCGGCGTCGGCGGCCGCTCTTCGATCGACCGCTGGTATCCCGGTCGCGGTGACCACCAATCGGTAGCTAGCGGCCTCGCCGTCACGGTACGGGCGCCGCTCGACGTGCAGGCGCCGCTCGTGGTGCTCGGCCCAGGCTCTCAGCGCGTCGATCGAGGGATCGATGTCGGGGGCGACGACGGTGACGTCGGCGCCGCACTCGAAGAGGTCGGTGACCTTGCGAGCCGCGACGGGCCCGCCGCCGACCACGAGGCACGGGCGGCCCTCGATCCGGAGCACGACTGGGTAGGGGGGCGCCGGCATCGCGCTAGCGCACGAGGTGGATGTGGCTCTCGGCCAGTGGCGGCGCGCCGACCATGCACGCCGCGAGCGTCGCGTTGGTGGCCTCGTCGACGAGGACGAAGCTGCCGGTAACCCGGTTGGTCCTATACGGGTCGACGGCGAGCGGGGTGCCGGTCGCGAGACGAACCACCCCGATCTCGTTGTCCGCGAGCTCGTCGGCGTCGACGAGGGTGAGGTCGTTCACGTCGAAGCGGGACAGCACCTCGGTCACCCGGGCCGGCGTCACCCGGGTCGTGTGCTTCACCCGGAGGCGGTCGCCCTTGCGCAGCGCCCGGTTGCCGAACCAGCACACGGTGGCCTCGATGTCGCTCGTCACGAGGGGCGGTCCGTCAGCCGACGCGATGAGGTCCCCTCGCGAGACGTCGATGTCCTGTGCCAGATCGACAGACACCGACATGCCGACGGGCGCCTCGTCGAGCGACCCGTCGTAGGTGGTGATGGCGGTCACGGTGGTGCGCTGGCCACTCGGGAGCACGACCACCTCGTCACCCGGCCGGAGCCGCCCGCCACCCACGATCCCCGCGTACGAGCGTCCGCCGCCGTGACGGAGCACCCATTGGACGGGCAGCCTGGCGCCGGTGCCGACGTGGGCGCCGTGGACGGCCGCCCATCCGCCGGCCGGTGCGCCTTCCAACGCCTGGAGCACCGTCGGGCCGTCGTACCAGGGCGCGGCGTCGGAGCGCTCGACCACGTTGTCCCCGTGCAGCGCCGAGATCGGTACGACCGTGCACGACTCGATCGAGAGTCGCCGCGCCAGCGCACCCATTTGCTGGGCCACGCTCTCGTAGGCGTCGCGATCCCAGTCGACCAGGTCCATCTTGTTCGCCACCACCACCAGCTGGTCGACGCCCAGGAGCGCAGCGATGCAGGTATGGCGGCGGGTCTGCTCCCGCAACCCGCTCGTGACGTCGACGACGACGAGCGCGAGATCCGCGGTCGACGCGCCGGTGGCCATGTTGGCCGTGTACTGAACGTGGCCCGGGCAGTCGGCGATGATGTATTTGCGGGTCGGGGTGGCGGCGTAGCGGTAGGCGACGTCGATCGTGATGCCCTGCTCACGCTCGGCCCGGAGACCGTCGGTGACGAGCGACAGGTCCATCTCGCCGATGCCGCGCCGGCGCGATGCCACGCTCACGGCTTCGAGCTGGTCGTCGAAGAGCTGCTGGGTATCGAAGAGGAGCCGGCCGATCAGCGTCGACTTGCCGTCGTCAACCGAGCCGATGGCTGCAAACCGGAGGAGATCCACTCCCGTTCCGTCGGTCGCCACTGACGCGCCGGGTGGTTCCACCGGCGCCATCTCCTAGAAGTACCCCTCGCGCTTCCGGTCTTCCATCGCGGTTTCCGAGAAACGGTCGTCGGCCCTGGTCGCACCCCGCTCCGAGGTCCGGGCGGTGGCGACCTCGACGATGATCTCGCGCAGCGTGGTCGCCTCGGAACGGACCGCACCGGTGCAGGTGGCGTCGCCGACGGTGCGGAACCGCACTCTGGCCTCCTCGACCACCTCGCCGGGTTCGGGGGTGACCCACTCGCCGAGGGCCAGCAGCATCCCGTCGCGTTGGACGACCGGCCGGCGGTGGGAGAAGTAGATCGGGGCGAGCTCGATCTGCTCGCGGGCGATGTACTGCCAGATGTCGAGCTCGGTCCAGTCCGATAGCGGGAAGGCGCGCACGTGCTCGCCGGGGAGCACACGGCCCTGGTACAGCTGCCAGAGCTCGGGGCGCTGTCGTTTGGGGTCCCACTGGCCGAAGGCGTCGCGGAAACTGAGCACCCGCTCCTTCGCCCTCGCCTTGTCCTCGTCGCGCCTCGCCCCGCCGATCGCGGCGTCGAACGAGTGCTCGCTGATCGCGTCGAGCAGCGTGGTGGCCTGCAGGCGGTTGCGGGACTTGCCCTCGCCGGGGTCGGCGACGCGGCCGAGGTCGATCGAGTCCTGGACACTGGCCACGATGAGCCGCTCGCCGAGTTCGGCGATCCGGGCGTCGCGGTAGGTGATGACCTCGGGGAAGTTGTGCCCCGTGTCGATGTGCATGATCGGGAAGGGGAACCGGCCCGGCCGGAACGCCTTCACGGCCAGGTGCAGCAGCACGGCGGAGTCCTTGCCGCCGCTGAAGAGGAGGACCGGGCGCTCCGACTCCGCTGCGACCTCGCGCAGGACGAAGATCGCGTGGGACTCGAGGAGCGCGAGGTGATCCGCGTGGTGGGCCGGCCCGTCGGCGTGGAGCCTCGGTAGGGTGGCGGCGGTTGCGGTGTCGGTGGGTGTCATATGGTTTCTTCGGCGCCGCGGATGGCGGCGAAACTTGACCTACTAGGTCATGTATACTCCCCCACAAGGCGCCCGACAAGTCGGATCCCCCAAACGGTGGCGGTTCGCCCGGGCGCAAAAGGGGGGCCCAGCCCAGCCCCGAGAGGGTGCAGCAGTGAGCGACGTGACCACGAGCCCGGCAGGGGATTTGCTCGACGAACTGGCCTCGGCGAACGCCGAATTGGAGACCGCACCGGCCGGCAAGGTCATCTCCTGGGCCCTGGAGCGGTTCGGTCACTCGATGGTGCTCGCATGCTCCTTCCAGGACGTGGTGATCGTCGACCTGGTCCACGCCCAGGAACCCACGATCGAGGTCGTCTTCCTCGACACGGAGGCGCACTTTCCAGAGACCCTGGACCTAGTGGAGCGCTCCCGGGTCCGTTACGACCTGAACCTGACCGTGACCAAGCCGGGCCCCGACGCCGCGGCGTGGCCGTGCGGCAGCGCTCGGTGCTGCGAGTTCCGCAAGGTGGAGCCGTTAAAGGGAGCCCTGGCCGGCAAGGCCGCCTGGATCACCGGGTTGAAGCGCGTCGACGCAGCGACCCGGGCGGCGATACCGGTGGTCGGATTCGACGACGCGTTCGGCCTGGTCAAGATCAATCCGCTCGCTACCTGGAGCGACGAGGACATCGCTTCCTACGAGGCCGATCACGACCTGCCGGTCCATCCGCTCATGACGAAGGGCTATCGGTCCATCGGGTGCGCGCCGACGACCCGGCCGGTGGCCGACGGGGAGGACCCCCGTGCCGGCCGATGGGCAGATTCCGACAAGACCGAGTGCGGGCTCCACGCCTGAGATGGCCCGGGATCCGGACAACCCATACGGCATCCGATTCCGGGGCAGCGACCGCCCGATGGCGTTCGTCAACCCGTACCGGTGGCTCGGTGAGCTGAGCGAGGTCGAGCGGTTCAAGCTGGACCGGCACCCGGTCGAGGCGGCCCGGGACGTCATCGCCAAGTACTCCATCGAGGGGCCGGCCGGGATCTACTCGACCCCCGGCGAGATCGAACGGCTGAAGTGGGTGGGCCTGTATCCCCAGCGCCAGGGCGGCAACGCATTCATGCTGCGTATCAAGGTCCCGGGCGGGCAGCTGAAGGCCGAGCAACTGCGCGAGATCGGCGTGATCGCCGACGCGTTTGCGGAGGGGCCCGAAGACAGCGAGGTGTTCGGGAACCGCTACGCCGACATCACGACCCGCCAGGACGTCCAGTTGCACTGGATCCGGATCGAGGACGTGCCCCGGATCTGGCAACGGCTCTGGGACGTCGGGGTCACAACCCTGCAAGCGTGCGGCGACTCCAACCGGAACGTGACCTGCTGCGCGGTGGCCGGGGTCGACGCCAACGAGGTCTTCGACGCGTACCCGGTCGCCCGCGAGATCTCCGACTTCTTCACGGGCAACAGGGAGTACTCGAACCTGCCCCGGAAGTTCAAGATCGGTGTGACCGGATGCCGCGAGGACTGCGCCCGGGTCGAGATCAACGACATCGGCCTGTGGCCGGCCCGGGCCGACGACGGGACGATCGGATTCAACGTCCTGGTCGGCGGCGGCCTCTCCGACGGCGAACGGATGGCATCGGACATGGACGTGTTCGTCCGGCCCGAGGAAGCGGTCGAGCTGTGCCGGGCCATCTCCCAGACGTTCGGTGAGCTCGGGAACCGTGAGAACCGCGGGCTCGCCCGCATGCGCTACCTCGTCCAAGAGCTCGGCCCCGAGGGCTTCCGGGCCGCAGTCGACGCGCGGACCCGGCTCACCCTGCAGCCCGCCGGCACCGACCTCACCACCGGTTACCGCGGCGACCACGTCGGGGTGCACGCGCAGAGCGACGAGGGCCTCTTCTACGTGGGCTGCTCGGTGCCGGTCGGGCGGGTGCGGGGGATCGAGCTCATCGAGGCGGCCCGGCTCTCCAGGACCTACGGCGACGGCACGGTCCGGCTCGGCACCGACCAGAACTTCGTGCTGACCGGCGTGCCCGAGGACCGGCTCGACGACCTGTTGGCCGAGGAGCTGGTCCAGAAGTACTCGCCCTTCCCAGGGCCGTTCGAACGTGGCGTGATGGCCTGCACGGGGTCGGAGTTCTGCCGGTTCGCCGTCGTAGAGACAAAGGAGCGCGGCGTGAAGCTGGCCCGGTGGCTCGACAGCCAGCTTGCCGAGGACCCCGGCGGCCCGTCGCCGGTGCCCATCTCACTCGGAAAGCGTCCCGAGAACAGCCGGTCGGTGGGGGGCGAGGACCGCGGGGTGATCCGGATGCACTTCTCCGGTTGCTCGGCCAGCTGCGCGCAACCCCAGATCGCCGACATCGGCCTGCGCGGCGACGTCGCCCATGTGGGCGATCACATCGAAGAGGCGGTCGACATCGGCCTCGGCGGCTCCCTCGGACCCGATGCCGCCTTCATCGACTGGATCGCCGGGGCGGTGCCCGTCGACACGGCACCCGCCGCCCTCTCCAACCTTCTGGTCCGGTTCGCCAACGACCGTCGCAACGATGAGCCCTTCTACGCGTGGGCTCGGCGGGTCGAGAACTCCGAGCTCCGGGCGATCATGGTCGGGGCCGACGTCGGCGCCTCGGAGGGCGCGTCGTGAAGCGCTACCGGCTCCGCGAGGAGATGAACGGGATCGACGAGCCACCCGGCAAGGTCTGGTTCTGGGAGCTGGCCGCCGGTGTCATCGACGCCGATCGCTGCATCCAGTGCGGTACGTGCGTCGCCGCGTGTCCGTCCAACTCGATCGGGATCAACGAGGACACGTTCCTGCCCGAGCTTGTCAAGATGTGTACCGGGTGCTCGCTGTGCTGGGACTTCTGCCCCCGCGGTGGCCTTCGTTACGAGGCGCTGTGGCCCCCGTCGACAACCGCCGAGCCGAGCGAAGACGACGTCGTCCGAGTGGACTCGTCTGACACCTACTGGAAGATCACCGGCGGCCCGCCGGCTGAGGGACTCGGCGCGGTCGTCGAGAAGTACGCGGTGCGAGCCTCGACCCGGACCGACGGGGTGCAGGACGGCGGCGCAGTGAGCGCTCTGCTCATCGCGTTGCTGGCGGCCGGCGAGATCAACGGTGCTTTAGTGGCCAAGCCCAGCGACGATCCCGAGGAACCCTGGAAGGGCATCGCCACGATCGCGAGGAACCCTGAGGAGGTGCTCGCCGCCGCCGGCAGCTTCTACAACCAGACGATGGCGCTGGCCGAACTCGACCTGGCCAAGTACAAGCTCGGTCCCAACCCAAAGATCGCGGTCGTCGGGACGCCCTGTGAGATCCAGGGCATCCGGGCGATGCAGGCGCGTCGCTGGCCGACCGGTGCCCACCGGGTCGACTCGGTGGTGCTCACGATCGCGCTCATGTGCACGAAGAGCTTCGACTACGAGGGCCTCATCCTGAAGGAGCTGCGCGATCGTCGGCGGGTCGATCTCGACCGTGTCGAGAAGATCGACGTGATCCACGGGAAGATGATCGTGGAGTACCGGGATGGCCAGCTTGCCGTCGACGAGCCGGTCAAGAACTTCCACGGGTCCGCTTTGAAGGGGTGTGACGAGTGCGCCGACTTCCTGGGTCGCAGCGCAGACATCTCGATGGGCAGTGTGGGATCGATGAGCGGTTGGACGAGCACGATCATTCGGACCGAGCGAGGGCTGGCCGCGTTCGAGCGGGCCCGGTCGAAGTTGGACGTCCGCACGATGGACGACCCCGACGCGCTGGTGCGCCTGGACAACCTTGACAAGCGGATCGCCTTTCGTTCGCTCGAGCGGACCTTTGACCCCGATGCTCCTCTCTTCGTGGATTACGAGGATCACATCCGCGACTATGCAGACAGCGACCGTCATGCCGTGGTGAGCGCGCGGTGAGCGACGCACCACGGTTGCACGTCCCGAGCGAACCGGATCGTTCGATCTGGCGGAGCAGGGTTATGGAGAGCGCCACGATCGACGAAATCATCGAGAAGGAAGACGGGATCGCGGCGTGGCTCTGGGAGCGTTGGCGCGTGCTCGAAAGCGCCGGCCTCGACCGGGCCCGATTTTTCACGATCGTGGCCCAGTACAAGCGTGAGATCTGGCTGTGGCTGATGGGGGAGCGGACGTGGGCACAGTGCTGCTCTGGACTGATCGGCCGGATCGACCGACGCATCGCAGGCAGCTGAAGCCCGAGCGCGCGGCCTGGCGCGGCCGGTGAACACCGGAGCCCCTGCTACGGACGGAGCTGCCCCGATCCTCCGGCTTCGCGGCGTGCGCGTCACCCGTGAAGGTCGACGGCTCCTCGACGACATCGACTGGGAGGTCAACGCCGGCGAGCGCTGGGTCATCCTCGGCCCGAACGGCTCCGGCAAGACGACGCTGCTCCGGGTGGCCGGTGCGCGACTTTGGCCCACCGCTGGGGTCGTCGATATTCTCGGTCGGCGCCTCGGGACGGTCGACCTCCGCACCCTGCGAGGTCGCGTCGCGTTCGTGAGCGCCGCGGCCACCAGGGAGCTCCGGCCGAGCCAGCTGGCCCGCGAGGTCGTGGCGAGCGGTAAGTTCGGCGCGCTCGAGACATGGTGGCACTCCTACACCGACGGGGACTGGGCCGAGGCCGACCGACTCCTCGTCGATGCCGGGGTGGGGGGACCCGACGGCGTCGCCGGTCGGGAGTTCGGGGTCATCTCGGAAGGCGAGCGTCAACACGTCCTCCTGGCGCGGGCGCTCATGAGCCGACCCGAAATCCTTCTCCTCGACGAGCCGGCAGCGGGTCTCGACATGGGGGCGCGTGAGCGACTGCTCAGCGTGCTCGGTTCGATCGCGAGTGGGGCCGACGGCGCGCCCCTCGTAATGGTGACCCATCACACCGAGGAGATCCCGCCAGGGATCACCCACGCGGTCTTGTTGGCCAACGGCCGGATCCAATGTGCGGGCCTGGTCACCGACATCCTCACCTCCGAGGCAGTGTCGGAGTGTTTCGCGGTCCCGGTGACAGTGGGCAACGACGGCGGCCGTTGGTGGAGTCGCGCGACCACGGACAGTTCGTCCTAGTTCACGTTCCGTCACCATCCACCAGCACAAAGTGGCCCGTCGTTACCCTTGAGTGTCGGAAGGTCGATCGAGGGGAGCAGCGCCGGTGATCGTGTTGATCCTGGTTGCGGTCTTGTGGATCGCCGTTCTCGTCCCGAGTGTCATCTCGAAACTCTCAGAGCGGCGGTCGGCCGGTTCGATCGACCACTTCCATAGCCAGCTGGACCTTCTCGAGCGGACGGGCCCGAAGCTGGTCTCACCCGCATACCGGCTGACGGGCACCGAGTCAGTGCGGACATCGCCTGACCCGATCGTTGTGACAGCGCCGCCGCCGCTCCGTCCCAACCTCACGCTTGTTCCAACAGCGGACGAGACCGTCGTGCCGGATGCACCCGAAGGCGAGCCGTCCGCTCGGGCCGACGACTTCGTTCGGCAGCTGTACCCGTCGGACGCGGTCGTGTCCGAACCAGAGATCTCTGCGTTCGCACTGGCCGCCCAGGAGAAGCTGGTCGCACGCGACCGGCGGCAACTCGCCCGGAAGCGCCGCCGCGACGTGTTCGGGGCTCTGTGCGCGCTTGCCGCGTTAAGCGGCCTTCTTGGGCTCGTGCACCCGTTGCGGGGCGCGTGGGTCGCTTCGGCCGTGTTCGTCGTTCTCCTCCTCGGGTTCGTCGCCATGGCCGTGTACGGCCAACGGCTCGAGGCCGAACGTCGTCACATGCGAGAACTGCGCCGGACCCAGGACGCATACGACCGCGACGCCGACGTCGACTCGGGCTTGGTGAAGTACCTCTCCGAGGATGACCTGGCGCAGTACTACGAGGCCGAAGACGCCCGTCTGGCGGCCCAGGCGTAGGACCCCGATCGGGCGTGGCGGCAGTCAGCCCTTGTTCTACGACCGAGCCCGCCGCAGACCAGGACTAGCCTGTCTGTTCGTTCCGGGGGTGTAGCTCAGTTGGCAGAGCGCTACGTTCGCAACGTAGAAGTCGGCGGTTCAAGTCCGCTCACCTCCACTGATCTGGCAAGAGCGCTGACTATCGATCTGAGCGATGTCGTGGCAGTTGTTCCCTCTGCTTTGCCAGGGTCTTTGCGCTCTGAACGTCGAGGAACGGAGAACGACGAGCGTCACGAGCGAATTATGTGGCGCTGGGACTGCCTTTTCCTAGGTAAATGCAGCGAAGCGTCCCGAAGGTTTGTCGGTCAGCTGGCGTCGTCCTCGCTCACTGCCATTTCGCAGGAACATTCAATTCGGATCAGGGGTTGCAAAACAACGAGACAGACAGTTTGCTTGGTTTATGCCCTGATTCTCGCATTGCCGATTCCGTATTCGACCCTTCAAATCCCCCAAGCCCCGCGCTTATCTGTGAGGCCCGTTGTGTCATGACTGATTCTCTCGGGACCAACGACAGCGGTCCGAGCACGCCCACTGGCCGGCGGGTCCCCGACTGGGCAATTCTGACCATCGCCTGCGTGGCCCAGTTCATGGTCGTCCTCGACGTGTCCATCGTCAACGTCGCACTGCCGTCGATTGGACGCGATCTCCACTACAGCCCGACAGGACTTCAGTGGGTCGTCAACGCGTATGTGCTGACCTTCGCCGGTTTCTTGTTGCTCGGTGGACGCGCCGCCGACCTCTTTGGGCGCCGCCGGGTCTACCTGTTCGGGTTGGGTCTGTTCACCGTGGCCAGCCTGGCCGGCGGTCTGGCCCAGAATTCCGCGTGGCTCACCACCGCCCGAGCCGTCCAGGGAATTGGCGGGGCTTTTTTGTCGCCAGCAACCCTCACCATTATCGTCACGACCTTCTCGGGAGCGCGCTTGGCCAAGGCACTCGGTGCCTGGAGCGCTGTGGCCGGGGCAGGCGGCGCTGCCGGTGCGGTCCTTGGTGGCGTACTAACTGCCGAGATCTCATGGCGCTGGGTCCTGTTCGTCAACATTCCCATCGGTACCGCCACCGCCGTGGCGGCACTCGTATATCTGACCGAAGCCAAGCGCGGCCAACGCGACGAGAGCACGCCCAAACTTGATATCGCCGGCGCCATCACCGCGACTGCCGGGTTGGCGACCCTCGTCTACGCCATCGTCGGGACCGACACCCATACCTGGGGCTCGAGCTACACCTTGTCGATCTTGGCCGTGGCGGCAGTGCTCCTGGTCAGCTTCGTGCTTATCCAGCTGAAGGTCGCCTTCACACCGCTTGTTCCATTCAGACTGTTTCGCTCGAGGTCAGTTAGCGGGTCCAACATCGTGATGTTCCTCATCGGTGCGGCCTTTTTCTCCATGTGGTACTTCCTGTCGCTGTACCTGCAGAACGTGCTCGGCTATAGCGCGCTCAAAGCTGGGCTGGCCTTTGTTCCCATGGGCGTGTCGATCATTATTGGTGCACAGATCGGTGCACGCCTGCTTGGGAAACTTGGTGTGCGCCCGCTCCTGTTAGTCGGTACCGCTCTCGCCGCTGGGGGATTCGCTTGGCTCTCGCAGATCCAGTTCGATAGCCAGTATTGGAGTCGAGTCTTCGGTCCCGGCTTCGTTATCGCGATCGCCCTCGGCCTGCTATTCACACCGCTCGCCTCCGCGGCCACTTCGGGCGTGGCGTTCAACGAGGCCGGTCTGGCATCAGGCGTGCTCAATACCTCGCGCCAGATGGGCGGCTCGATCGGCTTAGCCGTCCTCGCCACGATTGCCATCGACCGCACCCATGACGTACTTAACCACGGGCACCGGTCAGTGTCGTCGGCGATGGCATTCACTTCGGGCTACGCCCGGGCATTCACCCTGGCAGCCCTCCTTTGCCTGGCGGCATTCGTGGCCTCGTTCATCATCCCGTACATCAGAATCGGCGCGAGGCAACCCTCCGAGACCGAGGTCCGTGAGAGGCTCGACATGCTGGTCGACATTGAGGGAGAGGCGCGTCTAACGCGTGATCCGACGGTACCCAGCGCGACTCTCTTGCCGGGCGACGGCTCCGCCTAACGACACAGGTCCGGCATTCTCGATCGGGCAACAGCAGCAAAGCACCGAAGCGAGAATCATTCCCTGTGGTAATGACCAACGCGTATCGCCGGACCCTCGACGACGGGGCGTAGCGCCGCCGCCGGCCCGCGCTACTTCTCCTTATTGGTCGAGTGGGAAGGCGGCGGGCAAGAGGCGCATCAGCGTGGCGAACGTCGGGGTGAAACGGCCGTCGCCCCAGGGAAGGTCAGGCTCGTTGGCGAATGCCTGGCTGAGCACCCCTACGATGAGGGTCGACACGAGATAGATGGCGCCCTCTTCGTTGGCCGCCGGACCGAGTTGGCCCTTGGCCACGGCGTCTGCGAGGGCGCCGCGCTGGATCTCTACCATCTCCACGCTGACGGCGAACGCCTCCGGCGAGGGATGGAAACTCGGAACGGGACGCCAGAAGAGCAACTCGGCGACCGCGCGGTTGGCCAGACACCACCGCCCGCTCGCTTCGAGGCCTGCGATGAGCGCGTCAAGCCCGGACTCGGTCCCCTGCATGCCGCCGCGCATCGCCTCGAGGTTTTGGTGCTGCCCCTCTAGGAACAACGCGTCATAAATCGCCATGAGCGACGGGAAGTACTTATAGAGCGACGGTGGCTTTATACCCAGGCGCCGCGCCACCTCCGCCAGACTGAGGCCGTTCACCCCCTCCTCGGTCATGACGTCGCGGGCGATGTCGAGGATCTCGTAGATCGTCTCCTGCCGGCGACGGGCCCGACGGTCCGGCGGCGCCGCGGCCGCCTCCCTCTCTGCCGCCCCCTCTTCGGGTGTCATTGCGAGCAAGGATAGCTTAAACATGGCTTGACAGCTATAGCTAAGATCATTAGCTTTACCCTGAGACCCGAGGAGGCACAGAGATGACCGGACAGGAGACCACCCAGGACATGACCGAGAACCCGAGCCGGGACCGGAGCAGCCGATGGTGGTTGCGACAGGACTCGCAGTCCGTCGTGATCGAGGCCCCGGCGGAGCGGATCTACGAACTGGTGGCGGACCTGCCTCGCATGGGGGACTGGAGCCCCGAGTGCCGGCAGGTGGAATGGCTCGACGGGTCGACCGGACCGGGCGAGGGCGCCACGTTCATCGGCCACAACCAGGGCGGCCCCCGCGGCCTCATGAAGTGGTCACGCCGCGGCCGCGTGCTCACCGCCGACCCCGGCCGTGAGTTCGCCTTCGTGACGGAGGAGGGCGGCCGGCAGTCGACCGAGTGGCGGTACCGCCTGGAGCCCGCGGAGGGGGGCACCCGGGTCACCGAGTCCTACACGGTTCGGTGGATCCCGACATGGGCCCGCATCGTCGACGTCCCCACCAACCGCGGCCGCGAGTTGCGCGGGGCTATGCGGCACACGCTCGAGCGGCTGAAGGGCGCCGCCGAGGCGCCGCCGTCGGCCCGCTAGCTCCACCCCGCTGGTTGCAAGTCATGCATGCCTGGAGCTACGCAAAACGACGCGCTCGTGTTTACTGGAGCTAGCCATCAATCGAAGGTCAGGACACTGGGCGCTGTCCACCCCCACATGCTCCGAGCCGCCTTCATCATGGCCGCCCTCGACGCCGGGGTACCCCTACGTGACGTGCAGCTGGCCGCCCGCCACCCTGATCCCCGCACGACGACCATCTACGACCGCCGGCGGGAGAACTACGACCGCCATGCCGCCTACGTGGTGGTCGCCTTCGTGGCGGGAGGATTGGGGGCGGGCCGGCACCTGCTCAGAAAGTCCTGACTGTTCAGTTCACTATTCGAGCAGTTCTAAGAGCCATCCAGGTCCTAGCACCTTCGCCCCCCCAGGGCTTCGGCTAGTTGCCGGATCGTGCCGAGGAACCTATCCATGCTGGGTGTCTTCGGCTATCCGGTATTTTTGGTAGGAAGCATCTTGGCCGTGTTCAACGTGATCGACATCACACACGGCGCAGGGATGCTTGCGTTGGTCCCCGGCGGCCTCTTCGAGTTGATCCTCCCGATCTGGCTCTTCACCAAGGGGTTCACTTTTCACCAGATCGAGAGGTGATCGAAGCCGCTCAGTCCGAGGTGCCCTCTCCATCCTCCCGTCACCCCCTGATTTCCTTCTGCCGTTAGCCCGTCCCACTTTCACCTAATCCAAGGAGTCCTCATGTCCACATCGGCCCCCTATCCCTTGCAGCTCGAGCTCCACGCCGACCGCCACATCACCCGGTGGCGGCCGCTGGTGCAGTGGCTGCTGGCCATCCCACATCTGATGATCGCCTATGCCCTCCGCACCCTGCGGCAGGTCCTGACCCTGATCAGCTTCTTCACCGTTCTGTTCACGGAGCAGATACCGCGACCGCTCTTCGATGCCATCGTCATGACCGATCGCTACGAGTGGCGGGCCATGAGCTACGCCCTCTTCATGTACGAGGACTACCCCCCGTTCGACTTCGAGCTGTCGTCGGAGGACGACGGGACGGAGCCCCACACCTCGCTCAACCTGACCTATCCCGAGCACCTCGACCGGTGGAAGCCGCTGTACAAATGGTTCCTGGCCATTCCCCAGTACCTCGTGCTGTTCGTCCTCAGCATCGCGGCGTTCGTCGGAATCATCGTTGCCGTCTTCGCCGTCCTGTTCACCGGGGAGTATCCCGAGAGGATCCGCGACTTCCTGGTCAGCGCCTATCGCTACGGGCTCCGGGTGGAGACTTACGTGGGGTTGCTCACCGATCGCTACCCACCCTTCAGCCTTGCAGCTTGAGGGCAAAGGCCAGCCGACGTCGAACGGGGCGACGGGGTCCTTTTGAGCCCTCTCAACCGCTCGCGAGTGTTTGCGCCGCGCTCCTGAAGCGCTCGAGGAAGTGTCATTCAACCGGCCGATTGGGGTAAGCGCGGATCGACAAGACGCCGACCCATCGCGGACAGAACGCGCCGGGGTGACCGGCACTCACCGATCGGGCCTGAGTCTGGTTGGGACAAGCCATCTGGGCGCAGGCGTGACGCCGGGGTTGAGACGGGATCCACCCTCTGGTCCACCCCTGGGCTGACGCCAGAGCGCCCTTCGCGGCAGACACTGATGGCATGACACTCCCCGAATACCTCCTCAACCTCTTCCTGGTCGCTCTGGTGGTCCTGCAGGTCCGGGGCCACAAGGTCACCAAGGCCCGCCTGGTGTTCCCCCTGGTCGTGACCATCTGGGTCTGCACCTCCATCCTCCGTGGCATTCCGACCGCCGGCAACGACCTCGTGCTCGTGGTCGGCGGCACGGTGCTCGGCGCCACCTTGGGGACCCTGGCCGCACTGGCCACGACGGTTCGCCGCGACGGCCCCAGCGCCTTCGCCAAGGCGGGCGCCCTCGCCGCCATCTTGTGGGTGGCAGGCATCGGCGCCCGGGTCGGCTTCTCGCTGTGGGTCACCTACGGCGGCGCACCGACCATCGCCCGGTTCAGCGCTGCCCACGGCATCACCTCCGGAGCAGCCTGGGCCACGGCTTTCATCCTCATGGCCATGGCCGAGGTTGCGACCCGGACCGCCGGCCTCTACCTGAAGGCCCGTCGCTCTGGCGCCGTCATCGAGCGGGGCGGACTGCTCCGGTCACCGGCCGTCGCCTGAATCTGGCGGCCCGAGTGCCCACAAGTCCGCTTGGAGGAGCCGGCGGGCTCGTGGGGACTATTCCTATGGTGCAGACGAGAGCACGGGTCGCGCCACCCGGCCTGAGCCTCGGAGGCGCCGGGACCAGCGTGCGAGTGCGATCATCATCTCCATGGGGCTGGCTACCCAACTCCGAGCCCAGCTTGGGACCAGGACAGAGCGCATGCTCAGCGCCGCTCGCCTCGCTGCCCTTGCCGGCCTCCTCTTGGCCACGGCGCACCAACAGCCACCGAGCAGCGTGTCGGCGAACCATCCGATCAAGTCGGCGCTGATGGTGGGTGCCGGCGTCGGATGGCTGGGCTGGATGGCCAGCCGGCGGCACGGGGCCTCGGATCGCACGACGTGGTGCTTTCTTGCCCTCCTGGCTGCGTCGGGAGGCGCCCTCGCGGCGTGGGCGCCCGATGCCATCACCTTCATGGCCGTCGCAGGACTCGCTGCTGGGATCGCATTCGATGGATTCCCGGCATCGGGCGTGGGAGCGATCGGCGTCGGCGCTCTCGTGGTGGCAACATCAGCGGTTGACAGTCCCACGGTCCTCATCGCCGAGGGTGCGGTCAGCGTGGTCGTCGGGCTCATGATTGGCGCGAGCCGACGTCAATACGTGCAGCGGACGCTTCAAGCCGAGCAACTCCTGTCTGAACGGGTCCGAGCCGACGCCGAGCGGGATCGAGCGGCAGCGCTGGCCGAACGCAACCGGATCGGACGTGAGGTCCACGACGTGCTGGCCCACTCGCTTGGTGCACTGTCGGTCCAATTGGACGCCGCTGACGCGCTCTTACAGAGCGGCGACAATTCGACAAAAGTGCGCGAGTTGGTGCAACGGGCTCGGCGACTTGCCGTCCAGGGTCTCGAGGAGACGCGCCAGGCGGTGCATGCGCTGCGCGATGAGCCGGTGGCCCTGGCCGAGCAACTGGCATCCCTCGCCGCCCGTGACGACGCCGAGCTGGTCGTGACCGGTGCGCCCCGTCCACTCGCATCCGACGCCGGATTGGCCCTCTATCGCGCCGCGCAGGAGGCCGTCACGAATGCCCGCAAGCACGCACCGGGGGCGCCGGTGTCGATCCGTCTTGACTTCGACCTGCACTCAACGACCCTGACGGTCACGAACGGGTTCTGCCCGGACGCTGTCGGAAGCGAGCTGAGGACGACGGGCGGAGGCTTCGGCCTCCAAGGCATGCGTGAGCGCATCGAGCTGCTGGGTGGACAGGTCGTGGCCGAGCCGAGCTCAATGGGTTTCACTGTTGAGGTGGCGGTGCCGGGGTGAGAGTCATCGTGGTGGACGATCAGACGGCCGTCCGTGAGGGTCTCGTCACGTCACTCGAGACAATGCAAGGAGTTGAGGTGGTCGGGTCCGCCTCAGACGGTGAAGAGGCGGTCGAGCTGGTCGCGGCGGTGTCCCCGGAGGTCGTGCTCATGGACCTGCGCATGCCCCGGATGGACGGGGTCGAGGCAACGAGGCGGATCCGCGCCGACCATCCCGAAACCCAAGTGGTAGTGCTCACCACCTTTGCCGATGACGAGTCCATCGTCGGGGCACTTCGGGCCGGGGCGATCGGATACCTCACCAAGGACGCCGGCCGCGATCACATCCGCCGCGCCCTCGAAGCTGCCGCCTCAGGCCAAGCGGTCCTTGACCCGGCAGTCCAGACTCGACTGGTCGAGGTGGCGACCTTGCCCGCAACGGGGGCCGGGAACGGCCCCCTTCCCGACGGGCTGACCGAGCGAGAGGCCGAGGTGCTCCGCCTGATCGCCGCTGGGCGCTCGAATGCCGAGATCGGAAGGGAGCTCTTCGTGAGTGAGGCCACCGTCAAGACTCATGTGAATCGAATCTTCGCGAAGACCGGCAGCCGAGACCGCCCCCAGGCGATCGCGTACGCGCATCGTCGCGGTCTTGTCGGGTGACGCCAGGGCAGAGTCGCAACATCACGAAAGTGCCAGGAAGCAGGTCAGAGGATCAAGTGGTCGTTGGGCCGGCCGATCTGGGCACCCTGGAGCTTCAGCGAATAGGGCTTCCGAAGCGAATCACGTTTCCGTCAGGATCGGTGATGGAGCCTTCCCGTTTGCCGTAGTCCTCGTCCCGCGGGCCGTCCACTTCGATCCCGGCTTGTCTCCACTCCTCGGCCACCCGGTCGGCGTCTTGGCAGTGGATGTAGA
Source organism: Acidimicrobiaceae bacterium (assembly GCA_003151235.1). Taxonomy (GTDB): domain Bacteria; phylum Actinomycetota; class Acidimicrobiia; order Acidimicrobiales; family RAAP-2; genus Palsa-461. The sequence continues at coordinate 86,527 of PLWZ01000057.1, forward strand.
GAGAACCCTCACCGGGAACGTCGTCCGCTACAGCGTGGGCCAGGTGGACTGTGAGGTCTCGATCCCGGTGAGCGAAGGCATAGGTGTCATCGTGGAACGACGTCTCGAAGCCAGCACCCTCAAACCAAGCGACCGAGCGAGTCACGTCGGCAACCTTGAAAATCGGCTCGAACCCCGTGATCAGCCACGTTCGTGTCATGAGTTGCAGTTGGCCGTCTCGCTGTCCATTCAGTCCGGCGAGGCAGTTGTGGCAGATCGGCAGGTCAGGGTGCGAGCGCAGTCTGACCCACCAATCGACCGACGTTGCGCAGCACGTACAGATCGCAGCCATGTCCGACCATGGTAGAGGGCAGCTTGGGGCACAGCTTTACCAGCCGATGTCCGCACCGGGTAGATCGAAGATGCCAGTTGTTCGTATCTGCTCGATGACGCGCGACCGTTGGGGGTGGGCACCGGCTGCGGCGAGCCAGTCTCGCCAGATTGGGTAGCGATCCCGGTCGAAGCCTCGGTGCGCCGAACCTTTTCGATGAGGATCCCGTAGAGCCGGTCGACCCGCTTCCAGATATCGGGGTTTAATCGTTGTCCGCTCAGGACCACTCGGTACCCTATTACAACGCTGTCCCTATAAGAGGCTGCGCGGATAGGACGGCCCGCACTGGCGACCGAACCGTCGATCGGTCGCGAGCGCCGAGCTGCCTAACGTCGTTGTTCGGTGTGCCGATCTGACCGCGGGTGACCCCTACCGGCGCATATGGGCTACTAGTCGGCGAGTGCAACTGAGGGAACCGCCATAGGGTTTTCGACACCGTGAAGAGGCACTGGATCAGGTGGAGTTGCCTCCCGCTTGTGTTGGCTGGCCTCTTCGCATCATTCGACACCGCTGGCGCCGACACTCCACCCCAACGGGCAACCGGGTCGGTACCACCTGCGTCCCTGAGTATGCCCCTCGTATCTGTGGTTTGTTCAACCCCACGAAACTGCGTGGCAATTGGCACGCCGACCTATGGATCCACTCTGGGCCCAATCGCTGTCCGAACTGCCGATGGAGGTGCGAGCTGGGCCAGCACCTCGACTCTGCCCGGGATCAAGAACCTCTACGCCTTGACGTGTGCGTCCGCTCGGACATGTGTTGTCGTGGGCGCCAACCCTCAGGGCAACGGCCAACGTGGAGCCGTGATCAGGACCCTCGATGGTGGGGGCACGTGGTCGTTGGCGCCGGCGTTGCCAAAGGGCGTCGGAAGGCTCGTCGGAATCTCGTGTCCGACCAAGACCTTCTGCATGGCCGTCGGGGTGACGACCGCAATCACCAGGGCGATTGCGGTGATCTCGAACAACGCCGGCCGGAGCTGGAGCACCGTGGCAGTCCCGAGGGGCGAGGAAGAGCTGAACTTGGTGACCTGTACGACCCGCCAATCCTGCATCGCCGAAGGAGAAGTGGAAGCCACCATCGGTGACCCCAGCGGGGGTAGCCGCCTCAGCATCATCACGACCATCAACGGTGGATCCACCTGGAAGCGGCGCTCGATTGCGACCAACAGCGCTGCACCCCTCGGCATCCCGTACTTCAGCGGCCTGACGTGCGCCACTGCCACGCACTGCCTGCTCGTCGGCGACGCCACTCCGCCCGACGGTTCGCCATCGGGGATGATCGCTTCGAGTACCGACCGCGGCGCCTCGTGGACCTTTCAAGGGGTGCCGCCCGGCACAACCATGTTGAACGCCATCTCGTGCGGGAGCGCCACCCAGTGTGCCGTTGCGGGCGGGGGCATCGGGGGGAGGGGTGGCATCAACCGTGACCTTCTCACGACGAGTGACGACGGACAGATCTGGACCTCGCGAACGGTGCCCTCGTCGACGGTCGGCCTAGACGGCGTCTCTTGCCCGTCTGCGACGTCGTGCATCGCGGTGGGATTCGACCTTTCCGCCACGGATCCCTCAGCGGAGCCAGCGGCGGTCGTCGTCTCAAGCGACGGAGGAGCCACCTGGAACACAGCCTCATGAGGGGCAACGAGGACGGCAATCACATCTCCGAACCCCGACTGCCCCAGTTCGCCGGGTGTGGGACGACAGATCGTCGATGCATAGGCGATGAATCTCCATCGTAGGATTCGTCATACCATCATGAAAACGACGAATCTTGCCGACCTCTATGAGCTGCCAATCATCGATTGGGCCGTTATCGAGAACCGTCTCGCACAAGGGGTAACCCAAGCCCCCGGGACTGGCGGACCCGACCGACACACCAGCTGGTTGGCGACGATCAACCGCGACGGAAGCCCGCATGTGACAGGTGTCGGTGCGCTCTGGTTCGAAGGCGCCTTCTGGTTCGAGACCGGAGAGCTGACCCGCAAAGGAAGGAATCTGGCGCGCGATCCGCGGTGCACGTTGAGCGTTGCCACTCACGAGTTCGACCTCGTCGTAGAGGGCGTGGCCGAGAAAGTCATTGATCCGACCATGGTTGCCACAATGGCGGAGCAGTGGAGCACGCACGGATGGCCAGCCCAAGTGGACGATTCCGGTGTGGCTCTCACAGCCGATTACAGCGCTCCATCAGCTGGACCTCCCCCGTGGACTATCTTCCGCTTGGTGGCACGGCAGGCAACTTCCCTCCTCACGGTTGAGCCGGGAGGAGCCACGCGCTGGAGATTTGATCCAACGTAATCTCCACTTCACCGAGCAGCAGCAGGGCGATAGCGATCCTGCACTGACCTGCAGGAGTTGGCCCGCTTCGATGGACACAGGTGCCCCAATATGTTCCTCAAGAACGGAGCACCAGGGGCGCCCAGTACGCCGGGTCGGTGCGTAGCTGAAGGGGATAACCGCCCACCCTCCAGCAAGAGAGGGAGCGAGAATCGGCATCGACTCTCTTCCAGATGATCACTATGTCGTTCCCGGTCAGGAAGATGGAGGTCTCACCACCGTCTTCGACTACCAATCACACAATCGCCTCCGGGGCGGCACCAAACCCTCGTAGCTCGGCTATCTTCCTCACGAAGCCAGCCGGCATCCGACTCGAATCGCCTCTAGCCCGTTCGGGCTTAGGAGGCCTCCTCCCTTCTAGAAAGACGTGTGTTCGTGAGGAAGCTGACTTTGAGACTCATCGCCAAGGCAAGCATTGGCGCAACCGTTGTCGCTGTCGTAGGGCCCATCGTCGTGGTGCCCGCTGCGGCGGCCACGTCCTCGGCGTCGAAGCCATCGACCAGCGTGCTCGTTCCGGTATCTGTAGCCAAGGAGGCAGGATTTACGAAGGTCGTCAACGCTCCCTCCACATCAACGAGCACCGGCGTCACGGGGTGCCCCTATGGTGCCCAAGAAGAATTCGCGAGTGCGTCGGGAAGCCTCGGGTTGTTGTCTGAGGTGCTCTACTGCAAATCAGTGGCAGATGCGACGAGTCTCTTGCAGAGTGTTACATCCAACGACAAGGCGCAAGCGGGTCTGAGCCCTCCGGAGGATCTCGGATCTACAGCCGTCGAGCGATTGGGGTCGGACTCGACCTACCTCATCGCCTGGCGGCGCGGCGCCGCATTTGAACTGACCGGACTGTCCACGGATCTACCCTCGAGTTCGACGACGAGTACTACCACGGGCACCCCGGTTCCGCCTACTGCGCATGAAAAGCAAGTGTTGGCAAACGCAGCGACACAACAGAGCGCGAGATTCAAGAAGGTGACGGTTTCCTCGGGGACCGGCGGATCAGCGGCCGATGCGAAGGCGCAGGCAGCCGCAAACGCAATTTCGGTGGCTGCCGGCTGTCCAAAGAATCCCGCCACAGTGCTGAAGAAGCCGACTTGGAGCAGCGCACCGGCCACGACCATCGATCCAGCCAAGGCCTATAGGGCTACGGTGAAGACCGATGTGGGCACATTCGTAATTGCGCTTGATGCGAAAGATGCCCCCCAAACCGTCAACAACTTCGTCTTCCTGGCTCAGCACCGTCTCTTCGACTGCGTGATCTTCCATCGGGTCATCCCGGCGTTCATGGATCAGACGGGGGACCCTACCGGGACGGGGAGTGGAGGCCCGGGGTACACCATCCCCGACGAGCTACCCGCTAAGGCATCGAACCCTGCCGACCAGTACCCGCTCGGATCCGTGGCCATGGCCAACACCGGCCAACCGCATACCGGCGGCAGCCAGTGGTTCATCGTCGCCGGCGCGGAGGGCGAATCGCTACCGAATTCGTACTCCCTGTTCGGCCATGTCATCTCGGGGATGAGCGTTGTCGAAAAGATCAATGCGCAAGGCAGCGCCTCAGGAGTCCCTCCCGACGTCACCCACCGGATGCTGAAAGTCAATATCACCTCGTCCTAACCGTCGTCGCAAGGCGGACTCTTACGAGTACGTGTGCGCCGCCCTCACCCGAGCCAATTGCGCCGCCAAGACGCCATGAATGTGTCAAGGCGTACTGGCCGAAACTGACGGATCCGCTTGTGCATTAATGACACTCTCCAGAAGTGCCCCTATCGCCGGGAGTGTGACCCATCCGGAATCTCCAGGGCATGCGCGACAATGGGATCAGCGACACACCGGCATCGGGGGTGTTTGCCCGCCTGTTCGTCCGCGAATGAACGGAGCAGCGCCATGGCTGAACCAGAACCAGAACCAGAACCAGTGACCAAGCTGAGTTCCTTCAGCAGTCCGAATGCGACACCGACCGAGTGGTCCCAGGCGCGAGATGAGTTGATGGGCGCTGAGGTGTATTGGCTTTCGACGGTTCGACCTGATGGACGCCCGCATGTCACGCCTCTGTTGGGTATCTGGCTAGAAGGGGCTCTGTACTTCTGCACTGGTCCAGACGAACGAAAAGCGAAGAATCTCTCAGAGAACCACCATTGCGTCCTCACGACGGGCAACAGCACCCTCGACGGCCTCGATCTCGTGATCGAAGGAACCGCCGAAATCGTGACCGACCACGCTGAGCTTGGACGTGTCGCCAGCACCTACGAGTCGAAGTACGGCCCGCATTTCGCCACACCAGATGGAACGTGGTCCGGCTTGGGGGACGCCATCCGGCGAGCAGAAGCTCTGGTCTATCGGGTAACACCTGAAACGGGCTTCGGATTTGGCAAAGGAGGGAGGTTCAGCCAAACGCGTTGGAGCTTCCCCTAGTCCCCATGCCCCCTATCGTCGGGTTGGTGGCGACGCCAGAACGTTCACCCACTGGGTTCTCTGAGCCCGACCTGACGAGCGCGGCGTTCTGTACTGCCTATCCGCGCACGCTCTAAGTCAGGCCATTCGCGTGCCCGATCGCTCGGTGATCTTGACGGCCTTACTCCAACCCCACAGAACTGCCATCGGCGCGTTGGGCGTATCGCACTCGACCAGCCGTGCCGCGGTTCGAGCGTTAAGGGTGTCCCGCTGCCGGGCGATAGGGGACACCCAGACGACCGTTTATCTGCCCGTGCGCTCGCGGTGCTTGCACCCTGGCCAGCAGCACGGCCGACGTTGCCCTTCCTCCAGCTCCTCCTGAGTCCGGCGAATGCGGCGTTCTCGGGTCATCTCCTGCTTGGCATCCTCGACCCAGCAGATGAACTCGTTGCGGGCCAGAGGCGTGATGTCCTTCCAGGCATCGAATGCCGCTGGGTTGGTGATCAGCGCCCTGCGCAGGTCTCCTGGAAGCTTGTGCACCACCCCACCGGGCAATCGCGGGCTGCTCACAGGGCCACGGTACAGCGCCTCGTGTCCGCTCGGAACTCGCACCGATGTCGTCGTCGCCCGCGTTGGCCTGCCGCTCGAGACCCTGGCGCGAGAGTCCGAACGCCGGCCCTTCGCCGAGCCACGCGGGACTGCGAGGAAGCCCGAAGACGAGGGGTAGCTGAGCCGGAAGCCCCTGGAGAAAGTCTCCAAAAAGCGCTTCGGGACGCCTTGACCCGTGTTCTTCGACCGAGGGGCGACCGGTCGGGTACCGTCGTCGGAATGACGCCGGAGGAGATAGCCGACCTCGTGCAGCTGCGCCGGGCGCGTGACCGGATAGACCGTGACTACGCGCAGCCCCTCGATGTCCCGGCAATGGCGCGTACCGCACTCATGTCGCCCGCACACTTCTCGCGCAAGTTCCGTTCGGCGTACGGCGAGACTCCCTACTCCTATCTCATGACGCGACGCATCGAGCGAGCGAAGGCTCTTCTGCGCCAGGGGCAGTCGGTCACCGACACCTGCGTGGCTGTCGGCTGCACGTCGCTGGGCTCGTTCAGTTCGCGCTTCACCGAGATCGTCGGCGTGTCGCCCTCGCGGTACCGCCATCGTGACCATCGTGACCTCGAGGTGGTTCCGTCGTGCGTGAGCATGTTCGTGACACGACCGCGGCGTACCGCGGTCGCGGTCTGAGCGCTGCCGACCTGGTCGAGACCGGTCGGCTCCGAGGGGCGGCGCCGGCGCACCGGATGCCACCTCCTTGCACCAAGCAGGATTGGAGAAGCATCCGACGAGTCGGTGCTCCTACTGTTGTCGCATGACAGTCACCGTTGCCGCAATGTTCATTCCCGTCCACGACCCCGATGCTGCGCTGGGCTTCTACCGCGACGCGCTTGGCCTTGAGGTCCGCGCCGACGTCGCTTCCGAGGGGTTCCGCTGGGTGACCGTTGGCGCCCCGGGGCAGAACGTCGACATCGTCCTGTCCCAGCCGCACGGCGGTCGTTCGCAGGCGGAGGGCGACACCCTCCTGTCACTCGTGACGCAGGGGTCGCTGCAGGCTGCGATCTTCCGCTCCGACGACCTCGACGCCACCTTCGAGAAGGTCCGGGCGTCGGGCGCCGAGGTGCTCCAGGAGCCGGCGTCTCAACCGTGGGGAGTGCGCGACTGCGCGTTCCGTGACCCCTCGGGCAACCTCGTCCGCATCCAGGCGCTGCGCTGAGCCGTCCGGCGATCGCAGCCCTGACCTGCGCTGACGGCAACACAAGGCTTCGAGACAAAGCCTCTCATCGCTCAACTCGTCTTAGTCGACGCCCGAATTCTACGAAAGGATCGCCGCCAACCCCGAGCTGCGGGAGCGGGAGCTGGCGAAACTCGCTGACTATGCCGCGGCAGTGGCAAAGGCTCTGCACCAGAGAGGCGTGGGCGAGCCCCAAGCCAGCCTGGCTGCCGAGGCAGGCATGACCGTATTGCGCGTCGCCATCGAACGGTGGTCGAGCGGGGGCGACGACCGGGACCTCGCCGACGTCATGCGAGACTCGATGGCCGGACTACGCGCGGTGGCTGGCGGCGGCTGAGGTTCACCGGCGTCTTTGCGCCATTGCTCTTGTGACGCCGTAAGTGCCCTCGGCCCGAGAATCTCGCTCCGGTTCGACCGGAGATTGGCGGAACATTCGGTATCGCCATATCAACGACGGTCGAGAGTCCCGCGCGATACTTCTGGGGATTTCCAGGGTGGGGGGCTCGGACTGTCGATTCAGTAGATACCAAGGGATGTTCGGGGAGACCGTGAAAGCCGAGAGGTCGGGGGTATTGCCATGAAACGAGGGTTGATAGTCGGGCTGTGCGCAGTCGGTTTCTTGATAGTCGCCGTGATCTTCTGGACCGATTCAGCTCACTGGTTCCTGCGATACACCGGTGCCGATTCCGAGTCCGGTACTTGGTATGGCTTCTGGTCTGGCTTCGGTGGAGCGATTCCTGACTTCCTCATCGTCGGCAGCATCATCACCATCTACCGCCACCACAATTGCCACGTCAAAGGATGTCTAAGACTTGGGAAGGCGGTCGAAGGCACCCCATACCTTGCTTGCCCAGCGCACCATCCGGCACATGAAGGGAACAAGCGATCAGTGTCGGAGGACATCATCAAACTCGCTCACAAGGCCCATCTCGAGCGTGAAAACTCCGCCACGAGTGGCACCTAAAGGTCGGTCGACCCGAGAACCCACGTTCGGGAACGGTCAGTCAAACTCTCCCTAAGCGGACCAGAGGTTGTCGATCTGTTCCCTGGACCATCTGGGTGGATGCACTCAGGGTCGTTGGTCCAGGGAACGGCCGAGAATCTTCTTCGCGTCTGGGCCGCCATCGATGACGTGGTTGATACGCCTGGTCACCCGCCAACCATCGGGTGTACGCCGAAACTCCCAATAGTTCGCCGAGACACGCCAGACTTCGTAGCCCTCACCCGTGTAGCGGTAGACCCGGGTGTATCCCGTCGCACTTGCGTCATCCCCATCGACTCGCACGATGGGGAACGCCGGAATGTGAGCCGACCCGTCGCGAATGAGCGACTGATGTCCGTCGCCGTGGACCATCGCTCTGATCGATGCGGGACCGATCAGATATGAGAGGTCAGATTCAAGGAGTCCGTCCTCAGCAAACAGGGCGGCCGCGGCGTCGCCGTCACCCGTATCGACGGCCGGCCCCCAGCTGTTGATCAGCCGATGAATGTCCAGCTGGTCCTCGAGAAGGTTGACCCGCTGCTCCAGTGCGGCCAAACGATCCTGCGAGTGAGTGCTATCCACGAGGTCCTCCGCTCACATTCGACCGTCAAGAAGACGCACTCGACCCGAGAGTACCCTTGGCGTCAAGTAGGTGATGGTGGACCTCGTGGACCGCGTTGCATGCAAGGCCACTTATGGTGAACGTGTACACCCCGTACTGGCCCCTGTCATTTATGACGAGGCGGGTCCAAGCGGAGGGGTCCATGTTCTCGACTATTTCGGCCAAACGCTGGGCTTGCGCCCCCAGGTCTGCCGCTAGTTCCTTCGTGTCCAACCGGTTGTAGCTTTCGAATACTTGCTGCGGTGGATTGAAGATTGGAACGGTCGGGCTGTCCTGCTCAACCCCGAGAACCATCCGGTCGCCGTACACCCTCAAAATGTCTCGGACGTGCGCCGCGTACTGAATGGGCGAGAAGACGCCGGGCTCGGGAATTGCACGAAGGTACGTGTCGTCGGCCTCCAGGAGAAACTCTCGCCAGGCCACCGCCGACGCCACCGCCAGCTCTCCGAGCGAGGTCGGAGGAAGAGCAGCCGGGTGCTGCCCGCACTGCGGGCAGGGATCTCGCTGGATGCGGGTCCAGTCCCAACCTTCGCCCCGCGCACCTCGTAGCCGTTCGAGTTCGTCCGGTTCTCGCGAAGGCTGGGTTGAAGCACTGGTCATTTTGCGAGCGTACGTCCGACCTTCGATCCATGCAATGCCCGCAAGCGGCCGCGGACAAATCGGCCTTCTATGTCGTGCTCGCCCCGAGCAAGGCGAACTTTTGGCTTGATCTCGCCGCCCAACTCCTAATTCGGGCCGACGTAATCCGCCAAACGGGTTTTGGCGTGACTGTGTTGGGGGGCGTACATGGGCCCCCGTCGACCGGGCGGCGCGTGCGGCCACGGGTAGCCTTGTGTTCATGACAGACGTTGAGGTATTCGTCGATCCAAGCTGCCCTTGGGCCTGGATCACCTCCCGCTGGGTGCGCGACGTTGCCCCGGAGCGGGACCTGTCGGTCTACTGGCGCTCCTACTGCATCGAGATCCGCGACGACTACGACGTGGCACCAACTGTCCCGGCCGAATACCGGCAGCAAGCCCTCAAAGGCCATGCCGTTTCTCACCGCATGTTGCGGCTCTTCGAGGCAGCGCGCGCCGAGGACGGGGAGGACGCCGTCGACCGGCTCTACACCGAATGGGGCCGGCGGTATTTCGCGCCGCAACGACCTGACGTTGTGAATTTGTTGGAGGATTGCGTAACAGCGGTGGGTCTCGACGTCCGGCTGACCGACGCCGCGCAGGACGAGAAGTGGGACGCCCCGATACGCGACGCCATGGAGGTGGCCTACGCGTTTGGCGGGCCGAAGACCCAGACACCAACGATCGTTGTGCGGGCAGATCCCCCGCACGGGTTCAAAGGACCGGTAATGGCGCCTGCGCCGACCGGGTCTGCTGCCCTCCGCCTCTGGGACGCCATTCAGGTCCTGTCGGAGCACCAGGGATTCTTCGAGATCACCCGGCCTCGCGCCAATTCGGCCCGTCTCAATCTGCCCGACTGAGCGCCGGCCTGCTGCTGGTCGAGTCGGACAGGTGCCGGGACAACCCTTCGATCAAGGCGGTCTGCAGAGAGCACCTGAGAGAGACAACCGACACAACCTCTCGAGGGCAGCGACCCGCGAGCGCGGCGCCAAGGCTCACCTCTCAGCCCGCCGCTCGACCCAGCGATCGCGGGCGGATGGGCGGTAGGGTTCCCCGGCGTGACCATCCAACGAGGGTCGATGTGAACGTCAAGGACCTTTTGGACCCGGAGCTCCGATCGGGGCTCAGCGCATTCGAAATGCCGGCCCTCGACGCCGCGTCGGTTGCCGCCATGCGGAGCTCCTTCCAGAATCCTGAGCTGTCCGACGCCGTTACCCGGAGCGAGCGGGTCGTGCCCGGCAATCCGGCCGTTCGCGTGCGGGTGCACCGAGCAACCGGCGCCACCGGGCTACTGCCGGCAATCGTCAGTTTCCACGGCGGTGGCTATGTGATCGGCACCTACGACCTCGATGATGCAACCTTCGACCGGTGGTGTCCGAGCCTCGGGGTCGTCGGCGTCGCCGTCGACTACCGCCTCGCCCCGGAGACCCCCTACCCCGGCGCCGTCGACGACTGCTATGCCGCGCTGCATTGGACCCACGAGCACGCCGAGGAACTGGGCATCGACGCCGGCCGGCTCGGGATCCACGGGATCAGCGCCGGTGGTGGCCTCGCTGCCGCGGTGGCGCTCATGGCGCGCGACCGAGCCGAGGTGCCTGTCGCCGTTCAGCTGCTCGACTGCCCGATGCTGGACGACCGCCAGACGACCTCCTCGATCCTGGCGGAAGGACTGTGGGTCTGGAATGCCGAATCCAACGCGTTCGGGTGGCGTTCCTACCTCGGCGCGCTCTACGGGTCCGACGAAGTGCCGGCATACGCCGCGCCGGCCAGAGCGACCGATCTCGCCGGTCTGCCACCCACCTGTGTGGTCGTCGGTTCAATCGATGGCTTCAGGGACGAGGACGTTGAGTATGCCCAGCGGCTGAACCGAGCGGGGGTGCCGTGCGAGCTCCACGTCATCGCCGGGTTGCCCCACGCGTACCAATTGGTGCCTGAGGCGGCGGCCGTTCAGCAGGCCAAGCGGAGCATGGAGGACTGGCTCCGGCGGCAGCTTGGACGGCTCGCCGACGGCTGACCACGGGTCACAATCTTCACGATTCCTGGGAATGATGCCGCGGAAACCAGGACGGGATGCATCAACTCCGACGCCTGCAACATCCGACAGGTGACCATGACCGAAAGGACGATCGGTGAAGGCAGCGTATTTGTTGAACAGCCGGATACTTGTCGGCGAGGTGCCCGACCCGGTCCCGGCCGAGGGGCAGGTGCTGGTGCGTACCCTCTCCTGCGGCCTGTGCGCGTCCGACGCGCACCTCCTGCACTCGGGCCCCGAAGCGGTGGCGACGTCGCAGAAGTTCGGGGGGCCCTACTCGGACCTCGATCTCAACCGGGTGATCGTCCCGGGCCATGAATACGTCGGCGAGGTCGTCGACTACGGGCTCGGTAGCCGGCGGCCCCTCAAGACCGGCGCCCGGGTCACCTCAGCGCCCATCGTTCGCTATGCCGGCGGCCGTTCGATCGTGGGGCAGAGCCACGATTGTCCGGGCGGGTTCGGCGAGTACATGGTGTTGGACGAGAACATCTTGATGGAGATCCCCGCGAGCATGGACGACGACCAGGCGGCCATGATCGAGCCGCTCGCCGTGGGACTCGAACATGCCCGAGCCGGTGAGCCCGGGCCCGACGACATCCCGCTCGTGATCGGCTGTGGGGCCATCGGGCTGGGCGTGATCGCAGGCCTCAAGCTCATGGGCTGCGGCCCGATCATCGCCGCGGACCTCGACGCGAGCCGGCGCGACATTGCGATCCGGATGGGAGCCGACGCGGCGATCGATCCGCAAGAGAGTTCGCCGTACGGACCGATCCCCGAGACTGGAATGCGCCAGCCCAACCTGGTCTACGAATGCGTCGGTGCGCGCGGCCTGCTCAACCAGATCATCGGCTCGGTTGGTTTCGGGGCGCGGATCGTCATCGGCGGGTTCTGCCTGGAGCCGGAGGAGCTGTATATCCCGTCGGCCCAGATGCGGCGCCTCAAGATCAACTTCGCCGCCGGCGAGGAGCAGCAGGATCTCGACCTGGCACTGCATTCGATCGCCGACGGCCGGATCGATGTTTCACCGTGGCTGGGCGGGAGTGTCGGCCTCGGCGGGGTGGGGGCCGCGTTGGACCAGATGACCGACCCCTCTTCCCCGGTGCGGACCGTGGTTGACCCCCGACGCCAGTAGCGACTGGCGGAACGATGGCGGCGGACATGGACCAGCTGGGGATCGAGCATCTGAGCGTCTTCGGGCTACCGCCGGTCGAGTTTGTGAACCTGGCGGCCGATCTCGGCTGCCGGTACATCTCGACCGCGCTGACCGCCATTGCGTACAACCCGCACGGGTACGCCCCGTTCACCCTCAGGGACGACGCTGCACTCCGGCGAGCGATGCTCGCCGCGATGAACGACCGGGACGTTTCGATCTCGCTCGGCGAAGGGTTCACAATCCGCGCCGAACGCGACATCCTTGAGTTGGCCGCCGATGTCGAGATCATGGCTGAGCTCGGCGTCGGGCGCATCAACAGCGTGAGCATGGATCCCGACCGGGGCCGAAGCTTTGATCAGTTCGCCAGGCTGGCCGAGATGGCGGGTGCCTACGGCATGGAAGCGACGGTCGAGCTGAGTCCCGGGCTGACGGTCGGCGACCTGGATACAGCGTTGGCTGCGCTGCACCATGTGCAGCGTCCGAACTTTCGACTCCTCATCGACACCATGCATTTCGTGCGGTCCGGCTCTCGAGCAGCGGACCTGGCAGCAGTGGATCCCGAGTTGATCGGTTATGTGCAGCTCAGCGACGCGCCCCTCCAGCCGACCGTGACGAACTACATGGAAGAGGCGGTGTTCGAACGGATGGTGCCCGGTGAGGGCGAGTTGCCGTTGCGCGAGATCCTGGTTGCCCTGCCCGCCGGCGTTGTGATCGGCCTGGAGGTGCCAATGCGCGACTTGGCCGAGGCCGGCGTGGGCCCACAGGATCGGCTTCGACGATGCGTCGAGGGAGCACGCGGTCTCCTGGCTGGCGAGAGCGGCGGCGCGGGAATTGAACGGGGCGAACACGGGTGATCATCGTGCGATCGAAGGAGGAACGGCATGTCGGATGTGCAAGAGACGCTCGCGGCCAAGCAGGCGATCACCGAGGTGCTCTACCGATACTGCCATGCGGTCGACCGGATCGATCCCGACCTGGGGTCGCAGATCTGGCACCCGGACGGGCTGGCCCACTACGAAGGGATCTTCGAGGGAACCGGCGCGGGCTTGATGGAGTTCGTGCTGGACAGCCACCGGAAGACCGATGCCACGTCCCACCAGCTCACGAACGTGCTCATCGACGTCGACGGTGAGCAGGCGACCAGTGAGAGCTACATCACCGCGTGCGTTCGGGCCGACGGCACCGACATCGTCGTGCGCGGTCGCTACTCGGATACCTGGTCTCGTCGAGCCGGCGAGTGGCGCATCGACGATCGCCGCTACCGCCACGACATCGTGCAGATGTTTCCGGTGGCCGACCAGCTTCTCCCGGTGACCGACGCACCGGGCTGACGGCGTCTGCAGACCGGATCACTTGAAGGCCGGCAGCACCTCGTTTTCGAAGAGGTGCAGGCTCGACCAGGCCAAATCGATCGGCATACCCCCGCAAAGCGGATGAAACATCGCGTAGGGGAACGGCGCGGCCTTCTGCTCCTCCACGAACTGCTCGGGAGCGAGCACCCGGTACTGGCCGGTGGTCCGCAGCTCGTCGACATCCTCGACGTTGTGAAAGGGGCTGGCGATGTCGTCTTGGGCCTGCCACATTCCGTAGGCGTTGGTCTCGTGAAGGAAGAACGGTGCCATCTGCTCCCAACCCTTGTCGGGGTCCTCGGCTAGCGCCACGACCTGATTGGCGCCGATCGGGCTCGGACCGGGGTCCGGCCGGCCCAGCTTCTGCACCGCGTCGCGATAGAACGTCCACACCTCGGGAATGGACGGGATGAATCCGTCGGCGATGCGAGCGGCTCGTTCCGCAGCCGGCCGGCTGCTCCCGCCGAGAATGATGGAGGGACCGCCCGACCGGAACGGCGCCGGCGTGATGTGCACGGTGCGGCCGTGGTACTCGAACGGCTGGCCCGAAAAGGCCGCCCGCAAGACGGCCACGGCCTCGGTCACCCGCCGACCACGCTCCTTCATGGGCACATCGAACATCGCGAACTCTTCGTGCACGTAACCACCGGCCACGATGAGGTCGACCCGACCCCGGCTCAGGTTGTCGAGCACGATCAGGTCCTCGGCCAAACGAAGCGGGTCGTGGAACGGGGCGATCAGTGCAGCGATGATGAAGCGGACGTTCGACGTACGGGCCGCCATGGCGGCGAGCATCGGGATGGGGCTCGGGAGATAGCCGTCCGGAGAACCATGATGCTCGGAGACCCCGATGGTGGAGCAGCCCAAGGCGTCGGCCCACTCCACCATGTCGAGGGCGGCGGCATAGCGGTCGGCCATGGTCGTTTCCGCGATGTCCGGGTTGCGAAAGTCAAAGCGGAATCCGAAGTGCATGACCGGAGCCTAAACGGGGTCGTCCGGTGCGTTCCTCCAGGAGGGACTCATTCGTGCAGCGACGCCGAGCCGCGGGTCATGAGCTCGACCGACTGGCGGCGAGGCAGCCCGCTGAACGGTGTGGGATCGGGGGGGAACGTCGGACCCTCGGCCAAGTGATCGAGCATGTCGCGGGCCACGTCGTCGGGGTCGGCCATACCCTCGACCTCTCGGCCGTTCAGCACCCGGCGGAACGCGGGCGTATCGGTCCGGCCCAGGATCATGGCCAGCACGTCGACGCCCTTCGGTCCGAGTTCCGCCCACAGCGACTCCGCGAGCACGAGGTTGAATGCCTTTGACGCGCCGTAGACCGCGAGGTGCGATCCACCCGCCCAGGCCGCACCTGACGTGACAAGGACGATCCCGCCGTGGCCTCGCTCTAGCATCGACCCGCCGAAGTGGTGCGCCACGCCGACCACCGTGGCGCAGTTGCGGGTGACCATCCCCTGCCATACGTCGACTGGCTTGTCGATGAATTGGGACATGTTCGGGTCGGCGCCAGCGTTGTAGACGACGAGACCGATCTCGAGGTCCGCCACCGCGTTGGCCAGCGCGGCGGTTGCGTCCGCTTCGCTGAGGTCGAGTACGACGGTCCTCGTCTCTCCGGCGACCGTCGCCGCGACCTCGTCGAGCGCCCCTTGGCGTCGGGCCAGGAGCACGACCTTCACGCCCCGCTCTCCGAGCAGGCGGGCGACCGACGCCCCGACCCCCTCGGACGCACCGAGGACCACAGCCCACGGCCCATAGCGTTCGGCAAAGTCCATGGGCGGCATGCTAGGTGGAGTTCCGGGCGGCGTTCCTACCCCGTTCAGTCTCTCCGTTCGGTGAGTTGCGCGACTCAGCAGCCCGGCAATCCGGCCAGACGAGGCGAGGTTTTCGGAGTTGTTTCATGCCTTGCCATGACTCAGGGGCGGCATGCAAAGCGGTCCCCACCTGCGGGGTCATGGACCGGTGTGGTGCTGCCACGAGGCCGATACGCCGGTTCGCCACCTTGGCCGTGGTCGGAAGGTCAGCGAGACTCTGTCCTGGGCACCCGAGCCAAATGGGCAAGGCATGGAGGGGTTGGACGTGGGCGAGGCCGGACCTGGCGGTGCCCCACGATAGACAGCCAGGTTCTCCGGGTTACCAGGTTCCGCTTCGGGGCCACCTTCGCCCGACGCCGTGTCGGCTACCTCGCGCTCGTAGTGCTCGTGGGCCTGCTGGGCGGTTTGGCGATGGGCTCCGTCGCGGCAGCGCGGCGCACGCAGTCCTCGTTTCCCCAATACATAGCAAGCACTGATCCGTTCGAGCTTTCGGGCGTCACCGGGCAGTTCATCCCGGGCCTCTTCAAGGTTGGGTACGACCCCGCCGTCATCTCGAAGATCGCCCACCTCCCGCACGTCACCGGGGTCGGCAGCATTGTCGGGCTCGACGCCGTTCCCATCGAGCCGAACGGCACGGTTAAGAATCTCGGTGTCGCCGCCAGCATGACCTTCGTCGGCACCCTGCAGTCGAGCTACAGCAGCAAAGGGAAGGGGGTGACGATGGTATCGGGTCGGCTACCGCCCGCGAGCTCGGTGCACTCGTTCCTCGCCGACGAGGCGGCCGTGCACAAGCTTCACCTGCACATGGGAGCATCGGTCACCTTCGGCGTCTTCACCAACGCCCAAACCCAGCTCCCCGGCATCGGCACCCCGGCGGTTCAGCCGGTTGGTCGTATCACGGCCACCCTGGTCGGGATCATCACGACCCCCGAACACGTCGTCGAGGACGACGTCGACGCGTCGACCGGCAACATCGTCTTCACTCCGGCGATCACCAGTCGGTTCCTCACGTGCTGCACCGACTTCACGCAGACAAGTATCGAAGTGAACGGCGGGAGTTCGACCGTCGCCAAGGTCGGTCAAGAGGCTTTCAAGCTGGTTTCCCCCGCGGGTTCACCGTTCACGGGAACGTCGGCGACCGTCGCCAAGGCTGAGCGGGCGATCAAGCCCGAATCGATCGCGGTGGGAACGTTCGGTGCGATCGTCGCATTGGCCGCCCTCCTCATCGGGGGTCAGCTCATCGGACGACAACTACGTCTCGGTGCCGGCGACGCGGCCACGATGCGGGCACTCGGTGCCGATCCGGCGATGACGGCCGCCGACGGGCTGCTCGGGATCATCGCTGCGATCGTTGTGGGCACGCTGTTGGCGGTGGTCGTGGCCGTCGCTCTCTCACCATTGGCCCCTCTCGGGCCGGTGCGTCCCTACTACCCAACACCCGGCATCTCATTCGATTGGACTGTGCTCGGTTGCGGCATGGCCATCCTGGTCCTGGTCCTCGCTGGGGTGTCGTTCGCCCTCGCATACCGGTACTCGCCGCG
The DNA here is from genome assembly GCA_003151235.1 of Acidimicrobiaceae bacterium. Lineage (GTDB taxonomy): Bacteria > Actinomycetota > Acidimicrobiia > Acidimicrobiales > RAAP-2 > Palsa-461. The sequence continues at coordinate 103,508 of PLWZ01000057.1, forward strand.
CCGGGTGGCCCAGCGTTCGGAACGAGTCGTCGAGAACAGTTCCCGGCTCGTGCCGGCCGTTTCGGCCCGACTTCCGGCCCCCGCCCTGGTCGGTGTGCGGTTCGCCGTCGAGCCCGGTCTCGGGTCCGATCCGGTTCCGGTTCGATCGGTGATCCTCGGTTCAGTTCTCGCGCTCGTCATCGTGACGGCCACCACCATCTTCGGGGCCAGCCTCAACTCGCTGGTGTCTCATCCGAATCTGTACGGGTGGAACTGGAACTACGAACTCGCCTCGGAGTTCGGGAGCGGCAATATCCCGCAAACCCAGGTGGCGGCGCTCTTGAAGCGTGACACGGACGTCGCGACATGGAGCGGCGCCTACTTCGAGATCCCGAAGATCGACGGCCAGGTGGTCCCGATCATCGGCGAGCGCCCCGGAACCTCGGTCGCCCCCCCGATCCTGACGGGAAACGGGCTCGACGGCCCTCATCAGATTGTGCTCGGGGCGGTCACCCTGGCCAGCCTCCACAAGCACCTCGGCGACACGGTGACGCTGCAGAGCTCGGCTCCGGGCAACCCGCCCCCGCAGACGCTCCGCATCGTCGGAACGGCCACGATGCCAACGATCGGGCAGGGCACCTCGCTCCACCTCGAGATGGGTACTGGTGCAGTGATCCCGTCGGAGGTCATCCCGGCGATACTGCGATCCGCCGGCGTCGAGGGATCGCCGTCGGGTCCCGATGCGATCTTTGTGCGCCTGAAAGCCGGTGTGAATCCGGCTACGGCCTTGCCACAGCTGAGACGAATCGCCGCGGCGACGGCGAACTCGGACAACGACGGCGTCGTGGTCGATGCGGTGCAACACCCAGCCGAGATCGTGAACTACAAGGCGTTGGGCGCGATCCCGGCAATTTTGGGGATCGCTCTGGCCTTGGGCACCGTGGTGGGGCTGGGGCTGACCCTGCTCGCGTCGGTCCGCCGACGGCGCCGTGACCTGGCCCTGCTGAAGACCCTGGGCTTCACCCAAGGGCAGTTGGGTGCGGTCGTGGCTTGCCAGGCCACGGTGGCGGTGACCCTCGGCGCACTGGTTGGCGTGCCGCTCGGGATCGTGGCCGGCCGCTACCTGTGGAACCTCTTCGCCAATGAGATCCATGCCGTGCCCGCACCCACCGTCTCCGCTCTGGCCATCGTGCTCATCACATTGGGCGCGCTCGTGCTCGCCAACCTGGTTTCCCTGATCCCGGGGCGAATCGCCGCCCGGACGTCGATCGGGACGATGCTGCTGGCCGACTGACCGGAGCTCGCCGGGATTTCGGATCGAGTCCCGCCTGGCTCAGGGAGCCGAGAAGGATCACCCGACGCCGGACCGGGCACAGCCGGGCCAAACCCGGCGCCTGGCCCGGCACGCTCGACCGTCGAACCGCGGCATCACCGTGTTCCGAGACAGCACGTTGAATCCGGCACCAATTCGCCGGCAGGCCTTGTAAGAGCCGACATAAAGTGATATCTGTTAGATATCACTTTTGTACAGGTCGCAAGGGAGAGATCATGAGTGAGCCCGTTCAGCCATACAGCGCCCCCGAGGCGACTCCGGTCGGGCACTCGGGAACCCGCGTCGAGATCCACGAGCGGGAAGCGTGGGCCATCAACGGCTGGCTCGGCGTCCTGCTCGTTGTCATCGCCATCGCCGGATGCGTCCTGCTCGCCCACAGTTCGATAAAGGCCCTCATCACGGTGCCGATCCTGGTGGCCGTGGTCGTCTTGGGCTCGCTCGTCATCGTGCAGCCGGGCCACACCAAGGTCGTGCGGTTCTTCGGCAGTTACGTCGGCACCCTGCGTCGTACCGGCCTTTGGTGGATCCTGCCCCTCAGCGACCGCAAGAGCGTGAGCATTCGGGTCAGGAACTTCGAGACCAGCCACCTCAAGGTCAACGACGCCGACGGCAATCCCGTGGAGATCGCCTCCATCGTGGTTTGGCAGGTCGCCGACACTTCGCGTGCTCTGTACGCCGTCGATGACTATCTCAACTTTGTGCGGGTACAGGCCGAGTCGGCTCTGCGGCATGTTGCGACCACCCATCCCTACGACGACCCCACAGACACGGGTGTCTCGCTGCGCGGCTCGACCGACGTCGTTGCCGGCGAGCTCGCCGAGGAGATGGCCCAGCGGGTCGTCATCGCCGGAATTGAGATCGTCGAGGTGCGAATCAGCCACCTTGCCTATGCGCCCGAGATCGCACAGGCCATGCTGCGCCGGCAGCAAGCCAGCGCCGTTGTCGCCGCCCGCTCCCGCATCGTCGACGGCGCCGTCGGAATGGTGGAAATGGCGCTCGATCGGCTGAGTGAGCGTGGCATCGTCGACCTCGACGAGGAACGCAAGGCCGCGATGGTGAGCAACCTGATGGTCGTGCTCTGTGGAGATCAGCCAGCTTCGCCGGTCGTCAACACCGGGACGCTCTACTCGTAAGCGGTGAGCGATCGCAAGCAGGTTCTGCTGCGAATTGATCCAACCGTGCATGACGCCTTGGCCCAGTGGGCGGGTGATGAGTTCCGCAGCCTGAATGCCCATATCGAGATGCTCCTGCGCCGAGCTCTCGACGACGCGGGGCGAATGCCCAAGAAGGCCAAACCCTTGCCTAAGCGCGGTCGGCCATCGGGTTCTTGACCTGATCCGAGCAGGCCTCGACACGGACTCCTGATCGAATGGTCGGCGCTCTCGTTGGCATGAGCGCGTTACGGCTGGGCGATCCGTGTTTGGTCACGCCTCACCGGATGCTGCACCGGTGCCCTAGGCGATGGTGAGAAGGCACCCGTAGGCTGGGATCATGGGATTGTGGGAAGGACGGCTGCTGCCTCGGGTCATTAACGTCATGTGCGGGACCAAGGAGACTGGCCGGCACCGCAAGGAAGTCGTGGTCGGGCTGCAAGGCTCCGTTGTCGAAATCGGCTTTGGATCGGGCCTCAACGTCCCGTTCTACCCAGCCGATGTCACGAAGGTCTATGCGGTCGATCCGTCCGAACTTGGTCGCCGATTGAGCAGGAAAAGGGTCAGCGTGTCACCGACCCCTGTCGAGTACGTGGGCCTTGATGGACAACACATTCCGCTAGGCGATGCCTCGGTCGATGCCGCGCTCAGCACGTTCACCTTGTGCACCATTCCCGACGTTGGCATGGCCCTGCGAGAGCTGTACCGGGTGGTGCGCCCAGGGGGGACGGTCCACTTTCTCGAGCACGGTCTCGCACCGGACGCCGATGTCGCCCGCAAGCAACTGCGTTTCAACCGGTTCCAGCAGCGAGTCGCCGGCGGGTGCAACCTGAATCGGCCGATCGATCGGCTTGTCCGCGAGGCAGGCTTTGAAATCTCGGTCATGAAGAATGACTGGATCAAGGGCCCCAAAGTGCTCAAGGCCTGGAGCTATCTGTACAAGGGGGTCGCGATCAAACCGTAAAGGCCTTCCTCGTATCCGTGCGTGCAATGGATGGGGTGCCTTGCAAAGTGTGAATCAAAGCCTGGTTGAATGGATTCGTGCCCCAGTTCGACGGCCGGGCGTACCAGGCTCGGTTCGATGTGTTGGCCGCAGGGGGGATGGACGTCCACGGTGAGGCGACGCTCGTCCGCTCTTTTCGGCCGACGACGGTGCTCGATGCGGGATGCGGAACCGGGCGCGTCGCTATCGAACTGGGTCGGCACGGCATCGATGTGCTTGGGGTCGACGCCGATGCGTCCATGATCGCCGAAGCGAAGCGTCTGGCTCCTGAGATGGCTTGGGTGCAGGCCGATCTGGCCACGCTCGCCCTCGATCGGCGCTTCGACGTCGTGGTTCTGGCAGGCAACGTCCCGTTGTTCTGCCCGGTCGCCACGCGCTCGGCACTCGTTGCGAGATGCGCAGCCCACGTGATCTCGGGCGGCACCATGATTGCCGGCTTCGAGTTGGAGCGTGGCTACGAACTGGACGACTACGACACAGCGTGCGAGACGGCCGGGCTGATGCTCACGGATCGCTGGTCGACATGGGACGGTCAACCGTTTCACAACGAAAGCAAATACGCGGTCTCGGCCCACCGGAACTGAGGTCCTCGGTGTGGGTCTTGCGTGGGCGAAGCCGGCACTTGGCCACTCCGGTCGGCATCATTGTGGCTTGATCGGGGTTCCATCCCAGCCGCATCGTTAGGATCCCAACGGCGGGTGTTCGACGCGAGGGGGGTTCAGATGTTCGGAACGGGTATCCGGAGCGTCTTGGTGGGCGCGCTGCTCATGGGGACCGGTTTGGTCGCAGTGAGCGGTGTCGAGACTTCGAGCGCGGCCTCCTTCAGTCCGTTCTCTCATGGTTGCGATGTGCTCGTGTCGGGCCCCCTCGGCCATGACTGCCTGCTGCCGTGGCCCAACAACGCGTTCACCGAGACGTCGAGCACCGCCACGAACCTCAAGCTGGACATCACGTCATCCGAGACACCGTCCAACGTCGGCGGCGTCCACATCAACCCGATCTACCAGGACGAAGGAGACGGCTTCAGCCCCGGTTCGGCCATCGTCACCTACGTCCCGAACATCAGCCTCGCAAACTCCGGCATCGTCGGCTCGACGGATATTGCCGGCTCACTGGCCAAGGACGCTCCGATTGTCCTCGTCAACATGAACACGGGCGCCCATGTTCCCTACTTCGCGGAGCTGGACGCCCAGAACCCCGATCCGACAACCCAGCTGCTGCTGGTCCACCCGGCCTATGCGCTGACCGAGGGACAGCGATACGCCGTGGTGCTCCGGAACCTCAAGAACACGAGCGACGAGGCGATCCCTCCCGCGCCTTCCACCGTCGCGGCGCTCCGGGGCACCCTCAAGCCGGCGTCACGGTCGGCGTACATCAAGAACCTGATCAGGGTGCAACTGCACAGCCTGCTCGGGAGCGCCACCCCGTACATGGCGTGGGACTTCACCGTTGCGAGCGAGATGTCCATTGCCGGTCCGGCGCTCACCATGCGCGCCCAGGCGTACAAGACGCTCAAGGGGAACGCCGCTCCGAAGTTCACGGTGTCTTCGGTGACCACGAGCGGGTCGGTGCGGACGGTGAAGGGAACCTTCAAGGTGCCGCTGTTCCTCAAGAGTGCGACCAACTCGTCGATGATGAACGTGGACAAGGCCGGGCTGCCGAAGCTCAACGGGAAGCTGACCTGGCCGGCCAACTTCATCTGCGTGATGCCGGCGACGATCCAAGCCGGGGGACCGGCCCTCCCGGCCGTCTACGGGCACGGGCTCCTCGGAGACGCGACCGAGGTGCAGGACAGCAGTTTCTCGGACAAGGTCAGCGAGAACATGATGGGGTGCGCCACCGACTGGCTGGGTCTGGACTCGAATGACCTGTCCGAGGTCATCGGGGTCCTCGGCAATCTGTCCAAGTTCCAGGAGCTGGCCGATCAGATGCTCCAGGGGTTCGTGAACTTCCAGTTCCTCGGCCGCCTGATCAACAGTCCCGACGGCTTCGCGACGTCCAGCGCCTTCAAGGATGGGTCGGGCCATGTCCTGTTCCAGGTGGGGAAGTGCACGTATGTCGGCTACAGCCAGGGCGGCATCATGGGCGCGGCGGTGTCGACGATCTCCAACGAGTGGACGAAGGTCTTCCTCGGCCAGGGCGGGATGGACTACGGCGGCGTCCTGTTGCAGCGCTCGGTGGACTGGTCCGAGTACCAGGTCTTCTTGAGCAAGTCGTACCCGAACCTCGACGACCAGCAGATCGGCCTCCAACTCATCGAACTGCTCTGGGACCGGGGCGAGGCCGACGGCTATGCCCAGCACCTGACCTCGGATCCCTATCCCGGGACCAAGCCCAAGCAGGTCCTCTTGATCGAGAACTACGGGGACCACCAGGTCCCGAACGTCGGAACCGAGATGTTGGCCCGCACGATCGGCGCAGCCGAATATGCCCCGGCCTTCTCCCGGGCCGGCGTGTCGTTCAACACCTCGTACAAGCTGGGAATCCTCAACCAGGCGAGACCCGTCCGGGCCGCGCTCGAATTGTGGGACTTCGGCACGCTGACCCCGCCGACGGACAACCTCGCCCCGCCCCCCGGTTCGGGGCCCGCCGCCGATCCCCACGATTTCGGGCGGGGGAACCCGGTGATCGACGCACAGATCATCACGTTCCTCAAGACCGGCGTCGTGCAGGACGTCTGCGGCCACGCAGCCTGCCAGGCCGCCCCCGGCACCGTCTGATTCAGGTGATCTCGGTGGCCGCGCCCACGAACTGGGAGTTGTAAAGCCGGGAGTAGGCGCCGCCGCGGGCCAGGAGGTCGTCGTGGTTGCCCTGCTCGACGATGCTGCCCGCCTCCATGACCAAGATGGTGTCGGCGTTTCGGATCGTGGACAACCGGTGGGCGATCACAAAGCTGGTGCGCTGCGACCGCAGCGCCGCCATCGCGCCTTGGAGGAGCACCTCGGTGCGGGTGTCGACGGAGCTCGTTGCCTCGTCGAGGATCAGGATGGTGGGATTGGCCAGGAATGCCCGGGCGATGGTCAGAAGCTGTTTCTCGCCGGCGCTGATGACGCCCCCCTCGTCGTCGACGAGGGTGTCGTAGCCGGCCGGCAGGGCGTGCACGAACCGGTCGACATAGGTGGCCCGGGCCGCCTCGCGGATCTGCTCCTCGGTGGCGGTGGGATTGCCGTAGGCGATGTTCTCCCTGATCGTGCCCCCGAAGAGCCAGGTGTCCTGCAGGACCATGCCGATGTTGGAACGCAACTCAGATCGGGGCATCCCGGCGATGTTCTGGCCGTCGAGGGTGATCTGGCCTCCGTCGAGCTCATAGAACCGCATGATGAGGTTGACCAGCGTGGTCTTGCCCGCACCGGTCGGGCCGACGATGGCGACGGTCCGGCCAGGCTCGGCGACCAGGGACAGGTCGGCGATCAGCGGGTGGTCCTTGTCGTAGGAGAACGAGACGTGCTCGAACTCGACCCGGCCCCGCGACGCCGGAGTCCCGGGGGCGGCCATGGCACCTTCATCCGGCGACTGCTCGTCTGCGTCCAGGAACTCGAAGACACGTTCGGCCGATGCCAGTCCAGACTGGAACAGGTTGGCCATGGAGGCGAGCATCTGGAGGGGTTGGGCGAACTGCCGGGAGTACTGAATGAACGCCTGTACTCCACCGAGGCTCAGTGAGCGCGAAGCGACCTTGATCCCTCCGACGACTGCGATCACCACGTAGTTGAGGTTGCCGACGAGCACCATCAACGGCTGGATGCTCCCGGATGCGAACTGAGCGGTAAAGCTGGCCCGGTAGAGCTCGTCATTCGTCTCGCGGAACGACTCTTCGACCTCCCGCTGGCGACCGAACGTCTTGACGATGGCATGGCCGGTCAGGGACTCTTCCACGAGCGCGTTCAGCCGGCCGGTGTGCTTCCACTGCGCCATGAATCGGACCTTCGAGCGCTTGGTGATGAACCGGATGATGCCCGACGAGACCGGGATCGTGACCACCGCCACCAGGGCCAGCTCAGGCGACACGACGAACATCATCACCATCGTCCCGATGAGCATGAAGGTATTGGTGAGAAGCTGGCTCACCGTCTGTTGGAGGCTCTGGGCGAGGTTGTCGATGTCGTTGGTGACCCGGCTCAGCAGGTCACCTCGAGCGGACTGGTCGACGTAGCGGAGCGGCACCCGGTTGAGCTTGTCCTCGACATCGGCCCGCAACTGGCGCATGGTCCGCTGCACCATCCCGGCCAGTGTGTAGGCCGACAGGTACTGCAATACCGCCGAGCTGGCATAGAGGCCGACCACCAAGAACAGCAGGCGGTGGAGTGCCCCGAAGTTGATCGCCTTCGGCCCCCCATGCAGCAAGCCGTTGAAGATGATGTTTGTCGCGTTCCCGAGGATCCGTGGCCCGAGGACCGAAAGGATGACGGCGCTGACGGCCAGGACAACGACGAACCCGAACCGGTTTCGCTCGGGCCGAAGCCGTCCTCCGAGCCGCGCCAGCGTGCCCTTGAAGTCGTTCGACTTCTCGACCGGCATGCCGAGCCCGCCCATCCGCGACATCGGGCCCTGGGACAATGGCGGCTTGTAGACCGGCTCTTCCGACGGATCCGGCTCACCGGTCCTCAGTGGCTTTGCGTCGACGCTCACGCGGCACCCTGTGCGGTCGATTGAGACTCGACGATCTCGATGTAGGTCGGGCAGCTCTCGAGGAGTTGCTGATGGGTTCCCAGTCCGACGGCTCGGCCGTCCTCGAGCACGAGGATCTGGTTGGCGCTCATGATGGTCGAGACCCGTTGCGCCACGACGAGGACGGCCGACCCGGTCGTGTACGGCCCGAGGGCGGTGCGCACCCGGGCGTCGGTGGCCAGGTCGAGCGACGAGAAGGAGTCGTCGAAGACGTACACGTCCGGACGCCGGACGAGCGCCCTGGCGATGCTCAGGCGCTGTCGCTGACCGCCGGACACGTTGGTGCCGCCCTGGGAGATCGGTGCGTCGATCCCGCCCATCGCGGCGACGAAGTCCGAGGCGGCCGCGACCTCGAGCGCCGTCCAGAGCTCCTCTTCGGTGGCGTCCGGCTTGCCGTACCGCAGGTTGCTGGCGACGGTCCCGGTGAACAGGTACGGCCGCTGGGGGACCAGGCCGATGCGGTGCCACAGGACATCGGGATCGAGCTCGCGAACGTCGACCCCTCCGACGAGAAGAGCACCGCTCGTGACGTCGATGAGCCGGGCGACCAGGTTGACCAGGGTCGTCTTGCCCGACCCGGTGCTGCCGACCACGGCCGTGGTCTGGCCCGGGAGGACCCGGAACGAGATCCCATCGAGGACGGGGGAGTCCGCGCCCGGGTAACCGAAGCTCACATCACGAAGCTCGAGGGTCCCGGGCGTCCGTAGAGCCGGCACCGGGTCGGTCGGGGGAGTCACGGACGACTCGGTATCGAGAACCTCCTGGATCCGTTCGGCGCTGACCGCCGCACGCGGTGCCATCACGCCGACGAACGTCGCCATCATCACCGCCATCAGGATCAGGGTGAAGTAGGTGAGGAACGCGATGAGGGAGCCGATCGTCATCTGGCCGTGCGCGATCCGGTTGGCGCCGAACCAGACCACAGCCGAGTTGGAGCAGTTGATGACCAGCATGACGATCGGGAACAGGAGCGCCATCAGGCGCCCGGCCCGCAGTGACGTGCCGGTCAGCTCGTCGTTGACCACGCGGAATCGCCCGACTTCCTGGTGCTCCCGGACGAACGCGCGCACCACTCGGATTCCCGTGATCTGCTCACGCAGCACCCGGTTGACGTTGTCGAGGCGCTCCTGCATGAGCCGGAACTGCGGGACCATGAAACCGATGATTATCCCGAGCGCGATGGCCAGAATCGGCATGCTCAGCCCGAGCAACCAGGACAGGCCAGCATCCTGGTTCAGGGCCAGGATGACGCCCCCAACCACGGTGACCGGAGCTGCGAGCACCATCGTGCACGACATGACGACCAGAAGCTGCACCTGCTGGACGTCGTTGGTCACGCGGGTGATCAGCGACGGGGCGCCGAGGTGATTCACCTCGCGCGCCGAGAGCTGGATCGACCGGTGGAACAGCGCGTCGCGCACGTCACGGCCGAAACCCATCGCCACCCGCGAGCCGAGGTAGACGGCGCAGATCGCAAACCCGGCCTGAATGAAGGCGACGATGAGCATCTCGCCGCCCTTGCTCCAGATGTAGTGGGTGTTCCCGGTGACGACCCCCTTGTTGATGATCTGCGCGTTGAGAGTCGGGAGGTAGAGGTTGAGCAGCGCCTGGATGCCCTGGAGCACCAGGAGTAAGAGCAGGCCGCGCCGGTACGGGCGAAGCCGGGTGCGCAGCAGGCGGATTAGCACGGTGAACTCGCTCGGAGGTCGGATTTGTCGGCTAGACCCCGGATGCCGTCGAGCAGCAGGCTGACGATCTCGCGTGGCGACATCGGCTCGTCGCCGTAGAGCGCCGGATGGCTGAACGCAAGGGTCAGGGCGGACAGCAGACGTGCCGCCTTCTCGGCGTCGTACCGGAATGCCCCACACTGGGGCGCGAATAGCGAGGCCAGCGCGGCCACGTCGGGGATCGGGCGCTCTCTGCCGGCGAAGACCGCCGGTCCGCCCACGGCCGAGACGAGACGGCCTATGTCGATCATTCGACGCTGGATGATCTCGACCGCCGCCATGAGTTGGCGTTCGAAGGGGACGGTGCGATCGATCTCCTGGAGAGCCCGATTGATTGGCGCCGGGTCGAGCGCAAGGTCGACCGCGGCGCGGATGATCGCTTCCTTGTCCCGGAACACCCGGAAGGTGGTTCCTTCGGCAATGTTGGCCGCCTCGGCGATCTGCCGCGTCGTGATGTTGGTTCCGTGTTCCAACAGCAGCTGAAGTGCCGCTTCCGCGATTGCCGCACGCCGCTCGTCCGGCGGGAGGCCGGTGGCTCTGCGGGAGCCGGAAGGCTTGGGTCGGCTGGCGGTAGCAAGCTCTCGGCTAGCAGGCACGTCGACATGGTATCGGAGTGACCAATCACTCCGAACCCTCGATCGCCCATTTTTCGGCCGAATTGGCCCGATCTGCCGCCCGACGAGGCGCCTCGTGGCTGCCCCGGGCTCCCCGGGGAGCCCGCGAGCAACCGGAGCGAATTCCGCTTCGAGTCACGTAACTTCGGTGTGTGGCCAAGGACGAGATCGGCGTCGAAGACCCCCGGCGAGAGGATGTTCGTGAGCTCCTGAGCCACCATCTGGCCCATGCACGGTCGAACAGCCTTCCCGAGGAAGTCCAGGTTGACCCCACTGTGACGCTTTTCGGGTTCCGCCGGGACGGCAAGCTTCTCGCCGTTGGGGCTCTGAGGCAGCTGGCTGACGGACACGCCGAGCTGAAGTCCATGCACACGGCCGAAGCGGTACGCGGGACCGGGATCGGGAGGACAATGGTCGACCATCTGGTGGGTGTCGCTCGCGGGCGCGGCCTTCGACAGGTGAGCATTGAGACGGGCACGCAAGGGGCGTTCGTCCCCGCTCGATCGCTCTACGAGAGGGCCGGGTTCAGCCCATGTGGGCCGTTCGGGGACTACCGACCGAGCCCCAACAGCGCGTTCATGACATTGGCCATCGAGCCGGACTCATTGTCGGGGTCTGCATGACGGACCCCGAGTGGCGGATCGAGTCTCGTGCATACGGCGATCCCATCGTCGAGGGGATGCTGGCCGACTATCTGTCCGAGTTGCTGGTCCACATGCCCGATTTCGACTCCGACCGGGCGGTGCCGCCCGGGCCGTCCGACTTCGAGTGGCCGAACGGGAAGTTCCTGGTGATCTTTGCCGGTGGGGAGCCGATCGCGTGCGGGGCGATCCGTCGTCTCTCCGAGGCCGTCGGCGAGCTCCGGAGAATGTGGGTGAACCCGGCTTGGCGAGGTCGGGGCGTGGCCCGGTTCCTCCTTTCGTCGCTCGAGGCCGCGGCCAGGGAGATGGAGGTCTTGGAACTCCGACTCGATACGAACCGTGCGCTCACCCCGGCCATCGCCCTGTATGGCTCGGACGGCTTTGTCGAGGTTCCCCGCTACAACGACAACGAGTTCGCGAACATCTGGATGTCCAAGCGTCTCGACGCCTGATCCGGGACACATCGGTGCTCGGTCGGGCCGTCCCCCGGACCCTGAATCTGGGATCATGCAGCAACGGCAACGGTGGAGGACGTCGAATGAGGGCAGGAACGCTGCTTGCGGGAACGCCCCGACCCGCCGCGCTTGGGCGCCGCGCCACCGGTCTGGCCCTGGCCATCGTGGCCGTCGGGGGACTCGGCCTCACCGGCTGCAGCGTCGTGGCAAAGGTCAAGGCCGTCGAGCACGCCGTGGAGGGAAACAAGAACACGATCGACGCGTTCAACACCAAGTTGGGGGCCAACCAACCCCCGGAGTTCGAGGCGACATACGTCACGACCGGGAGCTCCCCGGCCACGATCGTCTACGCGGTCGATTCGCCGACCGGGCTGGCGTTCACCGACACGCCGTCGGGCACCGGGGCCACCAGCCTGGACATCATCGTGAACTCTTCGGGCGAATACTCGTGCATGCCCTCGCTGACCGGTTCGGGCTCGGGGCCATCGTGTCAGCGGGTGAAGCCGGCCGAAAAGGCCACCGAGAACGAGATCTTCAGCTTCTACACGCCCACCCACTGGGTCACGTTCCTACGGGACTTCTCGATCGCGGCCGGATTCGCCGGTGACAAGGTCACATCCTCGAGCATGACCGTGAACGGTTTCGCCATGTCGTGCGTCGACTTCGTCGCCTCCGGGGTCCCCGGGACCAGCACGATCTGCTCGACGTCGGCGGGCATTCTCGGGTACGTGAAGGTCGCCTCCGATGCCACCAGCTTCGAGATCACCAGCTACTCGACGTCGCCGCCGGCCTCGTTGTTCAAGCTGCCGGCCGGCGCCACGGTGACGACCGTGTCTACCCCACCCACGACGTCGTAATAGAGAGCAGGGCCCGTCAGGGCATCGACGCCGCGGAGCTCGGCGTGCCGTGGTAGCAGCCAACGGTGTACGGGTACTCGAGCGTCGCGTCGTAGTGGTACATGTCGACCATCTTGTTGTCGAACAGGACCTTGCTCGTCCGCCCGTGGCACGCGTCGAGGTCGGCGTCGGTCGGAAGGTTGCCCGCCGAATTGCGCTCGACGTAGATGCCGTAGCCGTCCAACGCGTAACCGACGAGCGTTGCCGAGCTCGGAGTCGTCGGGGCGATGCAGGGTGCGACCGAGTGGTAGTGGTACATGCCCGCCATCATCGGATGGCCGTCACAGTGGTCGAGCACCTCGTGGGCCCCGGCGTCGCGCCCCAAGGCATCGAGCGCGTTGAGCAGGATCACGCCGTCGTCCATCACCCCGATAGCGCCGAGCGCGGTACACGAGGGCGTGGCCGCCGCCTTCGGGTGGAGCGGGATCTTGTAGGTCAGGTTCTGGGACTCGATCGTGTTCGGATTCTGGTCGTACTGGTAGGCCGGATCGGACGGCGAGATCGGGAAGCTCCCGGTCGTCTGACCCTCGGGCAGGTCGTCGGTCTTGATGACCCGGAACTGGCCGAGCGTGCGCACCGAGTGGGTCGCCTGCTTCCAGCTCACCGTGCCCTCGACGGCCAACTTCGTGTCCGAGTCCCAGGTCCCGGCAGCGGCGCTGAGCCACGCCCCGGACGATGCCGCCCCCCGGCCACCCGAGAAGTTCGTCTGGCAGGAGTCAAGATGGCCGACCTTGGGTGCGGTGCCGTACTCGTTGTCACCGAGCGGTATGGCCGCCGGGTTGGTCGAATCGGTCCACGTGTTGTCGGTCACCTTGACGGTCCGGTTCGGGTTCGACGTCAGCGAGGCCGAAGTGTGCTTCGACGTCGCCCAGACGGTGCCGGGCGTCGCGAGGAGACACGGGGACACGACTGCGACCACAACCACGAGCAGGAGACCGATCCACCGCGTCGGCCGCCGCGTCACCGGCGCGAAGGTATTCGGGTGGATCGGCAGGCTCACGATCCGGGCCCCACCCAACCGTCGGCCAGGAAGCTCCTGAGCTCGGCGATCCGGTTGCTCACGATCGCATCCACTCCCGCCCCAGCCACGACAGCCATGTCGTGGGGGTCGTCCACCGTCCACGTGGAGACCTTGAATCCCTGCGCGTGCATCTCGGCGACTCGTTCGCTCGAGACCAGGTTGAAGGCCGGGTTCCAGAACTCCGCCCGCAACTCGTCGAGGAGCGCTGGCGGGGGAGGCTCGGGGGCGATCCAGGTCAGCCCGATGCGAGCCTCGGGGGCGATGGCGCGAAGTCGGTGGAGTGCGCCGACGTGGCCGGTGACAAACAGCGACCGCGTCATCGCGTCGGCGAGCCGGACCGCAAGCACCGCACCTTCGACTACCTCTTCGCCGGTGAAATCGATCATCAGTGGGACCTCGATGGTGTCGAGAACGTCACCGAGCGCGGGAATGCGTAGCGTCCCCGTACCCACCTCCCGGATTTCGGCGAGGTCGAGGTCGGCGACGGCCCGATCGATGTCCCACAGCCGCGCCAGGGAAGGGTCGTGCACGACAACGATCTCCCTATCCCGGGTCCGGCGAAGATCGAGCTCCACCATGTCTGCCCCACTTCCGACGGCGGCCTGGAACGCGGCGAGTGTGTTCTCGCGTTCTGAGATCGGGTCGCCTCGGTGGGCGATGGCGAGGGGCTTGGCAGTCATGGGAGTTGCGCGTGCGAGGTATCGCTTGTGGGTCGGAGGGGCGACAAGGGAGGGTATCGCTCGCCGCGAGGCACGGGAACGGATCTAGCTACACGCCCGAGCAACTGCCGCCTGGGTTCCGCTGGGCCGCCCATCTACGATCGATCCGTGCAGCGACGATCCCGGTCATCGTGCCAGCTGGGCCGTCGACGGGCGGGATGGGTGTCGGCGGTGGTGGGATTGACCCTCGTCCTTGCCGCCTGCGCGCCGTCGGTGCAAGCCAATGCGATACGCCGGGTGCCGTTGCCCGCCGGGCCACATCCCTCCGAGATCGCAAAAATGGTCTGCCAGGACGACGCGCAGCGGGAGTTGGCCGACGTCCTCGGGGTCAAGGGGGTCGTCGGAGCCAGGACTTGGGTGGGCCACCGATACACCTGTCCCTATCGGTACTCGAACGGGAAGTTCGTGCTGTCGGTCCAGGAGTTATCGAGTTGGAAGCAGACCTACGCCTACTACCACTCGCTCGGCCGCCAACTGGGGGTCACACGGTCGCTGGCCAACCTCGGGCAGGGAGCCTTCCAGACCACCGACGGCTCGGTGGTCGTGCGAAAGGACTGGAAGGTGCTTCTCGTCAACGTCGCCGGGCTGCCGGCTCAGTTCGCGATTCCCCCGACCACGCCGACCAACATCGCCGTCACCGTCGCCGACGTGATCCTCGGCTGCTGGGCGGGCGACTAGACGGGGTAGCTGGAGTTCGGGAGGGCCGTTGATGTCCACATGAGCCCGAGGCACATCTCGTCGGAGGACCCGTCGCCCCAGGTGATGAAGTGGGGTGGGACCTTGCGCAAGATCGGCAGCTCCTGCGCGAGGGCCGGGTTGTAGGTGCAACTGACCTGGACGGTGTCGCCCGGCGCCACCGGCACCGGCGTCTTCAGGTTGTAGGCCTTCTGATTGTGGAAGTTGTAGGCCGGGACGTTGAGGATTGTCTGGGCCTTCGGGGTGCCCGGATTGAGGACGATCTTGAAGCTCACGCCGGTGAGGTGCATGTGGGCGCCGACCCGGACGATGTACCCGTTGGAGAAGATCGGCGTGGTGCACGACGTGCTGTCCCCGGCCGGCGGGTCGGCGGAGTTGCGACCGCAGATCGACTCGAGAACGTTGACGAAGCCGACCGCGCTGGCGCCGAAGCGCTGGCCGAGGTTGGCGAGCGAGGCCGACCGGCTGCACAGCGGCCCGGTCACGCCGGCCGGGCACGGAATGTCGGGCGGGGCGGGCAGCAGCTGCAGCCGGAGGGGGAGCAGCGGGGTAGAGGACGGCACCGTGTGCAGTGCCAGCGCGTTCTTCACCGGCTTGTCGCCCACGAGCAGGTTGTAGTGCACCTGCATGACCACGAGGCTGCCGGCAGGGAGGTAGACCCCGGTTCCCTTGGGCAGGTTGTCCGCACCGTGCCCGGGCGCCCACGCACTCAGCCACGGGGTGTTGGAGATCTGGGCGAGGCCGGTGTTGGGGATCGGCGTCTCGCCGAAGCAGGACCATCCCTGGCCCCCGACGTTGGCCGCCTCGGCCGCGGCGGCCAGGTCCGGCGGGACCAGGAAGAGGATGGCGTGGTGGTCCTCGGGGCTGCCGGGGAAGAACTGGCTCGAGACGATGTACGTGTTCGTCGTCACGTGCGGGTTCATCAGCGTGCAGTGGTAGTCGTCGGTCGCTCCGGCCGGGGCGTGGGGCTTGTATGCCGTGGCCTGCTGCAGCATCAGGGTCGTCACGATGGGTGAGGCCGTTGCCGCCGTGGAGCCGATCACCGCGGTCAGTGTGGTCGCGGCCACAAAGGCCAACAGGACGACCAGCCGCGATAAACGAGGGACTCGCACGGCCAATAGGGTAGCCACCCGCCGACCGGTGGTCGCGGCCGGTCCGATGCCCTCGGCCCGGAGACCGAGCCCGCGGAGCAGCGGAGTCAGGCGACGTGCCTAGGTTGCCGGGACCGAAGGGAGCTCGAGGGTGGTGACTGAGGCGCCTGGGGCCGACCCGGTGCAGCACCCGAGCTCGTCGGTGGAACCCTGGGCTCCGCCGGACCGTTGCCGGGCGCTCCAGCTCGTCCTCGCCGGCCTGTGGTTCCTGGACGCCGTTCTCCAGCTGCAGCCGTTCATGTTCACGAAGTCGTTTGGCCTGCTGATGCTGGGCCCGACCGCCGCGGGGAACCCGGGCTTGCTCGCCCACCCGATCACCGACGTCAGCCGTTCGATCGGGCACCACTCAGTCGGGGCCGACACGGCGTTCGTGGTGGTGCAGTTCGTCATCGCCTTCGGGATCGCCTACCGCCCGACGGTCCGCGTTGCCCTCGCGGGGTCGATCGTCTGGTCCGTCCTGGTGTGGTGGCTGGGCGAGGGGTTGGGCCGCGTGCTGACCGGCGCGGCGAGCCCTCTGACCGGTTCGCCGGGTGCGGTCGTCCTCTACGGCGTCCTCGCCGTCTTGTTGTGGTCGGCCGATCGACCCGGACCGGCGCCGTTTCCGGCCGCCCGGGCGGTCGGGGGCAACGCGGCCAAGGCGATCTGGATCGCGATCTGGGCCGCACTCGCGGCCACGGCGCTCTTCGGGAGCGCGACCCGGCACCCGCGAAGTCTGTTGTCGTCGATGATCGCGGGCGAGCCGGGATGGCTGGCCTCGCTCGACCGGCATGCCGCCAACCTGGTGGCGGGCCACGGGCCGGGGTTGGCGGTGGCGGCAGCGGCCGTGTTCGGCTGCATCGCGGCCGGGGTGCTCGCGCCACCGAACGTGTCACGGGCCGTCATCGCCGTGGCGGCCGTGGTCGCCGTCGCCGTCTGGGTCGTCGGCGAGAACCTGGGTCAGCTGTTTTCCGGGTCCGCCACCGACCCCAACACCGGCCCGATCCTGCTGCTGCTGGCGGCGGCCTACTGGCCGCTTCGCCAAGGCGCGCCGGCGACCGTGACGCGGGCGGTCTGAGCATGTCGGACCCGGTCGCCATCCTCGATCTGTTCGCCGCGGTGATGCTCGCCGTGGCGGTGTACTGCGCCGCCCGAGTAATCCTCGTCCGGCGGATGCACCGAACCCTTCACTACGACGTGAACGCCGCCCACGTCCTGATGGGGACGGCCATGGCGGGCATGCTGGCCCCATCGCTCAAGGTGCTGCCCAATCCGGCCTGGGAGACCGTTTTCTCCGTCCTGGCGCTGTGGTTCGCCTGGCGGTCGGTGACCTTCATCGCCCGCCGCGGCGTGACCGGGCGTTCCCCCGATCGTGTGCACGGGGTGTCGCACTACCTGACCCACCTCGTCATGTCGTGCTCGATGCTCTACATGTACCTGGCCGGGGTCCCCGCGAGCGCCGAACGCGTGGTCGGCATGACGATGGGGCCGGCTCCGGGAACTTCCGATTTCGTGGCGCTGCCGCTGTTCTTCATCGTCGTGCTGTGCGCGTCGGCGGTCTGGCACATCGACGCGCTCGGCCGGTTCACCCCGGACCAGGTCGCCTTGGCCAGTGTCGGCGGTGAGGCGTCGGGCGCGGGCGGGGGTGGCGGGGAGGGGCGGTGGCTCGCCCCACGCCTCGAGATGGGTAGCCACATCGCCATGTGCGCCGCGATGGCGTTCATGCTCGCGTTGCTGCTTTAACCGCCGTCGGTCAGGACAGCGAGCGCGTGACCACGAAGGAACGCGTTCGTCCGTCCAGGTGCACGGACACATCGAAGTGCCACGTGCCCGGCGTCAGCACGGTGTAGGCGACGTAGTGGTCGGCGCCGCGGTACGGGACGAGGCGGAGCGGGATCGACGCGCCGCGGACCGGTGATGCCACCGCCCGTGGGTTGCTGGCGCCGGTGGTGTCCCGTCCGGACGGTGGCGTGAAGATCAGGTGGAACTGGTTCACCCCGGCGTTCGACGACTGGAGGTACACCTCGGCGCCGACACCGCCGGGGAGCGACACGGTCGAGATGCTGTAGAGGGGCGGCAGGAGCGGTTGGCCGCGGCTGGGCGAGAAGACCTGGGTGACGGCAGTGCCCCCTGCGAACAGCACCACGGGGACCATCACCGAAGCCAGGAACCCGCGCGCCCCCCGCATCACGGCCGGTGCCTGGATCCGCTCGATGCCCGTGCGCCCGAGGCGCATCAGGCGCAGGCTGTTGAGCACCACGATCAGGCTCGAGAAGCCCATGGCCAGCGCGGCCACCAACGGGTCGAGGAGCCCGGCCGCCGCGAGCGGCAGGGCGGACACGTTGTAGCCCATGGCCCATCCGAAGTTCTGCACGATGATGGCAGACGTGGAGCCTGCTATCCCGATGGCGGCGGGCACCCCGTGTAGGTCGCTGCCGAGCAATGCCACGTCGCTGTTGGACAGGGCGACCTCCGAGCCGCTCCCGACGGCACAGCCGACGTCGGCCGCGACCAGGGCCGGGGCATCGTTGATCCCGTCGCCGACCATGATCACGCGGAGGCCCTCGGCCTGCATCGCCCGGAGCGCGTCGAGCTTCTCGGACGGGCTCAACCCGCTTCGGGCCGAGTCGATATCCACGGCCGCTGCGATGGTGTCGACGGCCGGCGCCGCGTCGCCGCTCAGGATGACGGTCCCGAGGCCCATCGCGTGAAGTCGGGCGACCGCGGGGGCGGCGTCGGGCCGGAGGGGCGTCGCCACCGCGATGATCCCGATCACCCGACCGTCGGCCGCGACCGAGACGACGGTGTCACCACGGCTCCCCGCAGCGTCGATGGCGTTGCGGAGCGACTCGGGCTGGGCGGACCCAGCGAGGCGCCCGACCTCGACCCGCCGTCCGTCGACGGTCCCCACCACGCCGATGCCCGGGAGCGCCTCGACGGATGTGGCGCGGCCCGAGGGCGCGCCGGATTCGCGGATCGCCATCGCGATGGGGTGCTCGCTCTCCGCCTCGACGGCCGCCGCCAGGGCGAGCACCGCGTCGTCGCTCTGGTCGGGCACCGACGCCACGGCGGTGACGCTCGCGAAGCGCTCGGTCAGCGTGCCGGTCTTGTCGAAGGCCACGGTCGTGGCCCGCGAGAGCCGCTCGAGCGCCTCGCCGCTCCGGATCAGGATCCCGAGTGAGGACGCTCGGCCGGTGCCGACCATCATGGCGACGGGAGTGGCCAGGCCCATGGCGCACGGGCACGCGACCAGCAGCACCGCGACGGCGCTCAGCACCGCGATCCCGAAGTTGCCGTCCCACAACCACCAGGCCAGGAACGTGACCGCGGCCAGGGCCAGGACCGCAGGAACGAAGACGCCGCTTATCCGGTCGGCCATCTTTTGGAGGGGCGGCTTGTCTCGCTGGGCCTCGTCGACCAGTCGTTGCATCCGGGCGAGGACCGACTCGGCGGCGATCGTCTCGACCCTGATGACGAGGGCGCCGGATCCGTTCCTCGTGCCACCGGTGACCGGGCTGTCTTGTCCGCGGTCGACCGGGAGCGGCTCGCCGGTCAGCATGGACTCGTCGACGGCCGACCAGCCCTCGACCACCCAACCGTCGAGCGGGATCGCCTCACCCGGGCGGACACGCACGAGGGCGCCGACCGGCACGCTTTCGGGGGACACAAGCTGGCCCTCTTCGTCCAGCGGGCCCGAGACGACCCGGGCCGTGGGCGGCCGCAGTGCCATCAGGGAGTGCATGGCTCCGGCGGCCTTGCGTCGGGCGCCCGCTTCGATGGCTCGTCCCGTGAGCAGGATCGACACGATGAGCGGCGCCATCACCCCGTGCAGGCGCGCCGCGAATTCGCCGTTGCCGCCGAGATGGACGTGCCGCCCGCCGAGGGCGATCGCCTCCACGGCACTGACTGCGAGCGCGGCCAGGGTCCCGACGGCGATGAGCGTGTCCATGCTCGTCGCGCCGTGGCGGAGGAGGCGGGCCGCCGTTCGGAGGAATGGCCAGCCGCCCGCCAGCTCGACGAAGACGCCGATGGCCAACGCGGCCCAGCCCGATGTGGCGTCCTGGGGGGCCAGGAGCGCGATGAGGAGCCCGGCAATGGCGACCGGCCACGAGATCGCCGTCCGCAGCACCCAGTGATCCGGGTCGACGCGGTGGGCGGACGCGGGGCCGCTTCCGGCCTCGGACGCCGAGTAGCCGACCGCGGTGACGGCGTCGCACAGGTCGGCCGTTCCGGTGGCTGCAGCGTCGTAGGTGACGAACGCCCGGTTGGTCGCGAGGTTGACCGAGGCGCTGAGAACGGCCGGCCGCTCGGCGAGCGCCCGCTCGATCCGGGTCGCGCACGCGCTGCAGTGCATCCCTTCGAGCGTGAGCTCCGACGTGGTGACCCGGCGGACGTCCCCGTCGGGCTGAGCCGCCCGGTCCGAGGGGACGGTCAGCACTACGACGTCGGGTTTGGTGACGGGATCGGCGTGGCGGTGTATCCGGCGCCGGTCACGGTTGCGCACAGCTCGTCGACCGAGATGGCGCCCCGATCGAAGGCCACCGAGGCCCGTCCACGGTCCAGGTCCACGGTCACCCGGGCGACCCGCGGGTCGCGCACCAGCGTCTCTTCGATCAGCGCCACGCAGGACTGGCAGTGCATGCCGGCGACGTCCAGCTCAACGGTGGTGAGATCGGTCCCGCGAGCCGAGCAGGCGGACGTGGTTGCATCGGCAATTTCCACGGTGTCAGCGTAATTCGGTCCGGCCTGCGCTCGGACGCCGCCCCGAACTCCCGACCCGGGCGAGGGCCACTCAGGGCCGTTCCGGCGCCCCGTCCGCGGCACGGTCGGCGCGCTGGAAACTCGGTGTGGGAACGTTATCGGCGCCACACCGGCTGTGCTGGGGACGGGAGCAGACCCGAGTCGCCGTCAGGCTTCTGGCGCCTTGTAGTCCCAGATCAGGTTGGCGCTGTCGTCGGTGCTGAGGACGACCGACGCCGGGTGTTGCTTGTCGATGTGGCCGATCAGCCCGTTGTAGACGGAGTACCCGACCAGCTCCTGGAGCCGCCGTGGGAACCCTCGCACGAGCTCTCTCGGCAGCCCCAGCTGCTGGTTCTCCTGCTGGCGGATGTACCCGGCGCAGTAGTTCATGGCCACGCCGACCCGTCGCTTGTCGGTGCGGTTGGCGCCCCCGCCGTGCCACAGGCTGCCGACGAAGACGAGCACGCTGCCCTTCTGCATCTCGGCGGCGATCGTCTCATGCTGCTCGCGCGGGTCCGGGGCCTGTTCGTAGAGATGGCTGCCCGGAACGACCCTGGTCGCACCGTTCTCCTCGGTGAAGTCGGTAAGGGCCCACATCGTGTTGCAGATGATCTGGGTGTGGGGGCGGGGGAGCGGGATGAGCTGATCGTCCGCGTGGATCGGCTGCCCGTCCTCACCGGGACCGATGGCGATGGATGAGAGCGAGGAGATCAGCAGCCCGGGGTCGAGCACCTTCTCGACCACCTCCAGCACGCCCGGATAGGTGGGGATCCGCTCATAGAGGCGGCCGTGGGCCAAGAGATTGTAGATCCGGGTCGTCCGGAGACCCTCGAAGACGTTGTCCGCCGGCACGATCCGGAGATCGCGTTCGAGGCGCTGCAGGTCCTCGTCCAAGGCGTCGACGAGGTCCGGATCGATCACCCCTTCGAGCACCGCAAAACCGTTCTCGGCGATCTGCTGGAGATGGTTGTCGACGACGGTGACCATCGGCCGATCCTACGACCGGCATCTGCCAGATGCTCGGGCCCGCCGGCACGCTTCGCCCCGACGAATCGCCAGCGTGCCGCCTATGCTCCCGCGGTGGTCGCCAGCTCGGACGACGGGATCGAGGTTCGCTGAATGGCCCACCCGACGGCTCTCGACGAGCTCTTCGTCCACCAGCTTCCAGAGCTCCTGCCGCGGGTGGCCCAGCCGAGCACCCACTGGCGGGAGAGCTACTTCTTCGACGTGCATCGACCCGATGCGAGCGGCGACGTCGTGTTCTTGACGATGGCGCACTATCCGGCCCGGCAGAGGATGGACTCCCTCCAGATGGGTCGGATCGGCGGCGAACCGGTGATCGGCTTGCTCGATCGCGAATACGACGGCGATCCGCACACGACCGACGTGGGGGGAGCGCGGGTCGAGGTGGTTCGACCGTTCGAGGAGCTGCGGCTCTATGCCGACCCCGACCGCGCCGCCATCGGGATGGACCTCACCTTCCGCGCCCGGACGCAGCCCTATGGGCTTCGACGCGGCACCATGCGGGCCGGCGAGGACATCGTGTGGGATCAGAGTCACATCCTGCAGTCGGGCACCTACGAGGGGTCCTATAGCTACGGCGGCACCACCCACGAGGTCGACGGCTGGGTCGGCCAACGCGACCACTCATGGGGCATCCGCGACCACAGCCGCTGCCCGTTGTGGTTGTGGTTCCAGATCCAGTTCGAGGACGGCTTCTTGGGCGTGTGGCACTGGGAGCTGCCCAACGGCGGGCGGGTGTTCACCGACGGCTGCTGGGCCGGGGTAGATCGGAGCGACCCGGTGCCGGTGATCGACTTCCACCACGAGCTCGACTGGGTCGGCGCCGACGGCAAGCCCGCCGCCTACGGGGAGCATGGGGACCAGGTCGCGGGGCTGGCCGGCGTCTGCACATTCATGCTGGCCGGCGGCAGGGCCATCACCGTCGAGGCGACCGGCACGTTCGACCGGCCATATGAGCCGTTCCAACGCGGTGGCCTGAACCAGATGCGGGTGACGGCCGACGACGGGCGGACGGGCTCGGCGATATACGAGGTCACGGGGGCCCGGCATCACCACTTCTTCCCCGCCACCGTCGTCGACACCATCCTCCCGTCGTGAACAATCGAGGGCATCGGCTGGTTGGACGAGCGGCCTGATGGGCTCACCCGGACTGGTGGCCGAGCCCGGGCAGGTCACCCCCGAGTGGTTGACCGAGGTACTGCGGAGTGCCGGGGCCATCGGTGGCGATGCGGCGGTCGCGTCGTTTCAGATGACGCCGATCGGCACCGGTCAGATCGGGGACAACGTCCGTTTCTCACTCGCCTACGACGGTCCACCCGGGCCACCGACCGTGGTCTGCAAGTTCGGCTCGAGCGACCCCGCGAGCGCCGCCGCCGGCATCCAGATGATGCTGTATGAGAGCGAGGTCGCCTTCTACCGGGACCTAGCACCCACCCTCGACGTGACCGTGCCGGGCTGTTACTTCGCCGACGTCGAGGCGGGAACGGCGAATGTCGTGATCGTCATGGAGGATCAGGCACCCGCCGAGCCGGGCGACCAGATCACCGGTTGCACGGTCGCCCAGGCCGAGCTGGCCATGGAACAGGCGGCGAGGCTCCACGGCCCGAGGTGGGGGGACCCGGTGCTCGCCGGGTTCGGGTGGCTCGACCGCGACGGGACGAACGACGGGGTCGCGTCGGTGCTGCCGATGATCTGGGACTCCTTCGTCGAGCGGTACCGGTCGATGCTCGACCCCGTGACCCTCGAGGCGGGCCCCGAGTTGGCCGGGCTCATCACCACCCGCAACCGGGTGCGCTCGTTCGTGAAGACGGCCATCCACGGGGACTTCCGACTCGACAACATGCTTTTCGGGACGCCGGCCGGCGGGAACCCCCTTACCGTTGTTGACTGGCAGACGGTCCAGCTCGGCCCGGGCCCCCACGATGTCGCCTACTTCCTCGGCAACGCGCTCGAGCCCGACGTCCGGCGATCTGCGGAGCACGCGCTCGTCACCATGTACCACCGGGCACTGGTCGACGACTACGGGGTGTCCGACTACCCGTTCGAGCGGTGCTGGGCCGAGTACGTGACCTTCAGCCACGCCAGCCTCGTCATGGCCGTCTTCGCGTCGATGATGGTCGGTCGGACCGACCGGGGCGACGAGATGTTCATGGCCATGGCCAATCGGTCGGCCCAGATGGCCGCCGACCTCGACGCGCCGTCGATGATCCGTTCGGGCTGACTCGGTCAGACCTTGGCGAGCGGCTTGGTCGGGGTGAACGACACCTTCAGGTGCTTCACCCCGCTCACGAGCGGAACCCCGAAGGAGGGAATCAGGTATTCGGGTTGGGCGATCGGCTCGATGTCGGGGAGCCGCTCGAACAGCTGGCGAAACGCGATCCCGAGCTCGCGGCGGGCCAGGTGCGCGCCCAGGCAGAAGTGGGGGCCGGGGCCGCCGAAGCCGACGTGTGGGTTGGGGTTGCGGCGCACGTCGAAGTGCTCCGGGTTCTCGAACACCCGCGGGTCGCGGTTGGCCGCGCCATAGAAGAGGATGAACTTCGATCCCTCGTCGAACTGCTGATCCGAGATCGTGACGGGCTCGGTCGCGGTGCGGCGCATAAAGACGACCGGTGACGCGTACCGCACGATCTCGTCGACCGCGCTCGCCGTCACGTGCTCGGGGTCGTCCTGCCAGATCCGCCGTTGATCGGGGTTCTCCCCCAAGATGTGCATGCCCATGCTCGTCGCCGTGCGCGTGGTGTCGTTACCCGCCACCGCGAGGAGGATGAAGAACGGCCCCAGCTCCTCGGGGGCCAGCCGCTGCCCGTCGACCTCGGCGTGGACGAGGGCGGACGTCAGGTCGTCGGTGGGGTTCTTGCGCCGCTCTGCCGCGAGCTCGGTGACCAGCCCGGTCAGGGTCGCGCCGGCCTCGAGCAGGGCGCCGAACGGGTCGCGGCCCTTCAGCACCTCGGGGTCACCGGCGCCGAGGATGACATTGCTTGCCTCGAGGACGGTCCCGAACTCCGATCGCGGGATGCCCATCATGTCGCAGATGACGAGAAGCGGGAACGGGGCTGAGAGGGCCTGGACGAGGTCGACCTCTCCCTGTTCGCACATCTGATCGATGAGCTCCGCGCAGATCTCCTCGACCGAGTCGACCAGGGTGGCCAGGCGGCGGGGTGTGAAGGCACTGCCCACGACGAGCCGTTGGCGGGAATGTCGCGGGTCGTCCATTGCGATGAAGGAGCCGAAATACTCCGTCGCCTCCGTCGGCAGGTCCTGGATGCTCGTCGAGCCCTGTCCCGAGCAAAACAAATGGGGCTTTCGGCTGATCTCGGTCAGCTCGGCGTGTCGGATCACCGAGTAGAACCTCGTCGAGTCGCCGAACACGGTGCTCTCGATGTCCTCTGGGATGAACGCGCTCTGCTCGCGCAGGCCGGCAAAGTCCGCCATGCGCTCGGACAGCGACCGGTTCCAGAAGTCGGACGTGCCGATTGTCAGCCCGCTGGGCGAGGCGTATGTCGTGGTCATCGGGCAACCTCCTGCGCCGCCGGTCTCGTGAAGGACCGACCCGAAGCAGGGTAGTCGGGGTCCCGGCTCCGCCGCGATGGGCTGTCGGGGGTGCGGATCGGCTGCGCCAGGTCCCCCTCCCGGATTGTTCGCGGATCGACCCGCATGACCCTTCCGGGCTGGCACTCCTCAGTCGGTCCTGAGAAGGACAGCGGTCGAGGTTCGCGCGGCGACCCTGCCGGGCACGGCCGCCACGATGTTCGCAAGAAGCAGCGCGCCGACACCGATGACCACGATTGACAGGATCGGCACGGTCGGTGCAGGGACCGCATCGATGTTGGTCGCGAAGAGGGTCCACAGCGCGCGCCCGATGACGGTCCCGAGCGGTATACCAATGACAACACCGCACGCGACCGACACGGTGGCCTGCCATGACACAACCGAGGCGAGCTGACGACCGGTGAACCCGAGGGTCTTCAGCATTGCCAAGTCCCGTCGGCGCCGACGAACCGATGCGACGAGCGTCAGTCCGAGGGCGACGACGGCGCCACCCGCCAACGCTCCACCGAGAACCGCAGGCGTGGTGCCGAGGGATCGGTAGTTGACTATCTCGGCTGGTCGGAGCACCTTCTGGACCAGGACGCCAAAGTTGAAGTTGTTGGAGAGCTTGGCGGAGATTGCATTGAGGGATCGGACTGCTGCCGCGCGGTTGGCTCCTGGCTTGAGGTTCACAAAGATCATCTCGGGACCAGAGACGGGGTCGTTGAACAGGTTGCGGGCCGCGGCCGGGATCAGCTGGTACGAGAGGAGAGCCCCGGTTCCCATCTCGAGGTGGGGTCCGGGGCCGCCGATGGCCGGCAGGGTGGCCGTCCCGACGATCCGCAGGTTCGTCGCGTCCGTTCCCGACCCGACCGTGACCGTCTGACCGAGGTGCTTATGCAGTAGCGCGAGCGTGATCGCGCCGAGCACCACCTGGTCAGGGCGATCGAGCCCGCGGCCCGACAGGGTCGGCGGTTGCACCGCTGTGCCCGCGCGCTCGCCCAGCACCGGAGTGACCTGACCGTCGATCTGGAGATCGCCCGAATAGGCGGCGGACCAGGACTGGACGTAGGGGTCGGCGTTGAACAACTTCGTGGACTGGGCGAGCGGCATGTTGCCCGAGCCGTCGCCCGCCCACACGAGGTAGTCCCAGTTCCATCCGTACAACTTGGGGTTTGAGACGAGCGAGTTGAGGCTTGCACCGAAGGTGACCGTGGAGACGACCACGATCACCGCGAGCGCTGCACCGAGAATGGCCGAGCGGACCGGCACCGTGCTGCGGCCGGTCCCCGGTTCGAGCGCGAAACGGACTCCGGTGACAGCGGTGGGAGGAAGCCCAGCTGCGACGGCGCCGCTCACGAACCGTGACGTGCGCACGTTCGGTCTCTGGTCCTGCTCGACGCCGAGGCGAGTGGCGGCTCGGAGACTGAGGACTGCGGCGACCGTCCCAAGTCCTACAACGAGCACCAAGACCCCGAGCCCGAGGACCGTCCAGTCGAACGAGATGCCCGGGGTCGGATCGACCGGCCGGACCGGACCGAGCGGCGCCAGGGGAGAGAGTCCAATCGCCACCGCGAACGCCAGGACAGAACCCAGCGCGATCGCACCGAAGAGTCCGACGAGGCTCTCGGTCGACGTCATCAGCGGGTTGGCACCGAGCGCGCGCATTGTGCGGAGATCGTCGGTCCCGAGGCGAATCTGGCGTCCGATCACCTGCCCCGCTATCAACAGCGCAGCCAGAGCCGCGATCAGTCCAAAGACACCGAGCGCGATCGACTCGGGTTTGATTGCCCGTTCTGCCTTGGCGATTGTGCCGGCCACCTCGATCGGGTCCGGCGCAGCCTTGGGGAGGATGTGCACGAGCTCGTTGTCGACGGCAGCAACCGCACCTGGGCCGCCTCGCACCTTTATTCCGGTCTCGGAGTAGTTGACGCAACAGTTGATCAGTGGCTTCGTGAACGCAGGTGTGAACAACATCAGTGAGACCGAGTTGTCGACGTCGTCTTCCACGAGGTTGTGTGGCTCCACCACCACTGCGGTGATGGTGACCTCAAAGGTCTTGTAGGGCCGAACCGCCGCTGAGCCATAGCGGGGCTCGAGCGTCTGGGCGTTGGTGTAGATGCCGAGCAAGAAGTGCTGTCCGACATGGAACCCGTCGAACTGCGCGACGTCCTGGAACACCATCACCTGATTGACGGACCGAGGGTCGGCCATCTTCCCCTGGACAACTGTCAGCCGGTCGCTGCTGAACCCCAACCCATTGACACTTCCCAGCCCGTTGCCGGCCGCGGCCGGGAATCCCGGCACCGCCAGTGGCTTGTCGTTCCGGCCCAGCGGGAGCACGTCGATGCCGACCTCGCTCGCGACTCTTTCAATGTGGGGGAGGTGGGCGATCCTTCGAACGAGTTGAGGGTTGTAACCCTTCGATTGGCCCGGGTTGTAGACCGCTGTCGGGGCGGCCAGGTCCGACGGATTGGAGCTGGCCAGGTATGCGGGGAACGACGATTGGGTCCGCCGGGCGCCCGCGATCGAGGCCATGGACAGGCCTCCGACGATGCCGACCAGCAGGATCAGCGCCAGGTAGCTGTTGCGTCGGCCAGGCAGTGTGGATCTGAACCTGTACCAAGCGACCGCCGTCCAGGGGTGGCTCACCGCTCCACGCTGTTCACGGCCGGTGCCGTTCCACTAGATGGCTCAACCTCCCGGGCCCGCGAATGGGCCAACACTCACAGGCAGTTTGACCGAGGAAGGCGGGGTGGCCAATGAGGGCAGCCCGTTTCCGCGCCTCGTGGCTGCACGACACCCCTAAATGGTGCTTGGGCGCGGGCCAGCCCCGGGCGTGGCGCCCGGGCTGGCTGGCCGGGTGGTGTTTTGGCGGTTAGCTCGCCGAGCTGCTGGTCCCCGAGCTGCCGGTGGTCATCCCAGGGCAGTGCCCCCCCGGCATGGCCCCGGAGCTGGCCGGGGTTGGGGTGGCGGCTGTACCCGTCGAACCCGACGTACCGGTGGAGCCCGTGCTCGAAGAGCCGGTCGAGCCCGAACTGGTGGTTCCCGAACTCGTCGCGGTTGTCGGTGTCGAAGTCGCCGCGTTGGCGACGGTTGTCCCCACCCCGGCAAGAACGCCCGACATGAGCAGTCCGGCGATCACCTGCTTTGTTCGCAGTTTCATGGTCTATCTACCTCGTTTTCTTGGTCGTCCGTCTGGGACGTTCTCGATCTTGCGGCGCTCAACCGCGGACCCACTGTGAAACGAGTCAGACGACCATAAGAAAAGTCGATCGATCAGATGACGGTCCGTAACGCGTGATGTTCAGCGGGTCTTCAGGTAGCTGAGCGCGACCGAAGGAGTTGCTGAGTGGGTGCATAGAACGGTCACCTGGCTCCTGCCTTCGGACGCAGCTCTTTTCGGAGAACCATCTTCAGTCCGGACCATGTGGCGTCGATGGCACAGACCTTGGTGTCCACCCAACCGATGGGGAGAACAACCTTGCGAATTGCGTCGTCGCTCATGTCGGTTTGCACGCCGGAAGCCTTCTTTGGCCACGCAACCCAGAGAACCCCGTCGGGCGGGAGTGTCTCGACCAGCCATCCGATGTTCTTGGTCAGGTGTTGCCGTTCCCGCACGAACACGATGAGAAGGTCGACCCTTTGTTGACGACGGAGTGACGCGCGGAGATCCACGTGGTCGGGGAGGACGCCCAACGTCTCGGTGAAGTCTGGTGGTCCGTGGAGAACCGCCACGACCATGCCCGGCTTGATGCCGAGCTTCTTCACGAGCGGAGTTCCCGAATAACCGTCCGATGTCGTTCGTTCCGATTTCGGGGCTCGCTCGGTCGTCATGATGATGGTGTCCCGGGCGACGTCGCCCATGAGAACACTAGAAGCCTTGTATCTCGGCGTCGGCTGTGACCGGGTTCCGCTATCCGAACGACCATCGTGTCGGGGACCCCGTGAAGTCAGACGAATCCAGCCCTATGACGCGTTCCGGGGTCAGTGCGAAGCAGCCGTTTTGGGACGGGTCGAGCGTGTCCATGCCGTAGTCGGTCCCATACTTCTCGTTCTCGGCCGCAAGCATCCGTTCGAGCGCGGACACCTCGGTGATCCGTTCGACGACGCCTTCCGCGACCACCGGCCCCTTGGCGTCGTCGGTCGTGAGGCTCGCGAACGGGCTATTGGAGAGATTGCGGGCCTTGCGAGATCCCAACGAGCTGCTGAACCAGAGCCGATCGTCCAAGAGGACCGCCCAGACCGGCATGAGGTGGGGACGACCGCCCGGGGTCACAGTGGCGAGCCAGTAGTCGTGCGAGCGAGCAAGGCGCTCTTCGGCCCACGACCACGGAAGGAGGCCGTTGCCTTCGCTCGGCCCGAGGGTCCCGTATCCGGGCATGAACGGCCGACTCACTTGCAACGGCTTCATGGTCGCTCCGGCCGCTGGCCCATTTCCGACGAATGTACTGCCCGGGTGTTTTGGCTCGCTCAGACCTTTGCGCCGTCGCGCTTGTAGACCGCGACCGTGAGTCGCAGGAGAACGGCGGTCCAGATAACGAGCACGATCCACGCCCGAGCGGGCCATGCGCCTCCGCCGAGGGCGATGTGTCCGGCCCGAACCAGCCAATAGGACGGAATGTTCTGGACGACGCTGTGGAGTGCCCCGGTCTGGCCGATCGGGCCGAAGGATCCGCCCAACAGGGCGAAGATCGCCACGAGGCCACCGAGGGCCGGTCCCATGGAATCGACGCTCAGCAGATGGCCGAGCAGGATCCCCATCACCACGAAGGGAATGAGCCCGACGAGGAGGAGGCCCGCCGTCTCGAGCCAGTGGGTGGCGGTGAGATGCACCCCGAGCGAGAGGCCCGCCGAGAACAGCAGGACCAGGCTGACGATCGCCATCAGGTAGCCGCTCAGCACCTTGGAGCGGAAGTAGGCGAATGTCGACAACGGCGTGATCTTCATCTGGCGGGTCCAGCCGACCGACCGCTCGAGAGCGATCCGGGCTCCGCCCGCCATCACGGCGGCCATGGCGCCCCACGACGCCATGCCGACCATGTAATAGAGCGGGAAGCTGATCCCGCCGATGTGGACGTGGCGGTTCGATCCGGCGACCGTGTAGAAGAGGACGAGCGGGAACGCGAGCGACAGGATGAAGAATCGGGTGTTGCGGAAAGTCCGCAGCACCTCCAGTCGTGTGTAGGTCAGGGTGCTCATCGATTCGTCCCATCGCTCTCGGAGCCGGGCACCCACTCGGACGGGCCGGCATGGTCGCCGGTGAGCTCGAGAAACGCGTCCTCAAGCCCGGCGCCCCTCACCTCGATGTCCCGGGCCTGCGGATAGCGCGTCAACAGTTCGCGGAGGGCCGCGTCGGACTCTTCGCACCGGATCGTCACCGCCTCACCCCTCCGTTCGACGTTGACCACACCGGGCAGACGTCCGAGCTCGTCGTCGCCGACGTTCTCGAGGGTCGCACGGATGCTTCTGCGGCCGATCCGGGCCTTGATCTCGGTGGCCGGTCCGTCGGCAACGATCTTCCCTTGGGTCATCAGCACGACGCGATCTGAGTACGCGTCGGCCTCCTCGAGGTAGTGCGTCGCGAACACGACCGTCTTGCCGCTGGCGGCGGACTTGCGCATGACGGTCCAAAAATCCCGGCGGGCCGACACGTCGAGCGCTGCGGTCGGCTCGTCGAGCACCAGGAGATCGGGGTTCGACACGAGCGCCATGGCGAAGCGGACCCGTTGGGTCTGGCCACCGGACAGCTTGTGCGTGCGCCGATCGGCGAGATCGGCCGTGTCTGTCGTTGACAGCACCTCGTCGACGGGCAGCGGGTTCGGATACAGCGAGCCGACCATGAAGATGAGCTCTCGCACCGACAGGTCGCGGATGAGTTCCCCGGTCTGGAGAATCCCGCCGATGGCGCCGGCGGCCACCGCCTCGCTCGGCGGCCGGCCGAACACCGACACTGTGCCCGCATCCGGGCGGACGAGCCCGAGCAACATGTCGATCGTCGTGCTCTTGCCGGCCCCGTTGGGCCCGAGGATGGCGACCGTCTCGCCGTGGCCGATGGTCAGGTCGACGCCGCGGACGGCCTCGACCGACCCGTATGACTTAGTCAGACCCTTCAACACGATGGCCGTTGAGGTGGTGGGGAAGGATGCGGTCACGGTGTGATCCACCCTAGGACCGACCGTTCGGGGCCAAGTTCGACGGCGGGCCTTGCGAATTCTCGTCGCGGTGGGCGGGTCTGTCCGTGGTCGTTTGCGGTTGGACGGTCAGCCAGCCGGGGTGTCGGCGCTCTTCAAGTGATCGTCGAAGAACTCGACGATCCGGCGCCGGGCGTCGTCGGCCGAGGCGGCGCGGTAGCCCGACTTCAAGAGGAGCTTCCCGAACACCACCGCGTAGAGGGGCGTCTTGTCGCCCAGGCCCTTTTGGTTGTTCATGAAGGAGTGCCCGGCGTCGGGGTACTCCTTTACATCGTGGGCCACACCGGCCTTGTCGAGAGCGGCGTCGAGCTTGGCCGCCGCCCCCCGGAGCGATCCGTCTCGGCGCCCGTAGGAGCCGACGATCGGGCAGGCGCCCTCGAGGAAGTTCGGGTCGTACGCGTACTTCGGGGCCGAGCCGTAGTTGACACTCGACGCCGAGAATCCATGGCCCGGGGCCATCAGGAGAGCGAAGCCCCCGCCCATGCAGAACCCGATGACCCCGGCCTTGCCGGTGCAGTTCTCCTGCCCGACCAGCCATTCTCGGACGGCGTCGATCTCCTCGAAGGATCGGCCCTGGCGGGCCCGCACGTCTCGGAAGACCGACCGGATACAGGCCATCTGGCGACCCCAATAGAAAAGGTCGGGCGCTGCGACGAGGTAGCCGGCCTCGGCCAGCCAGTCGGCCTGTGCCCGCAGGTCGTTGTTGGACCCGAGCGCGTCGTGGATCACCACGACACCCGGCGCCGTGCCCCCGCCGGCCGGGCCGGCGACGTACGTCGGCATCTGGCCGTGGGGGGTGGAGATGGTGACCTCGGGCATCGGGACCTCGCTGTCTCGGGCGGTCCGGACCGGATTGGGAGCGCACAGTATGGCCCGGGCCCCCGGTGGACGCCCACGGAGTCCTTGGTCGCGCCGAGCACCCATAGCATCGGGCCATGGAGACCTGGGACGCGATCAGGGCGAGGCGCAACGTCCGCATCTACGACGATCGGCCGATCGCCGATGCCGACCTCGAGCGGATCCTGGAGGCCGGGCGCCGGGCGCCATCGGCCTCCAACCGCCAGCCGTGGGACTTCGTGGTCACGACAGACCGCGGTCAGTTAGAAGAGCTCGCCACGGTCTGGCGTGGTGCCCACCACCTCCCGGGAGCGGCCGCGGCGATCGTCCTCACGCTCCGCGAACCCGACGAAGAGCGCTATCGCCTGATGGACCAGTACGACCTCGGCCAGGCGACCATGGCGATGGCCCTGGCCGCCGTCGACCTCGGGATCGGGAGCGGCCACTCAGCGATCGGCGACCATGATGCCTGCCGGCGGATCCTGTCGATCCCCGCGGGTCAGATCTGCGCGTACATGCTGGCGCTCGGCTATCCGGGCGACCGACCGCTCGCCCCCATCGTCAATCCCGACCGCCGCCCGTTCGATGAGGTGGTGCACATGGGGGGCTGGTAGCGGGAACCGGGCCCGGCCGCTCCCTCTAGCCGGCCGCCTCGGTCAAGGCGTCGACCTCGGCCACCTCGGCGGGCGACAGGTCCCACTCGCCGGCGGCAACGTTCGCCGTCACCTGTTCGGGCTTGGTGGCCCCCGCGATCACCGAACCGATGAACGGCTTGGCGGCCAACCACGCGATAGCAAGCTCGAGGACGTTGTGCCCATGGTCCTTGGCCCACGCGCTCAACGCGTCGATGATGTCGAAGTTGGCGTCGGTCAGGCTGCCCTGGGCGCGGTCGCCCCAGCGGTGCATGCGGGTCCCCTCCGGAGGCGTCTGGCCGCGGGTGTACTTCCCCGATAGCAGGCCACTCGCGAGGGGGAAGTAGGGCAGGTAGCTGATCCCGAGCTTCTCGCACTCGGGGATGGCCTCCGACTCGTCGCCTCGCTGCAGGAGGTTGTAGTGGTTCTGGACGCTCACGAACTTGGGCGTGCCATCCTTCACCGCCTGTTCGGCTTCGCGCAGCATCTCGGCCGTGAAGTTTGAGCAGCCGATCTCGCGCACCTTGCCCTCGGCCACGAGCTCGCCCAGCGCCCCGAGTGTCTCCGCGATCGGGGTGTTCTGGTCGGGTCGGTGCAGCTGGTACAGATCGATGCAATCGATGTCGAGCTTGCGGAGGCTTCGTTCGGCGGCCTCGCGGACGTACGTTGCGCTGGCCCCGCCCTTGCCCTCTCCCATGGGGCTGCCGAACTTTGTCGCGATCAGGACCCGGTCCCGACGACCCTTCAGCGCCTGGCCGAGCCGTTCCTCGCTCGCGAGGTAGCTGTCGGCGGTGTCGAAGAAGTTGATCCCCGCTTCGATCGCCCGGTCCACCACTGGGCCCACGGCGTCCGGCTCCATGCCGAACCCGAAGTTGTTGGTTCCCAGCCCGACGACGGTGACGTCGAGACTTCCGATCTTCTTGGTCTTCATGTCGC
This sequence comes from Acidimicrobiaceae bacterium, assembly GCA_003151235.1. Classification (GTDB taxonomy): domain Bacteria; phylum Actinomycetota; class Acidimicrobiia; order Acidimicrobiales; family RAAP-2; genus Palsa-461. Next base: position 137,428 of record PLWZ01000057.1, read on the forward strand.
TTTGTCTATCACCGAGTGAGCCGGCGCTAGCCGGGCCTGCGACCCCAAGCGCTGACCAGTGGCGGCTGGGCGAGATCCAGGCGACCCGACACGACATTGGCGATGTGGCGGTCGATGTCGGTGTCGGTCGCGATCGAGTGATCGACCAGCTGGTCGCGGATCATGCGGATCGTGGCCAGCTCCAAGCTGGTCGATGCCGGGTGACGCAGCGCGATGAAGGCCTCCGCGCCGACGTCGACAAGTCCCGCGTCGCGGAGCCGCCGGGCGAGCGTGCGGCCGTAGGCGAGGTCGACGCCGCGTTCTGCGAGCAGTGCCCGGAAGCCCATCCGGATCCGGTTGGCCAGCTCCTCGGCGTCGGTCGTGGGGTCGAGGCAGCTGAGCGGCTGCAGCGCCGGATCGGCGTCCTCGACCAACAGCCATCCCCCCGGCGCCACAGCCGCGACCATGGAACGAAGTGCCGCGTCGCGCTCGGGCACATGGACCAGCACCAGCCGCGCGTGCACCAGGTCGAAGGTCCCGGGCGGCGGCTCCAACCCGACGTCGTGCCGGCGGACCTCGATCGTCGGTGCCGCCGCGGCCTTCGCCCACGAGACGTCGATGTCGGTGGCGAGGACATGGCCGTCGGCACCCACCCGGTCGGCCAGCCACCGGACCACCGACGACCCGCCCGCTCCGACCTCCCAGGCCCGCCAGCCCGGTTCGATGCCCAGCCGGTCCAAATGGTCGAAGGTCCAGGGATCGAAGATGTCCGAGAGGGCACCCAGCCGTGTCCCGGCGTCGGGATCCTGATTGTCGAGGAGGTAGGCCTCGTCAGCCATGCCGGAACGCTACCGGCACACCCGGGGATCGGATCTCACAGGTGACCCACAGCGGGCGCACATCGGCCTGGGAGCGAGCGGTGGCAACCTGATGAGGAGGAGGCCCGATGACCGGCACGGAAAAGAAGCAGCGGATCCTCGTCGTCGACGACGAGCCCTCGATCGTGGACTCCGTCGCGACGTCGCTGCGATACGAGGGTTTCGAGGTCGACCAGGCGAGCAACGGGCGCCTGGCGCTCGAGTCGGCCCAGCAGCGGACCCCCGACCTGATCGTCCTCGACGTCATGCTCCCGGACCTCGACGGGCTCGAGGTGACCCGGCGGCTCCGGAGCGACGGCCTGCGGGTGCCGGTGCTCTTCCTCACCGCGCGAGACGCCCTCGAGGACAAGGTGGCCGGCCTCACCGTCGGCGGTGACGACTACGTGACCAAGCCGTTCGCCCTCGTGGAAGTGATCGCCCGGGTGCACGCGATCCTGCGACGCTCCGGCGCCGAGTCGGAGGACGAGGGCGTGCACCGCTTCGCCGACCTCGAGCTCAACGAGAACTCCCACGAGGTGACCCGGGCCGGCCACGCGATCCAGTTGACCGCGACCGAGTTCAACCTCCTCCGCTACTTCCTCCTCAACCCGCGCCGGGTGCTCTCCAAGTCCCAGATCCTCGACCACGTCTGGCACTACGACTTCGGCGGCGACGGCAACGTGGTCGAAACCTACGTGAGCTATCTGCGCAAGAAGACCAACCGGTACGGACCGCCGCTCATCCACACCATCCGGTTGGTCGGTTACTCGCTGCGCGAGCTGGACGACGGAAACCGGTAGGTGTCGCTCCGGGCCCGCCTGTTGCTCGCATTGGGCGCGGTGGCGATCGCCGCCCTGGCCATCGCGGACGTGGCTATCTTCTCCGCGCTCCATGCATCGCTGTTCAATCAGGTCAACCAGAACCTGATGGCTCAACCGGGTCAGGGGTTCGGGCCCGGGGGTGGGGTCCCGTTCGCCCAGCGCAACCTCAATGCCCACCGCTGCCCGGGATCGGGCTTTCCGGGCCAGCTGATCTCGAGCGACTACGTCGCCCAGGTGGCCGTGGGCTCGTCCCCGACCGCCAACGACTGCCCGGCCATCGTCGGCGGGCGGAGCTATACGCCGCAGTTGCCGACCAAGTTCAGCGGATACGCCCCCGGGCCCAACGGGACCCAGGTCGCCTACCTGTCCGTTCCGTCGGTGCAAAAGGGCGGCCCCGACTTCGAGGTTCGGGTTGTGAAGCTCCCGAACCAGACCGAAATGATCGCCGGTGCGCCGATCAGCGACATCGAGAACACGTTGCATCGACTGTTGCTGATCGAACTTCTGGTCACGGGGGTGGCGGTGTTGGCCGCCCTCGGCGCGGGGTGGTGGCTGGTGCGCCTCGGCCTCCGTCCACTGACGGCCGTCGAGCGGACCGCGGAGAACATCGCGGCGGGCGACCTTCAGCGCCGGGTGCCCAACGAGAACGACCGGACCGAGGTCGGCCGGTTGGCCAAGGCCCTCAACGTCATGCTCGGCCGGATCGAGTCGGCCTTTGCGGCACGGGTCGCGTCCGAGGAGCGCCTGAAGGCATCGGACCGACGGCTCCGCCAGTTCGTGGGGGACGCCTCCCACGAGCTCCGGACACCCATCGCGGCCGTCTCCGCCTACGCCGAGCTCTTCGAGCGCGGCGCGGCCGGGAACGCCGACGACCTGAGCCGGGTCATGCAGGGCATCCGGTCGGAGACCGCGCGCATGGAGAGGCTGGTCGCCGACCTCTTGACCCTGGCCCGACTCGACGAGGGCCAACCGATCGAGCACGTCCCGGTCGAACTGGTGACCGTCTGCGCCGAGGCTGTTCAGACCGCCCGCACCGTCGCGCCCGAGTGGCCGGTCACCCTCACGGCAGCCCATCCGGTCGAGGTAGAGGGCGACCCCCATCGTCTCCGTCAGGTCCTCGACAACCTGCTGTCCAATATCCGGTCGCACACCCCGCCCGGTACGCAGGCCCAGGTGTCGGTCGAGCAGGCCGGACAACAGGCGGTGATCACCGTGTCGGATCGCGGTCCCGGTCTGCCGAGCGACGAGGCCTCGCGGGTCTTCGAGCGCTTCTTCCGCTCCGACCCGTCGCGATCACGTGGCCACGGGGGAGCCGGCCTCGGTCTTTCGATCGTTGACGCGATCGTCGAGGCCCATCGCGGAACGGTCATGGCCTCCAGCGCTCCGGGGGAGGGGATGACGATCACGGTCCGCCTGCCCCTCGCGCCTGCGGCCGAGCCCGAACCCGAGACCGACGAGGAATCGGACCTCACGGTGGCCACGTCGTGACGGCCCGAGACCGGATCCGGCGGTTCTGGCTGGCCCGGGCCGGCGCGCCCCGCCGGCTGGGGCGGCCGGGCGCTTTCACAGAAAGCGCACAGCTGGCGTCGAGCCGGTCCCGAGGCCCCGAGCGCACCATGGCGGCCATGAGCGTCATCGAGCTATCCCGACCGGCCGGACTCGTCGCCGACGAGAACCCCGACGTCGACATCGTCGTCCCCGTCTACAACGAGGTCGCGCAGATCGAGTCGAGTGTCCGGGCCCTGTACGACTTCGTGAACAGGGAGTTCCCCCTGACCGCCCGCATCACCATCGCCGACAACGCCAGCACCGACGGCACCTGGGACAAGGCCGTGGCGTTGGCCAACGCCCTCCCGGGGGTGCGCGCCGTCCACCTCGACGAGAAGGGGCGAGGTCGGGCGTTGCGGGCCGCGTGGTCGGCCAGCGACGCCTCGGTGGTCGCCTATCTCGACGTCGACCTGTCGACCGGGCTCGACGCGCTCTTGCCGCTGGTGGCCCCGCTCGTCTCGGGCCACAGCGACATCGCGATCGGCACCCGGCTCGCACCGGGGGCCCGCGTGGTGCGCGGCCCGGTCCGAGAGATCATCTCCCGGAGCTATAACTCGCTGCTGCACGTCACCCTCCGGGGGCGCTTCAGCGACGCCCAGTGCGGGTTCAAGGCGCTCCGTCGTGAGGTTGCAGTGCGGCTGCTGCCGCTCGTCCAGGACGAGGAGTGGTTCTTCGACACCGAGCTCTTGGTCGTGGCCGAGCGGATCGGCTTGCGGATCCACGAGGTGCCGGTCGACTGGGTCGACGATCCCGACTCGCGCGTCGACATAGGTCGAACGATCCGCCAGGACCTCCGCGGGGTCTGGCGAATGCTCCGAAACCGGGGAGCCGACGCGCCCGCACCGGGTCGCGACGACCAGGCCACGGCGGCCGAGCTCCTCCGATTCGCCGGGGTCGGCGTGTTCAGCACGCTCGCCTTCATCGCCGTGTTCTCGGCGCTGTGGCCGCTGGTCGGGGGGATCGCCGCAAACGTGCTGGCCGTGCTCGGCTGCGGGCTGGCCAACACGGCCATCCACCGACGCCTGGCCACGAAGGGTGCACACCACGCCGATCGTCGGCGCTTCGCCCTTGGGACCTCGGCCCTGATCGGCGTCAGCCTCGCCGTCACGACGGGCGCCCTGCTCGTGGCGATGGCGTTGGACCACTCGTCGCTCCCGGCGGCGATCGTGGCGGTCACGTTGGCCAGCGGGGTCGCCGCACTGGCCCGCTTCTGGTTGCTCCGCACCTGGGTCTTCCGCCCGAGTTACCTCCCGGGCGGGGCGCCGTCCGCCGACGTCTCGACCGACGCGCCGGTCGCCACCCACTCCGTGTCCACCGAACTGCCCCGAGGAGCCTGAGCATCATGACCATCGCCCCCCCGATCGAGCCGCAGGCCGTCGAGGCGCCTACCGAGGAGCCGGCCGTCGCCGGACCGGTCCAACCATTGCGGCGTTCGTGGCCGAAGCGCTTCGTGCGCGGTCGTCCCGAGGACCCGTCATGGGCCCGGCCGGGCCTGCTGATCCTCTTGGCCGTGACCGCGGGTCTGTATCTCTGGGACCTCGGGTCCCAGGGATGGGCCAACGCGTTCTACTCGGCCGCCGTCCAGGCGGGGACCAAGTCGTGGAAGGCCTTCTTCTTCGGGTCCTTCGACTCCTCGAACTTCATCAGCGTCGACAAGCCGCCCGCATCGCTCTGGATCATGGAGCTCTCGGCCCGCATGTTCGGGCTCAACTCATGGAGCATCCTCGTGCCCCAGGCCCTCGAAGGCGTGGCCGCTGTCGGCATCGTCTACGCGACCATCAAGCGGTGGTTCTCGCCGGCCGCCGCCCTGATTGGCGGCGCGGTGCTGGCGCTCACCCCGGTGGCGGCGCTGATGTTCCGCTACAACAACCCCGACGCGCTGCTCGTCCTGCTGCTGGTCATCGCCGCCTATGCGACGGTCCGCGCGCTCGAGCGTGGCAACACTTGGTGGCTCGTGCTCGCGGGCTCGTGCGTCGGGTTCGGGTTCATCACCAAGATGCTCCAGGCCTTCCTGGTCGTCCCGGCGATCGGACTCGTCTACCTCATCGCCGGCCCACCGAAGCTCGGGCGTCGCATCTTCCAGCTGTTGATGGGCGGTGTGGCCATGGTGGTCGCGGCGGGGTGGTGGGTCGCGGCTGTCGAGCTCACGCCGGCTGCCGACCGGCCCTACATCGGCGGCTCACAGAACAACAGCCTGTTCAACCTGATCTTCGGCTACAACGGCTTCGGCCGCATCACCGGCAACGAGACCGGCAGCGTCGGCGGGGGCGGCGGCGCCACATCGATGTGGGGCCCGACCGGCTGGACCCGGATGTTCAACTCGACGTTCGGAACACAGGCTTCGTGGTTGATCCCGGCCGCCCTCGTGATGCTCGGCGCAGTCCTCTGGATGACCCGACGCGCCCACCGCCAGGACCGGACCCGAGCCGCCTTCATCCTCTGGGGTGGTTGGCTCATCGCGACAGCGGCGGTCTTCAGCTTCGCCCAGGGCATCATCCACCCCTATTACACGGTCGCCCTCGCCCCGGCGATCGGTGCGCTCGTCGGCATGGGTGCGGTCGAGCTGTGGCGGCACCGGCACCAATGGTTCGCCCGAGCCGCGCTCGCCGTAACGACGATGTTGACCGCGTGGTGGGCGTTCGCGCTGCTCGGCCGCACGCCGACTTGGTTCCCGTGGTTGCGCGGGGTCATCCTCGGCGTCGGGATCGCGGTCACGATCGGCATCCTGGCCGCCCCGGTCATCGGGCGCAGCGCTCGCCGGGCCCTGACCTTCCTCGGCATCGGGGTGGCGTTCGCCGCCCCGCTGTTCTTCACGATCGACGTCGCCGCGACGCCCGCGTCGGGGGCGATCCCGATGGCGGGGCCGTCCAGCGGCGGTGGGTTCGGCGGCCCAGCCGGCGCCGGCGGCACGTTCGCTGGCCGCGGCGGGTTCCCCCGCCGGGGCGGGGTCCCGCCGGGCGGGCGGTCCGCCACCGGCGGGTTCGGTCCCCCCGGTGTCTCTGGCACCGGTGGACGGCCGTCGTTCGGTTCGGGATTTGCCGGCCCCGTGGCCGGCGGTCGCGGCTCGACCGCCGGCGGCGGTGGGGGAGCGGGCGGCCTATTGAACGCCCCGACACCGAGCACGGCCCTCGTGAAGGCGCTGCAGTCGGATGCGAGCCAGTACACCTGGGTTGCGGCGGCGGTCGGAGCCAACACCGCGGCCGGCTACCAGCTCGGCACCGGTGACCCGGTGATGGCGATCGGCGGCTTCAACGGCACCGACCCCGACCCGTCGCTGGCCGCGTTCGAGAAGCTCGTGTCCGAGGGCAAGGTCCATTACTTCATCTCGGGCGGCGGCTTCGGGGGTGGGTTCGGTGGCTTCGCAGGTCGGTTCGGCGGAGCGTTGGGCACCGGTGGCCCCGGCAGCGCGACCACCGGCGGCGCCACCGCTCGCAGCGCCTTGGGCGGCTCGCCCACCGAGTCGCGGGACTCGGAGGCCATCACCTCATGGGTCGAGGCCCACTACACGTCGACGGTCATCGGAGGGGTCACCCTCTACGACCTCAGCGCGCAGAAGGGATAGCGCGCTCAGCTCGACTGCGACAGCTTGGCCAGACGGCGGAGGGCCTCCTCGAGCGTCGCCGTGCTCTTGCAGAACGCCCAGCGGACGAGGGTCCGTGCGTCGTCCTTGTGGTCGTAGAAGACGTCGTTCGGGATGCCGACGACCCCGCAGCGCTCCGGGATCTTTTTGCAGAACGTGGCCGCGTCCTCGTCGCCGAGCGAGCCGATGTCGCTGATCGCGAAGTAGCCGCTCGCCGGGACCATGACGTCGATGCCGATGGCACCCATGCCGTCGCAGAACAGGTCCCGCCGCATCGCGAGGTCGTCGCAGACCCCGCGGAGGCGGTCGTCACCGAGCGCGAGGCCCACGGCTATGGCGTGCTGGAACGGGGCCCCGCCGGCGTAGGTGAGGAACTGCTTGGCCGTCTGCACCGAGTCGAGCAGCGGTGGGCTCGCGCACGCCCAGCCGATCTTCCAGCCGGTGACCGAGAACGTCTTGCCGGCCGACGAGATCGTCACCGTGCGGTCGCGCATGCCGTCGAGGGTCGCGAGCGGGCGATGCTCGCCCTCGAAGACGAGATGCTCGTAGACCTCGTCGGTCACGGCGATGAGGTCATGGTCCCGGCACACCGCCGCGATCGCCTCGAGTTCGTCGTTGCCGAAGACCTTCCCGGTCGGGTTGTGCGGGCTGTTGACCACGATGAGCCGGGTCCGGGGCGTGATGGCCCGGCGCAGCTCGTCGGGGTCGAAGCCCCACGTGGGCGGCCGCAACGGCACCACCCGGTGGGTCCCGCCGGCCAGGGCCACGAGGGCCGGGTAGGCGTCGTAGTAGGGCTCGAAGAGGACGACCTCGTCGCCCACCTCGGTGAGGGAGAGGATCGAGGCGGCCAGCGCCTCGGTGGCGCCGGCCGTGACCAGGACCTCGGACGCCGGGTCGAACGCCAGCCCGTACCAGTGGCGCTGGTGGTCTGCGATCGCGTCCCGGAGCGCCTTGATGCCCCGCCCCGGCGGGTACTGGTTGTGGCCCGCCCGAATCGCCTCGCACGCGGCCTCGAGCACCTCGGCGGGCCCGTCGTAGTCGGGGAAGCCCTGTCCGAGGTTCACCGAGCCGGTGGCCTCGGCGAGGGCCGACATGGTGGCGAAGATGGTCGCGCCGAGACCCTGGAGCCGCGAGTTGAGGTAGGGGAGCCGGCCCGACATCAGGCCGCCTTCGGCGCCTGGTCCGGCCGGACCCGCCCGAGCAGGGCTTGGCGGTCCGGGTGGAGGTAGCGCCCGATCACCGGAAGCTCCCAGAACGACTCGGCGCGCGCGACGGCCAGGCCCACCGAGAGCACGTGCTCGAACGACCCGAACACGAGGTACCGGCCCACCCACTCGGGGTCGTATTTGGCCGTGAAGCGCCACAAAGACTCGATCTGCATCGAGCTCGAGAGCCGTCGGAACGCCCACCCGAGCGCCCGGCGGCGGACCGAGTTGCCTCCGTCGCCGGCCAGGATCGCTCGCATCGTCGCGAAGTTGAGACACAGGGCGGTCATGTCGCGCTCGCGCAGGTGCTCGATCGTCGAAACGATGAGGAAGTCGATCAACCCGTTCGGGTGATCGCCGTGGTCGCGGCGCATGAGGTCGAGCGAATAGCCGTCGATGGCCGGGGCCGGGACGAACTGGCAGAAGGCGACCGGCTCTCCACCGGGCGCGTGGGCGACGGCCAGCAGCAGGTCGGCGTCGTTCGGGTCGAGCAGCCGCCCGAGCGTCATCGAGAACCCGCGCTCCTTCTCGCCGCGGCGTGAGTCGACCATGAGGCCGCGCAGGGATGCCGCGAGCTGGGGCGAGAGGCGACGGGGGTCGTGGAACGACACCTCGTACCCGTACCGGAGGATCCGGTTGACCGCCTGGCGAAGCCCCTTCTTGTGGCCGCCCGCGAGGTCGAAGTCGGCCAGCGTCACGATCGCCTCGTCGCCGATGTAGAGCGACCGCATGCCGCCGGCCCGGTAGGTCGGCAGCCACGACCGGTCCGCACCCAACACACCGACGATCCAGCCGCTCGCGTCGGCGAACCGGCAGAAGTCGGCCCACGCCACGGCCCGCTCGCCCGGCGGGCCGATCGGGTCGGGGGACACGAGGCACACCCCGCCGTGGACGGCGTAGGTGATGAGGGTCTCGCCGGCGAAGTAATGCTGCTTGTCGTAGCGGAGGGCGAAGTAGTCGAGGGTGCCGCCCCCGTGGGTATCGACGAGGCGGCGGGCCTTGATGACCGACAGGTCGCTCGTCCGATGGCGCCGGTCGACGAGGGGCCGGGAGATGACGAGGACGGCGAACACCGCCAGCGCCAGACCCACGCCGAGCAGGGTCGGGGCCAGGAACCGGTTGAGTCGGCCCGGGAACATCACGGTCTGCACCCCGACGATCCGTTCGGCCACCCCGAGGACGGCCATGTGGATGGGGAGCAGGTGGCGGCCGTCGCCGTCGATGGCCAGGAACATCTCGACCGAGGCCGTCGAGAGCAGGAGGGTCGCCGTCAACCCGCCGATCACGAGCAGCGCCCCCGAGCGCCGGGCCGGCCGGTCGGTCGAGGCCACGAAGGCGTCCCTTTTCACGACGAGCACGGCCAGCAGGATCAGGCTCAACCCGCTTTGGATACCGTCGACCCCCCGGGCGAGGTGCAGCACGGCCGCGACCACCAGCACGACACAGGACAGCACCCAGGCCTGGCGCTGGCCGCGCCGCAGGCCCCGCGTGAGCGCGAGGAGCACCAGCCCGCAAAGCGCGAGAAGCACGGCCGCACCCTGGGCGACGGCGAGCGGGGCGAAGCTGAGCAGGAAGGTCAGGTGATGGCGCGACGGGGGCAACACCGACGTCACCAGGTCGAAGACCCCGATCACCCCGAGACCCAGCGCGCCCATCCGGCGGACCCGGTGCAGGCGGGCGATCGTGGCGAGCGGGTTGGCCGGCGCGCTCATTTGACGCGGCCGGCCGGAGGTATCGAGATGCTCACCCAAGCCGTCTTTCGCTCCAAGCAACGAGGCACACCAGCAACCGTCGCCGGTGATTCCGAACGCGGCATGTGGGGCCCAATCTAGCCAATCGGGCCCCCGTCGGACCCCGCCCAGCCCCGGTGCCTGCAGTTTTAGCCTGGCTGAGGCTACCGACGGTCGAGAGTTGGGCGTTGTCCCTAATGGGCCCCGAACCTCCGGTCATCGGAGCACCGTCGCGGGATCGTTAGCATGAGCCGGGCGTCGGTTGACCGAATTGGTCCCGAGCCGGGGGGTGGCGTGGACGCCGATCTTGCAGCGATCGATATCAGCGGGACCCTGCAGAAGCAGGCCTGGGACGACGACGTCCTGCCCCCGGTCGAGAGCCTGGGCTCGGGCCTGTGGTCGGTGCCCGTCCCGATGCCGCAGAGCTCGCTGCGCTACGTCCTCGTGTACCTGCTCGAGCGCGACGACGGCGTCACCATGATCGACGCCGGCTGGGACACCGAGGATGCCTGGGCCGCACTGAACGCCGGGCTCGGCAAGGCCGGCTACGAGATCGGCGACGTGAAGTCTGTGCTCGTCACCCACATCCACCCCGACCACTACGGCCTGGCCGGGCGGGTCCGGGAGAACTCGGGGGCCACGATCGCGCTCCACCCCGCCGACGCGGACATCCTCCCGCAGCGCTACATGCAGATGGACAGCCTGCTCACCCGCATGCGCGGCCACCTGCTCGAGAGCGGCGTGCCGGTGGGGTCGCTCGACGAGATGCGTGGCGCATCGATGCCGGTGCGCGGCTTCGTGAACGCGGTGCTCCCCGACGTCCTCCTCGAGGACGGCGACCGGCCCGACGTCCCGGGGTGGAACCTGCGGGCGGTGTGGACGCCCGGCCACTCACCGGGCCACCTCTGCTTCTACGACACCGAGCGCAAGGTGCTGCTCTCCGGCGACCACGTGCTGCCGAGGATCACCCCCAACATCTCCTACCACCCCCAGCAGACGGTCAACCCCCTGGCCGACTTCCTCGAGGCCCTCGACAAGGTGGCCGCCCTGGACGTCGACGAGGTGATGCCGGCCCACGAGTACCGGTTCCGCGGCCTCGCCCAGCGGATCGTGCAGCTGCGCGACCACCACGAGCAACGCCTGTCGGAGATCACGGTCGCGCTGCGCGAGCACCCCGGGCAGACCGCCTGGGAGATCGCCATCGGACTCACCTGGAGTCGCCCGTGGAGCGAGATCTCGTTCTGGATGCAGCGGTCCGCGCTCGGCGAGACGTTGGCCCACCTGATCGTCCTCGAGTCACGCGCGACGGTGCGACGCGGCACCGGGATCCCGCAACGCTGGGAGCTCATCGGCGCCTAGACCCCGGCCCCCGGCGCCACTCCTGCGGCGGTGATGAATTGCCGGATCTGGGAGGCGTGCTCGACGGTGTGGAGGGGGAGCCCCGTCAGCTCCCATGCGAACGGCCGGCCGTGGTAGCGGTGGGCTGGCGGCAGGGGTGTCGCCGCCTTCTCATCGGTCATGTCTGCCAGCGTGTCTCGCACCCGCTGGCGGCAGTAGTCGAGGTACCCGAGCATCTCGGATCGCGACCACGCCGAGGGCAACGTCGTTAGCTCCCGCCAATGGGCCTTCCCGGTGAACGGCGGTGGTTGAGCCCAGGGGACGAACTCGCCGGCGAGGTCGTAGTCGAGGACTTCGAGGGCGTGCCACGCAATGCTCCACGGTGTCGAGTGCCGCTGGACCAGCGCATGCCGAGCGGCGGAGTCGGTGACGAGCGTTCCGTCGGGGCCGGCCAGCTCCGCGTCGGCGTCCCGCGCCGGGACCACCCACATGCTCGTTTCCCACAGCTCGTCCGTGCAGTCCCGGATCGCCGCTTCGAGCAGGCCAAGGGCGCCCGCGAAGTTGCGACCGAGGCTCTCCACCCAGATCGAGCTCATGCAGCGGGACCGTAGCCGCCGAACGCAGGCACCGGTCAGGCGTTTTTCAGCACCCTGCTCGCGCGTTCGGGGATGTCTTCCTAGCCGGCCTCGGTGACGTAGGCGAGCGCGAAGCCGTCGTAGCCCTTCGACCCGACCGTCTGGACGGCGGTGACGTCGACCCGCTTCTCGTTGGTGACGTAGCTCATGAACTCGCGCATGCCGACCACCTGGGCGTCCGTCGACTCGGCGTCGACGATGCCGCCGTTGCGGACGAGGTTGTCCACGAAGATGGCGGTGCCGACGTGGGAGAGTTGGAGACACAACTCGAAGTACGCGCGGGTGTTCTCCTTGTCGGCGTCGATGAAGACGAAGTCGAACGGCGCCGCTCCCTCGTCGACCAGCTGTCGCAATGAGTCGAGTGCCGGGGCCAGCCGGATCTCGACGCTCCCGGCCACACCGGCGCGCTCGAGGTTGGCCTGGGCGACCGTGGCGTGCTTCTCCAGCGCCTCGAGGGTGATCAGCCGCCCACCCTCGGGAAGCGCCCGGGCCATCCAGATGGTGCTGTAGCCGCCGAGCGTCCCGATCTCTAAGACCGACTTCGCCCCGAGGAACCGCACCAACAGGTTGAGCAGCTTGCCCTGGTTCGGTGCGACGGCGATGGGCGGAAGGCCGCCCTCCCGGCTCGCCTCGAGCACCGCGTCCAGAATGGGGTCCGGCTCGAGGAGCAGATCACAGAGGTATTCGTCGACGGGGACCCAGGGTTGTTCAGCCATGCGGTCACGATATATCGGTCGCCCCAGATCGTTGCTTTCGGCACAACCGGCCGGTCCGGACGACGGGGATCCCTAATGCCTGCCTTGCCGGCACCCGTCGTCCACCGGGAGTCCGACGCTCGCGACTCGGTCTACGAGGTCCGCCGAGCTTCTGCGACTGCGGCCCCCAGGTGTGCGAGCGCCGCCTCGACGATCGCGGGGCGGTCGACACCGAGCGATGCCGCGGCGCGCCCGATGAGGCCCCGTAGGTAGATGCACAGGTTGGGAACCGCCTGCTGGGTGTCCGCGATGACGATCGGCATCGGCTCGGTGTCTGCGTCCAACGCCGAGACCTCGAGCAGTGCCCTGCGCAACGCCAGCAACGCCCTCGGTGCGGCCGACAAGTCGGCACCCGAGCGCCGGAGCCACACGCTGACCTCGAGCTCGAGGTTCAGCTGGTTGCCTCGCAGGTCGTCATCTCGCAGTTCTGCCAGCCCGTTTGCGGCCAGCGTGACGAACTTCATTGGGTTCGGCGCCGTAGCCATGTGTTCAGTGTGACGACCGGGTGTAACAGGATGGTGGACCCCGCCCCCGGGCTCGGCAAGAATAAACGGATGGCACGAGCGATTTGGTCGGGATCCCTCAGCTTTGGGCTGGTCAACGTCCCTGTTGGCCTGTTTTCGGCGACCCAGGACAAGACGATCCACTTCAACCAGTTCGAGTCCGGGACCCCGGATCGGATCCGGTACAAGAAGGTGAACGAGCGGACCGGGCGCGAGGTCGCCCAGTCCAAGATCGTGAAGGGTTTCAACCTCGGCGACGGCGAGTACGTCATGCTCACCGACGAGGAGCTGACCGCGGCGGACCCGGAGCGCTCCCGCACGATCTCGATCTTGGACTTCGTCGACGCGAGCGACATCGACCCCCTCTACTACCGCTCCGGGTACTACCTGGCCCCCCAGGGCGAGGGGGCCCGTCGGGCCTACGCGCTGCTTCGCCAGGCCATGGCCGAGGAATCCAAGGTCGCGGTGGCCTCTCTCGTCATGCGCAACAGGGAGTACCTCGTCACGGTGCGCCCGGACGGGCCCGAACCCGTCCTCATCCTCCAGACCATGTACTTCCCCGACGAGGTGCGTGCGGCCAGCGACGAGCTGCCCAACCTGCCGACCGAGGAGAAGTTCAACGACCGCGAGGTGGCGATCGCCCGCCAGCTCATCGATGCCATGACCTCTCAATGGGACGCCGAGCAGTATCACGACACCCACCGCAAGCGGGTCGAGGAGCTCGTCACGAGCAAGTACGAGGGCAAGGAGATCGTGCTCGAGGCCGCCGCCCCCGCGCCGAAGGTCGTCGACCTGATGGCGGCGCTCGAGGCGAGCGTCAAGGCGGCCAGTTCGACGTCGAAGTCTTCGGCGACCAAGACGGCGAAGAAGCCAACGACGGCCGCAGAGACGAAGGCGGCCGCCAAGGCCGGATCCAAGGATGCCGAGCCGCAACGGCGTTCGGCCCGCAAGAAGGCTTCGTAGCTTCCCGTCCCGGGGGTCGGGGCCGAGAAGGCTGCTTGCCTGGCGGTGCGCGGGTCCTCGACGGGACCAACTTCCAGCGGTCCATTAGAAACGATTCCGGCAGTGCAAAAGTGCGGGGTAGGCAATCCATTTGGGGCGCGGTCTCTCTCCGATCTCCGTGTTGACGCGGGTTGCGATGATCAGAAGGGGGGCCATGCCGAGCAAACCGCATGCCGCCAAGTCCCAGAGAGTCACGACCGCCCGAATGGAGCTCCTCCGAGAGGAGTCGATCGTCTCGATGCGCGAGCTTGAAGAGAGCATCGTCCGCATGCGTAACCAGTTGAAGTGGCTCGAAACGGCCCTCCGCCGCTCCCGCCGCCTGCTGGAAAGCGGCCGGCTGGCCGGTGAGATGGCCACGACGGCGGATCTTGCCGGGGGTCGCCGGGCGACGTCCGTGCTCATGCACGACATCCAGGCGGCCCGACACCGGGCCCAGCGGGCCCAGTTTCAACTGGCCGCGGCCGAAGGCAGCAGCATGGCCGACATCGCCCGGGTCTGGGGGGTCTCGCGCCAATTGGTGTCGCGCATGGTGAAGGAGCCGATGCCGCGCCGCAAGAAGGCCTAGGGCTTGCCCGACGTCCGGGCGGCCCGACCCGATGAGTTCGCGTTGCTCGGCGCCGTCGAGGCCGAAGCCGGGGTTCGGTTCGCCGAGTTCGGGATGTTCCTCGAAGCGCCCGTGAGCGTCGCCGATCGCGGCGAGGTGCCGCTGGCCGTGTTCGTCGCCGGCGACCCGCCGGTCGGCTTCGCGTGGGTGCTCCCCGTGTGCGGGGAACCGCACCTCGAGGAGCTGGCTGTGATCCCGAGCGCCGGCCGGAGGGGGCTCGGTCGGGCCCTCGTCGAGGCGGTGTGCACGTGGGCGGGCGACGCGGGCTACCGATCTGTCACTCTGTGCACGTTCCGGGACGTTCCCTGGAACGCCCCCTTCTACCGAGCGGCCGGTTTCGTCGAGCTCGCGCCCGACGCGTGGTGCCCGGAGCTCGCGGCGATGCGGGCCACCGAACGCGCCAACGGTTTGGACGAGGTCGGCGCGCGCGTCGTCATGGTCCGGCACCTGCGCGCAGCTCCGAGAACCGGAAGCATGACGTCAGATGGTCGTTGACGAGTCCGGCCGCCTGCAGGTGCGAGTAGCAGACGATCGGCCCGATGAAACGGAAGCCGCGTTGTCGGAGGTCCTTGCTGAGCCGGTCCGACAACTCGGTGCGCGCGGGGATCTGTGAGGTCATTGTCCAAGAGTTGACGATGGTTGCGCCGCCCACGAACTCCCAGAGGTAGGCGTCGAAGCTTCCGTGCGACTCTTTCATCGCGAGCAGTGCCCGCGCGTTGGTGACGGTGGACTCGACCTTGGCCCGGTTGCGGATGATGCCCGGATCCTTCAGGAGCTTCTCCACCCGGCGCTTCGAGAAGCGGGCCACCTGGACGGGGTCGAACCCACAAAAGGCCTGGCGGTAGCCCTCGCGGCGCCGGAGCACGGTCAGCCAGCTGAGTCCGGCCTGGGCCGCTTCCAAGACCAGGAACTCGAAATGGCGATCGTCGTCGTGGACCGGGACTCCCCACTCTTCGTCGTGATACGGCGCCAAAAACTCCCCGTTTGCCCACTCACAGCGCGCAGTCTCGTCGGGTGTCGCGGTCATTGCGTCCAGTCTTCCAGTCGGTTGGTTGTCGTCGATCGACGCGCGTGGGCGGTCGCGTGTCGTGCCGTTCGAGTTGGGGATTGCCTGGGGGCCACTTGGGGAGAATGTGACAGATGTTGGGGAGGAACGGTCGTCGTTTGGGGACGACGCGACTTTTGTGGGGAGAACATCTGGATTTCGCGAAGAGGTCTTGACCCGGCAATTCGAAAAGCGCATTCTTGGCATCAGTTCGGGTGGCTAAAGCCCGCCACAGCCCCCAGGGGGTCGCCGCAAGGTGAGTCCAAGGGAGCAAGACCGAAGAGAAGCCGCAAGGCGGATCAGAGGAGGATCCGAGGGAAAGCCGCAAGGCGGACCCAAGGACGGTCAGTGCCCGCGAGGGTGGCTGATCGGGGCGGAGGAAAGGTGCCCGACAGGCGGCTCTGCAAAGGTCGGCGGCTTCCCTGGAGCTTGTCGGCTTGCGCCGGGTGGGGGTTGTCCGACACGGCTCCTGCTGCGGGTTGCAGCAGACCACCACGGGCGTAGCCCCGAGGAGCACGGACGGTTTCGGCCGGACGGTTACTCGGGGCTGCGTCGCGTCCGGGCCCGGTTTTACCCGGTCGAGCCGCGCACGACGATGGGTCCCGTCAGGCCGTCGACGGCGCAGGGGTCGTCGACGTCGGTGCACCGCTCACACTCGAGCTCGAGGGTCGTGTGGGCCAGGGCGAACGGGACCGCCACCGCCGATCGGACGAGGTCACCGAGCGCCTGAGCCTCCTCGAGCGTCGGGTGGCCGTCGAGGACCAGGTGGGCCGACAGAGCCCGGAACTCGCTCGACAGGCTCCAGACGTGCAGGTCATGGACCTCGGAGACCCCGTCGACCCCGGTGATCGCCGAACGCAGCGCGACGAGGTCGACGTCGGCCGGCGTGGACTCGAGCAGCACGTCGACGCTCGCCCGGACCAATCGGTAGGCCTGGAAGATGATCAAGAGCGAGACGGCCAGCGACGCCGCGGGGTCGGCCAGATCGGCCCGATGACCCGCCACGAGGATGACCACCCCGGCCGCGAGCGCAAGCGCCGCCGACATCGCGTCCGCCGACATGTGCACCATCGCTGCGCGCATGTTGAGGTCGGCCGAGCGGTCGTGGAGGACCCCGGCGGCCACGAGGTTGGTCACGAGCGCGATGCCGGCGACGATCGCGAGCGGCGTCCCGTTCACGGTCTCGGGATGCACGACGCGTTCAATCGACAAGATGACGATCGTGACGGTGACCACGGCCAGGGCGACCGCATTGAACAACGCGGCCAGGATGGTGGCGCGGTGGTTCCCGAACGATCGCGATTCGTTTCTCGGCCGCGCGGCCCACCGCAGCGCGAACACGGCGGCCGCCAGTCCGGCCACGTCGGTCAGGTTGTGCCCGGCGTCGGCGAGCAGGGCCGACGCGTGCGCGGCCAGCCCGCCGACCACCTCGCCGGCGACCAGGGCCACATTGATGCCGAGGGCGATCCATAGCCGCGTCTGACGGTTCACCGTCGTCCCGGTGCTCACAGGTCCGACCACAGCGTTGCGGGCCGCTCGGCTCGGGCCACCTGGGCCGCGACATCGTCCTGGACGAGCGCCAGGTCGTCGGGGTGCGTCACCCCGACGCAGCGGCTGTCGGTCGGGAGCACCGTGAATCGTTGGCCCGCCGGCTCCGCGACGAGTCGGCCCACCAGATCGGGCAGCAGCACCTCGCCCTCCCCCGCGCCGTGCATCGCGCGCCGGAGCTCGTCGCCCATTCCCGCGGAGAAGCCCCACAGGTTCATCGACACCAGTGTCGCCGGGTCGAGCAGGCCCGGTTCTCGGCCGTCGCCGGTCCCGAACATGCCGTCGCCGCGCGGGACGACGCCCCGGCGCTCCTCGATCTGGATCAGGCGGCCGCCCGGCCCGGTCACACAGACGCCCCGAGTCACGGGCGACGAACCGATGACGGCGCGCCCGAGCCGGAAACCGACCAGCGCGTTGTCCGTGTCGGGGCCCGTCAGATGCGCCCGCAAGATGCCGAGAGCGGACGGCCCGTAGAGGTCGTCGGCGTTGGCGACGCCGAAAGCACCGGTGCGCTCGACCTCGGGCCACGCCGACAGCACGGCGTCGACCGTGCCCCTCGGGATCGCCTGCAGGGCGAACCGGACGTCGACGGCGCCGGGCCAGTGCCGCTCGACGTGGTCCCGGATCACCTGGCCGGTCTCGTTCCCGATGACGAGCACGATCGTTGCGAACCCCGACGCCAGCGCGTCGCTGGCCACGAGGTCGACGATGGCCTCGCCCGCCGGTCCGACCGGGGCCAGGGGCTTCAATCCCCCGTAACGGACCGCTCGCCCGGCCGCCAGGATCACCAGGACCGGGCCGGCGTTGCCTGGGGTCACGCCCCCCAGCGTAGGACGGCGCTCGCCCAGCTCATGCCCCCGCCGAAGCCGGTCAGCAACAGCAGGTCGCCGTCGTTCACCCGACCCGTCTGCAGGGCGTGATCGAGCGCCAGGGGGATCGATGCGGACGACGTGTTGCCGTAGCGGTCGATGACGATCGCCGTGCGCTCTTCGGGGATCCCGAGGCGCTGGCAGGCCGCCTGGATGATCCGAAGGTTGGCCTGGTGGGGGATGAGCATGGTGATCTCGTCGATGCCGACCCCGGCGTCGTCCAAGGCCTGCTTGGCCGACTCGACGACGACTCGCACGGCCTTGCGGAAGATCTCCTGGCCGTCCATGTAGAGGTATCCGCCGTGATCGCAATAGAGAAGGTGCCGCAGCGAGCCGTCCGAGTGGAGGTTGTGGCTGAGCAGGTTGCCCGGGCCCTCGACCGCCTCGACCACCACCGCGCCGGCCCCGTCGCCGACCAGCACGGCGATCTTGCGGTCGTCCCAGTCGGTGATGCGGCTGAGCGTCTCCGCGCCCACGAGAAGGATGCGATCGGTGCCGGTCGCGGCGAGGCCGGCGCTCACCGCCAGTCCGTACACGAAACCCGAGCAGGCCGCGTTGATGTCGAAGGCACCGCCGGGGATCCCGAGCAGCTCCTGGACGGTCGAGGCCGTCGACGGCACCATGGCGTCGGGGGTCGTGGTGGCCAGCACCAGCATGTCGATGTCGGCGGCGGCCACCCCGGCCCGGTCGAGCGCCAGTTGCCCGGCCTCGGCGGCGAGCGAGGAGGTCGTCCCTCCAATGTGGCGCTCGCGGATGCCGGTCCGTTCGGTGATCCACGCGTCGCTCGTGTCGAGCCGTGCCGCGAGGTCGTCGTTGGTCAACACCTTGTCGGGCACCGCGATCCCGCAGCTCCGCACGACGATGCCTCGGCCGAGACTCATCGCGGCCCTGAGATCGCCGTCACGCCGACATAGCCGGCGTCACCGTCGATGATGCCGCCGGTGTTCACGGCCAGGCCCAGTCGGGCCTCGGACACCTGCCGGGGGCCGGCCCGACCGCGCAGGTGGGTCACGATCTCGACGACCTGGGCGATACCGGTGGCGCCCAGTGGGTGACCGCGGGCCACGAGGCCCCCGCTCGGGTTGACGGTCACGGCCCGGCCACCGATGGCGGTGTCGCCGGCCGCGGTCGCCGGCCCGGCCTCCCCGGGTCCGAAGAACCCGAGCGACTCGAGGGCGAACAGCTCCTCGGCGCTCGTTGCGTCGTGGAGCTCGACGATGTCGAAGTCCTCCGGGCCGAGCCCGAACGATTGGTAGGCGGCGCCGGCGGTCTCGGCCATGCGGTCGTGGTAGTCGAGGCTGCCGAAGCCGGATCGGGCCATCGAGCCGACGATATTGGCAACGGGCTCGGCGAAGCTCGTCGGATCACCTGCGAGGACGATCGCCGCGGCGCCGTCGGTGAACGAGCTGCACATGAGTCGGGTCAACACACCGGCGACCTGGGGTGAACCGAGTACCTCGTCCATGGTGACCGCCCGCTGGCATTGGGCCAGGGGGTTGAGGGCGCCATTGCGGCGTGCCTTGACCGACGCTGACGCGATCTGCTCGAGGGTGGCGCCACGCTCCTCCATGAACTGCGCCGCCCAGGCGGCGTTCAGGCCCATGAGGATGCTGCCGGCGGGGTTGCCGTTTTCGGCGAGCCTTGCGTGCATGTCGGCCCGGTAGTCCGACGGCAGCCCCGACTCGATCGCCTCCAGGGTGCCGGCTCGGTCACCGGTCCACATCTTCTCGACGCCGAGCACCAGGATCGGCCGGTCTTCGGCCATGGCCGCGAGCGCCCCCATGTGCAGCGCCGACGAACCTCCTGCGCACGAGTTGTCGATGTTCACGATCGGCACGTCTCCGAGCGCGGACTTCCTGAGCCACGCCTGTCCCCGGACGGACCCCTGGTCGTTGAGGCGGCCGCCGCTCGCGTTGCCGGCAACGACGAGCGCGAGATCCTCCGCGTGCACGCCCGAGTCGGCCAGCGCCTCGGTCACCACCTGGACGGCCATCTGGTCCGGATTTTGGTCGCGGCGGCTCATGTCGGTCATGGCGGTGCCGAGGATGGCGACGTTGTGGCTGCTCATGGGGTGGCTCCCAGGGGCTCGAGTTCTGGTGAGGGGACGGGCTCGGCGACGACCTCGGCCCGGTCGGTTGAAAGGCGGGACCGGAGCGCCTCGACCACGGGACCGAAGTGGTCCAGGGTCTCGTCCGCCGCGACCATGACGACCACATGGCCGGCACCGGCTTCGTGGTAGGCGGCGATGCCGGCGGCGCAGTCGTCGGGGGTTCCGGCGACGAGATGACGGTCGAAGGCCTTCGGGGGAAGGTTGTAGAGGTCGGCCAACCAGGCCGTCCCCGCTCTGCGTGCCACCTCTACGGAGTCCCCGCAGCACACCAGGACAACGACGGAGGTGTCGATCGAGGCGGGATCGCGGCCGGCGTCGATCGCCAGGTCGAAGAGCCGCGTGCGGCCGGTTCGGTATTCATCGGACCGGATGAGAAACGGGACCCAGCCGTCTCCGACCCGGGCGGTGCGCTTGAGTGCGGCCTCGCTGTTCCCGGCCAGCCAGATCGGGATGGGCGAGCACGCGGGCTCCTGCCGGTAACGGGTTTCGGGGTCGCCGCCGCTGGCCCATGCGCGGCTCAGCGCGTCGATCCCTTCGTCGAGAAGTCGTCCCCGGCGTGAGTAGTCGACCTCTGCGGCCTCATATTCGCCCGGATGACTCCCGACTCCGAGGCCGAGCACGAACCGACCACCGGAGAGCAACTGGAGCGTCCCGGCCTGACGGGCCACCGCGGCGGGGCTTCGCATCGGGAGTTGCAAGACGCACGTGCCGAGTGTTGCCGCGGTGCTCGCCGTCGCAGCGACCGCAAGCGAGGTCAAGGGTTCTAGGACCGGGCGGTGCCAGAACAGGTGATCGCAGGCCCAAAGACCGGTTGCGCCGGCTTGTTCAGCCTTACTGACGATGGTACGTAGGCGGTCGGTAACACCGGTGGTATGCGAACTCGTCCCACCCTCGGTAGTACCTGATCCACCAGGGATTTCTTGCCACGGGATGGTGGGCAAGATCAATCCGACGGACCCCAGTGGCCCCACGGGTCGTACCGAGTGCACAACCAAGTCTATGGCGGTTGTTCCAGCTCGCGCCACACCCATTGGTGCAACGCCGCCGCGCACCCGGGAGTACGCGAGCGAAACGTATCTCGCGTCGGGTGGACGCGTCTTTCGGATCCTTTCGACGTAGACGCCGGTACGATCCATCCCATGTCCTCCGTCGTTGACCTCCGGAGTGACACCGTGACCCGGCCGACGCCCGCGATGCGCAAGGCGATGGCGGAAGCGGAGGTGGGGGACGACGGATACGGCGAGGACCCGACCGTCAACGCGCTCGAGGCGGCATTCGCCGAGCGGATGGGGATGGAGGCGGCCGTCTTCGTGCCGTCGGGTGTCATGGGCAACCAGATCGCCCTGCGGGTGCTCGGCCGGCCAGGAACGGCCGTGATCGTCGGCCGGCGCCAGCACCTGGTCGCCTACGAGAACGGAGCGGCCGGACGGAACACCGAGGTCCAGCTGGCCCCGGTCGACGACACCGACGGGATCATCGACCCGCAGGACGTCGTCTGGGCGCGGGAGGGGGCCGAGCATCATCTGCTCCCGCCGAGCATGGTCTCGATCGAGAACACCCATATGCCCTCGGGCGGGCGGGCATGGTCGCTCGAGCAGCTGAAGGCGTTGCGGGCCGTCGCCGGTGATCTCCCGATCCACGTCGACGGTGCCCGGATCTTCAACGCCGAGGTCGCTCTCGGCGTGCCGGTCGCCCGCCTGGTCGAGGGCGCGACGACCGTGATGGCATGCCTCTCCAAGGGCCTGTGCGCACCGGTTGGTTCGATGCTGGCCGGTTCGAGCGATGTGATCACCGAGGCCCGGGTCGAGCGGCACCGTTTCGGCGGGGCGATGCGCCAGGCCGGGGTGATCGCGGCGGCGGGGCTGGTCGCGCTGGACTCGATGGTCGGACGGCTCGCCGAGGACCACGCCCGGGCACGACGCCTCGCCGACGCCGTGGCGGCGCGTTGGCCTGCCTGCGGGCTCGACCCGGGATCCGTCATGACCAACTGCGTCGTGTTCGCTCACCCGGACCCGTCGGCGCTGTTTGCGCACCTCGGTTCGTTCGGTGTTCTGGCCGGCACCATCGCTCCAGGCACCGTGCGGATGATGACCCACCACGACATCGACGACGATGGGATCGACCGGGCCATCGGCGCGTTGGACGCCGCACCGGGATGATCCGCTCCGAGCGATTGACGAGGTCCCGATGAAGATTCGGATAGGTGTGAGCACGGCCAGGGGCGATCCGGGTGCGGACTCGCTGGGCAGGCTCGCCGACGATATGGAGGAGCTCGGGTTCGATTCGATCTGGCTGCCGGAGATCTTGACCCAGGCCGCGGTCGACCCGATCGTCGCCCTTGCGTGGATCGGCGGCCACAACCCGAAGCTCAAGCTCGGGACGACCGCGCTGCTCCCGGGCCGGAACATCCTGCGGCTGGCCAAGCAGGTGGCGACGGCGGACGTGCTCACCGGGGGCCGACTCCTGGTCACGTTCGTGCCGGGTCTGGCTCAATCCCCCGAGCGCGACGCAGTGGGCGTGCCGTTGGCCGGCCGCGGCGCGGTCATGGATGAGCTGCTGCCGGTGCTGCGAGATCTTTGGTCGGGCAAGACGGTGGGCCACGACGGCCCGTCGGGGAGCTTTCCGCCGACCGAGCTCTGGCCCCTCCCGGTGCAGCAGCCCTTCGATGTGTGGCTCGGCGGGATGGCCCACGCCTCGCTCATCCGGTGCGGACGCCTCGCCGACGGCTGGCTCCCGTCGCTGTGCACGCCCGAGGAGGCCGCGTCGGGCCAGCGTGTGATCCTCGCGGCGGCGGAGGAGGCTGACCGCTCCATCGACCCCGAGCACTTCGGGGTCAGCCTCGTGTACTCGCAGTCCGCGCTTGACGATCGCGTGGTCGCAGCGCTCTCGACGCGGTCGCGGGGAAGGGACCCCCGAACGCTCGTCCCGGTCGGATTCCCGGCATTGCGGGAACGGATGGAGGGCTTCCTCGAGGTCGGCTTCTCGAAGTTCGTCGTCCGCCCGATGGCGCCGCAGTCGGGTTGGCGTCGCGAGCTCGAGGAGCTGGCCGCCGCCGTCGGCGACCTGCAGACGTGAGGCCGGCCGCCGGTTAGGGCCGGGCGGGCCCGCCCGCTGGAGCGGTGCGGGCGGCCCGATCGGTGATCGAAAAGGCCACCGCGGTGAGGAAGAGGACCGCCGAGGCGATCTCGATCACGAATGTCTTCGTGGCGTATGCACCCGTCCACGAGTCTTGAAACCCGAACAGGCCGTAGTTGACCGAGATCAGGAACCCCGCCAACGTGGCGATCATCGTTCCGGCGCCGATGAGCCCTGTCCAGACCCTTCTCACCACCGAGGCGGCGACGGCGAAGACGATCGCCGCCACCCCCTGGGCGATGAACATCGGGCCGATCGTCGGGACGTGCCGGTAGGCGATGTCCCAGAGGTGCAGGTGGATGACGCCCGAGGCGACCATGAGCGCTGCGGCCAACCACGTCGCGACGTTGACCACCCACCGATGCGGTGAGCCGTCCATCCACAACAGCCCGACAATCGCCGGCCGCTCACCGGTCGTCTTGGGCCGGGTGGCGATTGTCGTCATCGTGTGCTTCCTTGCTCTCGATCGTCAGCGGCTCGCTGGCGAACAGGCCGGCTCAGTACCCGTAGCCGCCCGGAGACCCGCTCGACGTCGGGGCACCGGCGGTAGAGGCCGTCTTGAGGCTGGTATTCACGACGAACCAGGTCCCGCCGACGCCCTGGCCACTCGCCGCGCCGGCACCCGAGTCGAGGGCGTAGGTGTAGAGCGGATGCTTCTTGAAGGTCACCTGCAGCATCTTGCCGGAGGGAATCGTGCCCAGGCCGGTGACACCGGGGCCGCCCTTGGGCGTGGTGCCCTTGGCGATGAGCAGCGGCGGCCAGAGCCCGGCGCAGCCGCCGGTGCAGGTGGCCTTGTTGGGCTTGTCCTGGGTGAACCGGTACAGCGTCTTGCCGGCGCTGTTGACGAGGATCTTGCCGAGGCTGCCGTGGCTGACCAGCTTGACGGTGGTCCCGCCGGCGGCGCCGGCGGTCGAGGGCAGCGCAGCCACCGATGCGGCAAAGCCGGTGGCGACAGCCGCGGTGGCGACCGCGAACTTGGCCACCCGGTGCCTCCGGGGTCCTCGTGTCTTGGCGGTCTGCGAGTTCATTTCAAGGGCTCCTTCGTGTGTCTTGGTGCGGGGTCGGGCCTCCAAGCCCGGCCCGCTTCATAGGGTGTTACGGCCGGACGCTCCGATCGGATTGCCGACAGCGGAAACCACCCTGTACTTGGGGCAATCCCTTTGCTGTCCCGCACCGTAATCCTGGCAGTGGGACAATTCGGTGGCATGGAACGAGATGGCGTGGACGCCCCGGGGGCCGCGTGAGCGAGCTCTCCGACGAGGCGCTCCTGGCCGGCATGGCCGTTGGCGACGAGACCGCAGCGGTCACGTTCGTCCGGCGATACCAGCGCCGCGTCTACGGGCTGGCGGTCTCCATGCTCGGCGACGCCCATGCGGCCGAGGACGTGGCCCAGGAGGCGCTGGTCCGGGCGTGGCGCCACGCCCAGGTATTCGACTCGCGCCGCGGGTCTGCGGCGACCTGGGTGCTGGCCATCACCCGCAACCTCGCAATCGACGCGATGCGGGTCCGCCGTTCGACCCCGATGGACCCGGCTCGATTCTTGACCCTCGGCTCGGTGAGCCAGGACGAGTCGCCCGAAGAGGCCGCCGAGGCACTCGACAGGCACCCGGGCATCCGGGCGGCCCTGGCGGGGCTCCCGCCCGAGCAACGGCGAGCGCTCGTGCTCGCGGTCGTCTACGGACTCACCGCGGCCGACGTCAGCGAGCGGGAGTCGATCCCGCTCGGCACGGCGAAGACCCGGATCCGGGCCGCGCTCCAGAAACTCCGCACCACAATGGACGTGACGGTGAGTCGGTCATGAGCATGCATCCGAAGGATCCACGGTGCGAAGCGGTCCAAGATGAGCTGGCCGAGCTGGCCCTCGGGACCTTGAGTGGCCTCGAGCGCTCGAGCGTGCTGACCCACGTCGAGGGCTGCACGAACTGCCGGATCGAGGTCGGCCGGCTCTCCGCGGTGGCCGATGCGGTGCTGACGCTTGCTCCCGAGATCGAGCCCGAGGCGGGGTTCGAGGTCAGGCTCTTCGAACGGATGGGGGTTGCTCGCCCTCGGCGGTGGGGTCTGCCCCGTCGCCAGGCTCAACGCGTCGCACTGGCCGGCACCGCGTTGCTCGGTGCGCTCGGCCTCGGCCTCGGCCTCGGACTGACGTCGGGGGGCACCACGTTCTCTGCGCCGACGCCGGTCGTCGCCAACCTCACGTCGGCCCACGGCATTCGGGGCGAGGTCTATGTGGTGCCGGGCAAGCCGGGTTGGATATTCATGTCGGTCGACCACGCCGGCACGACCGGTCTCGTCACATGCCGCCTGGCCACGCTGCACGGCGGCACCATGACCGTCGGGTCGTTCTGGCTGGCCTCGGGCACCGGCTCGTGGGTCTACGCGCTGCCGGTTCCGGCGGACCAGGTGCGCACCGCATGGGTCGTCACCGGGAACGGCGCCGTCCTGGCCAGCGCCGAGCTGAACCGCTGAGTCGAGGGGCCGGTCAAGCCCCAGGACCTAGTACCGGTAGCTGTCGGGCTTGAACGGACCGTCGGCCGGCACGCCGAGATAGGCGGCCTGCTCGTCGGACAACCTGGTGAGCTTCACGCCCAGCGCGTCGAGGTGCAGCCGAGCCACCTTCTCGTCGAGGTGCTTCGGCAACACGAAGACCTTGTTCTCGTACTCGCCGGGCTTCGTGAACAGCTCGATCTGGGCCATCGTCTGGTTGGTGAACGAGTTGGACATCACGAAGCTCGGGTGTCCGGTCGCGTTGCCGAGGTTCAAGAGCCGCCCCTCGGACAGCACGATCACCGCGTGGCCGTCGGGGAAGACCCACTTGTCGACCTGAGGCTTGATGTTCACGTGCTCGACGCCGGGCACCTTGGCCAGCCCGGCCATGTCGATCTCGTTGTCGAAGTGGCCGATGTTGCCGACGATGGCCTGATGCTTCATCTTCGACATGTGCTCGGCGGTGATCACGTTCTTGTTCCCGGTCGCCGAGACGAAGATGTCGGCCTGGCCGATGATGTCCTCGATCGTCGTGACCTGATATCCCTCCATGGCCGCCTGCAGCGCGCAGATCGGGTCGACCTCGGTGACGACCACTCGGGCTCCCTGGCCGGCCAGGGACTCGGCACAACCCTTGCCGACGTCGCCGAACCCGCAGATGACGGCGACCTTGCCGCCGATGAGCACGTCGGTGGCGCGGTTGATCCCGTCGACGAGCGAGTGCCGGCAGCCGTACTTGNNTGTCGAACTTCGACTTGGTCACCGAGTCGTTGACATTGATCGCCGGGAACAGGAGCTCACCGTCGCGCTCCATCTCGTAGAGCCGGTGGACACCGGTCGTGGTCTCCTCGGTGACGCCGCGGATGCCGTTGGCCATCTCGGTCCACCGCCGCGGGTTCTTGGACAGGCCCTCGCCGAGGCGCGCCAGGATCACCGCGAGCTCCTCGGTGTCGGCCGTCGACGGGTCGGGGACCGAGCCGGCCTTCTCGAACTCGACGCCCTTGTGGACGAACAGCGTGGCGTCGCCACCGTCGTCGAGGATCATGTTGGGACCGCCGTCATCCCAGGCCAGGGCCTGGTCGGTGCACCACCAGTACTCCTCGAGCGACTCGCCCTTCCAGGCGAAGACCGGGACGCCCTTGGGGTCGTCCGGCGTTCCGTCGGGGCCGACCGCGATGGCCGCGGCGGCGTGGTCTTGGGTCGAGAAGATGTTGCAGCTGGCCCAGCGGACCTGTGCGCCCAGTGCGACCAGGGTCTCGATGAGGACGGCCGTCTGGACCGTCATGTGCAGCGAGCCGGTGACCCGGGCCCCCGACAGCGGCTTGCTCGCCCCGTACTCGTCCCGCATGGCCATCAGGCCCGGCATCTCGTGCTCGGCGAGCTCGATCTCCTTGCGTCCGAATTCAGCGAGGCTGAGATCGGCGACCTTGTAGGGGGGTCGCTCTTGCGCGTTCGTCATGTGCTCTCCTTGATGGGCCGCATCGATGGCACGGATCGTCGCGCAGTGGGCGTCGGCGCGGTCTTCACGCGGTGTTCGTGGGCTGATCCAACAATAGGCCCGCTACGACTGGCCGCCGAGCAACCGGGCCGAGCCGATGGTTCGACGGCTGCGGGAGTGGTGCGACTAACTCGCCGGCGCGGTGGTCGACTCCGAGCCGGCACCGATGGCCGGCGACGAAGCCATCTGTGCCTTCAACGCTTCGAGCTCGCTGTCGACGTTGGACTTGGTCGCGACCGCGTCGAGCTCCTTTTGGATGTCGTCACCGCCGCCGCCGACATCTTCGAGCGCACCCGACTCGAGCAGCTCATCGAGCGCGCCCGAGCGCGCCTGCATGTTGGCGATCTTGTCCTGGGCCCGCTGGAGGGCCGCACCCGAGTCGCTGAACGACTTCGAGATCCCCGCCACGCTCTCGTTGACGCTCGACATCGCGGAGGACGCCGTGTACTGCGCCTTCAGCACCTCCTTCTGCGAGCGGAACTGGTTCACCCGGGTCTGGAGGGCCGCCAGCGTCTTGGTGAGCTTGTCCTCTTCCTCGGTCAGCTGTTGGTGCTGGGGCTCCATCCCGTCGATCTGCTCCTGGGCGGTCGCCTTGCGGGCCAGGGCCTCCTTGGCCAGGTCCTCGCGCCCGGCGGTGAGCGACTGCTTCGCTTGGTCCTGGAGGTGGTCGACCGAGTGCTGGAGCTGCTGCTCTTGCAGCTCGAGCTGCTTGCGGGACGCCGCGATGTCAACCAGGGACCGCTTCACCTGGGTGATCTGCTCGAGCATCTTCTCGTACGAGAGGTCGAGCATCTCATCGGGCTTTTCAGCCGAGTCGAGTGCCTTGTTCGCCTTCGCCTCGACGATTTCGTGGGCTCTTTGGAACAGTCCCATCGGTTCCTCCTCTGCGCCGGCTCACGGCTCGGCCAACCGGCAAACTACCGCCCCAATTGGCATCGGTCGGTGCGAATGACCGGGGAGCGGGCGGACCGATCGGGGAGGGAGGTTCCCCCTGGATTGCGCCCGGAACCGGCCGCTGTCTCGCTCAGTGGGCCCGTGAGCAGCGGTCGGTGGGCTTGTGTTGCGGGCTCCCGCACCAGTAGCTCAGGGGATAGAGCGTCGGTTTCCTAACTCGAAATCGGGTGCTTTTCAGGACGATCATAGAAGACTTATAGCGGCTTGACCTGTGATAATGGTTGGACGAGTTGGTGGGAGAAGATCCTATTTGGTCGGAAAAGTAGGCCCAAAAGTAGGCCCGGATTGCGCGAGCATGTTCTGTTAATGCGGACTGTCAGGGTCCCCGCACCTCGCTCATTTTCAAGCGCCCTGAGACTTATCGGCCCGGACGGCTAACCTTGGGTGCTCACCCGCCGAAGAGGGGCGCAATGGGACGAAGGATCGCAGCGACATTGCTCACGGCTGGCTTAGCCGCGGCTATTGGCTGGCCGGCGGCTGCCTTCGGCGCCTCCAACCCTGACGTCCTCGGTGGCGTGGCCTTCACCGGCACGAGCACCTCAGTCGTCGATCCCTGTGGCTCTACGATCCTCACCGGCCTCGGATTTCAGCCCAATGAACCGGTCAGCCTGCAACTGGGCGGGGCTACCGTTGGGACGACGAACGCCGAGACCACCGGCACGATCTCAACCTCGGTGACGGTACCCGCGGGCACCGCCCCGGGCACCTACAGCCTCACCGCCACCGGAGCAACCGGCACGTCCAGCACCGAGTTGACGGTCGGCAACGCTGGGTGTCATCTTGCGCCGTCCCTGACCCACAGCACGGTGCTGCCTGGAGAATCGACCACGGTGAGCGGGCGGGGATGCGTCCCAGAGGCCCCAGTGGTCCTCGTCATCGAGCGCAAAGTCGTGGGTCGCACTACGGCAAACGCCCAAGGACGTTTCTCGGCCACGATCACTGCACCCGGTAGCGGGGTAGGAGAGTTCACGGTGACCGCCTCATGTGGGCCGAGGACGTTCGACGTCTTGCTGGCCGTTGTGTCGACATCCAAGCTCTCATCGCCCGAGGCCAGCACCGCGGTCTTTGGCGTCTTTGTGTTGCTCGGAATCCTCTTGCTCCGGGGCCTGTTCGGCGGCGGCGGCTCTCGGCGTCGTCGGAAGCGGCCAGGGACTCCCGACAACCTCGGCGAGAACTAGGACGGCGGAGGGCTGGTCGGTCGCGAGTTGGCGGGCGGTCCTCGTTGCGGGTGAGTACCGGTGAACCGGGGCGGAGGGCGGTCTGCGGAGTCGGGTCGCCTCGGGCGACCACCGGCCCAGCTGCGACTACCGGGGCGGACTGAACGCAGGATCAGGCGGGCCGACGACTGAATTAGGACGACTGAATTAGGGAGTGGAGACGCCGTGGATCGTCACTTCACCGGCCCGGCCCTTGACCAGCACCGTTTCGGGTTGGCCGAAAGTGAACGAACCGTCCGCCGCCTCTTTGACCAACGAGGTGGCCAGGATGTTCGGACGCCCCTCCCGTCCGGAAATGCTGGCGATCCGGAAGCCGACATTGACCGCGTCACCCAGCACCATGACCACCGATCCGGGCATGAGCTGCATGGTGACGGGGCCCATCGAGAGTGCCCAGCCCATCCTCAAAGGTGATCCGTCGTGGTAACGGAGCTCGAAGTCGGGCGTAGTTTTGAACACCAGCGCCTCAGCAGCGAGTGCGAAGTTCAAGGCGTTGACCGCAGCCGCCGGGTCGATGTCAAGCTCCCAGCTGGCGAAGAAGGCGTCTCCGACGTAGTCGATGAGAGTGCCGCGGTGCTGAGAGAGCAGCTCTCGAAGCTTCGTGTAGAGGATGTGAATGTCGCGGGCAAGCACCTGCTGGTCAGCCTGTTCCGAGACCGTCGAGAAATTGATGAGATCACCCACCACCATGGCCATGGTCATGGGCGTGGAGATCGAGGTAGTTGATCGTTGTTCTGTCCGAGCGGGCTTCCGCGCGGTCAGCGCCGCGTCATGGAATTCGAGGAGGTGGCTTCCCACCTGGATCCGATCACCGCTGTTGAGCAACACGCCCACCGCGCGCTCGATACGCACTCCGTTGACCCGGACGCCGTTGCTGGACGTGTCGACCACCACCGCTCGCGAGAGTTCGGGGTCAATCCGAAGTTCGAGATGGTTGCGCGAGACGGCGGGATCTCCGGTCAACAGGATCCGATGAGCGTCGTCCACTCCTGCGCATTCGCGGCCGACGAACAGCCGGTCCATCAGAGGGAGTCTGGATTCGCCGGGACTCCCGGGGTCGACGACCACGTAACCGAACTGCTGGTCCTCGCCCGTAAGGTCCGCCTCCTCGCTCATTGGTCGGGGCTCATTGCTTCCGGCTCATTGGGTTCCACCCAGGGCTTCGGGGGACGTCCGTCGGGAATGCGGCACGGTTCCAGACGGTCGGGCAATCCCAACTGTCAGCTGGCCGAAACGAACTGCAAACACGGGCGCTTGTCCCCCTTGGGCCCTCAGGGTGGGCCGCCCTTGGGACCGTAGACGACTCATAATGTATCGGTAACGACCGTGCGCTATCGTCACCGCTGATCCCCAGCGTCCGGGCCTCTTCGGACATTCCGTGGATCGGGATGTCGACGGTCCACCAGCAGAGGAGCGCCGTGGCGAGCGAGAGCAACCTGAGCGAGGCTCTACCCGGCTACGAGATCGGCGCCGAACTCGGCCGTGGGGCATTCGGAGTGGTTCTGGCGGGGCGCCATCGCCAGCTCGGTCGCGAGGTGGCGATCAAACAGCTGGCGCCGGGGCTTGTGAGCAACGATACCGTGCGCTCCCGGTTCCTGGTTGAAGCACAAATCCTGGCCTCGATCAACCATCCGCACATCGTTCCGGTGTACGACTACGTCGAGCACGATGACGCCTGCATCCTGGTGATGGAACGGCTGGCCGGCGGCACCGTCTGGGGTCGGTTTGTGCACCGGGGATTCGACCAACGAAGCGCCTGTGCCGTTGCGATGGTGGCGTGCTCGGGTCTGAGCGGAGCGCACCAGCATGGGATTCTGCACCGAGACATGAAGCCGGAGAACATTCTCTTCGGGGACGACAACGTGTTGAAGGTCACCGACTTCGGCATCGCCCGCGTTCTTGGCGAGGACGACGCGTTGGCAACCAGGGGAGGAGAGATCCTTGGTACCCCGGCCTACATGGCGCCCGAACAGGCCAGTGGCGCCGACCTCGGGCCAGCCACCGACGTCTACGCCGTCGGCGTCATGCTCTATGAGCTGCTGTCAGGTCGGCTTCCTTATCCTGAGGAGGGAGGGTCACTGGCGACGGTCCTTCGCCACATCAATGAGGATCCCACCGCTCTGACCGACGTCGCTCCAGAAGTCCCAGCCAGCTTGGCCGACGTCGTCATGCATGCGCTCACCCGCGACCCCGCAGACAGATTCGAATCCGCCGAGGCCTTCGGGGTCGCCATCGGCCAAGCGGCCAGTGCTTCTTGGGGTGCGGGCTGGATGGACCACCTAGGCGTCGCCCTTCGGGAACCGGGGCCAATTCTTTCCAGTGCGCAGAGTGGATCGGGCACCGCCACGGCGAATGAGGCGAACCCGGATCAGTGGGGAGTGGTTCGCCCGCTCATCGACCTCCACGTTGGCGGTGCGGCGGAAACCGGTCTCGTGCTAAATGACCTCATGCCTTTGCGCCAGACCCCGGTCGAGGTGCCTGCCTTTCCGACCCGTCTTGCCTGGGCCGCAGTGCTCGTCGGCGTGATCGCACTCGTCCTTGGATTGCTCGGTATCGGCTCGTCAAACCCGACCCCGATCCTCGGGGCAGGGTCGGTCACCGTGGCCGGCCACGACCCCACCGCTAAAGGACGCGTCCCGATCGACCTCAACAACCAAATCCCGATCGTCGTGCGGCATCTGCCGGCCAGTGTCGGAACACCCCTGACGGCCCAACTCGTGCTTTCTCTCGGAGGCGTGAACGTCGTTCGCTCGACATCGGTACCCTTCGTCCACGGGGCCGCTGGTTGGCGGACGGTGGTGGACGCCAGCGCGGGTCGTTACATCGTCGGCGGCAAGCTCTCTGGCGCTCTCAAGCTCACGGGTCGACAAGGGACCGTAACCGACGATTTCGGCGTACAGGCCGCCCGCTCTCCCTTTGGCACCTTCGTCGGAGTGCTGGGGCTGGTGCTGCTGCTGATCGTCGTCGCGTACGCAGAGTCCCTGTTGCGGGGCCTCCGACGTGGCCGCCGACGCCAGAACCGTGCTGCCGTGGTCGGGCTCGTTGTGGTCGGAGCGTTCGGCGGGCTGACCGCCACCCTCTGGGGATGGATGCTCGGGATCGCCGGGCCGACCCTCGTGTCCTTGGTCGTGCCTATGGCGGTGGGTGCGGTCGCCGGGCTGTTGGCGGGGCTTGCCGCTCGGCAGGTCGGGAACCGCGCTCGCGCCCAGCGCCAGTCCAAACGTCTGGTCATGGTGGCCAGGCGGCGCACGACGATGATCCCGGCGGTGTCCTCACCCGACGGGGCCGATAGCTGAGATGCACATGAGTTGGAGGCGCCCGCTTCGAATTGGCACCCGGTGCCGCCGGGCCGGCCTGGCTCGCTGGGCCGCTGTTGGGGTCCTGGTGGTGCTGGTCACTGCCGGGATGTACACCCCCGTTGCCGGAGCGGCGACGAATGATGTGTCCTTCAGCGCGACCATGAACGGGCAGCCAGCGGCCACGTCGTCGGATGCCCATCCGGCTCAGCTGTACCCCGCTGTGCTGGCCCACCTGCGCATCAGGGTCTCCAACAACGGCAGTTCGACGTTGCATATTTCGACCGTTCGCTTCGAGGGACAGGTGGTGGGCCTCCCTCTGTTCTCGTTCGACACCGCGGTGAACCTGGTCGTCCCGGCCGGCCACACCAAGTCGCTCACTTTTCCGGTCACCCTGACCAGCGTTGGGAGCCAGGCCACCGGACTGATTGTTGCCACGATCACCTTGCTCGGAACCAACGGTGCAGGGCTCGTATCACAGTCACTGGTGACCAACGTGCACGGCTCGCTCGTCTCGGTCTACGGCCTTTTTGGGTTGGCCGTGCTCGTCCTCACGGCTTTGTCACTCGTGCTGGCACTGCTGGCAATGGCTCGTCACACGTTGCCCCAGAATCGTTGGTTGCGAGGCGTGCGCTTTCTCATCCCCGGATTCGGGGTTGGCCTGGTCCTGACGTTCACCTTGTCGGCCTTTCGTATCTTCGCACCCTCCCCTGGCCACTGGCTGCCGCTACTGGTCATCCCGACTGTCGCCGGCCTCGTGCTCGGTTTCCTGACCCCGGCACCAAACGAGGAAGAGTTCGACGACTATGACGAAGACGTGCTGCTGGCCCAGATCGTGGTAGTCGACGAGGACCCGCTCGAAGTCGTCGGCAGCAGGCACAGCGGTGACCTCGTGACATCGGCGGCGCCGGGAGTGCCCGACAGCAGGGCCACCACCGCGCCGGGAGTGCCCGACAGCGGGCCCACGCCCCCGCGCGGGCTGCCCGACAGCAGGCCGACGGAACCGTAGGCGCGAGGGCATTGCTGCTTCCGTCGCGGACCCTCAGAGATACCTGAAGGCGCCGACGGTGAAGTTGGACCCCACATCTCAGATTGCGGTGGTCCGTCGAGTTCGGCGCGGAGGCCGCTGAGTTCAAGATGAAACCCGGAACCGCCCGATGAGCCGCGGCACGGCTCCTCGATCTCGGTAGCCGTCTGCTCGAACCTCGACAGCGTCCCTCGATTGGGTCAGCCCCGTCGCCGGTGGCCGATCGAGCAGACCCTGACGGAACCGGCCCGTTGAGGCAACGGCGCCAGTCGTTCGACCCACCCTCGGAGGCGAACCCACGCCCTCACCCGCCGGAGGCAGTTCGGCCGCAAGTACGCTCGGACCACCGTGAGCAAAGGCGAGCCTTCTCACCGGCCACCGCGGACATTGTCGTCCCGAGACGTCTCGCGGCTCATCGTGATGGTGCTGGCTGTGGCGGCGGCGGTCGGTGCCACGTTCGCAGGGTGCCACCCGACCGGCACCCGGGTCGCCGATGTGATCGAGACCGCCGCCTTCGCCGCCGGCTTCACCCTTCTCGCCAGCCGGTCCTCGCGGGGCACCTGGCTGGCGGTGGGGGTGGCGGCGGTAGTTTTCGCCCGCGGCTGGCTGCTCGTCCCAGCCTTGGCAACCATGGGGGTTGCATTCGAGTCGGTGTTCTCGTCCCGGACCCACCGGCGGATCGGGGCGGCGGTCGGCGCCCTCGGTGTCCAGATGGTCCTGCGCTGGCCGCCCGAAGGTTTCCACGGCCTCCCCACGTTCGCGGCGACCGCGCTGGTCGCGATTTTGGCGGTCTCGGCTTGGCGGCGCTCCTCGGCGCGTATCCGACGCAGGGTGCTCCTCGTGGTGGGCGGGCTCGGCGCCGGTGCGGTCGTGTTATCCCTTCCCATCGTGATCGCGACGCTGCTTGTGCGCGGTGAGGCTATGGCCGGGGAGGCGGCGGCCAAGGCGGCGCTCTCCAACATCGGCGGCGCCAGCTCGACGGCCGTCGTCGCCGACCTGCAGCGAGCGACGACCGACACGACCGACGCCTCATCGACCTTGAGCGGGTGGATTACCGCGGGTGCCCGGGTGGTACCGCTGGTGGCTCAGCAGGCGAGGTTCCTGACCGGCACCCTGACCTCGGCAGCGCAGGCCACTTCCGTCGCGGCTCGTGAGACACCGTCGATCGATTACCACCGCCTCGGCTACCACCACGGGAAGATCGATCTGGCGAGACTCACCGCCATGGAGGGCCCGATGCGGATCCTCGATCGCCAGCTGCGCACCACCGACCACCAGCTCACCGGGTTGGGCTCGTCGTGGCTGGTCGGCCCGCTCGAGGACCGGGTCGTCTCCCTGCGCACCGAGATCGGCCGGGCCCAACACAGCGCGGATCTGGCGGTCGAGGCGGCCAAGGTGCTGCCGGCGATGCTCGGGGGGAACGGGGTCCGTCACTACTTCATCGCGTTCATGTCCCCTTCGGAGAGCCGTGGCTACGACGGGTTCGTCGGCAGCTATGGGCTGCTCACGGCGGACGACGGGCACGTGAGCCTGACCCAGTCCGGCCAGCCGGCCGATCTCGAAGCCTTGCTGCCCCCAGGGGGTGCCACGCTGCGGGGTGTGCCCGGCTTTTTGGCCCGGTACAGCCAGTTCGACCCCGGGAAGTACGTGCGCGACGCCACGTTCTCGCCGGACCTCCCGACGGTCGCGAGTGTGCTGGCACAGGAATACGTCCAAGCGGGCGGAGTCCCGGTCGACGGGGTGCTGGCCATCGATCCCTACGGCCTGGCGGCGCTGCTCCACTTCACCGGAGCGATCCAGGTGCCGGGGCTGCCCGTCCCGCTCACCTCGCACAACGCCGCCTCCGTCTTGCTCAAGGAGCAGTACACCACCTTCGACGCCGGGGAGACCAACGAGAACCTCCTGCGCCACGACTTCCTGCAGGCCGCACTGCACGTCGCCTTCGACAAGCTGGTGAACGGCAGCTTGCCGGCTCCGAAGACCCTGGCGGCCGTGCTCGACCCGGCCGTCGTGCAAGGGCGGATCTCGTTCTGGAGCTTCCACCGCAGCGAGCAACCGCTCCTGCGTCGGCTCGGGATCGACGGTTCGTTCCCGGCCACTCGCGGCGGCGACCTGTTGGCAGTGACGACCCAGAACGCCGCCGGCAACAAGATCGATGCTTTCCTGCATACCTCGGTCCTAGACCACGTGACCTTCAACCCCAGCAACGGCGACGTGTCTTCGGAGGTGACGATCACCCTCAACAACGATGCTCCGCCCTCCGGGCTCCCCCCAATCGTGATCAACTCCGTCGAACCCGGACTGGCCCCGGGGACGAACCAGACGTGGCTTACCCTCTACAGTCCGCTCGTCTTCGAGAAGGCTTCGAGCGATGGCGAGCCCGAGACGCTTTCGAGCGGGGCTGAGGTGGGAGTGAAGGCCTACAGCACCTACGTCGATGTGCCACCGGACGCCACAGTCACTCTCCGTGTTGACCTCGCAGGCCGGGTGGCGTCCCGGGACGCGTTCGCGATGTCCGTTCGTGTGCAGCCGGCGGCCAATCCCGAGCGCTATGTCCTCGAGGTGACACCGGCCGGTGCCTGGAGGTCGGCGACCACGGACGGCTCGGTCCGCTGGAACCTCTCTGGGGCCATGCGCCAGCGCCGGGTATTCAGATTTGTGACGAGCTGACGCGACCACACACCGTGGCCGGGCAAGAAACCCTTTGACGCGCTCAGGAGTGAGGGTTACGTTTGCCCTGGTAAGGGCCTTGTGCCAGCTCGCGCTGCTGAGATCTTGGGTAAGCGCAGCTGACGAACCGGCCAAACGGATGTTCGATGAAGCGGAATCTCTTGACTGTTGCGACAGTTGTCGGCCTGGGGTTGACCTTCGGGTGGTCCACCGCGGCGTTCGGCCAGTACCCCCCGGTAGGGGTGGGGATCAGCGTGAGCGACGGGTGCTCGGTGCTCGGTGGGTCCTTCACGGTGAGTGGGACCAACTTTGAGCCGGGCGAGTCGATCACCTTGACGCTGCACAGCACCCCGGTGTCGACGATCACGACGTACGCGAATTCGACCGGCTCGGGAGCTGGCGACTTCGGACCGACCACGGTGACGATCCCGTCGAACGCGACGCCGGACAACAACACACCCATCGTCGCCACCGGTGGTTCGGGTGACTCGGCGACAATCACAGTCGACGTCGCCAGCTCCACCTGTGCTGCGAGTTCTGGCCTGGCCTTCACCGGAGCCGCTGGCTCTGGCCTGGCCTTCACCGGAGCCGACATCGCCGCCTTGTCCAGTGTGGGGGCGATCGCGCTGGCCCTCGGGGGCATGCTGATTCTCACCAGCCGTCGTCGTCGTCGGAGTACTGGGGTCTAGCTGTGTGGCCGCAGCGCGTAGTCGAGGAAGCACCGGATGAGGCGCCAAGGGACACGAGGCTGAGTCTGGAGCCAACGCTGGCGCAGCGCGGTCGGCCTCGAGCGAACCCGACACCGCCCGTGACCATGGCGCGCGGGTCCAGCTTTCTCCGCTATTTCCTGGTCGGACTCGACGTTGCAGCGCTGACAGTCTCCTGGGTTATCGCGACAATGTTGGTGCCGCCGAGCGCGCGGCCGACGGTCGTGCTTCTTTTGGTGGCGATCGCGTTCGTCGGAGGCGGCCTTGTGATCTTCAGGGCGACGGGCCTCTATCGGGCACGAGTCTGCAGCCTCCGCACAGTCGAGTACGCGCACCTTGTCCGGGCCTGCGTCTTACTGGCGCTGCTCGCGCTAGCGATCAGCGCCACTTCCCACACTGCGGATCGGCGGGAAATCGCGCTCAGCATTCCGCTTGCATTCCTGCTCACCATCGTCTTGCGCAGCGGGTACCGAACATGGCTGACTAATCAGCGCCGCTTCGGCCGCTACCTCCGTCCCGTGCTGCTCTTCGGTGCCGGCAGCGAGTCCGCCGATATCGTTGCGCTTCTAGCGCAGCACCCCGAGCTCGGTTACCGAACGGCTGGGGTGGTGGGCGACAAGCGTGAGGCGCTAAGGCACGGCCTCAAGGGTTACTGGTGCGGGGAGTTAGACGACGGACTCGCGGTGCTGGCCGAAACGGGAGGAACCGGAGCGATCGTCTGCGCTGGCGACATCCATCCGTCGCAACTCAACCAGATCGTTCAGGAACTGCTCAAGGTGGGCATGCACGTGCACCTGAGCAGTGGTCTACACGGCATCGATATTGGGCGGCTTCGCCCGTCGCCGCTCGCGCACGAGCCGTTCTTCTACGTTGAACGCGTGACGCTCGCGTCGTGGCAGCCGGTGACGAAGCGCGTTATCGACCTCGTGCTTTCCTCGATAATTCTGATCCTGACGTTGCCCGTGCTCGGAATGGCGGCCCTCGGCATCAAACTCCAGGATTTGGGGCCCGTGCTTTTCAAGCAGTATCGGATCGGGCACCAGGGCGCGCCCTTTGTGCTCTACAAGCTCCGCACGATGCGTGAGGGCGCTGAGAGCGAGACGGCCGATCTGCTCGAACTCAACATGCGCGACGGCCCACTCACCAAGTTCTCACGCGATCCCCGGGTGACCATGCTCGGTCGGGTCTTGCGGGCGACGAGCATCGACGAGCTCCCCCAACTGTGGAACGTACTGAATGGCACGATGAGTCTCGTGGGGCCGCGACCGGCGGTCCCCAACGAGGTGGTCCACTTCGACGCCGAGCTTCGTGCCCGGGAGTCCGTCCGGCCCGGCATCACCGGGCTCTGGCAGGTTGAGGGGCGTGACAACCCGTCATTCGCAGCGTACCGGCGCTTCGACCTCTTCTACATCCAGAACTGGTCCATCGCGCTCGACCTCATGATCCTGGCCGTCACGGTCGAGTCGGTCATTGCACGGATCTTCCATGCTCTCCTCCACCTCGACGAGGACATCCAGATCGCCCCTCCGTACGTGCAGGACCCGATCGAGGTCTACGCCATGAGGGACGCCGAACAAGTCGTTGGGGGTCCTTCGCGCCGAGTACGAGGCAGGGAGAGCTGATGAAGGTTGCCGTACTGGGGCTCGGCTATGTCGGCACGGTGACCGCGGGCGCCCTCGCCGCCAACGGCCACGAGGTCTGCGGGGTCGACATCGACGCCGGCAAGGTGGCCATGATTGCCGCCGGGCGAAGCCCGGTCGTCGAGCCCGGCCTCGACGAGCTGGTTTCCGAGGCGGTGGCGAAGGGGTCACTCCGGGCGACCACCGACCTTAGCGAGGCGCTGGCAGGGGCCGAGCTGTCCCTCGTCTGTGTCGGCACCCCGTCGTTGCCCCAGGGCGCCACCGACCTCGGGTCGATCGCCCGGGCTGTCACGGCCATGGCCACGTCGCTCCGGACGGTGGAGGGTCCCGCCTCGGGCCACCACGCCCTTGTGATCCGGAGCACCGTCCCCCCCGGGACTCTCCAGGAGTTGGTCGACCCGCTGGTTGCCGAGCAGATGTCGTCCTCTTCGTTGGCCGTCGGGACGGGTGTGTGCCCCGAGTTCCTACGAGAAGGCTCCGCCATCGCCGATTTCACCGACGCGCCGTTCACGGTGGTCGGCACCGAGGATCCTCGGGTGGGCGACACCATGAATCGTCTCTTCCGGTTCGTCGACGGGCCGGTACGCGTGGTGCCGCCTCCGGTGGCCGAAGGACTGAAGTACGCCTGCAACGCGTTCCACGCCACCAAGGTTTCCTTCGTGAACGAACTCGGGCGGCTCTTCCGCCAACTCGGTGTTGACAGCCGGGAGGTGCTTGAGCTCTTCTGCGAGGACACCAAGCTCAACATCTCCTCGCAGTACCTGCACCCGGGGTTCGCTTTTGGCGGCTCGTGCCTGCCCAAGGATCTTCGGGCGTTGCTCTACCTCGGACGGATGAACTCGCTTGACCTGCCGCTCCTGGCCGGGACGCTGGCGACCAACGCCCTGTCGGTGAGCGAGGTGGTGAACCGGGTCCTCCTCAGCAACGCCAACGAGGTGGCGCTGCTCGGACTCAGCTTCAAGATGAACAGCGACGATCTCCGGGAGAGCCCGTATGTGGACCTGGCCGAGACGCTCATCGGCAAGGGGTTCGATCTTCGGATCTACGACCCGATCGTGGACCCCGCCACGCTCATCGGGACCAACCGCCAGTATGTCGACGCAAAGCTGCCCCACCTTCGTCGGGTGCTCACCAGCAATCCGGCTGACGCGCTGCGCAACGCCGATGTTGCCCTCGTCTCAAGTTCACACCCCTCGGTCATTGCAGCACTGATTGCCGACGCGCCCAATCTGATCATCGACATGAACGGGCACCTCGGCGCGCCGGTCGAAGCGTTGCCCGGCTACGAGGGGGTGGCGTGGTAGCGGTGCGCCCGCACCGTCGATCACCGACATCCCCGAAGACAGGATCACTCACCAGCAAGTCGCAGAGAGCGTCCGCGGCGCCCGAGGAAACGGTCGAGCGCAAGCCCAGGATCCTTATCGTCGTCCAGAACCTTCCCGTTCCGTTCGACCGGCGAGTGTGGCTCGAGTGCCAGGCACTCACAGCAGCTGGTTACTCGGTGTCGGTGATCTGCCCAAAAGGCCCTGAGGATCCCTCAGAGGCGGTGATCGACGGCGTCACCTTGTACAAGTACCGACCCTATGCTCCTGGCACCTCCAACGCGACGTTCATGGGCGAGTACCTCTATTCCTTCGTAGCGACCGCATGGCTGACTGTCAAGGCGTGGCGACGCGGCCGCTTCGACGTCCTCCAAGCGTGCAACCCGCCGGACATGTTCTGGCCGATCGCTTTGGTGCTGCGCGTACTGAGCGTTCGCTTCGTGTTCGACCACCACGACCTATGCCCGGAGCTCTACGAGTCCCGGTTCGACGGAGGGTCCCAGGTATTGCACCGCGCGCTCTTGGCCCTCGAGTGGTGCACACATCAATCGGCGCATCACGTGATCGTCACGAACGACTCGTACCGACAGATCGGGCTGACCCGGGGCGGTAAGCAGGACCGCGATGTCACCGTCGTACGCACCGGGCCGGACCCCGACCGGCTCCGACCGGGCCCGTCGGACCCCCAGCTGCGACGTGGCCGGCCGCACTTGGTGGTCTACCTCGGGGTGATGGGCCCCCAGGACGGGGTCGACCTGGCGGTGCGGGCAGCTGGTCACATCGTGCACGAGCTGCGACGTCATGACATCAGCTTCACGCTGATCGGCTCGGGCGACAGCTTCGCCCAACTGGTCGCGCTCCGCGACGAGTTGGGCCTCGAAGACTACGTCGAGTTTACCGGAAGGGTGTCGGACGAGATCGTGGCCAGCATCCTCTCGACGGCCGACGTTGGGCTGTGTCCCGACCCGAAGAACCCGATGAACGACTTGTCCACCATGAACAAGACGATGGAGTACATGGCATTCGCCGTGCCCGTCGTGGCGTTCGACCTCCGTGAGACCAGAGTGTCGGCGGCGGACGCCGCCGTCTACGCAACCCCGAACGAGGTGGCCGATCTGGCGCGACTGGTGGTCGAGCTCATCGATGACGAGCCTCGGCGGCGATCGATGGGAGCGCTGGGACGGGCCCGCGTCATCGACACTCTGGCCTGGACGCACCAACGGGGACACTATGTGGGCGTCTACGACGCGCTCACCCATCGGGTGCCGACGGTATCGGTGTCGGGCGCTCCCCCGGCGCAGCGGGGCTAGCCGTGTGTGGGATTGCCGGTTGCTATCAGCGGGTCGACGGCGAAGCCCTCGCTCGCACGATGATCGATCGCATAGCCCATCGCGGACCGGACGACGAGGGGTTCTTCAACTACCAACACGACCAGGTCTCCGTGCAGCTGGCCCACCGACGGCTCTCGATCATCGACCTGAGCGTCGGTGGACACCAGCCACTGACGGTGGACGGGCTGACCCTCTGTTACAACGGTGAGTTGTACAACTACCGGGTGCTAAAGGCGGAGCTCGCCGGCCTCGGCGTGCGCTTCACGACCAATTCCGACAACGAGGTCGTGCTCGAGGCGTGGCGGCGCTGGGGTCCGGCGTGCCTGAGGCGTTTCCGCGGGATGTTTGCGTTCGCCATCTTCGACGAGCGCACCGGCAACCTGCTGCTTGCTCGGGACCAGCTGGGGATCAAGCCACTCCACTACTTGGCGCGCAAGGACGGCGTGGTGTTCGCCTCCGAGTTGAAGGGAATCGTGGCCGCCGTCAGCAACGAGCTGGCCGCCGACCCCGGAGCCCTGGTCGCGTCGCTCCTCTACTACTGGGTCCCGCCGGACCAGTGTGCAATCGGGGGCGTGGAGAAGCTGGCACCCGGAGCGTGGGCCGAGTTCCGTCCGGACGGCACGTCGACCGTCAACCGGTACTGGGACATCGCCGAAGTGGCAGCGGACGCAGCCGCCGGTCCGCCGGCGGACCTGAGGGCGGTCATCGAGGAGTCCGTCAACGCCCACCTGGTCGCTGACGTGCCGGTGTCGAGCTTCCTGAGCGGCGGCCTCGACTCGAGCATCGTGACCGTGCTCGCCAAGCAGGCCGACTCCACTATCGACGCCTATACGATCACGTTTCGCCCCGAGGACAACCGACTCGAGGCGATGCCCGATGACGCCGTTTACGCTCGCAAGGTGGCGGCACGCTACGGCATCGAACTGCACGAGATCGAGGCGTCGCCCGACATTGCCGAGCTCTTGCCGAGGATCGTCGACGTGCTGGATGAACCGGTGGGGGATCCGGCGGCCATCAACACGCTGCTGATGTGTGAGGCCGCCCGGCAGGCGGGGGTCAAGGTCGTGTTGTCGGGGATGGGCGCCGACGAGCTCTTCGGCGGCTATCGCAAGCACCTGGCCTGCCTGTTGGCGGCCCGTTACCGTCACCTGCCATCGATGGTCCGCGGTTCGGTGCGGCGGGTGGCCGATCATGTCCCGGTTGTGGCCGGGGGCCGGGGGCTCCGTTACGCTCGCTGGAGCAAGCGCTTTCTCACCTTTGCCGAGCTCCCCGAGGCCGCCGCATTCCGGCGCAGCTACACCCTCTACGACCCGCCCGAACTGGCCGCCCTGCTCAGTCCGGACCTCCGCTCCTGCGTCGACGACGTCGTAGCCAAGCACGACGCCATCTACACCAATACGTCGCTTGACGATCCGGTAGACCGCATGTGCCTCGCCGACGCCCGGATGTTTCTGCCGGGTTTGAACCTGGCCTATACCGACCGCGCCAGCATGGCGGCATCGGTGGAGGTCCGGGTGCCCTTCGTGGACCCCGCCGTGGTGAAGGCCGCCTTCTCAATACCGGGGGCGGCCAAGATTCGTGGTCGGACCACGAAGGCGGCCCTGAAGGACGCCGCCCGCGCCTGGCTCCCCCCCGAGATTGTGCATCGCCCAAAGGCGTCCTTCGGGGCGCCGCTCCGGGCGTGGATCTCCCACGACTTGGCCGAGCTGGTGGACGACGTGCTCCTCTCGGGCGACCTGGTCGGTCGCGGGTTCCTCCAGCGGGCGCCGCTGCAGCGGCTGGTCGAGGAAGAGCGCAGCGGCCGGGAGGACCGGTCCAAGCAGATCTGGCAGCTCCTCACGCTCGAACTGTGGTGTCGGCAGGCGGCGGCGGCCGGGGTGGCGACCCCGTGAAGCAGGTGGCCCAGAACTATAAGTCTGGCGAGCTCATCGTGCTCGAGGTCCCAACACCCGCGTGCAAAGACGGCGGCGTCTTGGTGCGTTCCAAGTACTCGCTCATCTCGACGGGCACCGAGATGATGAAGGTGCACGAGGCGAAGATGTCCTTACTGGCCAAGGCACGGAGTCGGCCCGACCAGGTTCGCAAGGTGCTCGACACGGTGGCCCAGCAGGGGTTGCGGAGCGCGTACACCAAGGCCATCAACCGTCTCGACTCCTACACGTCGCTCGGGTACTCGTCATGCGGCGTGGTGGTCGAGATCGGCCGGGGGGCCGAAGAGTTCAGCCTTGGGCAGCTGGTCGCGTGCGCGGGCAACGAATACGCTCTGCACGCCGAAGTCAACTGGGTCCCAGTCAACCTCTGTGTTCCGGTACCCGACGGGGTTTCCCCGCCGCTGGCCGCCTTCGCCACCGTCGGTGCCATCGCCATGCACGGGGTGCGCCGAGCCGAGGCCCAGCTTGGTGAGACGGCCTGCGTGATCGGGCTCGGGTTAGTTGGCCAGTTGGTCGTGCAGCTGCTGGCGGCTGCTGGAGTGCGGGTGGTCGGGCTCGACGTGGAGCGGGATCGCTGCTCGCTCGCCGAGGCGGGCGGTGCCATCGCGTGCGACACGCCAGATGGAGAAGGCATCGACAGGATCGAGCGGACTCTGGCCCAGATGACTGATGGCCTTGGTGCCGACCACGTCTTCCTTGTGGCGGGCGGTTCTTCCAATGGACCCGTCGAGGTCGCGGCTCGGCTGGCGCGCGACCGAGCCCACGTGATTGACATCGGCAAGGTCAAACTGGATATTCCTTGGAACGCGTACTACGACAAGGAGCTGGACGTCCGGTTCTCACGGTCGTACGGGCCCGGCCGCTATGACGACGTCTACGAGTTGGCAGGCGTCGATTATCCGGCGGGATACGTCCGTTGGACCGAGCGCCGGAACCTTGGCTGCTTCCTCGATCTGGTGGCTAGCAATACATTGCCCGTCGAGTCGTTGGTGGCCGGCGTGTTTCCGCTGGGGGAGGCCGTCTCGGTCTACGAGCGATTGCACTCGGGCCAGCTTCGGGGGATCGGGTACCTCTTCGAATACCCCGATGAGGAGATACGCGGACCGACGCCGGTGTTGAACTCGACACCAATCAAGGGAGCAAATCCCAGTCGCCGGGGGGTTCCGAATGGAACCAGGATCCGGCTCGGCTTCATTGGCGCGGGCAACTATGCGTCGTCGATGCTGCTGCCGCAGTTGGCGGTACGAACCGATGTCGAGCTGGCTCACGTGGTGACGACCACATCGCTGTCCGCCGCCAACGCCCAGCGAAGGTTCGGTTTCCAGGCCGCATCGACGGATATCGATCGACTGCTCTCCGACGACTCAATTGGCGCAATCTTCGTGCTGACCCGGCATCACACTCATGCCGACTTGGTGTGCCGAGTGCTGGCGGCCGGTAAGGCGGTGTTCGTCGAGAAGCCGCTCGCACTCAACGAGGATGAGCTCGAGCACATCATCGAGGTTGTTCGGAATACAGGCAACGATCGCCTCATGGTGGGCTTTAACCGACGCTTTGCTCCACTGCTGAGCGGTATGCGGGCACGCTTTGGCACAGAAATGGGCAGATCGGTAGCGCGCTACTCGGTTAACGCGGGTCCTTTGGAGGCCAACAGT
Source organism: Acidimicrobiaceae bacterium (assembly GCA_003151235.1). Lineage (GTDB taxonomy): Bacteria > Actinomycetota > Acidimicrobiia > Acidimicrobiales > RAAP-2 > Palsa-461. Next base: position 182,424 of record PLWZ01000057.1, read on the forward strand.
TGGTATCTAAACGAGGATCTGGAGGGTTCGCGCTTTATCGGTGAGGGCGGGCACTTCATCGACACCGTCGGGTGGTGGCTGGGGGTCAACCCGATCGAGGTATACGCAGCGGCAACCGGTGACGCCCAGGAGATTCAAGTCGTGCTGCGTTATGAAGACGGTTCGGTGGCGACAGTGGCCTACGTCACCAATGGGAACCCTCGATTTCCGAAGGAGATCTTTGAGGTGTCGGCAAACGGCCGAACGGCCCGTCTCGACAACTTCAAGAGTGCCACTGTTTGGACGGGTCGAAGCCAGACAACGCGTCGAAGTCGGCGGAGCGTCGACAAAGGTCAACAGGGAGCGTTGGCTGGTTTTGTCGACGCGGTGTCGAGCGGAGGGCCGATGCCGATCCCGTTGGCTTCGTTGCTTTCGACCACATCCGCCACTTTGGCTGTCACGCGGAGCCTGGCGCTCGGGACTCCACAGAGGCTGTGAACCCGGCGCAGCTGCGATGGCACGCCCGCCGTCTGCGAAGCTGGAGCTTCGCAGCGCCATCCAATCCTAATGGCGCAAGTTTCGGGCCACTCTGTTCCAAGGCGCGCCGAGGGCGCGGTGTTAGGGCCCGCGCACGGCCTAGTGGGCTGATCAGCGTGCTTGAAGTTCCGCGTAGATCTTGAGTAGGGAATCGGTTGTTACCTCCGGTGTGAGTTCCGACTCGTACCGTGCTCGCGCTGCATCCCCTTTCTTCTGACGTGTCGAATCTGACGCGGCAACTGCCAACATCTTGGCGAACTCCACCGGCTCCGGACGAGAAGTCCACCCAACGTCTGGAGTAACCAACTCTCCTAGAGCACCGATCGATGTTGCAGCTACCGGTCGACCACGCTCAAAGGACTCGGCCACGATCCGAGGAAAACCTTCGTACCAGAGCGAAGGGATGACTACGACCGCCGCCTCATCAACCAGATTTGAGACGCGGGCTTGATCAACGCTCCCCACATAGCGGACATTGTGGTCCCTTGCCGCAACGACGAGTTCCCGATCTGGGCCGTCGCCAGCTACAACCAATCGTTGTGTCTGCCACACACCTGATTCTGCCCACGTAGACATCAGCAGTGAGACACCCTTCTCGGGAGTAAGTCGACCCGCAAAGACGAAGCCGTTGCCGAGCGGCCGCACCAAGCCGCGCCGCTGGGCAGAGTTCGGGCGTACAACGATTCGGTTCCGCGGGATACCTGACTGCGAAAGGTATTTGGCAACAAACTCGCTGACAGCGAGGAAGCGATCAACCATGAGCCATGTCGCTCGATGTAGCCGTGCCGCGGTTGCCATCACTGCACTTTGGGGTCGGGACCCTCGGTAGCACCCGTGCACTACCGCTGGCCACGGAAAAGCTTTCCCGTTGCAGTCCTCGCACACGGCGCCGTCGCGGAAGAAGGAGCCGGCCGGGCACAAATGGCGATAGTTGTGCACCGTCTGAACCACCGGCACGCCCTCAGATTTCGCAACCCGTACGATGTATGGCGAGATCAGTGGGAACGGATTGTGCAGGTGGACCACATCGGGTCGGGTTTTCTGAATGCGGCGTCGGATCGCCCGCACATCGTCGAACGAGTAAATGGGGCGGACCGGGATCATCACGCGCTGTAACGGTGTAAATGTTTCGATCTCATCACTGAACCGGAAATACGTGTCCACCTCAACGCCAGCAGAGCGAAGGGCGTCGACCTCGGCGGTCACCACTTCATTCTCTCCCGACGGCAGTGCGGACCGGTACTGATTATGAACGACGAGGACCCGCACCTAACCTCCGAATTGCATCGAGGGTAACATGATGCTCACGTTCATAACCTAAAGTGGAGGGCCGCGTTTTCTTGGGGTTTGTGCGGGTCTCTTGACGTCCGTCACGGACGGTCGGTAAATCTTCGACCAGGAGTGGGCGAAAGGTCTGCTGACCAGGCTGAACAGACCCGATATACGAAAGGAGTCAGAGACGCTTCGTGAGTTGAATGCGCCTGTTAGGCCAGACCTTGCCGAGGTAAAGACACCCTTGGGCCTCGCAGGTGGCTTGGTCGTATTTATCTTCACTGTGATTGCCCTGACGGCGCCGGTCAACAACTTCAAGGTCGCCTCAGTTTCGTTCACGGCGATCTTGGCGGCGCTCACGGGAGTATTCGGTTTAACTCTCGTAGCGCTTTACCGTCGCGTACCGGGGCCAGCAGCGAGCGTGGCTTCGATCTACGTCGCCTTTGTTGCATGGATGTTCGGCTTGGTTTTGATCGATGGGGCTACCCGGCAGGGTGTGCAGTTCATCATGGTGCAGGTCGCTTCTATCGGTGCGCTGTTGCTCACTGCTACTGCCCGACGCGCGCTTGGTTACCGTTTGGATGTCTTGGTAGCTCGATGCTTTCGGTTCACGCTGAGCGTTCTCGTTGGATCAGAAATCCTCGGCGCGGTAGATGTCCAACTCAAGAATAGCGTTCGAGTTGCGGCAATCGTTTCGCTCATCTGTATGGGTTGGTTTCTGTCCGAGTACAGATTGGGGAACCGCGCCTCGTTGTGGTGGGCGCTTGCGGGTCTTCTAGGTATAGCAGTTTCACTATCGCGCACAGCCCTCTTTGCAGGCATGGTGCTGTTTGTTGTATCAATGCTCTTTGCGCCTAGCAAACGTCGTGTCCGCAGTGTGATCTTCTGCTTGCTACTTGTTGCCACCGGCGCTTGGGCAGTCACGTCCTGGGCCCCCTTGCATGACCGCTTTGTCCAGGGGGATGTCAACCTCTCTGTAGCTGGCATCGATGTCAACTCGGAAGGGAGAACCAAAGTCTGGGCCGTAGTCTGGTCTGGGGCGCAAAATGAACTTTTGATTGGGCATGGTCCAGGTGCGGCTTCAGCTCTATCCCTTTCGGTTGAACCTTCCTTTGATCACCCGCACAATGACTACCTGCTGCTCCTTTACGATTTTGGACTTGTTGGTCTAGTGTTCTCGGCGTGGTTCTCGATAAGGAGTGCCAGCCTGCTTCGCAAAGCCAGGAAGAGATCTCGCGGGTTGATTGCTCCCGTCGCTGCACTAAACGCCGGACTGGCCATACTGATCATGATGGTAACGGATAATCCGCTCGACTATCCATTTGTCATGATTCCGCTAGTAGCTCTGATCGGGCTCGGTCTTGGCGCGACGGGTGATCAAGTCGCAACATAAAGCTAATGCCAGCGAATCACCGGGGATGTGGAGCCAGGCGCCGCGTCCTCGACATCTACCGGAGAATGTGTGACCCTCGCTGATGTCCTGGTGACCCAGACACGTGTCCAGCATTCTTGCCCTCAGAGAATCCCGAAGTACCTTTTGGAGTGCTTGCGAGTAGCTTGGCCGGGCGTGCCCCGGTTGGGTGGGACACCGAATAGGCAGAGACCAATGGCACTCATGTCGGCGGAGAACAAACGAGATTTGGGACTTCGATCCCAGTGCCGCTGGTCATCCAACAAGAAGCTAGACGCGGTGATGCACCTGCTCCGATGCGCAACGCCGCCCTCCTGCTTCCCAGCCGACCGAAAGGCGACGTCATCCCGGTCTCCATCACGGCAAAGTGACTACCGATGCCCCAAATGCCCGCTCGGGACCGACGCCACCAGCAGCGCCTCGAACCAGAGCGAGGACTGGGTGTTGATGTTCGCCCTCCTCGATCATCACTCCGATGAGGCCTGGGCCCAATTGGCCAAGCTGGGCACCCGCGTTGCGGTTCTCCATTCCGTGTATGACGTCGTCATGAACCGTTCCGGTGAGCTCCCGCCAGATGTCGCCCGCGGCATGAAGCTCCGCCACGATTGCGGAAGCCAATACCGCTCCGGGCACTTCCAGGGATCGCTCGCTTGGGTGGGCATCGAAGACAGACAAAACTTCGTCGGCGCGCCCCAAGGCAACGCAGTGGCTTGTCGAGCGTCTGGGCCACCGGATGACACGTGAGGCGTTCATCGGAGCGACGACAGCCGCGTGACAGTCAGAGAAGCTGCCCAACGAACCGGGGCCGCGATAGCGCTCCCAACGCCCGATCCACCTTGAGCAGTCTGCGCCGTCAAGGCATTTGGGCTGTGGTGGATCAAGCGCTGTCTTCAGGGACCAACTTTGTTCCGTCGCTTCTCCTAGCCCGAGTCCTCGGACCCGCGAGCTACGGAGCGTTTTCTCTTGCGTTTCTTGCCTGGTTTGGCGCCCTCACACTCATCACCAGCGCCCTCATGCAGCCGTACACGCTGGCTGCTGCTTCGGTTGAAGGAACGGTATGGCGTGATGTGACTAAACGTGCCAGCGGAGCTGTCCTCATTGCCGGGGCCATCTGCGGGGGGGTCTTCGCAATCGCCGGGGCGGTTATCGGGACTTCGTCCGGCCTCGGGCGTGCGCTCCTTGCCATCGCAATCCTCGCACCGGGGCTCGCCCTCCAGGAGTTCTGGCGTGTCGCGTCCTATGCCGCGTCGCGGGCAAGAACGGCAGCGGCCAACGATGCGTACTGGGCGATCGGCCAAATCATCGCGTTTGGTCTCTTGCTATGGCATGGACATCCCACTGTGGCGGAAAGCCTCTTCGCATGGGGGGCCGGCGCTTGGCTCGCAGCCGTCATTGGGATTTGGCAGCTGTCCGTTATGCCCAGGGCCGATCTTGCGGCAGTTCGCTGGGCTCGGAAGCGGGGGGCGATAAGTGCATGGTTCACGCTCACGAGCATGACTTACACCGTTGGCCTTCTGATCGTCGCCGTAATCATCGCAGCCAAGCTTGGAAACACTGACCTTGGCCTCTATAGGGCAGTCCAGAACCTCTTTGGGCCGATTCAACTTCTCACGATCGGGGCTCAGGCAGTCTTCTTGCCGCACTTGGTGCGAAGGATCCAGAGGGCAAGTTCTGACGGGTTCCGAGAAGCCTTGAGCTATTCACTCCTGATGGCCGGGTCGGTCACTGCGTACGGTCTGGTGATGTTATTGGCCGCGCCAACTATCTTGACCAAAGTATTCGGACCTTCGTTCGCGCCCGCCAAGGTCCTCGTGTTGCCAGCGGTCCTTGCATATATCTTCGACGCATCCAATATCGGAGCAGCGCTGCAACTTCGCGCGCATGCTAGGGGAAAGCAGCTAGCCGCGGCCCAACTGGTTGCGACTCTGACGCGGTTGGTAGCCGTCGCCGCTTTGGCCAGCACGTCTGGCTTGCTCGGCGCCGCTTGGGGCCTCGTGATCGGAAGCGGCGGCGGTGCCGTTACCTTCTGGGCTGTGACACGCGGGGCCGGCCGACGACATGGGATTGCCGAAGCCAGCGGACATTTGCGGGTGGCCGACCCGGAAGGACGAATCTAGGTTCGGGAGTCTGGCAAGATGGCTCAACTGAACTGCTCGAGTCGGCGACGTCGATCTGGCGGCTTACCTCGACGGTCCCGGTCCTGTGTTGCTTCCGCTAATTCGCCGCCGTCAACCTCAAAGTGTTTCGTAAAACCTAGCGATGATTAGTTGAGGAGAAAGAGTGGACGCGAAAGATCAGTCCCCGGACTTCGACTCGGTTCTAGTCCTCTATATCGGGGGCGAAGGTCGAAGTGGGAGCACGGTCCTGGCTGAGTTGCTCGGCAATCACGATGGGTTCTTTCCGGTTGGCGAAATTCGAGGTGTCTGGCATGCGTTGGAGGATGATTCGCTCTGCGGTTGCGGCCGACCCTTCTCGAAATGCGACTTCTGGCACCAAGTCGGGAAACGAGCCTTTGGTGGCTGGGATCGGATAGACGTGGGGACCATGCTCAATAGGGATGGCAAGTTTGCCCGACACCGACGCATTCCACGTTTGCTCATGTCTCCGTTTCGATGGATCGACAGTGCGGATTTGGATCAACACCGTGAAGTTCTATCCCGCTTGTACTCCGCAATAAAGGAAGAGTCCGGGTGCTCTGTGATCGTAGATTCAACAAAAGACCCGGCTTATGCACTGATATTGCGAAAGATTCGCCAATTGGATTTACGGTTTGTTCACCTGGTGCGAGACAGCCGAGCCGTGGCTTACTCTTGGAGCAAAAAGCGAGTTGAACAGCCGGAATATCGGCACCATCCAGTGCTCAAGGACTCGTTTCTGTCGAGCCGGAGTTCATGGATAGAGGCGCGCGATTGGGTTATCAAGAACCTGGTGTTCCATCTACTAGCGCGCTCAGCTCAGTATCGATTTCTTAAGTATGAGTCACTTATTTCCGATCCCGCACAAGAGCTTGCTCATCTCCTGCGGCTCGCTGATCAAGGTCAAGTCAACGCCAACGATGCAGAGTTCGAGTTTCTTCCGTTTCACATGCTCGGCGGTAACCGTGTCCGATTCGAGCAAGGCCAGATAAAATTACGTGTGGACGATGAGTGGAAGACAAAAATGCCAATTTCACAGAGGCGTATCGTCGGCCTCCTGACCCTTCCGCTGTTGATCGCGTACGGCTACGTTGACGTTCCGGTCAAACTGGAGCGCTCCCTATGACTATCGCGCGCGTCGCTATTTGAAGGCCTTTGCTATCGCTCGGATCGGGTAGCCGATCCGCGAGAACCGAAGTGCGGGCCAATAGCCGGACGTCTGGAGGCGGAATTGCCATGCCGCGTTGACGCGCCGGATGGGAATGCGCGCGCGGGCGAAAAGTCCGCCGTCGCGGATCCCGATCGTGAACGCGGCGACAAAACCAAGGTTGCTTACTGTGTTTTCGACGTCGTTCGTCACACGCCCCCACGGGTAGGCGAGGAATCGCGGGGCGCGTCCAACAATGTGCGTCAGAATGTTCACGCTGGAGGCCAGATCGTCGGTCGCCGAGCGCGTCGTGGACGCTGCCAGGTTGATGTGACCGTGGCCGTGACTCTCGACCGAGAACCCGCGTGCATCGACCTCCTTAAGCTCCTCGATCGACATTACGTCAAGTCCAATCGGTGGCGGATCCAGATCCCACCGATTGCGGTCACCTATAGCACCCGTTGGGACGAACAGGGTTGCGGGAAAGCCATATTTTTCGAGCACCGGTAGTGCATGGTCGAGCAGGCAGCGGTAACCGTCGTCGAACGTTATCGCGACGAGTGGTCGACCATGTCGGTATCGCCCGTCAACAACTTCCGAGAGAGGGACAACGCGGCGATGGCGCGCGAGATAGCTCATCTGTTTGGCGAAAACCTCGGGCGGGAGAAACAGCTTGAGCGGATCTTCTGCGGACCCAACTGTTCCGACCGCGTGATAAGCCAGAATTGTTGGTCGAGCAATCATAAGATCGGATCGTAAGCCCGCGTCCGCGCCTTGTCGAGCAATTCCGACGTGCTCTCGCCTCTTCTGGTCCCTCTCTCGATGAGTGAGAATCGAAGACATCGGCTACCCGGTACGAGGACCGGTGTCAGGTGACCGGAAACCGCCACTGCGCCCTGTTCGAAGGGAGTGAGCGGTTAACCCCGAAAAGTTTAAATTAGCCTAGATCTATGCAGAGTACCAAAAGACCATCCGTCGCATTGCTTACGAATGCCCCTGCGCCTTATCGAACACCATTCTTTAACGAACTTTCGAAGCGGTGCAGGCTGTTGGTTTCGTTCAATACCAAGCTTGAGTCCCATCGGGAGTGGGCGCTTGATGATCGGGAGTTCGAGTTTGAGTGGGTTCTCACTCGGGGGATTTCGATCTCCCGTCCGCGAACGACTCCGTTGCATTTTCCGCTTGACGTCGTGTCGATACTCAAGCGCTTCTCGCCAGACGTCGTGGTGTCGAGCGAGCTCGGAGCGCGCACGGCGTCCGCGGCAGTGTTCTGTCGACTCCAGAATCGACCACTAATCGTGAAATGGGAAGGCACGCCCTACACTGATGGTGCGAACTCTTTGACGACTATTCGTCGGAGGAAGCTGCTGGGATACGCAACGCGTGTATGGGGGAACGGCAAGGAGTCAGCATCATCATTGATTGCATATGGCGTGCCGCCATCGTGCATTGATCTCGGAATGACAGGAACGGACACGGATAGCTGGAGGAGACGAGTGGAAGACGCTCGCAGCGTGATGCGTCCTGATCTCCGCAATCAGTACGGCCTGGAGGGGACCGTCATCCTCTTCGTCGGTCACCTGTCGACACTTAAGGGAATACCGGAGTTGTTGGCGGCTCTCGACCTTCTGGTCGTGGAACGCAACCTTCCATCCTGGAGCGCGCTTTTTGTTGGATCGGGCCCGCTCTCCCGTGACATCGAGGCGTGGTCAGAATCTCACCCCGCGGTGCCAGTGGCAGTGGCAGGGTTCGTCCAGCCTGGTGAGCTGGCGCAGTACTACGCGGCGTCAGACCTCATGGCTGTGCCGACCCTCACCGACCGTTGGGGACTGGTTTGTCTTGATGCTGTCGTTGCTGGGATTCCTCAAGTGACATCTATGTTCGCAGGTGCCGCTGCCGACCTCGTCACATCAGGCGAGATTGGTGTCATCGTTGACCCAAGGGATGCTCGATCCCTGGCCAAACACCTTGCCGACCGAATACGACTGGGCCCCCAACGGATTCCCGTAGCGCTGCGCGACCGCGCCATGAATGACTGGTCGACACTGACAATGGTTGAACGCGCCATGTCATCGATTCTCTCGGTGGTTCAGAACCAATTGCCGACCCCTTGACAAGCGCGGCAAGCGGCGGATGCAACAGGGCTTCCTTCGCAGCACCTGGCCTACTGATCTGGCGAGAGTGCACTTCGGATGGGGAAAATGGGACAGCCACAACAAAGCCAGCCTTATGGAGCGGACGACCTGATGGGTCGCGAGTCGTACCCGGCCCGTGAGATCATTGGATCCAATCTCCCGGGACTTGCCGGCATGCGCTAAAACCTCGGAAAGTCCTCGTCCCATTCCTCGAACGGCGTCTCCAGAAGTCCTCGAAGCCGCTCAACTTCCTCCGCGAGTTCTCGCCGCAGGAACTCGTAGTCGTCCGAGCTGAGGCTCTCCTCTGGCCATCCACCTAGTCTCTTCATTACAGCGCTTCTTACCCTCTTGCGTAGCCACCGCGACCGTCTGCCGAGGCTAGACACGGGCCCGAGCACTGTCTGAAGTTTCCGAACGCGTGGGTCACTGTGCGATGTTCCGGTCAAGACGGCATACAACCGTCCATACTCGTCCCTTGGAGTCACATTCGTCCTAATTGGCGATAGGTTCCCAAACCTCGGCACCTTCAGGAAATCTGTGCATTCTTGGAGCACCTTGCCGGGTTCTGATTCAAGGACCTCAGAAGTTATGACGAGGACATTATCGCCGCCAAACGCGTCTATATATGTCCTTATGTACTCCGAGTAGTGGCTTTCTTGGAGGTAGTTCGTGTACAGGCCGAGCCGCTCTCCGGAGTACGTCGCGTCAATGTCCGGACCGTTCATGTATGCCGTTTGAATTGGTCGCGTCTCGAATCCCAATGCCTGAGCCCACCGAAAGTGCGACCATGTTCGCCATATCGGGTTTCTCAGAAGAAAGATAAATTTGGGGCTGGGCACCACCTTTCGAATTCGCTCGCACACATAAGGGCAAGCCCCATACCGAATGCTTGCATCGCCTCGGATTGTCGCAGCTCTTCCCTCCTCAAAGAGGGATCCGTACCAGTCGATGCTTCGTGGGTAGCGTTCATTGTCGATAAAGTACATCGGTTCTTTTGACCGACACATGAAAATCTCTTCATGTTGCTCGAGGTATCGAAATAACGAAGTGGTTCCAGACTTTGGCGCACCTGCAAGAAATAGGTTCGGTAACACGGTAAGCCTGCCTTTCACCGGGCCCATCTACAGTCAAAAAGGTAACGCCACCGGGGCCTCACTGGCAACCCAGACACCCGCAACCAGAACGCTAAACGCGCGCATTGTTAGAACAAGTCCGTCTCCTCGATCACCGACTAGTTGGAATACAATTGAGCCAACCGAGCGACTTGGTACAACCGGAAACGTAAGAAGCCCTTAGGCATCTCAATGCTCAACCGAACTACTTCGGATCGTCTGGCTCAGCCAGCCAACGCTTGGAGGTGGGTTTCTAACCCTAATCCCTCCGGACTCGGCGTTCCATTCCAGTCCGTGACTAGGGCGAAATTGCTGCCGCCCGTTGCGATGCTCCAACTCCACCCAAGATAGGAAATGCCGTTCGCATCGGCGAACTGCATGTACTGATCCATGAAGGTGTCGGAGCCGTCGTGTTCACCGAACTCAGCGGTGACAACAGGATATTGCTTAGCCACAGCGGCATACTCTTGAGTCCAGCAGGTCAAGGTGTTACACGCGTCGCCGTTATAAACATGGACTGACGCGATGACTTGATGCAGCGGATCGACAGGTACGTGCGTAAGCCAGCCTTCCAAGGAGTTGCCATAGTTCAGGCCTGAAAGCATTATTGGTTGCGTGGCCCCGGTACTCCGTACCGCATTGACTAGCTGTTGCATTCCTGCCGCCTGCCATGTGTATTTCTGTTCGCCGGAAGCGGTGTGGACGATGGGGAGAGTGCACCCCGATAACCAGCAAGCCCAGGCATCTGAACCAGCAGGCAGCCCGGAAGCTGCAGCATCGTTGAGGAAAGGCTCGTTGAATAGGTCGAAAATCACAGCAGGGTTATTGATGAAAGTGGATGCCACGGACGACCAAAAGGCCGGGGAGTGATTGGCGTCAGGCATTGCTTGCATGCCCGTGGATGGTATCGCTCCGGGTGCGGATACGTGGAGGTCCAAGATGACATAAATGCCTTCTTGAGTCAGCGCACTAACATAGCTCTCGAGCGATGATTGATACGAAGCCGTGGTGGCTCCGCTGACACCGTTGATTCCCAGCCAGCAGTCTTCATTAAGTGGGATCCTCACGGCATTGACACCCCAAACGAGCATAGGTCCGATGGGGACCGCGTCCTTCGTGACGCACTTTCCGGGCAAAGTCAGAACATCCATGCCGGGGCGGTCCACACCCAGGAGGCGAATCGTCGTTCCTTTGGCGTTCACAAGATGACTACCGACCACCCTTACTGACGGCAAGAGCGGGCTCGGCCCAGACACCACACCAAATGATTGCTGGACCTTCGGGGCAACGCTATACAAGCCGCCTGCCGCTTGATTGGCGTCAATGTCACATGTGCCCACGGCGTTGAGGCTCACCGTCGCGTTGTTGACCGAGCAAGCTCCCGCGTTGGACAACGCGTCGATCGAAAAGACGATCGGATTGCCAGAGCCACCACCGGTGGCGCTGACGGTATAGGTCCCACCGACCGTGGCATTACTTGGGGGAGTCGACGAGAAGGTGATCACTTGGCTCAAGGTCGCAAGAGCCGGCTGTCGTGAGTTCACCGCAAATTGTCCAGACAGCGGTTCAGGGGTGACAGCGACAATGCTCGTTCCCAGATAAGAGCTGGATGGTGTCGTTGAAGTAGAGCCCAGCTCATTCGTGGCAGCGCCAGACGGCATCGCGCTAAGTGTGAGCACAGCAATAACAGTTCCAACTGAGATCGCCCACCGTCGACGTACCGTGCGGTCGCGGAACGCTCCTGTGGGGCCAGTTGGATTCCGACCAATCCTGTCCGACACTTTAGATGCTCCCTAGTCTGCTCCTGAGCAGCCGGGAGGACCCGTGAACCAGTTCCTACGCGGCAACCGATTCGGCGGCCCGGCTAACTCAAGGAGTCCCGTGGCTTTGCGCCCCCTCCTCGCGAAGGGTTTGCCTTTTCGTCGGAGCCATCTTTTGGATCCGGCTTAGGGCCATACATTAGACGAGAGCCCCGCGAACTACATGGATGCTCGGTCACGCCCCGTCGGGAGACGATCAAAGTTCTCTTGCGCGAGACCGAAGGTCAACAAACGAGAGCTCCCCGAATTGTGGATTTCGAGTGCTCGAAGGCATCCGCGCCGAGAAGGGGAGCAGTTCAGCTGGGACGCCATCGTAGGCGGGCCCCGTCAGAACTCTGCCGGCGGCAATCTGCCGCCCAGTATGAGAAGAGTCGCCCGAGATTCTGATGCCACTCAGGCCACCGCAAAGTAGCGACTTGCCGATAGATAGCTTTGCTACCCGCCCCGCTCGATCAGAACAAAGGCCCCACTACGTGCCACGAACCTCCAGCCTTTGGATTGGTAGTGCGGGAGCAGTCTCTCGAGGTTTGAGGGCCAATCACAGACCCAATGGATACCGAGGTTTCGTAGATATGTCTCCATATTGTCCAGGTGATGAAGCGCGTCGTTATGAACCGCCCCGGGTTTGCTGACTGCTCGGCTTATTGAGTAACCGCCTCGAAGGCGGGTTCCCTCTGACGGTAGTAGGCAGCCTCGAACTCCGCCGGTGTCGTGTAGCGGTTGTCGTCGGTGATCTCGCCGTGAAGTCGGCGGTGGTTGAACCAGTCGATGTAGCCAACGGTCGCGAACTCGACGTCGTCGAGGCCGCTCCACGGTCCCTGTGGGTAGATCAGTTCCCACTTGAAGAGGCTGTTGAAGCTCTCGGCCATGGCAGTCGTAAGAGTCACCCTTCGATCCGACTGAGGCGACGATGTCGTTCTCGTCCAATCGCTCCGAGTAACGAATGCAGAGATATTGACTGGGTTCAATCGATCGAAG
>PLWZ01000055.1 GCA_003151235.1 Acidimicrobiaceae bacterium
GGCCAAAGGCGCCGAACTCCTCGTCGTCGGCAGTCGTGGGCGAGGGGGCTTCGCGGGGGCGCTCTTCGGCTCGGTCAGCCTGCACTGTGTTTCGCATGCACCGTGCCCGGTCGTCGTCGTTCGCGGGAAGACCCAGCCCACTTAGCCCTGGCCGACGAGCAACCCCACCCGAGAGTTCGTCGAACAGCCCGCTTGAGCAGAGGGTGACGCCCTCGTCCTTTGTCAGAGGCGGTGCCTTTAGGAGGCCCGCCCAACCGGCTCAGTTTCGTCTGGTCGATGCACAGAGTGCGGGGGCTCGATCTTCCCATCAATGGGGAGTTTTGAAGAATCCGTTTGTACAGCTCTATGTCAAGCTCGTTGAAGCAGGCTATCCAGGCCCGAGTCTCCTCGTCGGCGTCATAAAAGTGGCGACCTTCGTCGACATTCAGTTTGGGAACGGTGGGCGGTGTCGACCACCCGAGTACCTCTCTGCTCGCTACGCGGGACCTCGACATGGTGAGCTCCCGATGAAATCGGTGCTTAGGCGACGCGCTTCGCTGTCGTTTGAACCCACAGGGTCCCCCCGGCTTCATGTCGGGACACATGACAAGTGGTTCCCATCGGCTCTAAAAAGCCGTAGCCACTAATGCTGGTAGTGCCGGAGCTAGCCGGGACAAAAATCGTAAACGTGGGCGACGTCGAAGGTGCTTCGGACAGCCCCAGCCCGATCCCCACTCCAGTGGCGAGGGTGAGCACTCCTAGCAACAGATAAGGCAGGAGTCGGTCTCGCAGCCGCACGCTGACCAGATTAGGTCCGGGGAGGTCAGCTTCAGCTAGTTCGGGCGGCGGCTGTTACCCCCAATCATCCGCATCCGCTTCGACGAGTGCCGACCCTCATTTGCTATCTAAGGTGGTCCGGAGGTCCAAGTTTCTGCGGGGAGCACAGGGTCGCCGGCGCCCCTGGATTGCCACCAGCGCTCTGGACTCAGTAGACCCATACCTCGGTACCGATGGGCGCGAGGTTCTCGGACCAGATCCAGTCGATCGCCTCGTTACTCACTCGGACACAGCCGTGCGAAACGGGATATGGCGGCACCGACGAATCGCCGTGGATGGCGAAGCCTTCGTAGAAGAATTTCGGCCGCCAGAGCTGACCGAGCGAGTCGATCACCATGCCGTCCACCTGCCGGTAGATGTCGAAAATCCCCGTAGGCGTGTCGGCGACGGCAGTCACCCCGTCGTCGGTATAGGTGTAGCCGCCACCGGTCGAGGTGTTGAGAACCAGGTCGAGCTTTCCGTTCGTCACGAACATCAGGAGGTCGTCTTCGAGATCGATCTCGATGACATACCCCGAGGTGCTGCGAGGAGTCGGAACGACCCCCGAGGACAGTGCCGCTTGAGTTCCTGGACCGACAAGGCCGTCTCGGCTGATGTTGGCGGCCTTTTGTAGCGCGTAGACCGCCTGCTCCGTACTGTCCTCGAACTGGCCGTCGGGAGTTCCGAGCCAATACCCGAGCAAAGCCAGGCGCTGTTGGAGAGCGAGCACGGCGGGACCGCTATCGCCGGGTCCGAGCGGTGGTGCGGTGGTCGTGGTGGTTGGAGCGGTGGTGGTAGTAGTGGTCGGTGGGGCCATGGTGGTCGTGGTCGGTGGGGTGATGACCTTCGGAGCGCTCCGGGAAGGCCCGCCACAGCCAGACAGGACCAGCACGACGGCGACACCGATCGACGCCGCTCGTGCACTCGTAATGTGTTGCCGAGCAGTCGCCAACGGGCTCTTGTGGCCACGGGACTTGAAGCCGTCGGGGCGCGCCATCGCCAATCGGGGGCCGGTCGTGTCCGCTCCGGGGCGACCATTGCGCCAAAAGCACCACCGACTGGCATTCCTCATAGGTCCGCCGTCCATGACCTAACCGTGCTCCATTGCGCCGTTCACGAGAGCGGAGGAGGAGAGGGCCGCTCCCTCTCCTCCTCCGTCTGCGACACACTCCGAAATCGTGATTGACGGAGCCAGTTCGGTTGTACCCCACGCGAGCCATCCACACGTAGAGTCAAAGGTCCTTAGCCGCGAGTCCCTCGCCGGGCCACAGCCTTAGCCCCCAGAGGTGAGGCCTGACCCGCTCCAACCCGAATTCCGCTGCTGGTTTCCATCCCCGATTGGGACCTTGGACTCTGGAAGGAGGATCCGAGTAGGTGGAGGATGACAGGTGGAACAGGAGATGACCGTGGCACTTGTGAAACGAGATCGGGCAGCGTCAACTCATTTGGATCCGTTCGAGCGGCTCTTTGGAGACCTCCCGATGTGGATGCGCTGGCCAGCAAGGGTTTGGCCCACGGAGGATTTTGTTCGGGTCGACGAATACCGTGAAGACTCAACGTTGGTCGTGCGGGCCGAAATGGCCGGTATCGATCCTGAAAAGGACGTGGAGATCAGCGTGTCCGATGGCGTGCTGCACATTGGTGCAGAACGACGCGAGGAGAAGAAGGACGAGGGCAAGGACTACTACCGCCAGGAACTGCGCTACGGCTCGTTCACGCGGGACCTGCCCCTCCCTGAAGGGATCCAAGAGTCCGACGTGAAGGCCAGCTACAAGGACGGAATCCTTGAGATCCGGGTTCCATTGCCAAAGGCTCAGGTGGAGAAGACCTCCACGAAGATTCCGGTTACCAAGGCTGGCTGACCCGAGGTCAGAGCGAACACCCAGGAACTTGCCACGCCGGTTCCTGGGTGTTCCTGTCGGAACGATCTACTCGCTGGTTGGCACCTGCCAGGTGAGCACTGTTCCTCCGCTCACAGGGCTTTCGATGGTTAACTGGCCGTGCAGCTTTTCGGCCCGCCAGCGCATGCTGATTAACCCCAAGCCCCCCTCGGTGGTCGCGGTTGTCCCACTCATGCCCCGACCGTTGTCGATAACCTGAAGACGGCAGTGGCCATTGTCCACGGTGAGACGCACCTCGGCCCGGGTAGCCTGGGCGTGCCGACCGATGTTGGTAACTGCTTCTCGGACCGTGGCCAGGAGGTGCTCGGTGACCGGATCGGGGATCGCCGAGTCGATCGGGCCATCGAAGGAAGCCCGGACCTCGAAGCCCACGACCGAGTCGAGGTCACGAAGAATGGACAAGACGCTCGCTCGCACCCCTTGGTTGTTGCCGTCCGAGCTGAGCTTGAAGATGCTGGAGCGGATCTGACGGATGGTGCCATCGATGGTCTCGACGGCGGCCGACAACCGCTCAGCCGTTCGAGGTTCTTGTGTCGAACCGGCGAGCGACTGGAGGCTCATCCCTAGGCCGAACAGCCCCTGGATCACCGTGTCGTGCAGATCCCGAGCCAGGCGGTCCCGGTCGTCGTACAAGGCGACTTCTTTGACCCTCTGGTGAAGTTGCGCATTCTCGATAGCGACACCCGCGGCGAGGGCTAGGGCTCCCACCACCGCTTCGTCTTCTCCGGTGAACTCGGACCAGCCGACCTTGTCGGTGAGGTACAGGTTGCCGTAGATCTCACCGCGCACCGTGATCGGCACACCGAGGAACGAGGTCATCGCCGGGTGGTTGATCGGGAACCCGACGCTCTCGCCGTGAGCGCCAATGTTGGCCAGCCGCAGTGGCTTAGGGTCGGTGATCAACAACCCGAGGACCCCTTTGCCCGTTGGCCGAGGACCGATGGCTGCTGCTTCTTCGGCCGAGAGCCCCACGGTGAGGTACTCCGACAGGCCGGTGCGATCGTCGTTCAAGACCCCCAGAGCGCCATAGCGGGCGCCGGTCATCGAGCAAGCCTCCTCGATCACGTGGCCGAGCAGGGCGGACAGTTCGACGTCCGCCTCGATCAAGAGCGCCGCTTCGAGCACCCGACGGAGCTCGGCAGGGTCCTCAATCGCCCGATACGGCACGTGCAATCCTCCAACCCTGCGGTGCTGCCGGGGGTCTGGGGCCGAGCTCTGGTGGGCTCCCAAATAAGGAGCACCGCAAGCCGACCGTAGTCGCTTCGAAGGTCGTATTCCATCGGACTTCTGGAACTTGTCCAAGAGGCTCTGCTGCTGTTGTCGGCGGGGATCCGTTACCACCAGCTCGATCGTTGCCAGGCTCGTAGTCATATCGCATATAAGTGGTTGTTACGCTCGCTCTCTTGCCGGAGGCGCAGCGTGGCGGCTGTTTGCCTGTCAGCCACGAGAGACGGCAGGGGTATGCACCGATCACGCAGGAGTAGCGGAACCTCCAGAGGGCGAGATCAGACTTTTCAGCTCTCCGGCCATCTGTCGATTCGTCCCTTTTAGGATGGGTCGCCACCCGCGCCGCCCACCGTCGTTTAGGTAGACAGTAGAAGGGTGGTCTGGATCGCCGTATCGCATCTCAATCCATCGGTTGAAGAAGCCGGAACCTCGTCTACCTACCAGCACCTCTCGAACGGCCTGAAATCGGCAAACTCGCTCCTCACGTTGAGAGTGATCCCCCGACCAAGCCATCCGGGGAGGCACCTCGCCAGGCACGAACTCGGCGTACTCCGCCGTAACCGTCAGCGTCCCGATCATTGTGTTCGCACGAGCCGTCATAGATGCTCTTGGCGGTTCGGTCTGACACCAGACAGGTTCAAACGTCGCATTGTCCACGTCACGGAGGATAAGTCAGCAGCTAGCTGACCAGCATCAAAATGGGGGCGTGCGGCTGTTTCATAGACAGCCGCTCGGCACAGCCGGAGAGCCGCCGTCGCCGTCGGTAGGCTCCCATCCGTGGCGCGGGCACCGTTGCGTTCTGACGAATGAGTGCTAGATGAGCACCGATTTGTTCGTCGTCCTGGGGGCAGGGCTGGCTGGAAGCGGTGCGGTGGTTTGGGTGGCGAGGTCATCGGTCGTCCCATGGTGGTACCGCAAGACAGTTGACGATGAGTCCACCCTCTCCCTGAAACGCGCCAAGAAGGTATGGACCATCTATGGGGTATCAGTGATGGGCATCATCGTGATCTCGTCGGTCGTGGGTGTAGTCGTTGGAGGGGACCTTGGCGTCCTGACCTGCCCCCGATAACGAGTCCA
>PLWZ01000032.1 GCA_003151235.1 Acidimicrobiaceae bacterium
CCTAGCCGGCCTTGTGCCCGGCTGGGAGCCGTGGCAATCTGCTGGAAGCAAGTGACAAAGCGTCACTAAGAGCTCGAGGGGGGGTCCCATGACGACCTATGTGGGGGACCGACGAGTCCTCGATGCCGACAGCCACGTGATGGAACTCGCCGACTTCCTCGACGACTTCATCGACCCGGCCTACCGGGACCGACTTCGGCGGCGGGGGATGGATGCCCTCGCGCCGGTGCTCGCGAACGCAGTCGCCCGGGCCGAGACGCGCCGCTGCGACGCCGCGGTGGCGACGCTGGCCGAGGAGCGGCTCTTGGAGGACAAGGGCTGGAGCGCTATGGGGGCGTTCGACCCCGACGAGCGCAGCCGCGTGCTCGACCTGCTGGGGGTCCAGGGCCAGCTCGTGTTCGCGACCTTCGCGACGGCGATGTTCGCCGGCCGGGACACCGATCGGCTCTACGCCGGCAGCGCGGCACAGAATCGGGCGATGGTGCACTTCTGCTCGAGCGACCCGCGCCTCCTGCCGGTCGGCTACGTCCCGTTGGTCGACCCGGAGCGGGCCCGGGTGCTCGTGACCGAGGCGGTCGAAGGGGGGTGCGCGGCGGTGATGGTCCCATCGACCGCCGCTGGTGAGCGTTCGCCGACCCATCCGGACCTCGACGGGTTCTGGGACGTCCTCAACGAGTCCGGGATGCCCTTCGTGCTGCACGTCGGCGGGGGAGGGCGCCTGCTCGACCCGGCGTTCCACAACAACGACATGCCGGTCACCGACCACCTGGGCGGCGGGGAGAACATCCGCTCCAAGGACTTCCTGGCCATCCATCACTCGCCCGAGATGTTCCTCGGCGCGCTCATCTTCGACGGACTGTTCGACCGGTTCCAGAAGCTCCGGGGCGGCTGCATCGAGCAGGGTGCCGGATGGGTGGTGTCGTGGATGCGCCACCTCGACTACGGCCAACGCGCCTTCCGCCGGACCGAAGAGCCGTTGCGCCGGCTCGAGAACCTTCCATCGGACTACGTCCGAGCGCACCTCAAGTTCACGCCGTTTCCGGGCGAGCCGCTTGGCTGGATGATCGAGCAGGCCGGCGCGGAGCTGTTCATGTTCTCGACCGACTATCCGCATCCCGAGGGGGGCAAGAACCCGCTGGCCAAGTTCGAGGAGGCCCTCGTCGGCACGGGGGCGGCCGACCAGGAGCGCTTCTACTTCGCCAACATGGATGAGTTGGTGCACGGCAGGGTCTGAACCCGCACGCCAGCCGTCCGGCGGAAGGGGTGGCCGACCTCGCAGTGGGCGGCAGGGGGCTCGTGCGGCGCGGACCCCGTTTCCGACGTTCGACGCCCGGAGCGAAGCGCCTTAATCTGGGTGGATCCCACGCCCGGGGCACAGACGGGTCGGCAGCGTGGGTGCTGCAAACTCGGCCAGGCCCCTGGAGGTGCAGAGCGTGGCTGTCGGAGAGCGGGTCGTCGGACTGGATCAACTCGTGGCCAAGTCCTCGGCCGTGGATGCCACCGGCAGGCTCCGACAGCCGCCAATAGACGGCCTGGTGTGCCGTCCGGCACGCGCGGTCGCCCACGAGGACGGCACCGTGACCGAGGTCGCCAGGACCGCCTGGGACGAGATCGCCGATCCGATTGTGCACGTGCACATCACGACGACCCCCCAGGTCGAGTCCGGGCCTGGGGCCTGCATAAGCATTCGACCGACCGATTGTTCGTGGTGCGGGGCCTGGTCTCGATAGTCGTGTTCGACGGCCGAGTCGACTCCCCGACCGCTGGAGTGGTCAACGAGTTCCGGGTGAGCGAGCGTATCCCCGGGCTCGTCGTCATCCCGCCGAACCTCTACCACGGCTGGTACAACCTCGGCACCGACGAGGCGTTCATCCTCAACATGCCGTCAGCGACCTACAACCACGAAGAACCCGACGCCTTCGACCTTCCCTACGAATCTCCCGAGGCGGCCGAGATCGTCCCGTTCCGCTGGTAGCAGGTGAGGTCGAAGCCGCTGATCACGGTGATTGTGCCGACGCACGACCACGCGTCCACGCTCGACTACGCGCTCGGCAGCGTGATTGACCAGACCGTGAACGAGTTCGACGTCGTCGTGATCGGCGACGGTGTCGGTGACGACACCCGCGCGGTGATGCACGAGTTCGAATCCGACCGCCGGGTCCGTTTCATGGACCGGCCGAAGTCGCCCAGCCGAGCCGAGGAGGTCCGGCACCAGGTCATCGAGCGGTCACGGGCGCCCTTCGTCGCCTATCTGGGCGATGACGATCTCATGCTCCCCGATCACCTCGAGACGATGGTGGGTCTTCTCGAGCACGCGGACTTTACGCACCCCGCACCCCTGTACGTGCTCCCCGACGGCCGCCTGCAGGCGCACCCGATCGACCTGTCGTCGGGAGCGTGCCGACAGTGGCAGCTCAATCCGATCTACAACGCGGTCTCGCTCTCTGGAGTGGTGCATCGCCGCGACACGTACCTGACGCTTCCGCACGGCTGGCGCATCGCGCCAGCCGTGCGGTGGTCCGACGACTACATGTGGGAGCAGTGGTTCCGCGTGCCGTGGTGCCGGTTCGTAACGGGCACCCGCCTCACCGTCATCAAGCTGGAGAGCGGGGCACGCCGGGGAACGCCACCGGCCGAGCGACGCGTGGAGATCGCGGAGTGGAAGACCAGATCCGAAGCGCCCGGTTTCGACACGGAGTTGGTCGGCCTCGTCTCAGACGCCTGGCGTCGATGGGCGATCCAGGCGCGCCTCGATCTGGCCGGCTTCGAGGTGCGGCTGGCCGCACAGGCGACGACACTGGAGAGGGTGCAAGCCGAGCTGGCACGGGCCAAGTCGGCGGGGAGCGAGGGAGGATCGTCTCCCGAACCGGTCTGAGCCGGCCCGGCCGGCTTGGGTTCAGTCCAAAAGGTCGGGCTGGGCCTTGACGATCCGGTCGAACAGGGGCTTGAAGTTGAACCGCCCGGCCAAGGGGTGGCCGACCTGGGAGTGGGTGAGCTTGGCCTGGTCGGGGTCGATGTGCACGGTCTGGCCGGCCGCCGACGCCAGCAGCTGGGCCTGGCAGGACCGCTCCATGGTGATGAACCACCACGCCGCCTCCTCGATGCTGGTCCCGACCGTGAGCAAGCCGTGGTTGCGCAGGATGACGGCCTTGTTCTCGCCCAGCGCGTGGGCGATCCGCTTGCCCTCCTCGGTGTCGAGCACGACGCCCGTGTAGTCGTCGAAGAGCGAGTGGTCCTCGTAGAAGGCGCACACGTCCTGGGTGATGGGCTCGAGCAGCCGGCCCAGTGCCGACCACGCCTTGCCGTGGACCGAGTGGCTGTGGGCGGCCGCCATCACCTCGGGCCGGGCCGCGTGGACCTGGGAGTGGATGGCGAAGGCGGCCCGGTTGACCGGCTGGTCGCCGTAGATGACCTCGCCGGACGAGTCGACCTGGATGAGGTCCGAGACCGAGATGTGGCCGAAGTGCATGGCGAACGGGTTCACCCAGAACGTCTCGGTGTGCTCGGGGTCCCGGGCCGTGATGTGGCCGGCCACGCCCTCCTCGAAGCCGAACAGGGAGAACAGCCGCAGGGCGGCGGCCAGGCGCTGCTTGCGGTAGAGGCGCTCCTCGGCCAGGTCTTCGTAGGCGCCTGCCGGGGGGGTGGGGAGAAGGGTGGTCATGGGTGGTCTCCTCGGAGTTGCTTCGAGTGAACCCAGCTTAGGGTCGGGGCCGATCGGCCGCGTTGACGGCCCGCCGCCTCAGAGCTTCACGCAGGCGTAGCGGGCGTAGGTTCGGCGACGGTCGATCTCGGTGTCGAGGGCCGGAACCCGGCGTGGGCGAGCATCGGCTCGAGCAGCCAGGTGAAGGTGCTGAACTCCGTCCGGACGTGGGTGGCCAGGTCTTCGGCGGTGTAGCCGGCCACCGGGTCGTCCACGGCGGCATTGAACCACCCCTCCACCACCCGCTCGACCTCGGTCGGCTCGAACGCGCAGACGAGGTCCCGCAGCCACAAGAGGGCGCCGGAGGCCATCATCGAGGCCACCCGGGTCAGCGCGAGGGCCTTCCAGAAGTCGGGCAGCTGGTGCAGTGCGTTGCGGGTGAACACATAGTCGACCGGGTCGCCCTCGTGCTCGTATGTGAGGAAGCCGGCCCGCACGAACTCGACGTTGTCGATCTGGCTCTCCTTGGCCGCGGCCGACAGGCGGTCGAGCATCGGCTGGGAGACGTCGACGGCGATGACACGGCGGCAGTGCGGCGCGAGGGTGAAGACCCCGGTCCCGCACCCCATGTCGATGATGGTCGACCGCGCGTCCAGGCCGCGCCCTCGAAGCGCGACGACGTCGGGTTCCGGGTCGTACTTCTGCTTGGTGTCGTACCCGGCCACATACGAGGGGTCGAGGTGCTCGGACCCGGCGTGGTCCAGCTCGTCGGGGACGAACGGCCCGGCGAGCGGTCGGCTTGGCCACGACGCGGTCATGGCCCGAGCTGCTTCCAGGTGGTCCCGTCGGTGGTGCGCCACACGCCCGCACCGGGCTCGTCGATCCAGCCATGGGTCGGGTCGGCGAAGACGATGTCCCCGCTGGTGCCGAGGCTCGAGAAACCGGCCGAGGTCAGGCTCTCGGGATACCGCCACGTGCTTCCACCGTCGGTCGTCTCATAGACGCCGCCGCGGTCGGGGAACAGCCACGCCTCGGTGCTGCTGATGACCGCGAGGTTGCGGTGGCCGAGCGAGACGGGGGCGACGTAGCCCGACAAGGCAATGCCGCCGGTCGCCGGAAGCGCGTTGCCGCCGCTGATGCCCGAAGCAGCGGTCTGCGAGACGAGTGCCCACGTTCCCCCGCCGTCATAGGAGCGATAGAGCGCCTTGCCCTGGGATCCCGCGGAGGGCTCGGTCGCGCAGATGAGCCAAAGGTCGTCGGTGCCCGAACCGGCGAGCTCGCTGCTGAAGCCGAAGGTCTGCGGGCACGGGTCGGGGACGTCGGTCCAGGCCTTCCCCGTGTCCGACGTGTACACGATTCGGTCGAGTGATGTGTCCTGCCCGGCCGGGTCGAATGTCAACACGTAGGCGTGGGCTATCGTCATGCGCACCAGCTCGATGTCCTGGTCGTCGTAGGAGGTTTGGGCGGACTCGAGCAGTGGGGGAGCGGCGTCGCTCTCGGCCCAGGTCGTCCCGCCGTCGGAGGAGACCTCCAACGCGACCGGGCACGACGGCGCTCCGGATTGGGAGCTGAGCGGGCACGTCCCGACGACGGCCCAGACGCTGGCGCCGATCGCGGTGACGTCGGACACCACCGGGCCGATGGGCGCCTTGGCCCAACTCTTCCCGCCGTCGACCGTGACCCAGAGCGGGACGGTCGCGCCGCTCTGCGCGCTGGTGCCCCACAGATAGCCGTGGGACATGTTCGCGAAGTCGAGTTGGGCCTCCGAGTTGACCGGCAGGTGGCCCTGGACCACCTGCCACGAGTTGCCGCCATCGGTCGACGCGACGAGCGCCGTCTTGTGCGTCCCGACGGTCAGGGCGAAGCCGTGCTGGTCGTCTGGGAACACGGCACTCACGACGTCGGCGGTCGGGACCTCTAGCCCGGCGGCGAGCGCACCGGAGTGCGAGGCGAGATTGGTCACGGTCACCCGCAGCGGGGACGGCGGCCTTGGCAC
This sequence comes from Acidimicrobiaceae bacterium, assembly GCA_003151235.1. Lineage (GTDB taxonomy): Bacteria > Actinomycetota > Acidimicrobiia > Acidimicrobiales > RAAP-2 > Palsa-461. Next base: position 5,637 of record PLWZ01000032.1, read on the forward strand.
CAGCGACCCGATGAAGATGCCGAGCACGAGGGCGACCACCCCGAGAACGGTGAGCACCGACGCGGCCCGGCGTCGCCTGAGCTTGGCCGAGCGCCCGAGCACGATCGCGAGCTCGCGGGCCGTCGGCGTCGGGGGGGTTGGGTCATCCAGATGCTCGAGCATCGCCCCCCTCCGAGTCGAGGCGGTCTGCGAGCAGTGCCCGGAGCGATGCCAGTCCCCGGAACGCGTGGACCTTGACGGTCCCGGCCGAGCACTCGAGGGCCGTGGCCACGTCGGCCTCCGACCAGTCGGCCAGGTACCGGAGCACGACGACCTCGCGCTGGCGGCGGGGGAGCCGCCGGATCGCCTTGGCCAGGTCCATCCGGTCGGCGAGGTGGGCGTCGACCAGGGTCAGTGGCTCACGCGGCCCGGTCAACCTCCGGCCGCGGCGCCGGTAGCGGTCGATGGCGAGGTTGGTGGAGACCCGCACGACCCAACCCTCGGGCTCGGTGGCCAGCCGGGACCAGTGGAGGTGGGTCCGGGCGAGGGTCTCTTGGGCCACGTCCTCGGCGTCACCGCGGTCCCCGAGGATCTTGAACGAGATCCGGTACGCGAGCCGGTACAGCTCGTTGAACGAGTCTTCGAACTCCACCCCCCGAGACCTGATCATGACGCTCCCGCCGTCCACCCTTCTGACGCCGAAGGGCACGGTTCGGTTGACCTCACGGGGAATTCTTCATTCCGAGGGCTGGGAAGTCGAGTTGACAGTGCCTGGACCGCAGGACTGCTGCCCGAGCCTCTTTGTGACTGCATCGCCGTTTCTCTTTCGAGACGTACTTAGCCAGCCGCTCCCGCCATGGCCGAAGCCACCCGGCCGACGAATCTGGTCCAATCGGTCTGGTCACGAGAGCTCACGACCGCCTCCTTCCCGAGCTTGGCCAGGCGACGCGGTCTCGCCAATAGCCGCCGGACCTGATCCGTCATCGCGCGCAGGTCCGGGCTCAGCAACACGCCTTTTCCGTAGTCATCGGGGGTGACGAATGGGTTGGTGTTCAGCATGGCCGGAATTGTGCCGACCATCCGGGCCTCGCGCGCGATTCGAGATGTGCCCTCGATTCGAGACGGGAATACCAAGATCCGTGCCGGAGCGAGCGCTTCGCTGAGCCAGTACACCGAGTCGATGGGATCGATGCGTAGGGCCGAGGCCTCGGGCAGCCGCTTTACCACTCGCTCGGCCCACGCTCCCCAGCGGTTTCCAGGGATCCAGGCAAGATCGAATGTCTTGTCCTTCGTCTGGGGGATCGGCACCGGTGTGCCGACGCCCAGACACTCCACTGCCACTCCGGCTCGCTTGCCCGCGGCGGCCAGCCCGTACGAGTTGGTCCACATCGTGAACCCGAGGTGAGCTATGGCTCGGTAGGTTTCGGGACTGCCGACGGCGTGGAGAGGCACGTACATGGGATTGGGCATCCGCTGCCATTCATCACGAAATGACCACCCCATCAGGCCAGGTGGCGCCAGGAGGTACATCACGCCGTGAGCGGCTGATCGATGCACGTCCAAGATCAGCTCACGGTCGGTCCCCTCCGGGAGCACCACCAAGTCTCCAGCTTCGGGTGGTCTCGCTCCGAGACCAACATTTGGGGCGGCGCCGGCGGCCCGGGTCAACTCGGCCAAGATGGGCCCATTCAGTCGTCCACGCAGCTCGACGTGGAGGCCGATCGACGCTCCAGCCACAGCCAGTTCGTAGAGGGAGCGTTCCCCGCCCGTGATGAATAGGCGCTCTGCGTCCACGCGCGATTCGGGAAGTTCGAGAGGGCCGCGGGTCCCAGCCAGGGCACAGATGACCAGTCTCGGGCCGGAGGACACCGACACAGTGTGGTGTTTTGCTAAAGAGAGTCGCAACGACTGAACCCGGGGGCGGACATGACGGCCAGGACGGCAGCATTCCGAGATCTGAACCACAACGGGAGCATGGAGCCCTACGAGGACCCGACGAGGCCGGTGGGCGAACGTGTCGAGGACCTGCTCGGGCGGATGAACCTCGAGGAGAAGGCAGGGCAGCTCTTCCACAGCATCCTCATCCCGGGCCCGGGCGGCTCGGTCACCGAGGGGCCGACCGGTGGGCGGGCCCAGGAGCCCGCCACCGTCTACATCTCGGACCGGCTCATGAGCCACTTCAACCTGGTCGGCGTGCTGCCCGCACGGGACCATGCCGAGTGGCACAACCGGGTCCAGGAGCTGGCCGCGCAAACCCGACTCGGCATCCCGGTCACGCTGTCGAGCGACCCACGGCACGGGTTCGCCAACCTCGGGGCGGCGTTCGCAGCGGGCGCGTTCTCGCAGTGGCCCGAGTTCATCGGCATGGGGGCGATCGGCGACGAGGAGATCGTCGAACAGTTCGGTGACGCGGTGCGCCGCGAGTATCTGGCCGTGGGCCTCCGGGTCGCGCTCCATCCGCAGGCCGACCTGGCCACGGAGCCCAGATGGGCCCGGATCGCCGGCACCTTCGGCGAGGACGCCGAGCTCGCGAGCCGGCTGGTCGCCGCATACATCCGCGGACTGCGGGGAGGCAACGAGCTGGGCTCGACGAGCGTGGCCGCGATGGTGAAGCACTTTCCCGGCGGCGGGCCGCAGCTCGACGGGGAGGACCCCCACTTCGCCTACGGACGCGAGCAGGTGTACCCGGGCGACCACTTCGACTACCACCTGCGCCCGTTCGAGGCCGCCCTCGAGGCCGGCGTCACCCAGGTGATGCCGTACTACGGGATGCCGGTCGGCACGGAGCACGAGGAGGTCGGCTTCGGGTTCAACCGCGGCGTCATCACCGGACTGCTGCGCGAGAAGTACGGATTCGAGGGCATCGTCTGCACCGACTGGGCGCTCGTCACCGACCACAAGGTGTTCGGCGAGCCCTACCCGGGACGGGCCTGGGGCGTGGAGGAACTCTCCCGAGAAGCGCGCGTGCAGCGGATCTTCGACGCCGGTTGCGACCAGTTGGGCGGGGAGGCGTGCCCGGATATCGTCGTCAGCCTGGTGAAGTCCGGGGCACTGAGCGAGGACCGGGTCGATCTCTCGGTCCGCCGGATCCTGGCCGAGAAGTTCGTCCTCGGGCTCTTCGACGACCCGTTCGTCGACGCCGACGAGGCCGAGCGCTTCGTCGGGAACACCGAGCTGCGCGAGCGTGGGTTCGCGGCCCAGCAGTTGTCTTGCACCCTCCTCAAGAACGGCCAGGACGCCAGCGCGGCGCCGGTGCTCCCGCTTCCCGACGGGACCAGGGTCTTCTGCGTCGGTCTCGACCCCGAGGAGGCCGCTCGATACTGCCCGGTGGCCGAGCAGCCGTCGGATGCCGATGTCGCCATCGTCCGGCTCAAGGCGCCGTTCGAGGCGCGGGACAAGGGCCTCGAACGGTACTTCCACGCCGGGAGCCTCGAGTTGTCTGAGGAAACCGTTCACGACGTGATCCAACTAATGGATGCTGTGCCGACGGTCGTCGAGATCAGGCTCGAGCGCCCGGTCGTGTTGACTGGTGTGGCCGAGCGAGCTGCGGCGGTCGTCGGCACCTACGGGGTGTCCGACACAGCGCTCCTCGACGTCCTGTTCGGCCGGGCCGCACCGGAGGGGAACCTGCCCTTCGAGCTACCGTCGTCGATGGAAGAGGTGAATGTGCAGCGGTCCGACGTGCCGCACGACACGGCCAACCCGCTGTACCCGTTCGGGTTCGGCCTCCGGTACTAGTGGGAATCGCCGTCAAGGTCGTTAGGGGGAGTAATGCCGCAGGGTGAACCAGGGGCCGCCGTCGGCAGGGCGGACCTCGCCGCATTCGGGGTTGAGATGGCGATGATCGTCACGCTCGCGCTCGGAGGCTGGAGGCTCGGTTCGACCAGGTTGGTCCACATCACCCTGGCCGTCGTCCTGCCGGCGCTGGCTGCGGTCATATGGGCGGTGTGGATGGCTCCGTCGTCTCGCCGGCGGCTTCGCGACCCCGAACGCTTGGTCGGCCAGATCGCACTGGTCGTGGGCACCTACATACTGGCGGTGAGGACGCACCTCGCCGTCTGGGGGATCGTGTTCGGCGTCGTGTCGATACTGGTCCTCGCGTTGACGAGGCGAACCCACCGCGGAGCGTAGGCGTACCCCGATTCGCGGATCTTCACCGGGGCGCGATGATTGGCTACCCGTTTCGGAGTCCTCGACGCGAGATATGGCACGAGCCAACGCAATCCGCCTGTCCCGGTCGCGTGGATCGTTTGCAACGAGTCGCTCGTCTGAAGGGACCTGCCTAGTGATCATCGGAGTCGTCGGTATGGGGACGGTCGGGCGTTCGGTGAGCCGAATGTTCGAGTCCCACGCGGAAATCGTGGAGTACGACACGACAGCTTCAGATGACTATCCGAGAGCGGCCATGTCTCGATGTGACTTTGTGGCGATCTGCGTCGACACGCCGATGGCTCCAGACGGCTCGTGCGACACCTCGAACGTCGAGGAAGCGGTCGCAGCAGCCCCGGTCGATCGGATTCTCATCAAGTCCACGATCTCTCCTGGCACGACCGATCGCCTGGTCGCTTCGACGGGAAAGGAGATTTGTTTCTCGCCCGAGTACATCGGGGAAGGCGCGTTTCGCGATTCGCGTTGGGGAGACCGTGCTGAAAATGTCCCGTTCGTCGTACTCGGGGGCGAAAAGGCCGTCACGACCTGGTTTGTCGAACGGCTTGTTGGCATCCTCGGTCCGTTGAAGACGTACCACCGATGCTCAGCAATCGATGCGGAGATAATCAAATACATGGAGAATGCATTCCTGGCTACCAAAGTCGCGTTCGTCAACGAGTTCTATGAGGTCGCGCGCACATTCGGCGCGGACTGGTACACGATTCGGGAAGGTTGGCTCCTCGATCCGAGGATCGGTCGTTCGCATTCGGCGGTGATCCCCGATCAGCGCGGATTCGAGGGGAAATGCCTACCGAAGGACATGCGGGCTATCATCGCCGCCTCGATCGCATCTGGCTACGCGCCCAAGCTTCTCGAAGAGGTGCTGGCGTCCAATGAACGCCACCGGACGCTTGACTGAGAGCGCCGCAGGGTTATGACGCCGATGTGCCGGCCCGTACCCTTGCTGCCTCGGTGTCCTCGGGGGTCGGTGCGACCGCCGTTCGACTCGCCGGGGCGAGGTCGTAGATCTCTTGTCCGAGCCACGAAAGGTCGATAAACTTCACGAGCAGCCAGTAGCGGTCGAACCACGCGATGCCACATTTTTCGTCGGCGTCCGTTGTCGGGCCCTCGGACCGGTTCCGCATCGTCGACACCCCGACGAGGGCGCCTCCCGGGAAGAAGCACAGTCCGCGCAGGTAGCCCCGGAAGGAGGCTCGCTTGATGCGGTTCCTGCCGTCGTGCACGGTCTCGACGGTCCCCGCGAGCGAACCCAGCACGTGCAGCCTGCCTTTGGCCGAGACGATCGAGTTGGGCTGACGAACCGAATCCGTCACCACCTGGCGGGTCTTGAGGTCGACGATCGATCCGTTCAGTTCGCCCTCGGCGCTGGTCCGCCAATCGGGACCGAACATGCTCACCAACGCCCGACCCTCATGGACGCAGACCGAGTTGAGGTGGAGGGTGTCGGCTCCGGCCTCGCTGAGCCGATGGACCGCCACGAGCTCCAATGTCGTGGGTTGGATCAGGTATTCGAGGACGCTGTCATGCGCCGTGGCCACGACGTACACGGTCCGATCGTCCACCGCGATCGAGTGGGTGTCTTCGAGAGCGTCGTCGTAGAAGTCCGAGACCACCGCCGGCTTCGGAGAGAGGCGGACCAACCGCCGGTTGCCCTGCGACGCCACGATGGTGTCACCGTTAGGCAGCCGGGCCATTCCCGTGGCACCGAGGTCGCCCGGCCAATCGTCGAGATCGACGATCCGGAGGTCTTCGGTCTTCAGGTCCACGAGAGCACACCGGTTGAGTGGCTCCGCGAACGAGGCGTTGCAGAACGTCACGAGGGCCAGGGATCGCGAGTCGAGTGCCGCCGAGCGGCGCAGCGGGCTCATCTCCGGTTGTCCCTCGGGCCGACTTCGGGCACCAATACAGCTTGTCAGGTCCCGTCGGGTCCAGGTTCGACCGTGTCCCGAGCTCCAAACCACCGGTGATGGGTAACCGCCGGCCGTATCATGCGCTGTGGGCGAACCGGCTTCCGAGGCGACGGAACCGCCGGCCGACATCAGGCTCTTCACGATCGTGGCCGAGCGATCGGTCGCTACACCGGAGCAGCCGTCGACGCTCCGGCGGGCCTGGCGGCGGGTCGCACGACGGCGTGGAGTGGGTGATAGCGCCCGATGACGGGCGCGAGGGACGAGGCGGCCAAGAACGGTCCGCTGGCCGGCGTACGGATCATCGACCTCACCGCCAACATGAGTGGGCCGTATGCAACCGTGATCCTGGCCGAACAGGGGGCCGATGTGATCAAGGTCGAGCCGCCGGGCGGCGAGGTCATCCGCAGGATCGGCACGGGCCGGGACGAGATGACCGCGTACTTCGCCAACCTCAACCGAACGAAACGCAGCGTCGTGATCGAACTGAAGCACCCGGCGGCCGCCGACGTCGTCCGGGCTCTCGTCGCGTCGGCGGACGTGGTGATCCAGAACTACCGGCACGGGGTTGCCGAGGCCATGGGGTTCGGGCCCGGCGCCCTCTGCGCGGCCTTCCCGAAGCTCGTATATCTCTCGATCACCGGATTCGGGCGCACCGGACCGCTGTCCGCCCAACCGGCGTATGACCACGTACTCCAGGCCCTCTCCGGGATGGCGGCGCGACAGGCCGATCCCCGGGGTGGCCCGCCGGCGCTGGTGCGACACGGCATCGTCGACAAGACAACCGGCCTGATGGCTTCTCAGGCCATCGTGGCCGGACTCCTGCAGCGCACGCGCACCGGGTTGGGCGGGCCCATCGAGGTGTCGATGCTGGACGCGGCGCTGCACTTCTTGTGGCCCGACGGGATGGTGAACAACACCTGCCTCGATCCGGTCGATGTCCTGCCACCGGTCGCGAGCGGCTTCCGGCTGAACGAGACGGCCGACGGCTACGTCGCCATGATCACGGTGACCGACGCCCAGTGGAAGGGGATGCTGGCGGCGCTCGATCGAACCGCTGAGCTCGACGACCCGGACCTGGCCACGCCCCGGGGCCGGATGAAGCACGGGGGCAACACCATGCGAGAGGTCGCCGCCCAACTCCGCCAGATGCCGACCGCCGAGGTGGTGTCGAAGCTCCAGGCTCACGACGTTCCCTGTTCAGAAGTCGTCTCGCTCGACGACTTGGCCGCCCATCCGCAAGTGGTGGCCTCAGAGTCCCTCGAAGAGGTGGTCCACCCTAAGCTCGGTCGCTTGGTTCAGCCGCGGCCGCCGGCCCACTTTGCCGGGCCCGAGGCCAGCCGGTGGCCCGCACCGGACCCGGGCGAGCACACAGACGCGGTGCTGACCGAGCTCGGGATGGGCAACGACGAGATCGCAAGATTGCGCGCCGACGGCGTCGTCGCATGACGAAAGGTGGACCAGGCATGACGACCGATCCTGAAGTTGCCGACGAGCTGGTAGCGACCATCAGGGATTGGATACGGAAGGACGTCATTCCGACCGCCTCCGAGTTCGAGCACGCGGACCGCTATCCGGAAGCCTGGGTTGCGCAGATGAGGGCATTCGGGTTGTTCGGTGCGCGCATCGACCCCGAGTTCGGCGGTCTCGGGCTCGATACCGTCACCTACGCCCGGCTGATGGACGAGCTCGCCTACGGGTGGATGTCGCTCTCCGGTGTGATCAATACCCACACCATCGCGGCGACCCTGATCTCGAAGTTCGGCACCGACGCGCAGCGCGAACGGTTGCTGCCGATCTTGGCCGAGGGCGACCGGCGGGCGGCCTTCTCGTTGTCCGAGCCCGATGCCGGCTCCGACACCCAGGCCATCCGCTGCCGGGCCGCCAGGGACGGCGATGAGTACGTACTCAACGGAACCAAGATGTGGGTGACCAACGGTGAGCGAGCGTCGATCGTCGCCCTAGCCGCGAAGACAGACGAGGGGATCACCTGCTTCATCGTGGAGAAGGAGCCGGGGCCGACGTCGGGCGGCATCACGGTGAGCAAGAACATCGACAAGCTCGGGTACAAGGGCATCGAGACCGTCGAGATGACCTATGTCGATCACCGGGTGCCGGTGTCGGCGGTCCTCGGAGGTCCCGACGGGCTCGGCCACGGGTTGCACTACGTCCTCGGCTCGCTCGAGCTCGGGCGCATCAACGTGGCCGCTCGGGCGGTCGGGGTTGCACGGGCCGCGTACGACGCCGCGATGCACTACGCGCACGAGCGGGAGACGTTCGGCGTGCCGATCATCAAGCACCAGGCGATCCAGTTCAAGCTCGCGGAGATGGCGACCAAGATCGAGGCGTCCCGGCTCCTGGTGAAGAGCGCGGCCGAGAAGTTCGACTCGGGCGAGCGGACCGATGTGGAGGCCGGGATGGCGAAGCTCTTCTGTTCGGAGACGGCGCTCGAGGTCAGCATCGAGGCCATGCGCATCCACGGTGGCTACGGGTACACGAAGGAGTTCCCGGTCGAGCGCTATCTCAGGGACGCGCCGCTCATGATCATCGGAGAGGGCACGAACGAGATCCAGCGGATCGTCATCGCCCGGGGCCTCGTGGCCCGCTGGGCCGAGGAGCACGCCTGAGTCCTGGGATGGGGGAGGGGGACGGGGGAGGGGCTGATAGTCAGTCCGATCCCCGCCTCGGTAACCGAAGGTCCCAGTAAAATCGGGATGACGGGGATGGCCGATTTATCAAAACCTCGGGGCTAAGAGGCCGCGCGGATAGGCGA
>PLWZ01000064.1 GCA_003151235.1 Acidimicrobiaceae bacterium
AAACTATGGAACCGCAGACCTCAGCCCGACTGAGAGATATTGCTGGTCAGGGCCTTGCGACCGACTGCAAGTTCGCTCATTCGCCAAGCCTTTGTCAACGCGTTGTCAGCACCAGATGTTGGCTACAAGAGAAGACGACCCTCTATGAAAGAGGCCCCCGTCCCTTGGACTGGGGGACCATTTCCGGCGACGCCATCGCCGTCCTACTGGGCTTCCGCCGTCGTGTCGCCGAGCCAGCGATGGCCAGCAAGCCGAGCGCAACTAGCGCCATCCCGAGCAGTGACAGGTCGGTTGCCGGGAACCCGGTGAACGGCAATCCACTCGACGATGCGGTCGACGCCAAGCTGGGGGTTGGTGCTCGGGGGGAGAGGTTGGCCGGTTGGATCACCTGCTCAAAGGTCTGGGCGATAGCCAGATATCCGGCGGCATTGGGGTGAATCCCGAAGATCTCGGGTCCGCCTGCTTGGCACACCACCAGTAGCCAGGTGCATACGACGTCGACGTTTTTCGGGATGGTGCCGTAGGGCGAGCCGACCAGATCGGAGAAGTCGTCGGTGTCAAAGGCGGTCGATACGTCGGCCACCGGCGCGCCGAATCCGCTGTAGCCGGAGGCCAGCGTCGAGTTCAGTTGGCCGACGTCGCCCACCGAAGCCTGCGCCGCAACCTCCCCGGCCGGGCTCAGCAGCCACTCGATAAGGAAGGGGTCGAAGTAGTTCATGCCCGCGATGGGTACGGCCGAGCCGGCGGCGGCGCGAAGGCCTACTCCGATCTGCTGGAGGTTGGAGCCAATCTGGCTCAACGCCTGAGCGATACACCCCGGGGCTGTGGTGAACGGAGGAGCTGTCGACTCACAGCCAACGATGTCGTTCCCGCCGATGTCGATGGTGACGAATGCGACCTGCCCCTGATGAGCCGCTAGGAACGCTTCTGCGGCCGCCAGCTGGGAGCCCTGCGCGTAAGGGCACTTCCCGCCATGAACGAAGCTCGTCGTCGTCTCCCCGTTGCAACCCAGGTCCATCACCTGGAGGCCGGGAAGGATTGTCCGGTAGTGGCTTGCCAGGTCGTCGACGTATCCCTCGCCGGAGGGCGCCCCGAACCCGGTCGACAACGAGTCCCCGAGCGCAAGGTAGTAAGGGGCCCCCGGTCCCGAAGGCGCCGGCACGGGAGGGGCCAGGACCGGAGAGAGCGAGATCGGAGTCGTTGCGAATGTAGTCAGAGCGGGCAACTGACCCACTCCCAACACACAAGCCACACTCGAGCAGTCGACGGTGGAACTTCCGATCGTGATCACGCGACTCACGGTGAAAGGCGTAGTGAAGTCTCCGGCCCCATCAGCCGTTACGAGCGACGCGCCATTCAGCGAACATGAGCTCACCGATGTGGCACCAGCGAGGCACTCCCCGATGGCGATCGAGGCGCCCGGTGCGAAGCCGGAACCGGACGCCGAGACGGTTTGTCCATCCGCCAGGTCGCTCGACGGATTGACCGAGAGCAGGGGAGCGGCCGGGCTCGCCGAGACCGGCCCGACGTCAACCGCGAGCGCGCCGGTCACCATCACAAACAGCACTGCCGAGGCCACAACCGCAAGTTTTCTTGGAAAGTTGCTCATACTCGACGTCCATCCGATTGGAAAGGACATGCATGGCCACCGGCCCGGTGCTCGACGGGTGGTTCGTAACTGACGTCGGTGCCATCGTCGCCGAGCACCTGTACCAGGTTTCCGAGTTCGCCTGGCGGTCCGAGGTACGTCACGATCGCCACCGCCTACCCCTGTCGGCGAGTTGTCACATCTCGACCGCGTCAGACCCTACCGACCCCGTCAGGCCGAAGATAGGGGCGGCACCTCCGCTGGCCTGTTCAGACTCGCCAAACTGCACCAGAGCTCATGACCTCCATGGGCTTGGCGGTAAAGAGGTCGCAGGTTAAATCCGGTCAGCCAGGGGGGCCTGACCTGCGGCGATGCAGGCAGAGTCGATCTCGGACAACAGCGGTTGGCGAGGGTTGTAGCGAAAGTTATGGGACAAACCCGGGCACTACTCTTCTCTTCCGGTGCAACCCGCAACCTCAGCCCTCGATCCGATCCGAAAGGCCACGATCGCTTACTCGAACTCACCGCGGGAGTTGTCGGGAAGAAGATGACATCCTCGCGGCTGCCCCCGCCACGCCGTGGAGGGCAACCTTTCCCGCGAGGTCGGGCCGAACAGTCTCGTCGGGCTCGTCTGATCCAACTGCGACGACGACGCGCCGCCGTGGGCCTCGGTGCTGCGGCGCTTGTCATCGTCGTCGTCGCGATTGTCGCCTGGCCGAGTGGACCCACGATTTCGTCGAATCGGAAGGCCACGACGTCTAGCACTCACGTCCATACCATCACGACCGGTCCGCGGTCTATCGAGGCCGGCGTTGAATCGTGGTCGCTGCCGACTCCGCTGTCGCGTGAGGTGGTTGTAGCCAACGGCTCGGGACTCGCTGTCCTAGGCGGACTCAACGCGTCGAGCAGTTCGTTGGCTGGGGTTTCCACGATAAATCCCTCAACCGGTTCGATCGTCGCTGCCACATCGCTCGCCTCGCTTGTACACGACGCGTCGGGTGCAACACTAGGAGGTCGCACCTTTGTGTTCGGCGGAGGGTCACCAGACACCGTGGCGACGATCCAATCGATACCGACGCCGTCTCTTGCCTCGACAGCCGATGGAACAGGATCCCAAGTGGGCTCGCTCCCCACTCCGAGATCAGACAGCGCCGTGGCGACCATGAGGACGATTGTCGGCGGCCGGCGCCAGACAACGGCGTACGTGGTTGGCGGCTACACGGGATCGACCTATCTCCCCACGGTCCTGGCAACCACGAACGGCACCAGCTTCAGCGTGGTCGCATCGCTCCCGGTACCGGTGAGGTACCCCGCGGTGGCAACGGTTGGGGGGAAGATCTATGCCTTTGGGGGCCAGGTCGCTTCGACGGGGACCACCACGCAAGCCACCGACGTCATCCAGGAGATCGATCCAGTCACCCACCACGCCAACCTGGTGGGCCATCTCCCTCAAGCGCTCTACGGTGCCTCGGCATTCCTCATCGGTGGGACTATCTACGTGGCCGGCGGACAGGTGCCAAACGGACCCACCCTGACGACGGTCGACGCCTTCGTACCCCCGAGCAACAAGGTTCTCAAAGCAGGGCTGCTGCCCCAGGCCGTCGCTTTCGGTGGTTACGCCACCGTCGGCCAGGGACGAGCTGCGGTCGGGTACCTGATCGGAGGAGAAGTGGCGGCCGAGTCCGGGTCCGACCAAGCCGGGGTGGCATCGGGCACCCTGACGTCGGTCATCTCGCTCAGGCCGAGCCGCTACGGAGGGAACGCCGGGTCACCGTCTTCGGGGTCACCATTCCAGGGCACCCTCCTGATCGCTGACCGAGGGAACGATCGGCTTGTCACCATCGACCCGGCTCGGAACCTGACGTGGCAGTACCCGTCGCCGACGTTGCCTCCTCCGCCCGGAGGCTTCTACTTTCCCGATGACGCGTTCTTCATCAGGGGTGGGACGGGCATCATCTCGAACCAAGAGGACAACCACACCGTCGTCGAGATCGGATACCCCTCCGGCAAGCTGCTCTTCCAGTACGGGCACCCAGGTGTCCCGGGTGCAACCAGTGGCTACCTGGATCAGCCCGACGATGCCTATCTGTTGAAGTCAGGAATCATCACGGTGGCCGATGCTTCCAACAACCGAATCTTGTTCATCTCGCCCCAAGGGTCGATCGTCAGCCAGATCGGCAACGGAGTCGATTCCCACAACCCGCCAACGTCGATCGCGTACCCCAACGGCGACACTCCGCTGACCAACGGCGACGTCCTCGTCTCGGAGATCAATGGCTCTTGGATCGACGAATACACCCAGGCCGGCAAACTCATCTGGAGCACCCAGATGACCACGGTCAACTATCCGTCTGACCCCCAGCAGCTGGGAAAGGATCTCTATCTGATGACGGATTACAACCCTCCTGGCGAGGGTCGGGTCCTTGAGTTCACCAAGGAAGGCCAGATCATTTGGCGATATGACGCCCTCACCGGCGACGCCATGCTGAAGAAGCCGTCACTGGCCGAGAGACTCCCGAACGGACTGATCATGGTGAATGACGACTACCGCAATCGCGTGGTGGTGATCGACCCGACCACCAACTCAATCGTCTGGCAGTACGGCATAACCGACGTATCTGGGACGACTCCCGGGATGCTGTCGATCCCCGACGGCTTCGATCTCCTGCTTGCCAACCACGTCACACCGACGCACCCCCAGACTGGTTGAAACGCAGGGCCTACCCTCCGATCGCGAGGGCGTTCGCCCGATCGGACTTCGGAAGATCGCGCTGTCGATCTCTCGAGCCCGAATTGACAGGCGATCCTCGTCGTGGTCCCAGAGGAACTCCGCCATCGCTGGGCGTAGTAGATAAAGTACGTGGAATTTCGACGGGCCCCCGCTGCCCCGACCGCAATCCACACCTGTCTCGGTGTTCCGCTTGGCGACGGAGGACGCGTCGGACCAAAGCGCACATCGCGGGCGTGAAGCGGCCGAAGAATAGCGAATTGTCGGCTCCGCGCTGAACGTTCCCCCAAAGGATCCAGCACCGGCCGATTCGGTGCTGACCCCCACGCCGCCTCCCAAAAGCCACCGGTTCTCTCGGAGCCGGAAGCGGCCCCTACATCGCCGCGCTCACCGGCATTGGAGGGTCGTCCTGGCGGCGGTGGCGGTGATCCTCGCGGTCTTCACGGTCTTGGGGTTCGTCGTNNATCCCTTGGCCGGCGGGGGTCGAGTCCGCCATCGCGATCCCCGTCCTCGGGGTTAACGTCCAGTCGGGTCCAGAGGTACCCCAACCGATAGCCAGTTTGACCAAGATGATGACTGCACACGTTGTTCTGACCGATCACCCGCTTTCCGTCGGCAACCAGGGACCGACGATCACGATCACTCAGAACGACGTCACCCTCTACAACGAAGATGTCCAGTCCGACCAGACCAATATTCAGGTCGCCGCGGGCGAGGTACTGACCGAGGACCAGATGCTCGAGGGCATGCTCGTGCACTCGGCGAGCAACTTTGCCGACCTGCTGGCCATCTGGGACGCCGGCAGCGTCTCGGCGTTCGTGACCAAGATGAATGCCTCGGCGGCCTCGCTCGGCATGACAGAAACCCAGTACGTGGACGCGAGCGGGTTCTCAACCCAATCGGTGTCGACAGCGGCCGATCAACTGAAGGTCGCCACCCAGGATGTCGCCAACCCGGTCTTCGATCAGATCGTCGACATGCCCACGGTCACCCTCCCCGTCGCCGGAACGGTGGGAAGCGCTACTCCGTTGGTCGGGATCGACGACGTGGTCGGTGTGAAGTCGGGCTTCACGTCTGCCGCCGGCGGCTGCGATATCTTGGCGCTTCAAGAAGACGTCCATGGGTTGCCAGTCGAGGTGCTCGGCGCCGTAGTCGGTGATCACGTGGGGACAGACCCCATCACCGGTGCCGGTCTCGACGCACTTTCGATCGCTCGTCCTGCGATGTCGAGCGTGCACGAGGTGGACCTATCGTCGCGAGGAAAGCAGCTGGCGGTGGCATCGGTCGCTGGGCACTCGGTTCCGGTCGTCGCCAGCACTGAGCTGTCCGTTCTGGCTTGGCCGGGCCAACTCGTCACCGAGTCACTGCAGGTCACGCGGCGCCCCCCTGCGGGGACGCCAGCCGGATGGCGACTCGGCTCGGTGACGTTGCGTGTCGGCCCCCAGAAACTCCAGGCAGCACTGCGCACTGGGAAGCGACTCCCGTCCCTGACGTTCCTCCAGCGCGTATTCTGAGCAGGTTCTCGGCAGGACTCCGTCCCCCGCGCCCACTTTCGGTCACGGCTCCGACACCGTCGGTTTGCCCGACTTGCGTCCCATCGGGTCCGGGTCATGGTGACGCGCGTACGACGAGTATCTCGCGGTCAACCGCGCCGTACGCTCAGAGGGGCACTATTGACGCCCACCGGCATCGGCGACCGTTCCTCTCCAGGTCCATTGCTCCACCTCAACCACCAAGCGCCGACGACATGGTGATGAAGTCCCGTGCCCACCATGACTCGAAGTAACGGGCCGGCGTACCGGTCATGTTCGAGAGGAGTTCCGCTCCATTTGTGGAACTCGCCGGACCCGTCGCCGTGGAGGGTTGGTAGGTGCTGAAGTTCACCCAGTCGGTGTTGATATCGAGTTCCATGGCCCGGACCGCCCCGGCTCGTACCAAGATGTTGGCGAGGTCGGTGATGTTGAGGCCCGGGCCACCCACGTACACGAGGGCCCCGTCAGCAGTCACCCCGAGCCCGGAACGCCAGACGTAGACGGCGTTGCCCAATGTGTTGCCCCATTGGGTGGTGTCGGCGGCGTTCAGCCCAGACACGGCCTGGCCGTTGTCGACCAGCAGATTGAGGTTCTGGCGCACCGACACCACGTTCGGCGTCATGGTCACGTCACGGCCCCACTGGCCGACAGTCGAGGTGCCATCTCGGTAGACGACGAAGGAGGCGGCACCAGTCCGGAGCGGAACGACTACCTTTCCGTCGGTGTAGTACCCGCCATTGGCCTGCGGCACGAGAAACCCGGCGTTGAAGGCGGCGACCAGGCTGTCCGATGCCGTGGGTGAGATCGGCGCCGTGTGGGTGTAAGGCCCCCCTCCTGGAATCTGGCTGCCGGAGTACAGGGTGGCCTTCAAGAGCTTGGTGTCCATCCACGCCACGCCGACGACGTAGCTCGTGTGGACGGCATCGGGTCGAAGGGTGGTCTCGTAGATGGCGGGAATGCCCCCCACGAGACGCCCGACCGGCGACCATTCCCCCTCTCCTGGTAGGGCCGGACTGGCGATCGGCTGGATGGCCGTCGGGACCGGAAGGTGTGGGATTCGTGTCGAGACGATCTTGGTGGCCCTCGGAACCTTGATGGCGCCGCTGGGAGGCTTGCCCCCCTTCGGGGGCGGATGATGGCTGTACCACTCGTTTTCGACCCAATTGACGATGCCGGCGCCGCCATTCCCGCGGGCCCACTCGGCCAAGCGGGCGCCCAGCGAACTGCCGAGGGCGGGATTGGTGAGCGCACCCCCGAGCGAGACGGTAAGCCACAGCAACAGGCCGGCCAGGGCCACCAAAACGACGAACCTGATCCGTCGGCGTCGGTAGATGCCTCCCCGTTTGACGACGGCCCTAGGGGAGCGGGATACCGGGGGCGTGTGGACCCGTCGGGTGTCCGTCGTCGTTCGACCGCTCATCAGGCGTGACCGGGGTGACCCGACGCCAACCACGGACCGACCCGAGGCACGACGAGCACGCCAAGTACAAGACCGAGACCGACGCTCGTCGCGATGGCCCACTGGCGCAGCCTCGCTCCGCGCACCTGGCGCCGGGTGTGCTTGATCCAGTCGCGGGGTGCCAAACGTGCGGTGTCGAGGAGATGACCCAGCACGTGGAGCGCCATAGCGGCCAGCCATAGAACGAAGCTGGCCTTGTGCAACAGAAGCATCTGGGAACGCCACCCCTGCGGCCCCAGGAGCAGGGCGATCCCGGTAGCGAACACCGCCACGGTGAGAACGACGACGATCGGACCGAGAAGACGAAGCAGCATCGGTGGTGGACCCTTGCGCCGGTACTCGGGCGAGCCGACGTAGTAGCGGGCGAACCGCCAGGTCGTGCTGCCCATCTTGAGTAGGACCGGCGGGACAAGCAGCATCCCGATGAAGACGTGTGGGGTCAGTAGCGCCCTGACCCGGAGGATCGTCACCCCTTCGGCGGCCAGCAGGACGAGCAGCACCGCGGCGGTGGAACCGGTAAGCCGGGCGTTGCCTTCGACGCCGTCTCTGCGCCGTCGCGTGCGGCGTGGCGTCGGGTCGTCATAGACCGGAGGGCTCCCTTGAGGGCGGGTGCTCATCGGCCCCATGCCGCGCACGGTCTGCGGCGAGGACGCTTGCCGAAGAGCCGGCCAGCGACCCTTGGCGTCGCTGACGTGGTCATTGGCGGCCTTCGATCAAGTGGAGCGCCAGCAGGGGACAGGACCGGGCGGCTCGCCGCGCGTGATCCAACAGGGATCGAGGAATCGCGTCGCCGTCGATGATCGGGTAGCCCCACGGGTCCAACACGATTCGTTCGGGGAAGAGTTCGGCGCATAGCCCGCGGCCATCGCAGGTGGTCCGGTCGATCACGAGGGACACCCGCCGCTTCATCGGTAACTCACCTCTCGTTTGCAGCGTGGGCAGACCGGAAGTGCGGGATCGGCAGAATGGGGGCCGCATCGATCAGGTGGCACGGCCCATGACGGAGGTGGGTGGCAACCTCGTCACTGAAGACCGAGCACGCGCTGCGGACAAAGCGAACGACGCCGTCGGGGTGTCGGCACCCGCCGCGTCCATCGATGAGCGCACAGAGGTCGAGAATCGGCTCGACGCCACCTCGAAGTGACGCCGGCTGTAGCGCGAGACACCGGACCGCCTCGTCGAGCGCGGCCAGACCGTGGACGCACGGTCCGCATTGGCCGGCCTGTTGGCGCTCCATATAACGCACCACGCGGGCCACCTCGACGAGGGGGCAGACCGAATGAGGGAGAAGGACGACCACGCCGGCCCCGAGCGTCGTGTTCCAACTCCTCGCCGACGTCTCGGTCAGGTCGACTTCGAGCAGCGTGGGCATCGACACCCACCCGCCCCCGTAGCCGCCCAGCAAGGCTCCTCGGTAGTTGGATTCGGATCCCGGCGACAGCGCCAGAACCTCGCGTAGGGGAAGGCCAAGCGGCGCCTCTATCACCACGGTCCCGGCGTAGCGGCCACTCAGGGTCACCAGCATTGAGCCCGGGAACTGCTCGGTGCCGATGGCTCGGAACCACTGGGCCCCGAACCGAGCGATCAGCGCGACGTGGGCCAGAGTCTCGACGTTCTGGACCAGGGTGGGCCGGCCACCCACGCCCCGTACACGGACCGGTTGAAGACCGACGAACGACGGGACGGCGGGTCGGCCGTCCAGCGCGCTCACCACGGCGGACTCCTGACCGGTGATGAAAGCATCAGGGGCGCTGACCACCTCGATCTCCACGGGGTCCAGACCATGGCGCCGCCGCGCCTCGACAGCCCGTTCGATGCCGTGTGTGAGGCGCGCCGGGACGTAGACAACGACCCGCGACGCTCCGAGTGCTGCCGCAGCCGCCGAGGCCCCGTCGAGGACGAGATGGGGCATACGAGACAGGAGGAGCGCGTCCTTCGAACTGGCCGGCTCCCCTTCGGCGCCGTTGGCCACCACCACGGGCCGCCGTGTCCCCCGGGTACCGATCGACCGCCACTTGGTGGCCACCGGAAACCAGGCCCCGCCGTGGCCAACTAGCCCGCTGGCCTCGAGTTCGTCGACCAGGTCACCGCCGACCCGTCGGAGGTCAAGGACACCCCACTGCGCAAAATGCTCGGCCAATCCGATCTCGCCGCCGGTGGGCTCGACACCCGCCAACAGGCGCGGCATTTGCTCACCCCGGGGTCCGTGCGAGTGCCGTGTCAGCGCCGGAGCCGTCACTGGCTATCGCCCTTGCCGTCGGAGGACTGGGACCCAGCGGCACCGGACACGGTGCCTGAAACCGTCCCGGCGGCCCTGTCGAGCTCCAGCCGCATGGTTAGGTTCTCCGACCCGCCCGAACCACTGACGGTGGCGTCGATCGTCGATCCGTCAAGGAAGGTCACCTGTCCGTGCCGGGTGCCGAAGGTGACCTGACTCGACGTCATGGCCACACCACCGTTCACCGCAGGACCCGCGAGGTCGACGACCAGCGCAAGACCGCCAGTCGCCAACCGCATGGAGAGCTGCACCTGCACTTGGCCCGCACCGTCGGGTGAGGAGACCGAATAGGTGCCGTCGAGAGCACTTGAAAACGGTGTGGACGGCGACGCCGCCGGTGCTCCGGCGGGCAGCGTTGTCGAGCTGCTTGACGCTTGACCTGACGATGGGACTGCGCTCGCCGACGCGGTCGCATCGATCTTCGCCAGCACCGCGCTCGACGTGCCCGATCGCCGAGACCACCCAGCCTGCAACGGCCCGGTGAACGCAAACACGGCCGTGCCCAATAAGACGAAGGTTGCGCCGACAGCGGCACCGATCCGCCAACCCGAGGTCAGTGCGCGGGCGGTTACCAGCCGCCAGCCGAGCGCTCCGATGACGGCCACCACACACAGCAGGTAGACGAACTGCACTCCTGGCAGCCTGGTGTCGGAGCCCGTTCCGAGACCGTGGATCAGTGCCACGGGCCAGCACAGGTAGGCAAGCCAGTGCACCCATCGCCAGGTTCGAAACCCGATGTGCCGGCGAAGCCCGCTGGTTACCGCTACTGCCAACAGGACGTCGAACGCACACGCACCGAGCCCGACCCAAATGGGGCGGTATGGGGAACGGAACGGGATCACCGCGTCAGCGAAACCGATGGGCACGTACCCGTCGGCCACCGTCGTGGCCACATGGATGAAGACGAGGGCGAGGCAGAAGAGCGAGAGGTTGCGGTGCACCGCTTGGGACAAGAACCTTGGCCACCGCTCGGTGGTCCATCCCACCGAGGAGACGATGCCGAGCACGACGGTCGAGGAGAGAACGATGAGCGCCACGAGCCCGGTTGCACGGGTCAGATACCACAGCGACGTTGCCCCGTGCCCAACGGTGGCAATCAAAGGAGCGTTCATCGCGCCGAAGCACGTTGTGTGGGACCTAGGTGGTCCTCATTTGGCCATCCCTCCGTGTAACGAACGACGTTGTCGACGCCCACCAAGCGCGCCGGGAGGTGCAATGACGACAACCACTCTTCGGCCTCCCAGCCCTTCACCACGGCGGCCGTCGCCGCTGCGTTCGCCTCGACGCACGTGGCTGCAGCCACCGAGACGGTGCGCCACTCGACGGTCGCCGGCAAACCGGTAGCAGGGTCGATGATGTGGTGAACGACGCTGTTGCCGAGCGTCCAGGATCGAGCCCCGACGCCGGAGGTGGCGAGTCCCCCGGAGTTGATGGACACCGCTTCATCAGCGACGCCGGCGGTACAGACATCGGCCAGACCGACGAGAAAGCCTCCCGGGGGAGTAGGCCCGGCGACTGCGATGTCACCTCCCAATGACACGAGCGTGCCGCACCCCAATGCTGCTGTCACTGCGCTCGCCGCTCTGTCGGCGGCCAGCGCCTTGGCTGTCGCGCCGAGATCGACCTGGACGCCTTCGGGCACGCGAATCGTTCCCTGCTCGGAGTCGATGCTTACGCTCCGCCAACCGGGAACCGGCCTGGACCGGGGAAGTTGCCCAACAACCCCGTTCACGATTGCCGCAAAGTCACGGTCGTAGCCGAGCTGACATAGCGCAGCGCCCACTGTTGGATCGACGGCGCCGTCAGTTGCCTCGGCCATGACGAGCGCTACTCGGACGGCCTCAAAGAGGTCTGGACTCACTCGGGTGGGGCGGCCACGCGTCCTCAGAAGCTCCGAGATCTCCGAATCGGCGCGGAACCGGCTCGCGATTCGATCGATCCGCTCGACCTCCTGACGCAGGATCGCCGCTGCGGCCACCAGGACGCCCACGTCGGTGACCATCATCTCGACCCTGGTACCCAGAGCGGACATTCGATACAGGGCGGGACGGTCTTTAGAAGTCGGGTGGACCAGCTCCATCAGGTCGCCCCGCTCACGACCGTCGGCGGCGCGCTTGTGCGGACCGGCGGGCTCGTGGGGGGGGTCAGAGGCGGCGACGTCGTCGGAGATGCCGTACCAGGTGCCGCCGTTCCCGGAACTGACGGCGTGGTGGTCGGTGCCGCGCTGGGCGTTGAACTCTGTCCTGTCCCCGAACCGGGTGCGGTCGCTGCTGCTGTGGGTGTGCTCGTGTGGTGACCAGGGAACGCCTTGGCGACATAGAACCCGAGCACACCGACGGTAGCGACGATCCCAGCACCGATGGTCTTGGTGACGGTGCCCACCCGGACCAGCGACGCGTCACGGCGTCCCCTGGCGATTCGCTCGTGCGACGCAAGCGGATGGTGCCTGATCGGAGCCACAGATCCACCGTATGGAGCGAACCTGACAACGGAATGACAGACCACGGCCTGCAGATAAGAAGCTCCTAAGTGCCTCGCTGGCGGGTGGTGGTCCACCTCGGACCGGGAATTGCCGATGCCGCACCGTTGTAGACACCTTCTCCAGGTCGGGATCGCACGCCGCACGGTGGAACCTTCACCCGGTCCTTTGTCGTCGGACGGCGTGCCGATCGTGTCGGACGCAACGAACACGTGGATCGTCAAGTGCTCACGTCAAGGCACGAACTCCGCAGGCTCAGGATTAAACACCGATCGACTCAGGCTCTAGCGAAGTAGCACACCCCTGCTCTGCCCGACGGCGACAGCGACGGCCAAACCGAGCACGCCGACGTCTCTGACAACAATGTCGTTTATCCCGCTCACCCCCAACGAGATGACGATCTCGACCATGAGAAGCGCTCCGATCGCGCCCGCCGCCCTCGGCGCGATCCCGACCACTAGAGCCACCGACAGCACAAACAGCACCGCCCCGTGAACGAGGACGAGCACCACCGAGGCCGTCGATGTTGCCGGAACGACCGGTACATACCCCGTCCACAAGCGAGGGTCGGCGAGTTCGTGATAGCCGAACCACGCGAACACAAGTCCTAAGATGATCCGTGTCACGGTCGCGGCCCACGTGGCGTGCCATTGCCCCTCAAGCGTCGGGATCGGGTGACGAGTGGGGCCGGTGAGCGCCGGAGCACCCACTAAGTTTTTAGCCCCAAGCCTGACCGAGCCGGGGCGTGACGGCGCGACAGCGCGGCGACGTTCGCGAGAAGCACGGGTACCGGCCAATGCTCAGCCCTCCACGATCCGACCCTGGGGGTTGGTGACGATGAGGCCGTCATCACCGGGATTGAGTTCGGTGGTCCCGGAGTCGTCACCCAAGCTGGCCTCGACGAAGTAGACCTTGTCAGCGGCCGGGTAGGTCTTTTGCGATGGTGCCTGAGAACTTCCGACCGTCGACACGGCGACGACAACGTTTGCCCCAGACACCTTGGTGCTGATGCTGTAGCCAGCCATAGCCTGCTGTGTCGAGGCTGACACCGTGCCCGGGTAGATGCGGTAGGCATAGCTGGCGTACTGGGTGCTGGACAGTGCCGGACCGAGTTTGACGGCTGGAGAGGTCGTCGAGGTGGAGGTTGAGGTGGAGGTCGAGCCGTTGGTGGAGTTGGCCGCTGCACCCTTGGTTCTGGTTGGTGGCGGTTGGCTCCGTCCCGGGCTGGCCGCCGATGCCGCGACCGATGGCAACGCGAGGCCACGGTTGCCGTAGCCATGGATGGCCAGTCCGACCGCGAGCACCGCTGCCACTAGGAGCACCCCCAGGCCGATCATGCCGACGCGTTCGGCTTTGCGCCAGCGGGCCAGAGCCGGCGCCAGACTCCGGAAGTTGACGTCGACGGGGTCAGCGGCAGGGTTGGCCGGCCGACTTCTTCCCACGCTGCTCCTCGGTCCCATTATCGACACCCTCCAGGGACGACCATTGGGCTCTGCAAGCCCGGTGCCCTGACGAGCGACCCGTGTGGCGCCATTGCCCTGAGCACAGTCGAGAATCGTTCCGACGTCGGTCGGCGGATCGAATCCATTGCACCACCATACGAAGCGATCCTGACAACGAGATGACGCGAGGCGACCGATCGATAATAGGTTGGTAAGAGAACGGTCGCTCTTTGGGGCCAGCCTTCCGGTCAAGCCGTCACACCGTCGCGATCGGTTCGAATCTCTCGATGGTCAGGTCGGTGCGGACGCACTCTGGTCGTGTTCAACCTGAGCGCTCGAGCGCTCCGCTGGCGGAAGTTCGCGCTTGGTAGATCGCTGGTCTGAAACACCCGAGGAGCTTCGACGCGGCGGGACTCTTCGCCACCACACTTGCATTCGAGCGCCGCCCAGAGGAGCCTGCCCGACCGACCAGGCGCCCTGTGTCGTCCGAACGACTGAGTCGGCGATGGCCAGGCCGAGTCCTGTTCCATCGGGCGACTCGCTTGCACGACGGAACCGGTCAAAGATGACGAGGCGTTCGTCATCTGAGATACCAGGTCCGCTGTCGTCAACCTGCAGACCGACGCGGTTGCCTGCTGTTGCCCGGACTTCCACTTCCACTCGGCCTCCCGTGCCCGCGTATTTGCAAGCATTGTCGACTAGGACACCGA
Source organism: Acidimicrobiaceae bacterium (assembly GCA_003151235.1). Classification (GTDB taxonomy): domain Bacteria; phylum Actinomycetota; class Acidimicrobiia; order Acidimicrobiales; family RAAP-2; genus Palsa-461. Next base: position 14,217 of record PLWZ01000064.1, read on the forward strand.
CGAGCCGATCGACCCAGTCAGGCGGAGCCTGTACCACGAACGGCCCGTCACCGATTGTGATGAAACTGAGCGAAACGTCGCGGGTTTCCGCCAGCGCCTGAAAACGGTCAGTGCACGCCCGGGCAACTTCCGCAACATCCGAACTGCGATTCAGCGGAGCCACAGCATGCTGGCTATCGGCTCGAGCCAACCACAGCAGGTCATCAACGATACGCCGAAGCCGCCGCCCCTCCCCAGCAACGCGCTTCAGTACCGCCTCGTAGGTCTCGACACTCCGGCGGCGGCTCAACGCCAGATCTACTTCCGCCTCGATCACACTCAGCGGGGTTCGCAACTCGTGCGAGGCGTCAGCGGTGAACTCCGCTTGTCTGCGCCGCACCGCTTCGAGGGGAGCGGATGCCCTTAGCCCGATCGCCAGCGCTCCCCCGTACACGGCAAGGAGCAGCGCGATCCCAAAGATGACTTCGGGAAGCCGAAGCACTGCCTGGACGCGTTGGATTTCGGCAACGCTCTGACCGGCGACTATCCAGTCGTTGCCGAACTTTGCTGCCCGAAATCGAAACAGTGTGGTTCCGACGGTGATGGTGGCCGGCACCGTGCTCCAGCTCCGCCGAGGCAGGGCTGGAGCACCGGGCGTCAACACGGTCACAGCGCCCGTTGGGCTAACGCTCCAGACGAACGACGGGGCATCGTCGATATCCCCACCCCGCGGGGCCGACGCGGAGCTGCCAGTGGTTGGGACCGGCACCGTGAGTCGATTCACACTCACGAGGCGGGCGGAGAGCCGCGTGTCGACTTCGTTGGTGAGCCGATTGGCTACCGTGAAGTTGAGAACGACAACCGCAATCACATAACACCCGATGACGATCATCGTCGCCACGGCCGCCACTTTGGCCGCATGAGATCGGTTGGATGTCCTGACCTTCACGACGTCACCAATCGATAGCCGCTGCCGCGCACCGTCTCGATCCGGGCAAGGCTCCCGTCGAGCTTTGCCCGCAGCCGGGCTACGTGCACCTCGATCGTGTTCGAACCGACGGCGTCAGCCTCCTGGTCCCACACCTGAACGGCGATAGTTCGCCGAGTGATGATCGCCGGTGAGCGCCGAAGGAGGAGCTCGACGAGAGCACCTTCGATGGCAGTTAGCGCGATCAATTCGTCATTTCGCTTCAACTCTCGGGTGGTTGGATCAAATCGGAGATCACCTGCTTGAAGTATCGGGCTGAACCTGAGGGCTGGTCGGCGTTGGAGTGCCTGCAGCCGGGCGAGCAGCTCGGAGAAGTCGAACGGTTTGACCAGGTAGTCGTCGGCGCCGCGGTTGAGGCCGTTGACCCGGTCGGTCGGTGTGTCCCGTGCGGTCAACATGAGAATGGGTGTGCGCACACCTATCTGTCGTGCCTCCGCGAGTGCCTCGATCCCACTTTTCTTGGGCATCCGCCAATCGAGGATGGCCGCCGCGTACTCGTAGGTCTGCAGGTGGTTCAAAGCGGCGGCGCCGTCAGAAACAGTATCGACCACATAGCCGTTCTCCCGCAGGCCGCGCTCCAACACGGCCCGCAGGGCAGCGTCATCTTCAGCTACGAGGATTCTCATGATCAACCGCAACCTCTCGTTGGGCACGAATCGACCTATCTATCGTGCCAGCCTCGTGCGCTATCGAATGCAGGCAATGACCTCGAGTGTCCGCCATGGACAACCTTTGACATTGAATCTGACGTTTCGATGACAAGCCAAGCTCACTCCCACCTTCCTTGGTGCACGGGGGTCGAGGGCGTGGCCGATTCGTTCGAACCCTGCAAACGCGGTGTGACGGCGCGCCTATTCTGTCCCTCGTGGAGTGGGGCATTTCGACGGGTCTTGTGCGAAACGACCCAGTGATAATCGGGGGAACCGCTGGATCTGGCACCAGCGTGCTTGCCCGGATGCTCAAGGCGCTCGGCCTTGATATCGGGGTAGGTAGCACGCATGCGAGCGAGTGGCGAGCGTATTCGGCTTACTCGCGGAAGTGGGCGCGCAAATTAACTGCGCATCAACTGGATGCCCGGATACCGGTGGACCTGGTCGAAGCCCGAATACAGCTCGGTGCGATAATTACCACGCATAGCGGTCGATCGACCAATGACCCGTGGGGATGGAAGTACCCCCGGTCGTACATGCTCCTTCCTTTCCTATTCGACGCGCTACCCGATATGTGTTTCATCCACGCCATTAGAGACGGTCGCGACATGGCGCTGTCGCATAGGGCGATCGAGCTGAACCCCGTTGACACACAGTTTCTGCCACCCCGGGGACCGCATTCCGGGCCAGTTGCCGCTGCCCGGCTGTGGAGCATCACCAACCGTCGCGTCCTAGCCCAGGGGAAGAACCTCCTCGGTGATCGTTATACGGTGGTCCGACACGAAGACCTACTCGACCGACCGCGGGAAACGCTCGAGAGGCTCGCTGGATTTGCAAAACTCAGCCCAAGCGAAGCCCAAGTGCATGCGGCTCTCTCTTTGCTTGCCCCGCCGGGCAGCCGGGGTCGGTATCTAAAGACGTCGAGGCCTGATCAACTAGCCATCCTCCACGCCGCGCGGGCGGGTCTTCGGAAATTCGGATATCTACCCGCCAGGTCGCATTTGCCCGACCCTGTAGCAGCATCTACCGGTCGCCGCCGGCACACCTCGGCGCGGACAGTCGTCGAGGGCTTCGGACCCTTGGCGGAGAGTAGTGCTCAGGGAACGGGACCCGCCGGTCTGATCGTGATGGGAGTGGCCCGCAGTGGCACCTCTGTCTCAACACAGATAGCAGCCAGCATCGGCCTGGCACCTCCGCAGGACGATCTGACGGGTGCGGACCGCTACAACGCGTCCGGATACTGGGAGAGCCGATCGCTCAGCCGGCTCGATGACCTGCTACTCGCCCAATGGCGATGCACATGGTGGCTCGCGCCGCCCGCCATAACGCCCATGATGATCCACCAGATTCGAGGTTTCTCGTACTTGGCAGCTGCCGCTTTCGTCGGCACGTTCACGGAAACGCCTTGGGTTTGGAAGGACCCGAGACTCACCATGCTCCTACCGTTTTGGGAACAAGTGCTCGGACACCAGCCCGTGCTTTTCGTTCATCGCGACCCCGGGGAGGTTGCGGCCAGTCTGGCTCGGCGCGACGGTTTCTCGATGGCCGAAGCCCTGGCCGTGTGGGAGCGGCACACACGGCTCGCATTGGCGGCGCTTATCGGTCGACCGGTCGTTGTCTCGAACTACTCCAGGCTGTGCGACGACCCAGACGGGTGGCGATCGGAGTTGGCTGTGTTCTGCGGCGCAATGGGTCTCCCCGTGCAGATCCCCGCCGATTCTGCTGAACGTCTCGTTCGCGCTCCCACCTCACCGACGGCTGCCGGCGTATCGCTCTCGGCTGGCCAGGCGGCGCTCTACGCCGCTGTGCGAGCACTAGAGGGGTCGCACACGACGTTTCCCAAAGTAAGGCTCCCCCCAGAAGACAAGTCGGTCGGTCGAGAGATCACATCTCTCTGGCGCCACACGCTCCGGCGCTCCCAGAAGACATATGTTTCTGCCCTCGCCTGACCCACCTGGGTGGTCGGGGACTTCGACCTCAGACGGTTAGTTCCGCCCTAATGGTCGGGGCTGGGTCTGGTGACCGGGTACCCGTGAGCTGAGCCATCTCCGCGCCATCCGGACTTTCGTCGAGGAGACGCCGGAATCCGTCGGATCGGCGATCGTCTTCGAAGACGATGTCGTCTTGCACTGGGAATGGCATTCGAGGTTGGAGCGTGTTCTCGGCAATCTGCCCGCCACGGCACGGGTGTGCGCACTGGGATATTTGCCCCTGTCGGGATTCAAGTCCAACTGGCTAGGGATCGATCCGCTCGAGCGGACTTTGATCCCGATGATTCCGGGCAAGGATTGGGGTGCCATGGGCTACTGGCTCAGCCGTGCATTCGCCGAGACAGTACTTCACGACTTCGAATACATGGCTAAATCTACGGACCTCAACTCGGAACTCCTCGTGTGGAGATCCAACGGCTTCATCGCGCAGCCGGCGCCCCAACAGACGTTTTCGTTATGCAAGAGCTCTATGCTTGGATGGTCGAGTTCGAGGTTTCGCTCTGTGCGTTTCAGATTGGCGACTACCAGAGGGCCCTTGTTGCGAACGAGCGGATACTCCAGACATCTCTTCCACACGACGTCCGCGACTATGTTGCCCGGAGCCGCGAGGCCCGCCTCGTCGCCCTCGGTCGTTATAGCCCTAACAATGGACACTGAGGGGTCAAATCAGCGCGCTCGCGACTATTTCACTTCCAACCGTGTCATTCCTTGTTCAGATCGAGTTGAGCGCTGCATTGGCCAGTTCGTATGATTTCGGCACCCACGGGGAGAGGACGTCGTGGAGATCGTGGTCGCCATGGCTCCTGTTTGACCTACCTCCCGAACCTGCGAGTCGGCCGTCGGAATCCTGGAGGCTCTGCTTCATCTTGGACTGTTGGAGTCGTCGGACTGAAAGTGCCATTGGCATCAAGACTGGGTGATTGGTTCCAAAAGATTGAGGACACTGGCAAGCGGAACCAACGCGAGCCACGCTTCCGTATGCCGGACCCCGAAACTGAGCACCAGGTCAGACCCGCAGACGGCCGCTCCGGCGCAGAACTCTCGCACATCGTCGACAAAGGTAAACGGACGAGATACAGCACTGAGGCGCAGTTCCGGATCGACCCTGATGAACCGGTGCAGATAGCAGCGCCGTGCCTCTTGGAGATACGTCTCATGCACGACGAACAGGTAGCCACCATCGTCCAGCGGAAGGCCCTGAGAACCCCCCCGAAACGCTGATGCGAACCTCGGGGACTCACTCTGAGCTACGAGGGTGAGTCCCTTTTCAATGTCGTGCCGGAAGATCGTCATGGGAGCGCAGCTGTAGACGAAGTGCAACTGATCCTCGCGAACGAAAGGCATCCAGTTCTTCTCTCGGCGGTCCGGATCTGGGCCGACGAGTGAGTTGATGCTGACCATCTTTGTGCCTTCGAGGCGCACTAAGGCCATCTCGTTGGCCTTGTCAGAGCTCAGCTTCCAGGTGTTGCCGAGTCCGCACCAGCTCCCGTTCACCTGGATCAACCGGATGTCCATGAGGCCAACCGTGCTCACCTCGAAACCCCGAATCCCCTTTGAGCCTTCGAGACGGTCAGCTGACCGCACAGCCAGGGTTGCATTCAGCTTGACCAGGTGGTTGATGTTGCGTTGTGGGTCCTCGAAAATCAGAAGCCGTCCGTCGTCGTAGCCGATGTTTTGGCTGCGCACGATCATCGAGAACCCGTCGCCGTCAGAGGCGATGCTCGGATTGAAGATCGGCCAGCGTGGTGACACGTCGAGGTGCACTCTCCCGGTCCTCACTCCGTCGAGCAACGAGGCCAACGGGGCCGGCACCCGACCATCGCTCGATCCGGCGGCTGGCCGGCCGGCGTCCTGGGCAAGCTCTTCCAACCACCCCTGGACCACTTCTACGTAGTCCGCGGGAACACCGTCGGCCCTGAGCACCTCGTGGAGATCGTCGACGGCTTCTTCGACCCGACCAAGTCGGCCGGCCGCCCAGCCTCGCTCGAATCGCAGACCCCACTCATAGACCCATCGATGCACGAACAGTGCGTCGGTTGGAACCCGGATCTGTAAACCGAAGTTGGCGAAGTGATAGGCGAGGCCCGTGTCGCCTCGCTGACGGTAGGACCGGGCCAGTTCGTGGAGCGGCTCGGCGCGGGTAGGACGGCGCTGCCACGCTTCGAGCAGGACCGGGACCGCCGATGGGAAGTTGACGGTGGCCCGAAGAACCCCCTCTTGGAAGTTGGCGTAGAACGTCTCCTGGGCCGGGCCACCAAGGTTCACCCGATGCCGAAACCACTCGATCGCCGGGCCGGTTTTGCCGAGTGTTTGGAGCGTCTGGGCAAGGTTGAAAGCGATCGCCGGTGTCGTCTCGATCGCCGCATCTCGCTCAAGGATGGCCAACTGGCGTAGCAGCTTGCGGGTCCGAGACGCATCGTCGGCGTGTCGCTCGATCGCGAGCGCGTCGAGCTCGGCTTCGCTGTAACGGCCGTTGGTTGCCAGAACCTCGCGCACCGATCCTTCGAACCACCATGGCCGAGAACCGTCAACGACCCTCGGTGCACCAGTGGTGGCGTCTCCGCCGATCTCGCGGACGATGTAGGCGTCGTCGACGAGCTCTGGCAGCGGCCCGGACCGAGCCAGTGTCATGTCCGCGTCGAGGAGAAGCAGGTAGTCGGCCTTGCCTTCGGCCAGTTGCATCAGTTCGCTGCGGTTGTGCCCGAAGTCGACCCATTCGGAGCGGTGCAGTTCGCCCGGGATACCTGCGAGCACCTCGCTCACAATCTCGCCGACGCGGTCGTTGAGACCGGCGTCGCAGATGACCCAGTAATCGATCAGTTCGAGCACCGACGTCAGCGACTGCTCCAACATGCCTTCGTCGTCGTAGACCAGCATGCACAGGGCAAGTGAGGGCGTCATCGGTGTAGTCCGATATCTCCTGCCGGCGACGCAAGTGCTCGAAAACTGCTCTGAGGCCACGTCACGGTGAATGTGAGCTGCGGAAGACTGACGACCGTCCTCATTGTGTTTCACTGGGGTGTGAGGACATTGGTTCCAATAGTCCAAGAGCGCCGGCAAAAGGGAGCACGGCGAGATAGGCGGCCTGGTTCTTCTGTCCAAAGCTGAGCACCAGTTCGTTGCCACGGATCGCGGCGCCGGCACAGAACTCACGTACCTCGTCGGTGAATTTGAACGGACGAGACACCGCATTGAGGCGGAGATCGTCACCGATCCGGATGAATCGGTGAAGGTAGCTTCGGTCTCCGTCGGGTTGTTGGTACCGCTCGTGGATCACGAAGAGGTATCCGCCATCATCAAGCGGGAGGCCTTGCGAGCTTCCCCGGAATGCAGAGGCAAAGGTCGGAGATTGGCTCTGTGTGACCTGTGTTAGACGCCCGGTCCGATGGTCGCAGCGATAAACCACCATCGGGCTGCACGAGTAAACAAAGTGCAGCTTCTCGTCCCTCACAAAGGGCATCCAGTTTTTCTCATCCCGGTCAGGGTCGGGACCCGACAGCAACCGTGCCGAGGTCGCCTCTGAACCCTGAAGCTCCAAGAGCACCATCTTCCAAAGCCCGGTGGAGTCGAGCTCGCGAGATGTGGCACTGGCATGCCACCGACCATCCACCTGGATGAGACGACAATCCATGAACCCGGTTCGGTCCGCTGAATATCGTCGGACTTCTTCGAGCTGGTCATCAATCCGATCGACTGAAACCACAGCGAGATCTGTATCCAGCTCGACTAGGTAGTTGACGTTGCTCCATAACGATCGGTCCTTCAACTTTCGCCGCGGGTTGAGGTAGTTGGCGCTCCGCACGACCATGGAGAACCCATCGATGTTGGCCGCAATGCTCGGATTGAAAAGGGTCCAGCCCGATTTGATTTCGAGCTCGAAACGCCCAATCTGGACTCCGGTCGTCAATGAAGACAGCGGTGGAACCTCCGATCCGGGTTCACGTACGCTTGTAGTGCGGTTCACCTTCAGGGCTTCTTCGTCCAACTCCTGCAACCACTTCTGTGCGGCTTCGATGTAGTCCGCTGGAACACCATCGGTCTCGGTCACGGCCCGTAGGTCATCGCTGGCCTCGTCAACGCGACCGATGCGGCCGGCTGCCCATCCGCGTTCGAACCGCAGTCCCCACTCATAGACCCATCGGTGAACGAAGAGCGCGTCGGCTGGGAGCGGGATCTGGAGACCGAGATTTGCGAAGAGGTGAGCGAGGCCCGAGTCGCCCCGCTGGCGGTAGGCGCGGGCCAGCTCGTGAAGCGGCTCGGCGCGCGTTGGGCGTCGTTGCCAAGCTTCGAGCAGGACTGGGATCGCCGATGGGAAGTCCACACTGGCCAGGAGCGTGCCCTCCTGGAAGTGCGCATAGAAGGTTTCTTGGTCGGCATCTCCGAGCGTCACTCTGCGCCGAAACCACGTGATCGCATCGCGAGTCCGGCCAAGAGCCTGCAACGTTTGGGCGAGGCGGAACGCCGTGGTCGGCGTCGGATGTTCCGTCGCCGCGTCCCGCTCGAGGATGGCCAGCTGGCGCAGGAGGGTTCGAGACCGAGACGCATCGTCGATGTGGCGTTCGATGGCGAGCATGTCGAGATCGATTTCGCTGTATCGGCCATTGGTCGCCAAAACCTCGTGCGTCGAACCCTCGAACCACCATCCGAGAGAACCCTGAACAACCCTCGGGGCACCATTGGTGACGTTGTCGCCCACCTCGCGCACGTTGTAGGCGTCGTAGACCAACTCTGGAAGTGGCCCAGACCGGGCCAGCGTCATATCCGGATCCAAGAGGAGTAGGTACTCGGCCTTGCCCTCAGCCAGTTCCATCAGCTCGCTGCGGTTGTGCCCGAAGTCGACCCATTCCCGATGGTGGAGTTCACCTGGGATACCCGCGAGCACCCGGGTCACAATCTCGGGTGTGCGATCGCTGGAACCGGTGTCACAAATGACCCAGTAACCGATCAGATCAACCACCGACCTGAGCGACTGTTCCAACGTGGCTTCGTCGTCGCAGACCAACATGCAGAGAGCGAGTGAGGGGGTCATCGCGGCGATGCGCTCATTAGACCGTGGTCGACAAACCCCCGCGAAGGTAGATCGAGCAATGACACTTGCGAATGGTAACGGAAGCCTGCATTGGAGAGCCCTGTGGTGGCGTCTTCATGGAGGTACTCGTGGCGCCTCTTGCTCACGGTCACGGCACGGCGGACAAACGTGAGCGTGCACACACGGGACATCCGTAACTCGGTGCCCGATCGGGTCACAGTCGCAGAAGCGATCAAGCTCGCGCAATAATGTCCCAACCCCGGCGAGCCAGGGCGGGCAGCAGAGACCGACGGGAGTCCAGGGATGGCGAAAGTGGTGGTGCTCGGCTCAGGCGTCGTAGGCGCTGCCACCGGCCACGGTTTTGGGCATTATGGCCACGATGTGACCCTTGTTGACATCGATCCGGTACGGGTCGAACGCCTTCGCAGCCAAGGGCACGACGCGACGACGACGCTCGATCTGACCGGCGCCGGCGCCTTCGTTTTTGTCTCCCTGCCGACCCCGTCGACCCGAGACTCGGGCTACAACCTGTCCCAACTCACGAGTGGCCTCGAGACCCTGGGCAAGGCCCTCGGCTCAGCGATGGAACGCCACACGGTCGTGGTTCGATCGACCGTCCCGCCCCACACCACCGACCAGATCGTCATCCCGACGCTGGAACGCACCTCGGGAAGGACGGCGGGGGACGACTTCCTGGTCGCGTACGCGCCGGAATTCCTTCGGGAGGCCTCAGCCAAGGAGGATGCCGTCTCGCCGTGGATGACGGTGCTGGCTTCCCGCAGCCCCGAAGCCCTGAGCGAGCTCACCGCGCTGTTCAAACCGTTCGGGGGGGAGCTGAAGACCTTCGACGACCCGGTCGTGGCCGAGGTCATCAAGATCGCCCACAACGCGTTCAACGCGACGAAGATCAGCTTCTGGAACGAGATGTGGCGGCTCTGCCAACAGCTCGCGGTCGACGCGGGCCAGGTCGCCGGCACTGTGGCCCGCTCGTCCGAGGGATCGACCAATCCCGCCTACGGCATCCGCGGCGGTTCTCCGTATGCGGGGGCCTGCCTGTCCAAGGACATGGACGGACTCCTCGGCTTGGCGCGCTCGCTCGGTCTCGATCTTCCGCTCATCGCGAGTGCCCAACTCGAGAACCGGATCATCGCCGAGGGCAGCCGGCGCGATTAACCGGGGAGGTTCGCCATGACCTCTTCGGCGACCAACTGGAGGTGGTCGAGATCGGCGAGGTCGTGCATCTGGAGGTAGATGCGGGTCACCCCGATCTCTGCGAACGAACCGATCTTGTCGAGGAGCTCGGCCGGCGTGCCGGCCAACCCGTGGCCACGCATCTCTTCGAGCTGGCGACCGATCCGCTCGGCCCGCCGGGTCTGCTCCGCCTCGTCCTTGCCGCAGCAGAGGATCTGGGCAACCGAACGGACGAGTGTCGACGGGTCGCGACCGATCTTCTCGCAGGCATTGTCGGCGCGCCCGAACGCCGCCGCGGAGCCGGCCACGTCGCCGAAGGGAGCGTTGTACTCCGACCCGAACCGGGCCGCGAGGGCGGGGGTCCGGCGCGGTCCGTGCCCGCCGATGATGACCGGGGGATGAGGCTTTTGGATCGGCTTCGGTAGCGCCGGGCTGTCGGTCAGCTGGTAGTGGCGGCCGTCGAAGGAGTACGTCTCCCCGGCCGGTGTGCTCCAGAGGCCGGTGATGATCTCGACCTGCTCCTCGAGCCGCTCGAAGCGCTCGCCGAGCGGCGGGAATGGGATCCCGTAGTTCTTGTGCTCCTGCTCGAACCAACCGGCGCCGAGCCCGAGCTCGATACGGCCCCCGCTCATGGCATCGATCTGGGCCACCGCGATTGCGAGCGGGCCCGGGAGTCGGAAGGTCCCCGCCGTCAACAGCGTGCCGAGTCGGATGCGCTCGGTCTCCCGGGCCAGGCCGGCCAGGGTGATCCACGCGTCGGTCGGGCCGGGCTCGCCGCTGACCCGACCCATCTTCAGGTAGTGGTCGGAGCGGAAGAACGCGTCGTACCCGAGCCTCTCGGTCGCCTTCGCCACCGCCAGCAGATCGGCGTACGTCGCCCCCTGCTGGGGCTCGGTGAACACTCGCAAGTCCATCACTGACCCCTCTCGTCGCGGCCCGAGACTAGGACCTCCGCGGCATCCCTGATCGGGCGGGTCACCAGCGGTCGCGGTGGAGCACCGCCGAGAGCGGCAGCCTGCTCCTCCAGCCATGCCGCTCGAGATCCGGAACGTCCTCCAGGTGGGTCACGGGTCCGAGGCAGAGCCATGCGATCGGCCGGACGCCCGCAGGAAGCCCGATCAGCTCGGACAGGAATTCCTCCCGATAGAAGGAGACCCAGCCGACCCCCATGCCCTCGGCCGTCGCAGCCAGCCACAGGTTCTCGATGGCCAGACACACCGAGTAGAGACCGGCATCCGCGATGGCATGACGGCCAAGGACGCTCGGCGCGCCGCGCGACGCGTCGTAGGTGACGACGATCGAGAGCGTCGACTCGAGGATCCCCTCGATCTTGATGTCAGCGAACCGCTCGGCCCGGGGTGCCGCCAGAGAGTCGGCGAACACCGACCGCTCGGCCTGAACATGCTCGTGGAACCGGTCCCGAACCCCTCGATCCTCGACGATCACGAAGTCCCAGGGCTGGGAGAGCCCGACGCTCGGCGCGGCGTGGGCGGCCTGGAGGACACGTTCGAGCACCGCCTCGGCGACGGGCGCCCCGGTGAACTCGGCTCGCACGTCGCGCCGTCGAGCGATCGCGTCGTAGAGGCCCATCACCTCGTCGTCCATCGCTGGGACCCCTCCCAAGACCCCCGGCACCTGGCCGACCGGCCGGTCAGCCAGTCTGCGGCAAGGTGTCGAGGTCGATCGCACCCGTGGGGGCCACCGGAGTGATCGCCTGGTTGTAGTTGGAGAAGGTCAGGCTCCCGGTGCCGTCCTTGCCCTTGACGGCGATCTTCAAGATGTAGGGCGTACCCGACTTGGCCACGTAGAGCCGGCCCGTCGAGGTGTCCTTCGAGTCGTGGCCCGAAATCACGATCACCCGCTTGCCGGCCACCTTCGCCGTGCCGGCGTTGGCGAACTTGGACTTGGTCAGGTTGGAGCTGAACAGCTGCTTCATGAAGGACTGTGAGTCCAAGAACTCCGACAGTGACTTGCCGCTCGCGGTGGTGGCGGCGGTCTTCACCCACTTGCCCGCGAACAGCTGGGCTGCGGACGCGCTGCCCTGCTGGGTCCAGAACGCGGTGTTCCCCATGAAATACACGACGCCACCGACCAGGCGCACGGTCGCCGTGCCGGTCCCGATCCCGATCGTGCCCTGACCGGTCCCGCCGATCCCCGCTGAAACGTTGAGCGAGATCGTCTGCTTCGCCTGGGTGATCGCGCCGGAGATCTTCACCGACGATGCCGCCTCGGACGCGGCGATCGCGTTCTTCACGATGGCCTTGGGGGTCAAGCCCGCCCATGCCGGTGACGCCGCCAGGGCGAGCGTCATGCCTCCGACCGCAAGGGCCCCGACAGTCAGTCGGGTAGGGGAGACACGCATCGCTCTGGTCCTTTCACTGTCCTCGTACCGAGGTCCTGGGTAGTGGGTCATATTCAACCCTCCGCGTACATTGAGCTTTACGTCGGAAGCTCCGTAGAGCAGTTCACGCCCCCTCCTACCGAGGGACCGACGGTTGATGCTGAGATAGAGCCTGGATTGCGGTTGTGACAAATCATGTCGACGCCCTGCCAGGTCCTGCGCCATAAGGGGCCACATTCTGGTCCATGTTTTGCCGACCTGCCGACAGAAGCCCTGGGGTGAGCGGACCGGGAGCCGATCGCCAGGCACAGCCGTCCGGGCCGGTCAGCCGCCCGCGGCGGCCGTGACGATCTCGACCCGGGCACCGCACTGGAGCACGGAACTCCGCCAGGCCGAGCGGGGCACGACCTGGCCGTCGACCGCGATGGCAACCCCGCGCCGCTCGATGCCGACGATCGCGATCAGGCCGTCGAGCGTGGTCGAGACGGGGACGGCCAGGGCTTCACCGTTCACCACCACGTCCAGCGGACCCGCCGGACCCTCTCGGTCGGTATCGGGCGTCATTGGCTTCGGGCCGGCGAACCGGTCGGCGGTCGGACCCCGAACGGGGCGAACTCGGCCGGGAGCTCGGAACCGTTCACGAGGGCCCCGACCGCCTCCGCTGTGATGGGTGCCATCAGGATCCCGTTGCGGAAGTGACCGGTTGCGAGCGCCAGGCCCGGCACATCGGTCCACCCGACGTGCGGCGCGTTGTCGGGGGACCCCGGGCGGAACCCCACGGCCGACTCGGCCAGTTCCAGCTCGTCGATCCCCGGCACGAGGGCCCGCGCGGAGTCCAGCAGCGAGTGGACGGCGCCGGCCTGGACACGGGGATCAGCCCCGACCTCCTCCACGGTCGCGCCGACCACGACGGAATGATCCCGCCGGGGAACGAGGTAGATCGATCGTCCGTGGACCAACCCGCGCACGGTCCGGTGCAAGAGCGGCGCCGACCCGGCCAGCCGAAGGACGTGGCCCTTGACCGGCCGGAGCTCGGGGAGGGCGCCCGGGGGGAGGCCACCCAGGCCTGAGGTCTGCCACCCCATCGCGCCAATGACGGTGTCGGCGGCGAGTGTCAGGCCGTCGTCGGTCACCGCACCCCGGACCGCGCCCGAGTGGTCGAGCTCGACGCTCGTGACACTGGCCGACGAGAACTGGACATCGGCGCTCCGACATGCCTCGATCAGGGCGCCGACCAGCAGCCGATTGTCGACCTGGTACTCGTTGGGCACCTCGGCCCCGCCCCGGATGGCCGGTGAGAGGGCCGGGATGGCGTGGCGGCACTCGCTGGCGCTCAGTCGACGGGCCCCGAGGCCGATCGACTCGCGGAATGAGAGCAGCTGGTCGAGCGCGGTTCGATCTGAGGCGTCGCACGCGACCACCACCGTGTCCGACGGTATGAAGCCGATCGTCCGGCCGGCCGCCTCCTCCAGGGCCCGCGCGAAGTCCGGCCAACGCTGCCCGGCCGCGACCAGGAGCCGCACCAACGGCTCCTCGCCGAAGTGGGCCTCGTTGGCCGGGGCCAGCATCCCCGCAGCAACCCAGACCGCGCCGTGGCCCGGCGCCGGATCGACGACGACCACCCGGCGGCCGTCGCGGGCAAGCGTCCACGCGGAGGCCAGCCCGATGACGCCCCCGCCGGCGACGACAACGTCGTAGGTGGCCCGCATGTCGGGCGCACCGGCGGGCGGGGAGGGGACCATTCTCCGATGTTACGGTCGCCCTGGTCGCCGATCCCCCGAAGCCCGTGGCCGGGACCCGGGGCCGCCCCGTGTATTCTGTTCGCACTGCTCCAGGGCCAGCGTCGTCCCGGGCGGCAGGACTCCACGTTTTGCAGGAGCCGAATCGCGTCACCCGCTCGTAGCGGGGGACACAGCCCGGAAGGACGACCATGGCCCCCTCGGACCTTGGCGGCACAAGGCCCACCAAGACCCTCTACGACCCGGCGTTTGAGCACGACGCGTGCGGTGTCGGACTGGTCGCGGATCTAAAGGGGCGACCGAGCCACGCCCTGGTCCGCAAGGGTCTCTCGGTGCTCGAACGGCTGGCCCACCGGGGTGCCTCGGGTGCCGAGGTCGCGACGGGCGACGGTGCGGGGATCCTCACCCAGATGCCCCATCGGTTCATGGCCGGGGTGGCGGCCGAGGCCGGCATCACCCTCCCCGAGGCCGGCCGCTACGCCGCCGGAGCCGTGTTCTTGCCGACCGACCCCGACGACGCGAGCAAGGCCAAGAGCCAGTTCGCCGCGCTGGCCGAGGAGGAGTCCTTGCGTGTGCTCGGTTGGCGCGAGGTGCCGGTCATAGACACGACGCTCGGGGAGACGGCGAGGCGGGCCCAGCCCCGGATCGAACAGGTCTTCGTCGCGGCTACCGACCCCGACCGGCCGTCGAGCCCGATCGATCTCGACCGGTTGGCCTTCGTCGTCCGCAAGCGCGTCGAGCACCAGGTGGACGGCGTGTACGTCTCGTCGCTCTCGGCTCGGACGATCGTCTACAAGGGCATGCTCACGGGCCACCAGCTCGACGAGTACTACCCCGACCTCTCCGACGAGCGGTTCGAATCGGGGCTGAGCCTCGTCCACTCCCGTTTCTCGACCAACACGTTCCCGAGCTGGCCGCTGGCGCACCCATACCGCTACATCGCCCACAACGGAGAGATCAACACCGTCCAGGGGAACCGGAACTGGATGCGGGCCCGCGAGGCCCTGCTCAAGACCGACACGATCGACGGTGACCTGTCGCGGGTGTTCCCCATCTGTACGCCCGGGACCAGCGACACGGTGGCCTTTGACGAGGTGCTCGAGCTCCTGCACCTGGGCGGACGCTCCCTGCCCCACGCCATGTTGATGATGATCCCGGAGGCCTGGGAGAACCACCGGTCCATGGACCCGGCCCGCCGCGCCTTCTACCGCTTCCACGCCGCCTTGATGGAGCCGTGGGACGGGCCGGCCGCGATCGCGTTCACCGACGGCACGGTGGTCGGCGCGGTCCTCGACCGCAACGGGCTTCGGCCGGCCCGCTACTGGGTCACCGACGGCGGGCTCGTGGTGCTGGCCAGCGAGGTCGGCGTCCTCGACCTCGACCCGACGACCATCGTCCGCAAGGGCCGGTTGCAGCCCGGCCGCATGTTCCTGGTCGACACCGAACAGGGACGGATCGTCGACGACGCCGAGATCAAGGCCGAGCTGGCCGCCGAGCACCCGTACGCGGAATGGTTGGCCAGGGACCAGATCGGCCTCGACGAGTTGCCCCGCCGCAACATGCTCACCCCCCAGCACGCGAGCGTCGTCACCCACCAACGCCTCTTCGGATACACGACCGAGGAGCTGAAGATGCTCGTCAGCCCGATGGCCCGGACCGGGGGCGAACCGCTCGGCTCCATGGGCTCGGACACATCCATCGCGGTGCTGTCGGACCGCTCACGAGCCCTGTACGACTACTTCACCCAGCTGTTCGCGCAGGTGACGAACCCGCCGCTCGACGCGATCCGCGAGGAGCTGGTGACCTCGCTCGCGGCGACGGTCGGCCCCGAGGGCAACCTGCTCGAGGCCCGCCCGGGGTCGTGCCGCCAGGTCGTGATGAACGCGCCGGTCATCGACCTCGACGACCTGGCCAAGCTCATGTACATCAACGAGCATGGGGAGAACCCCGGGTTCAAGGCGTTCGCGATCGACGGGCTCTTCTTGGTCCGCGACGCCGGGGACGTCGGCCGACCGACCGAGGCCGGTGGAAAGGCGCTGGCCGAGGCCATCGAAGAGGTACGCCGGCGGGTCTCCGAGGCGATCGCCGACGGTGCCAACGTCATCGTCCTGTCCGACCGGAACTCCACGACCGAGTGGGCTCCCATCCCGTCGCTGCTCCTGGTCGCGGCGGTCCACCACCACCTTGTCCGGGAGAAGGCCCGGACCCGGGTCGGGCTGGTCGTCGAGTCGGGGGACGCCCGCGAGGTGCATCACATGGCGCTGCTCATCGGGTACGGCGCCGCCGCGGTCAACCCGTACCTGGCCCTCGAGTCCATCGACGACTTGATCGCGAGCGGTCAGCTGGACGGGATCACCCCCCGCCAGGCCCGTGAGAACTACATCAAGGCGTCGTGCAAGGGCGTCTTGAAAATCATGTCGAAGATGGGCATCTCGACCGTGGCCTCCTACACGGGCGCCCAGGTCTTCGAGGCCGTGGGCCTCGACCGGGCCGTGATCGACGAGTACTTCACCGGGACGACCAGCCGCATCGGCGGCGTCGGCCTCGACGTGATCGCGGCCGAGGTGGCGTCGCGGCACCACCGGGCCCACTTCGACCGACCGACCGAGCTGGCCCATCGCGAGCTCGAGACGGGCGGGGAGTACCAGTGGCGCCGGGAGGGCGAGTTCCACCTGTTCAACCCGAAGACGGTGTTCAAGCTCCAACACGCCACGCGGGCCAAGCGCTTCGACGTGTTCGGCGAGTACACGAAGGCGGTCGACGACCAGTCCGAGAAGCTGGCCACCCTGCGCGGCCTGCTTCGCTTCACGCCCGCCGAGGGCGGGCCGATCCCGATCGAGGAGGTCGAACCGATCAAGGCGATCATGACCCGGTTCTCGACCGGGGCCATGTCCTACGGGTCGATCTCGGCCGAGGCCCACGAGACCCTGGCCATCGCCATGAACCGGATCGGCGGGCGATCGAACACCGGTGAGGGCGGGGAGGACCCGTCGCGCAACATCCCCGACGAGAACGGTGACCTCCGACGGAGCGCGATCAAGCAGGTCGCCTCGGGCCGGTTCGGGGTGACCAGCGAGTACCTCGTCAACGCCGACGACCTCCAGATCAAGATCTCCCAGGGCGCCAAGCCGGGGGAGGGGGGCCAGCTCCCCGGGAACAAGATCTACCCGTGGATCGCCCGTACCCGGTTCGTGACGGCGGGGGTGGGGCTCATCTCGCCGCCGCCGCACCACNNCCAAGGCCCACTCCGACGTGGTGCTCATCTCGGGCCACGACGGAGGGACCGGGGCGGCCCCGATGACCTCCCTGAAGCACGCCGGCATACCGTGGGAGCTCGGGCTCGCCGAGA
The DNA here is from genome assembly GCA_003151235.1 of Acidimicrobiaceae bacterium. Lineage (GTDB taxonomy): Bacteria > Actinomycetota > Acidimicrobiia > Acidimicrobiales > RAAP-2 > Palsa-461. Next base: position 31,474 of record PLWZ01000064.1, read on the forward strand.
CCCAGCAGACGCTGCTCATGAACGGCCTGCGGGACCGCATCGTCGTCCAGGTGGACGGCCAGCTGAAGACGGGGCGCGACGTGGTCGTGGCTGCGCTCCTCGGCGCCGAGGAATACGGCTTCGCCACCGCACCGCTCGTCGTGTCGGGCTGCATCATGATGCGCGTCTGCCACCTCGACACCTGTCCGGTCGGCATCGCGACCCAGAACCCCGAACTGCGCAAGCGTTTCGCCGGCGATCCGGAGTTCGTCACGACGTTCTTCGAGTACATCGCGCAGGAGGTCCGCCAGCACCTGGCCGCTCTCGGCCTGCGCACCCTCGAGGAGGCGATCGGGCGGACCGACCTGTTGGAGACCGCCGCGGCCGTCGGACACTGGAAGGCGGCGGGGCTCGACCTCTCGCCGGTGCTCGCCCCCGTCGACTCGCCCTATGACACCGCGCTCCATCAGACCCGGCTCCAGGACCACCGGCTCGAGGACGCGCTCGACCACCGGTTCTTGGAGGCGTGCCGGCCCGCCATCGAGGACGGGACCCGGGTCGAGATGTCATTGCCGATCACGAACGTCGACCGCACCGTCGGCACCCTGCTCGGATACGAGATCACCAAGCACTGCGGCGGCGACGGCCTGCCCGACAACACCATCAACCTGACCTTCTTCGGTTCGGCCGGCCAGAGCTTCGGGGCCTTCGTGCCGCGCGGGGTCACGATGCGCCTGCACGGCGATGCCAACGACTACTTCGGCAAGGGCCTGTCCGGTGGGCGGCTCGTCCTCCGGCCGCCCGAGGGCTCGCCGTTCGCAGCCGAGGAGCAGATCATCGGCGGCAACGTGATCCTCTACGGCGCCACCGGGGGGGAGGCGTACGTGCGTGGCCAGGTCGGCGAGCGGTTCTGCGTCCGCAACTCGGGTGCGACGGCGGTCGTCGAGGGAGTCGGTGACCATGGGTGCGAGTACATGACCGGCGGCCGGGTGGTCGTGCTCGGCCCGACCGGTCGCAACTTTGCCGCCGGGATGTCGGGCGGTGTCGCGTACGTCTATGACCCCGACCGGACCTTCACCGAACGGTTGAACCTCGAGATGGTCGAGGCCGAGCCGCTCGGGGACGACGACGCCGACTGGCTGGCCGCAACCGTCGGCCGGCACGCCGAGGAGACCGGGTCGAGCGTGGCCAACCGCCTACTCGAGGACTGGCCGAGCGCGGTGCTCGACATCGTGAAGGTCATGCCCCGCGACTACCGCCGGGTGCTCGAGGCGACCGCCCGGGCGACGGCGGCCGGGTCCTCGGTCGACGATGCGGTCATGGCGGCGTCGCATGGGTAAGCCGACCGGATTCATGGAGTTCGGGCGCCACCTGCCGCGGCGCCGACCGGTGCGGGTGCGCGTCCGAGACTGGCGCGAGGTATACGAGCCCTTCGCCACTGTGGAGGCGCAGCACCAGGGCGCGCGTTGCATGGACTGCGGGATCCCGTTCTGCCACGAGGGGTGCCCCCTCGGGAACCTGATCCCGGAGTGGAACGATCTCGTCTGGCGCGACGACTGGTCGAACGCGATCGAGCGGCTGCACGCCACCAACAACTTCCCCGAGTTCACGGGCCGACTGTGCCCGGCCCCGTGCGAGGCCGCTTGTGTGCTCGGCATCAACTCGGATCCCGTCACCATCGAGCGGATCGAGTACGAGATCGCCGAGCGGGCCTTCGAAGAGGGGTGGGTGAACCGCCAGATGCCGCGAGAGCGGACCGGCAAACGGGTGGCCGTGGTGGGCTCGGGCCCGGCCGGCCTCGCCTGCGCGCAGCAGCTGGCCCGGGCCGGCCACGAGGTGGTCGTGTTCGAGCGGGCCGAGCGGCCCGGCGGCCTGCTCCGCTACGGGATCCCCGAGTTCAAGATGGAAAAGCGGGTCCTCGACCGGCGACTCTCCCAGCTGAAGGCCGAGGGGGTGCAGTTCCGCTGCGCCACCTCGGTCGGGGTGACCGAAGTGGCGCCCGAGGGCTCACTCGAGCCCGGGCTGCTTCGGGGCGAGGGCACCGCCAACGCGCCCGATGTCGAGATCGTGTCGGCGGCGGCGCTACGCGAAGAGTTCGACGCACTGGTGCTCGCGGGCGGCGCCACGGTGCCCCGGGACCTCGACGTCCCGGGCCGCCAGCTCGACGGTGTGCACTTCGCCATGGACTACCTGAAGCCGTCCAATCTGGTCCGGGAGGGTGCGCGCTCCACGTCGCCGATCAGCGCCAAGGGCAAGCACGTGATCATCATCGGCGGGGGAGACACCGGAGCGGACTGCCTCGGGACCGTGCATCGCCAGGGGGCCGCCACGGTCGCCCAGCTCGAGATCCTCCCCGAGCCGCCCGAGCTGCGGGCCGACTACAACCCGTGGCCGACCTGGCCGATCATCCTGCGCAGCTCGGCCGCCCACGAAGAGGGTGGGAAGCGGATGTACGCCGTGTCGACCACGGAGCTTGTCGACGACGGGAATGGCGCGGTGAAGGCGCTGCGGGGCCACGAGGTCGCAATGTCGACCGACGACGGCCGACCCGCGTTCACGCCGGTTGCGGGCAGCGAGTTCGACGTCCCCGGTGAGCTGATCCTGCTCGCGCTGGGCTTCACCGGCGCCGAGCAGCACGGCGCGGTCGGCGAGTTGGGCATCGAGATCGGGCCGACCGGTTCGGTGGTGGCCGACGAACGCTGGTCGACCAACGTGGACGGGGTGTTCGTGTGCGGCGACATGACACGTGGTCAGTCCCTCATCGTGTGGGCGATCGCCGAGGGCCGGTCGGCCGCCGCCGGTGTCGACCGCTGGCTCATGGGGGAGACGGCGTTGCCGGCGCCGCTTCGACCGGGCCAGCTCGCTCTGCGCTAATCGGCGAACGAAAAGGCAGGTTCCCCGGGCCAGCTCGGCCGGCCGAGGTGGCGACGCTGCGACACCCGCCTCAAGCCGGCCGAGTGGCCTCCCGTGTCGTTACCCCGAGGCGGCGCTCCCGGGTGCGGTGAACAGGGTCGGGAGCGACTTGGGCCAGTTGCCGAGTGCGAACCGCTCCCCGTTGAAGATCGGGACGAAGGTCCCCATCATCCCGTTGACCTTCGAGGTGGCATTGCCGTTCCAGTAGACGAACCTGGCGCTGTTGGAGGCAGTGTGGTCACCACCGCCCGCGTTGCCGTTCGGCGCCAGGTTGAAGGTCCAACTCCCGTATTGGTATGCCGGGGCACCGAACTCGGGTAACGCGTGGGTTCCCCGGGCCAGGTTCTGCGGCGTGAGATCGGGTCCGGCCGCTTGCAACATGTCGAAGATCTCGACCAGCTGCGCGTAGTTGCCGTCGGTCCCCGCCGGGATCGTGTGCCCGGTCAGTTTCTTGTAGAGCTTCCCGGCCAGCGAGGTGGGCCCGTAGGTGTCGTTCGACGGGGAGAGCTCGCTCATCCCGAACAGGTGCCCGGTGACCTCGGCGGGGTCGTCCTCGGACTGGACGTACTGGTCCTGGTCCGTCAGCGCGGTGCCGATGATGAACCACTCGGGATGGTAGTCCTGCGCCGCTGCGGCCTTGGTGATGATCCCGGCCGAGAACGGGTCGCAAGCCAGGATCACGGTCGTCACGCCGGCCGCCTTGAACTGCACGACGGCCTGCTGCGCCGAGGTGGTGAAGGTCGAGATGTCCAGGTTGTAATAGAACGGTTGGGTGATCGCCGACGCCGGGACGTGGTACTTCGTCTCGAGCAGGTTGGTGCTGTGCTTCGTGCACGCGATGTAGGGCGCGAGATTCGGCACGTAGGTCCCGAACTTGCGGGTCTCTGAGGCCAGCGTCGGATCGCCGGCGTAGATGGCCTTCTTGCCCGCGAGGAGCGTCCCTTCGACCTCTGCCTCGGTGGAGCTGACCCTCGTGCAGTCCTGGGTCGTCGACCAGACGTAGGGGTTCTGGCTCTGATACGTCGACTCGTCGAAGTAAAGGTCGCCGTCGAACTCCACCAACTTGTCGTTCGCCGCGCACTGCGAGAACGGCCCGGAGCCGGGGAACTCGTAGTCGTACGGCAGCCCGGCCTCGCCGAACGCATGCATCTGGTTGACGATTGTCGTTGCGTCGGCACACGCCTGGGCCTGTCCCTCGTTCAGCGCTTCGGACGTGCTGTTGCCGGTCGCGGTCATGGGCTCGAGGACGACCTTGCGGCCGTAGAGGTCGTAGACCTTGTTGAAGTAGTTCACGAAGACGTTCTGGACCTGTTGGGTCACCGACGGCAGCGCGTCGCCGGCCGCCCTGGCGTCGGCCGCCAGCTGCTCGGCGTTGGCAGTGGTGGGGAACCGGCGCTCGGCGAGCGTGATCGTCGTCTTGGTCACCCCGGTCGAGGTCGCGCCGCCGTTGTTGCCCGTGTACTTCGCGATGCAGGGGTCCGCGTAGGGGGAGGGGAACTGGGGCGTCCCGGGCCTGCAGTTGAGGCCGCCCGCCGTCGTGCCCGTCCCGACGCCGGAGGTCCCGGTCGCCGGGTACTTCCACGGGTACGGACCCTCGCTCGCCAGTCCGGATTTCGCGAGCTTGACCTGGCCGGTCGCGGCCGAGCTGACGCCAGCGGTTGAGATCAGGGTGAAGCTGACGGCCGTGCCCAGTGCGACGATCCCGGCCACCAAGGCCCGGACGTTGCCTCGCCGGCGCATGGAACCGTGGCGCCGCCCCGCCCGGGTCGACAGATACCCACTCGATGCTCGCTTGCCCACGGTCCCGCCCCTTTCATGACGATTGCATTTCAGTGACCACAGTCGTGGCCGACAATCACGACGCCAAGGCGGCCCCGCCAGTCTGAGCATGACCCGAGACTCGCAGGTTCCCCCCCTGCGCTCGGCATCCTAGACGGCCGCCCCGACGAATGCCGGGTCGGAAAATCGACATTTCATTTATGTGACGGGCAGAGTCCGGAGCCTCGCAGGTACCGGGGGTGGCGCAACCCGGTCGGGCCCCGACCCATGACCGGGCCCCGAGCATCAGCGGTGGTCGGCCCGAGGGGCCTGGACGATCCGGCAGACTGGCCCGGCATGGGATCGAGGTTCTGCGCCATCGTGATCGACGCCAACGACGTGGATCGCATCGGGGCCTTCTGGGCCGCCGTTCTCGGGTGGGAGGCCCATCTCGACTCCGACGGCGACTACGTCCTCGCCGACCCCAACCACGAGGCCGGCTTCGAGTTGTTGGTGTTGCGGGTGCCCGAGGTCAAGGCGGTCAAGGACCGCCTGCACATCGACCTCGCGTGGAGCGGGGCCAGCCAGGCCGAGGAACTGGAACGGCTGATCGGCCTCGGCGCGGTGAAGGTAGACATCGGCCAGGGAGACACGAGCTGGGTCGTCCTCGCCGACCCCGAGGGCAACGAGTTCTGCCTACTCAATCGCCGAGCCGACTGAGTCAGGGCACTCACGTTAGGACCCGAGAACCGGCGGGCTAGGTTCGAAGGTGGTGTCGATGCCGGACCGGGCCGCTCGCGCGTATTCCTTCGGTCAGATCGCCGACGACTACGACCGCTTCCGACCGGGCCCACCGCTCGAGGCCGTTCGCTGGGTGCTCGGCGAGGACCGACACTGCGTCATCGACCTCGGCGCCGGCACCGGCGGCCTGACCCGCTCGCTCGTCCGGCTCGCACCCCACGTCGTCGCGTCCGAGCCTGATGCGCGTATGCGCGGCGTGCTGGCGCGGCGCTCGGAGGGGGCGATGGTGGTGGGCGCCGTGGGTGAACAGCTCCCGTTGGCCGACGGGACGGTCGATGCCGTGGTGGCCTCGTCGTCGTGGCACTGGATGGATCCGGCCGTCGCCGGGGCCGACGTTGCGCGCGTCCTGCGGGTCGGGGGCGTGTTCGGGCTGCTCTGGAGCGGGCCCGACCGTCGCGTCGAGTGGGTCGCCGACCTGCTCGGGCGGCGGCGGTCACCGGAGTGGGGCGACGGTGCCGCGCAACGGCAGCGACGCACGATGGTGCTGCCGGCGCACCTCCCATTCACCGAGCGCGAGACGACCGTGGTCGAGTTCGCCATCACCGCCAGCGTCGATGACCTGGCCGGCCTCTCCGGCACGTTCTCGGTTGCCATCGTGGGCGGCGGGCCCGAGCGCGACGCTCGGATCGAGGCCGTCCGTGAGCGTGCCCGCACGCACGTAGCACTCGAGGAGGGGACCGTCGAGCTCCCCATGGCGTGCCGGTGCTGGCGGGCTTACCGGACCGAGGGGTCGCCCGAACCCGCCTGAGAGGACCCAACGCCGTCGAACGCGGCTCTCCCGCGATTCACCCGGGCCGGGTCGCCCCCACGAAGTCGTTCCAGTCTCCCGGTTCCTCTCGGACGACCGTCCCGGTGTGAGGCGCGTCGATCATCTCGCCGGCCCCGACGTAGATCCCGACGTGCTCCACCGAGCCCGTCGAGGTTCCGTAGAAGAGAAGGTCGCCCGGCTCGACGTCGCCGTCGCCGCGCACCTGGGGCCCGGCATCGAACTGGTCCTGGGCAACCCGGGGCAGGCCGATGCCCGCAGCGCGGTATGCCGCCTGGACCAGCCCCGAACAGTCGTAGCCGCCCCTCCCGGTGCCGCCCCACAGATACGGGGTCCCGAGCTGCTGCGCCGCGAAGGCGAGCGCGCCGGCCGCGTCCGCCGGCATCGACGGGTTCGACGAGAGGGCCTGGGCGAGCACGACGACGGTCTCGACGTAGCTGAGGGAATGGTTGTAGTCGTCGATCGCACTGAACAAGGTCGACGGCCGGGCCGCGCCGTCGGCGCACAACAGCTTGGCCGCGCTGTAGATCGCATCGACCGGGTCATAGGGCGACGGTGGGTCGGCGCCACCGGGACCGACGACGCCGTAGCGGGCGAACGTCGCCGGCTCGAACTGCATCGGACCTTCGGCGCCCGCCGAGTTGGCTCCGTTGGCGACGCCTGGCGCGCTCGAGCGGCCGCTGTCGCTCTCGACCCGGCCGATCGCGGCAAGCACCGACCAGGCGAGCCCTGGGCAGGTGGCCGCTGCACCCTGGTCCAACAGCTCCCAACCGGACGGGACGGCCGGACCGTCCTCGCGGATTGACGAGCCGGCCGGCCCACCCGAGCCACCCTGTGCGTCCCCACCCTCACCCAACGCGGCAACGCAGCCCCCGAACAAGACCGCAAAGACGATGCACCCCGCCACCACACCAACGACCGCCTTGACCACGCTCACCCCTCTTCAACCGGAACGGTCGGGGGTCCGAGATCCCTGGGCGGCCAGGTCAGCGGTGGTTCAGGGCCGGTCGCTCGGGCGGTGCGACAATCGAGAGCGTGCGCCATCGGGGCCGCTACCTGCTGGCCGTCGTGGCGTTGCTCGGCGCCGTCGTCGGGTTCGGCCTCGCGTCAGCAGCGTCCACGACGCCGAGTCAACAGATCGTGACGATCGTCGAACGGGCCCAGCAGGCCTCGGACGACGCCGCCTATCTCCCGGTCCAGGTGGACGGACGGTGGGTGCTATCGGGCCCAATGCGGGCGTGGCTCCAACCCTCGATCAGCCTGATCAGCGCCCCGTGGCGGTGGGCCCCCGAACGGTGCGCGGTGCTGGACCCGTCGCTCGCGCCCGGCATGCGCTCGTTCATGTTCGACGAGATCAAGCGATTGTTCGCTGGCTCGCTTGCCGACTCCCTGACCACCCAATTCTCCGAACGACTGACGAGAGTGACCTTGCCGAACTGCGTCAACCCGAACCGCAGCGCGAGCGGGCCGCCGGGACCGATCATCGAGCGCACCGCCGTCGGCGGCGTCACCGCGAAGGGCGGCGAGATCGTCGTGCACGCCCAGGTGAGCGTCGACGATTGGCAGAGCGGGGTCAGCCACACCGCGACCCCTGGGAACGGCCGCCGGATCGGGTGGCGCCTGGTGCGGGGCCTGCTCGACTCGAGCCACACGCTTGAGCGCGCCGGCGCGTCGTGGAAGGTGGTCGCCATGTCGTCGGCGTTCGCACCCGGTCACTCGCCGTAGGGTCGAGCCTCGCTCGAACGGGGCCCGGCGGCCCAGGTACGCTCGGGCCCGAGCCGGGGGTTCGGACCAGGGAGTTCGCATCCGGGCACGATCAGGGGGAGGGCAGCGATGCGCAGCACCATGCAGGAGGTTCCGCTCCTGATCAGCCACATCCTTCGACACGGCCAGGACGTCCACGGCGACAGCGAGGTGGTCACCGTCACGGCCGACGGCTACCGGTCGGCCACCTACACCGAGGTCGGCGCGCAGGCCGAGAAGCTGGCCAAGGCCCTCGGGAGGCTCGGCGTCGGGCCCGGCGACCGGGTCGGCACCTTCACCTGGAACAACCAGGAGCACCTGGCCGCCTACTTCGGCATCCCGTCGATGGGCGCGGTGCTGCACACGCTCAACATCCGGCTGTTCCCCGAGCAGCTGAGTTACGTGGCCAACCACGCCGAGGACAAGGTGATCATCGCCGACGCGTCGCTCCTGGGTCAGCTCGGCGCGGTCTGGGACGACCTGAAGACCGTCGAGCACCTGATCGTGGTCGGTGACGGCGACACGGAGCGCTTCGGCGAGACCCTTTCGTTCGACGAGCTGCTGGCGGCCGAGGAGCCCGGCTACGACTGGCCCGAGTTCGACGAGCGGGACGCCGCGGCCATGTGTTACACGAGCGGCACCACCGGCAACCCCAAGGGCGTCGTCTACTCGCACCGCTCGACGTTCCTCCACACGATGGCCGCCACGTCGGCGAGCTCGATCGGGATGACCGAGAAGGACCGGCTGCTCGTCATCGTCCCGATGTTCCACGCCAACGCCTGGGGCACCCCCTACAGCTGCTGGATGGTCGGGTCCGACATCGTGATGCCCCAGTCCTTCGTTCAGGGGGAGCGCCTGCTCAAGATCATCGAGGAGCAGCGGGTCACGCTGTCGTGCGGCGTCCCGACGGTCTGGAACGACATGCTGCGCGCCCTCGCCGCCAACCCCGGCGCCGATCTCAGCTCGCTCCGGTCGGTGACCGCCGGCGGCTCGGCCGTGCCCCGGGCGCTCTTCGAGGCCTTCGCGAGCCAGGTCGGGGCCGAGATGGTGCAGGGCTGGGGCATGACCGAGACCAGCCCGCTGGCCGCTTTCGGCCTCCCGCCGAAAAACATCCCGCCCGAGCAGGAGCTCGACTACCGGATCAAGGCCGGCCGGCTGGTCCCGGCGATCGAGGTGCGGGTGGTCGACGAGGACGGGACCGTGCTCCCGAACGACGGCGAATCGGTGGGGGAGTTCGAGATCCGGGGCCCCTGGGTCACCGCCTCGTATTACAAGGACGACGACCCGCACCGGTTCCACGACGGCTGGCTGTGCACCGGGGACGTGGGCGCGCTCGACAACCGCGGCTACATGACCATCTCGGACCGCACGAAGGACGTGATCAAATCCGGCGGAGAGTGGATCTCCTCGGTCGAGCTCGAGGGGCAGGTCATGGGCCACCCCGACGTGTTCGAGGCCGCGGTCATCGCGGTGCCCGACGCGCGCTGGGACGAGCGCCCGCTCGTCTGCGTCGTCGCGAACGAGGGGGCGACCCTCGACGCCGCAGCACTCCAGGGGTTCTTGAAGGGCAAGGTGGCCCGATGGGCCATGCCGGAACGCTGGGCATTCATAGACACGGTGCCCAAGACCTCGGTCGGGAAGTTCGACAAGAAGGTGCTCCGGGCCCAATACGCCGAGGGCGACCTCGACGTGGTCACCCTCGATCGACCGGCGGGTTGAGTCGGGACGAAGAGCCGGCCGCTCAGCTGGCTCAGCGCATCCGGGGCCTGGCCGAGGAGCTGGCCGACCTCGCGCTGGACCGGTTGCTCGACGCGACCGAGCGCGACGTGGACGACCCGAAGGCGGCCGTTGCGGCCGAACGGCGGCTCACCCGGGCCGCCCGGGCCCTCGAGAAGGCCGCCTCGGAGCTCGAAACGCTTGCCGGCGCCGACGAGGGGCGGTTCAGCGAGTCCTGAGGACTAAAACTGAGGCGATGCGGTGTTCTCGCCTCGCCCGCGTGCTCGGCTAATGCGCTTGGAGATCCACGTCCGACCAGGTGCGTCGACGACCTGGGTCGGCGGGACGCACGACGGAACCCTCGTCGTGCACGTCGCGCAGCCACCCGACGCCGGGCGAGCGACCGACGCGGCGATGACGGCGGTGGCGAAGGCGCTCGGCGTGCCCCGCCGATCGGTCACTCTCGTGTTCGGAGCAACCAGTCGACGAAAGGTGCTCGAGATCGACGCCGGGTCCGCGCATGCCGACGACGTGGTGACAACTCTGGAGAAGCTGCGCCGATCTAGTTGAGGATGACTGCAACCGCTTCTCGGATCGACGCCACGGTGGCGTCAGGGGTCGGGCCCGACGACGACCAGTTCCGGCCACGCGACATCCAGATCGTCTTGAGCCCGCACCCGTGGCCCCCCGCGATATCCGCGCCGGCCGAGTCGCCCACCATCCAGCCGGAGAGCGGCACGTCACAGCGCCGTGCCGCCTCCTCGAAGATCGCCTTGTCGGGCTTCTCCGAGCCGATCTCCGCCGAGACACAGACGGCGTCGACCTCGGCTCCGAGGCCGGTGACGTCCAGCTTCAGTCGTTGGGTCGGCTGGCCGTTCGTCACGACGCCGATCTTCCAGTCACCGGCCCGCAGGCGCCTGAGCGCGTCGATCGTCTCGTCGGCGACGCTGAAGTGGCGCGGGTAGTCGACGAAGTAGCGCGAGACCAGATCGTCCACCGGAGTGGTGATCGGAAACGCTCGCCGCACGGACCCGAAGAACTCGGCGCGGGGTCTGAGGCCGTCCATGTCGAGCACCTCGAGCGTCGCCGGGGCAGCGTCGCCGAGGGAGTGCTCGTCGGCGAACTCGGTCGCCCACGCCAAGAACGCGGCCTGCCGGTCCAAGAGGGTGTTGTCGAGGTCGAAGAGCGCCAGCGTTGCCACGATCCCGTTTCTAGCCTTTCGGCCCCGTCCCGACGCTCCCGCTCAACCGGTGCAGAGGTTGAGCGCGTCGATCAGCTGGCGCAGCCGCCCGTAGTGGACGCGGTCGAAGCGAAACGCGGCCCGGGCCAGCTCCAACTGGTCGTTGTCGGAGCGCTCCGGTGGGAAGGGCGACGCGAGGCGGATCGAGCCGGAGGCCACGATGTCCTTGAACTCGCGGTTGAGCCCGGTCAGTTCGGCGCTGCTCGGTGCGGTCTGGAGGCGCAGCACCAACAGGTCGCCCACCCACCGGCACGAGTGGTAGTTGCGGTAGAAGTTGAGGACCTCCTCTGCCGCGTCGTCAACGGTCGTCGCGATCTGGTAGAGCACCAGGTCGTCGGCCGAGACGTACCCCGGGCCCGACGACAATTCCTCGACGAACTCCTGCCACTGCGACCAGTAGGAGCCGCCGGGCGTCTCGACGAGCACCACCGGGGCCGGCTCGGCCTTGCCGGTCTGGAGGAGCGTCAGCAGCTCGTAGCACTCGTCGAGGGTTCCGAAGCCGCCCGGGAGGACGGCGTAGGCGTGCGACTCCTTGATCAACATGAGCTTGCGGGTGAAGAAGTACCGCATCTCGACCAGCTTCGGGTCCTGGGCGATGAACGGGTTGGCCCCCTGTTCGAACGGGAGCCGGATGTTGATGCCGAACGACCGGTCGGCCCCGGCGCCCTCGATCCCGGCGGCCATGATCCCGGGGCCGGCCCCGGTGACGACCATCCAGCCGGCCTCGGCCACGTGGGCGGCCAGGTCCCTCGCCAGCATGTACACCGGGTCGGCCGGAAGGGTGCGGGCCGAGCCGAACATGGTCAGCTTGCGCACCTCGCGATAGGGCCGGAAGACCCGGAAGGCCTCGGTCATCTCGGCCAGCGCGGCGTCGGCGATCTTGAGGTCGCCGGCACTCGTCCCCTCCCGCGTCATCGACCAGACCGACGACAGCATCGAGCGGAGCAGGCTGGACTGGGCCCGCGACATCGGTCGTCCCTCGGCGATCGCGGCCAGCGCCGCGTCGATCGCCTCGTCGTCGGGGATCTCGGCGGCCTCGAGGATCGGAGGGGTCGAGGACAAGGGCGGTGTCGGGCGAGCCCCCGAGGACGCGGACCGACGGGTCCCCGACTCGCCCTCGGCGTTCACGTCGTGGCCAGGGCGGGGGGACGACCGTAGAGGGTGGTGCGCTGCTCGAGCGGCCGGCCGAGCGGGCCGACCAGCTCGGCCATCTCGTCGAGCTCGAGGCGCTGGCCGTGGGTGGCCCCTGCCGCACGCGAGATGTTCTCGTCCATCAGGGTGCCCCCGATGTCGTTGGCCCCGGCGCACAGGACCTGGCGGGCCCCCTTCAGCCCGAGCTTCACCCAGCTCACCTGGATGTTGTCGATGGCGCCGCGGTAGGCGATCCGGCCGACGGCGTGCATGAGCAGCGCCTCACGGAAGGTCGGCCCGCGCCGGGAGCGTCGCTGGAGGTAGATCGGGGTGGCCATGTGGACGAACGGCAGCGGCACGAACTCGGTGAACCCACCGGTCTCGCGCTGGAGGTTGCGGGTCACGATCATGTGGCGGGCCCATGACCGCGGCTGCTCGATCGACCCGAACATGATGGTGACGTTCGAGTTGAGGCCGACCGCGTGCGCGCACCGGTGCGCCTCCAGCCACTCCTCGGTGTTCACCTTGTCGGGGCAGATGACCGCGCGGACNNTCGTCGTCGAGGATCTCGGCGGCGGTGCCCGGCAGCGTCTTCAGCCCGGCCTCCTTCAAGGTGGCCAGGTACTCGATCAGCCGGACGCCGGAGCGCCGGGCGCCCTCGGTCACCTCCAATGCGGTGAACGCGTGGATGTGGATCCGCTCGGAGCCGGCCCGCACCGCCTTCAGCACGTCGATGTAGTAGTCGCCGTCGAACTTCGGGTGGATCCCGCCCTGCAGGCACACCTCGGTCGCGCCCTGGTCCTCGGCCTCGGCGACCCGGCGGCTGACCTCGTCGAGGTCGAGCAGGTACGGGTCGCCGCGCAGATTGAGGGAAAGCGGGCCCTTGCTGAACGCGCAGAACTTGCACTTGAAGGTGCAGACGTTGGTGTAGTTGATGTTGCGGTTGATCACGAAGGTGACCGTCTCGCCCACCACGTCCGCGCGGATCTGGTCGGCCAGCGTCGCCACCGCTCGGACCTCAGCGCCACGAGCGGAGAACAGCGTGACGATCTCGTCCTCGCCGACCTCCTGACCCAACGCCACCCCGGCCAGGACCTCGCCGACCGCGCTGTTCGCGCTCGGCGTCGGCAGGCGTGCCGGGTCGAGCAGCACCGGGGGCGTGATGTCGCTCCCCGAACACCAGGCGGCATCCCGGGCCAGGCCCTCGGCATCGGAGGCGTCCAACACGCCGAAACGCATGGCCGGGTCCAGCCATCGCTCGGGGGCGAGGGCGAATTCCGGGTAGATGGTCAGGCGGGGGGCGAGGGTGTGGCCGGCCGCCTCGGTCAGGGTCTCCAGGCGCTCGAGGGCCGGCCAGGCCCGCTCGGGGTTGACGTGGTCGGCGGTGACCGGCGAGACGCCGCCCCAGTCGTCGATGCCCGCGTCGAGGAGGGGGACCAGGTCGTCGGACAGGTTGGGTGGCGCCTGGAGGTGAATGTCGCCCGGGAGCACAAGCCGGGCCACCGCGATCGACCAGCGCAGCTCGTCCTCCGGGCAGGCGGGGGCGCGGACCATCGCCGTCCCGGCCTTGGGCAGGAAGTTCTGGACGATGACCTCCTGGATGTGGCCGTGGCGCCGGTACGACGCCGCGATCGCCTCCAATGCCGCGATGCGGTCGGCCCGGGTCTCGCCGATCCCGACCAGGATCCCGGTGGTGAAGGGAATGTGGAGCTCGCCGGCCGCCTCCAGGGTGGCCAGTCGCCGCGCCGGCTCCTTGTCGGGGGCGCCCCGGTGCGCGTCGAGGTTCTCGGCCAGCGTCTCGACCATCATCCCCTGGCTGGCCGACACCGGCCGCAGCTGGGCCAGCTCGTCGGCATACAGCGCGCCGGCGTTGGCGTGGGGGAGCAGACCGGTCTCCTCCAGCACCGCCGCGCACATGGCAACCAGATAGTCGACGGTCGATGCATACCCGTTAGCGGCCAGCCACTCGGCGGCGGCCGGGTAGCGGAGCTCGGGTCGCTCGCCCAGGGTGAAGAGGGCCTCGTTGCAGCCGGCCACCCGGCCGGCCTCGGCGATCTTGAGCACGTCGTCGCGGGTGAGATACGGGCGCTCGAGGCGCGCCGGGGGCTTCGCGAAGGTGCAGTACCCGCATCGGTCGTTGCACAACATGGTGAGGGGGATGAAGACCTTGGGCGAGAAGGTCACCCGATTGCCGTGATGGCGGTCCCGCACCGCCCGCGCGCTCTCGGTCAGCTCGTCGAGGTCGCCTGCGATCAACGCATCGTGTTCGGTCATCATCCCACCTTGCCGTAGAAGGCGGCTGCGTCGACGAGCCAAAGGATCTCATGCGCGGCCACCCGGCCGGCCGGGAGATCGTCGCCGTCTTGGAGCTGCGCGATCGCGTCGTGCTTTTCGGTTCCGACAACCGTGAACACGGCCGAGCGGGCCGAGTCGATGACGGGATAGGTCACGCTCAAACGGGGATGGGGGTTGCGCCCGTTCGGATCCTCGGTCGCCAGGGCGAACACATCGGTCACGTCCAGGCTCGCCGAATTGGCGAACAACGACGCGGTGTGGCCGTCGGGGCCAAGACCGAGATGGATGAGGTCGATGCCATGCCCGTGTACGAGCTCGCGCAGGACGGCGTCATAGCTCGCCGCGCACGCATCGGGGTCACCAGCATCGGTCGGCATGGGGGTGAAGGATCCCACATCGCCGACGCGCTCGACGAGGTGCTCACGCACGAGGCGCTGGTTGGCCGCCGGGTCGTCGGCGGCCACGAAGCGCTCATCACCCATGTAAATGTCGACGAGCGACCAGTCCACATCGGCCTGCTCGGCGGCCCGGTCGTAGCAGGCCGCCGCGGTCGGGCCGCCCGAAAGGAAGAGCACGAACCGCTGCCCGACGCGAGCGGCAAAGCGCTCTTCTACGACCTCTGCGAAGGCCTCGGGCACGTCGTCGACCGGCTCGACGCTGTCGAGCACCTGGACCGCCGTCTCGATCACAGGTCGGGCTCCCGCCAGGCGTCGCCGGAGCGCTGGAGCAGCAACTCGGCGATGTGGGGGCCCCATGTGCCGGCGTTGTAGAAGTGCAGCCCGCCGCCCGGCTGGGCCCACGCCTCGAGGTACGGGTCGACGATCCGCCAGGCCTGCTCGACCTCGTCGGTCCGGATGAACAGGGTCGGATCGCCACTCATTGCATCGAACAACAGCCGCGTGTAGCCATCCATGCCCGTGTCGTGGATGGCCTGTTCGTAGCCGAAGTCCATGGACACCGACTGGACCCGGAACGCCTCGCCGGGGACCTTGGCCCCGAACTTCAGCGAGATGCCCTCGTGGGGCTGGATCCGCAGCACCAGCATGTTGGGGCGCAGATCCCGCGACAGCGTGCCCTCGAAGGCGAGGAACGGGACCTCGTGGAACCGCATGGTGATCTCGGTCACCCGGGCCGGCAGCCGCTTGCCCGTGCGGACGTAGACCGGCACGCCGGCCCACCGCCAGTTGTCGACGTTCAGCCGGAGTGCGACGTAGGTCTCGGTCTGGCTGTCCCCGGCGACATCGTCCTCCTCCCGGTAGCCGACGACGGGCGCCGCGTCGATGACGCCGGCCTGGTACTGGCCCCGCACCGCCTTGTCGACGGCCTCGTCGGGGGAGGGGATGTCGATCGCCCTCAACAGCTTCACCTTCTCGTCGCGGATGTGCTCGGCATCCATCCACGTCGGCGGCTCCATCATGGTGAGGGCCAGGACCTGCATGACGTGGTTCTGCACGATGTCGCGCAGCGCGCCGGCGGTCTCGTAGAAGCCGCCCCGGTGCTCGACGCCGATGCTCTCGGCGACGGTGATCTGGACCTGTTCCACGTAGCGGCGGTTCCAGATCGGCTCGAAGATCGCGTTGGCGAATCGGAGGGCGAGGACGTTCTGGACCGTCTCCTTGCCGAGGTAGTGATCGATGCGGAAGACCTGGCTCTCGTCGAACGCGGTGTGGACCTGCGCGTCGAGTTCGAGCGCACTGGCGAGGTCGCGTCCATACGGCTTCTCGACGACCAGGCGCACGAAGTCGCCACCCTCGCCGGGGCGGTTGACGCCCTCCTTGGCCAGCGCCTCGGCGACGAGGGCGAACACCGACGGGATGGTGGCCAGGTAGTACAAGCGGTTGCCGCCGGTGCCCTGGTTCTTGTCGGCCTCGGCGAGGACCTCCTTCAGCCGGTCGAAGGTCTTCGTGGCCGCGTACTCGCCGGCCACGTAGCGGAACGACTCCACGAGCCTCGCCCACGTCGCACCGCCCGAGGCGTCGGCCTTGCGCGCGACGTCCTGGAACTCCTCGTCGCTCCACTCGGTCCGTGCGACCCCGATGAGGGTGAACCGCTCGTTGAGGCGCCCCCGGTTGGCCAGGTCGGACAGTGCCGGGAGGATCTTCCTCGCCGTCAGGTCCCCCGACGCGCCGAAGATGACCATCGCGAGCGGCGGCGGGGTCGTCGCCACCCGCGGGGCGACCGGGGACACGTTGGTCATCTGCCGCTCAGTTCCGCGGGGTCGAGGTCTCCAGCCCGGCCTGGCCGGACTCGAGGGTCACCGCGTGGCCGCCGAACTGGTTCCGCAGTGCGGCCAGCAGCTTGTTGGCGAAGGAGTCCTGCTGGCGCGAGGAGAACCGCGCGTAGAGGGCCGCCGAGATGGCCGGGGCCGGCACGGCCCGTGCGATGGCCTCTTCCACCGTCCAGCGGCCCTCGCCCGAGTCGGTCACCGCCCCCTTGATCTCGTCGAAGCCGGCGTCGGGTCGCAGCGCCCGCTCGGTCAGCTCGAGCAGCCAGCTGCGGACCACCGACCCGTAACGCCAGATCGCCGCGATCTCGTGAAGGTCGAGGTCGAACTCGTCAGCCGCGGACATGATCTCGAAGCCCTCGGCGTAGGCCTGCATGAGGCCGTACTCGATGCCGTTGTGGACCATCTTCACGAAGTGCCCCGCGCCGACCGGGCCGACGTGGGAGTACCCGCCCTCGGGGGCGAGCGAACGCAGCGCCGGCTCGACGACCGCCACCGACTCCTTGGTGCCGCCCACCATGAGGCAGTAGCCCTCCTTCAGGCCCCAGACGCCGCCCGAGGTCCCGGCGTCGACGAACCCGATGCCCTTCTCGGCCAGCTGGTCGGCCGTCGCCTTGGCCTCCTTGTAGTTGGAGTTCCCGCCGTCGACGATGACGTCGCCGGACTCGAATTGCTCGGCCAGCGCCGCGATCGTCGAGTCGGTGGGCTTGCCGGCCGGGACCATGACCCAGGCCGCCCGGGGCGGCGTGAGCTTCTTGGCCAGGTCGTCGAGGTCACTCGCGACGATCGCCCCCTTGGCCCCGATCGCCTTGCGGGCGTCGTCTGACAGGTCGTAGGCGACCACCTCGTGGCCGGCCCCGATCAGCCGCTCCGTCATGTTGGCGCCCATCTTGCCGAGCCCGACCATGGCGATCTTCATGTGCTCGCTCCTCTCAGTACTGCGATATCGCGAATCGAAACCGGACGCGCTCAGCTGATCTCGGACAGGTCGTCGATCGCGACCCGGAGCACCCGCCGCCCGTGCGCGAGCAGACTCTGGTGGTCGCCGATCGACTGCGCCGCGATCAGGATCCCGAAGTCGTAGGGCTTGTCGGGGATGGCCAACTCGGGCTGCACGCCCCGGCGAACCAGCTGGAGCGCGATGACCGAGTTCGGGCCGCCCTTGTGGAGCTGGCCCGTCGAATGCAGGAACCGGGGCCCGTAGCCGGCCGTGACGGGGGCGCCGCCCAGGTGGTCGCGCACCCGGCGACGCAGTGACTCGAGTGCGGCGTCCTGCCCGAACGGCACGTACGCCTGGATGGACACGTAGTCACCCTGGCCGAACTGCTCGGCCAGCCAACCGAGGGTGCCGCCGGGTGCGGCCTCCTCGATCGGGGGCAGCGGCAGGGCGTCGAGGACCTTGTTGGTGTTGGCCTTGGACTCGGCGACATTGGGCTCGTTGAACGGGTCGATCTCGAGCGCGTGTCCGGCGATCGAGATGGCCAGCTCGAAACGGTAGAACTGCTCGGCCAGGTCCTCGGCCGCCTTCGGTTCGAGCGCGATGACGTGGCGGTCCGCGCCCGACTCGGCCTGGGTCGTCGGCACGGGGACGCAGCCGGTGCCGCGCTTGCCGGTCGACTCCGCGATCAACTGCTCGACCCACAGCCCGAACGCCCCGAAGGCCTCCGGGACGAGGATGGTCGCCTTGTCCCTGCCCTCGCGCGCGGCCTGGCCCATGGCCCAGCCGAGCTCGACCGCCTCGTCCACGTCGGCCGACAGCGCGCGCTCGCACAGGGCGGCGACGTCGTAGCCGATCAGTGCGGCCGGGACCATGCCAAAGTAGGAGAGGACCGAATAGCGCCCACCGATGTCGGGGCGGTTCTCGAAGACCCGCCGGAACCCGTGCTCGCGGGCCAGGTCACCGAGCGCGGTGCCCGGGTCGGTGATCGCGGCATACCGCGACCCGTCGGGCAGCTCCGACCACGCGTGCTCGAACAGCACGTTGGGCTCGAGCGTCGTGCCGGACTTCGACGACACGAGCACGAAGGCATCGGAGAAGTCGAGCGCACCGACGGTCGTCGGGTCGGTGGTGTCGCAGACGATGAGGCGGCGGTGAGGCCCGGCCGGGCCGGTCGAGCGCACCGCATCGAGCACCGCCGGGCCGAGCGAGGACCCGCCCATGCCGAGCAGGATCACCGTCGACTGCTCGATGCCGGCCGCCCAGCTGGCCAGGTCCTTCGACTCGTCGGCCATCTGGCGGGGCACGTCGAGCCAGCCCAGTCGGCTGGCCGACACGTTCCCCTCGGGCCACAGCGTTGCGTCACGGGCGAGCAACCGGGCGGCCAGGTCGGCCACGTTGGCGTCGGTCACGACTCGCCGTGCCCGAGGGCGCCGGCCTTGTCGGAGAGCGACTGGATCAGCTCGTCGAAGGACTTCGCGAACGAGTGCACGCCCTCATCCTCGAGCGTCGACGACACTTCGTCCAAGTCGACCCCGACCTCGGCCAGGCGGGCCAGCAGGTCCGATGCCGCGGGCGGGTCCGCATCGAGCGTCCGGGCGACGGTGCCGTGGTCGGCGAAGGCCTGCAGCGTCCCTTCGGGCATCGTGTTGACGGTGTCGGGGCCGATCAGGTCGTCGACATAGAGCAGGTCCGAGTAGGCCGGGTTCTTGGTCGAGGTCGATGCCCAGAGCGGCCGCTGCACCTGGGCGCCCTTGGCCGCCAACGCCTCCCAGCGCGGACCGGAGAAGATGCGAAGGAAGTGCTGGTAGGCCTCCTGGGCCTGGGCGACCGCAGCCTGGCCCCGGAGCCCGAGGATCTCGGCATCGCCGCCCTCGCCACCGGCCAGCTGCTCGAGCCGGCGGTCGATCTCGGTGTCGACCCTGCTCACGAAGAACGAGGCCACGCCGGCCACCTTGCTCAGGTCGTCGTGGCCGGCGGCCGCATAGGCCTCGAGCCCCGAGACGTAGGCCTCGGCGACCTCGTCGTAACGGGGGAGCCCGAAGATGAGCGTCACGTTGATGCTCCGGCCCTCGGCGGCCAGCTGGTGGATCGCCGGCACGCACTCCGCGGTCGCCGGCACCTTGACCAACAGGTTGGAGGTGTTGATGCGGTCGTGCAGCGAGCGGGCCATCTTGAGCGTGCCCTCGGTGTCGTGCGCGATCGCCGGCGCGACCTCCAAGGAGACGAAGCCGTCGGTGCCGTTGCTCTCCTCGTGGACGCCCCGGAGCACCGCGAGCGCGTCGATGATGTCGGCGATGACCAGCTCCCAGTACGCGCCCTCGATGGTGGTGGTCGCCAAGAGCGACTCGAACTGCTCGTCGTAGTCGTCCTCGCCCTCGATCGCCTTGGCGAAGATGGTCGGGTTGGAGGTGACCCCCCGGACGCCACTCGCAACGACCCCGGCGAGGTGCCCGTTGCGCAACCAGTCGCGACGGAGGTTGTCCAGCCACGGGCTCTGGCCCTGCTCGCTGTAGAGGTCCTGCAGTTTTGTCACCGTTACCTCCGTTTGTCGGATCCGGCTGTTGCGCGCTCGCGGCCGACCTCGTCCAACAGGGCGAGGGCCCGCTGCGTCACGTTCTCGACCGTGAACCCGAAGTGGTCGAGGACGGCCTGGCTCGGCCCGGACGCCCCGTAGGTGTCGATGGCCACGCTCGCATCGGCGTAGCGGTCCCACCCGAACGACGCCGCCGCCTCGACCGACAGTGTCGGCACGCCGGAGGGCAACACCGACTCGCGGTACTCCTCGTCCTGGTCCTCGAACCACTCGAAGCACGGGAGCGACACGACCCGCACCGACCGTCCCTCAGCGGAAAGGGCGTCGGCGGCGCCGAGGCAGAGGTGGACCTCGCTCCCGGTACCGACGAGAACGAGGTCGGCCGGCGCGGACGCCTCGGCCCGCAGCACGTACCCGCCCCTGGGCAGGCCGTCCGCCGCGCGTTCGGCCGTCTCGGCCAGGACCGGGATCGACTGGCGGCTGAGCACCATGGCCACTGGTTGGTCGGCGTTGACGGCGCACTGCCATGCCTGCGCGCACTCGTTGGCATCGGCCGGGCGCACCACCAAGAGGCCCGGCATCGCCCGCAGCGAGGCCAGGTGCTCGATGGGCTCGTGCGTCGGGCCATCCTCGCCCACCCCGATCGAGTCGTGGGTCCACGAGTAGATGACATGCGCTCGGGACATCGCGGCGAGCCGGACGGCCGGGCGCATGTAGTCGCTGAAGGTGAAGAACGTCCCACCGACCGGGAGGATCCCGCCGTGGAGGGCCATCCCGGTCATCGCCGCGCCCATCGCGTGCTCCCGGATGCCGTAGTAGAGCTGCCGGCCGCCGGGGTGCTCGGGGGACTGGCGCTCGGCGCCGTCCAGCGTCACCCCGGTGTTCTCGGTGAGGTCGGCCGCTCCCGGGAGCAGGCCCGGGATGACCGGGGCCGTCGCGTTCACGCACGCGTTTATGGCCCGGCGGGTGGCCAGCTGGTCCCCGGCCTTGAACGTCGGGAGCTTGGTTTCCCAACCCTCGACGCCGTGGCCGGACCACGAGGCTGCCCAGGCCGCCTTGTCGACGTCCGACGCGTCGAACCGCGCCTGCCAGTCGGCCCGGAACTCCTCGCCCCGGCCGACGCAGCGCCGGTAGAGGTCGAGCACCGCATCGGGGACCCAGAAGGATTCGTCCGGCGGGAGCCCGAGGATCTCCTTCGTGATCCGGATCTCCTCGGGCTTCAACGGGTTCCCGTGGGCTTCCTTCGTGTCCATGATCCCCGGCGCCGGCCAACCGATGTGGCTCCGCAGCACGATGAGCGACGGCTGGTCCTCGTTGGCCATGGCCCGACGGAGGGCAGCTTCGAGCATGTCGGTGTCGTTGGCCACCTCGCCGATCGAATCGACGTCCCAGCCGTACGCGGAGAACCGCTCGGGCACATTGTCGCTGTAGGACAGCTCGGTCGGGCCGTCGATCGTGATGTGGTTGTCGTCGTAGACGTAGACGAGGCGCCCGAGCCCGAGGTGACCGGCCAGCGACGCGGCCTCGTGGGAGATGCCCTCCTCGAGGCAGCCGTCACCGCAGATGACAAAGGTGTGGTGGTCACAGAGCTCGGGCCCGAAGCGGTCCCGGAGGGCCCGTTCCGCCACGCCCATGCCGACGCCGTCCCCGATGCCCTGTCCGAGCGGGCCCGTCGTCACCTCGACTCCCGCGGTGTGCAAGCGCTCGGGGTGGCCCGGCGTCCTGCTCCCCACCTGGCGGAACTCCTTCAGGTCCTCGAGGGTCAGCCCATACCCGGTGAGATACAGCATGGAATAAAGGAGAATCGACGCGTGGCCGGCTGACAGGACGAAGCGGTCCCGGTCGGGCCAGTCCGGGTTGCCCGGGTCGTGCCGCATGACCCGGGTGAAAAGCACGTGGGCCAGGGGGGCGAGCGCCATGGCGGTGCCGCTGTGGCCCGACTTGGCCTTGGCCGGGGCATCCATGGCCAGTCCGCGGATCACGTTGATGCCGAGCTGCTCGAGGGCGGGGTCCGATGTGGTCGGGGGCACGATTGCACCCTACCCATTGACCCGGTGGCCGTTTCCCCAGGACGACAAGGTTCTTTGGGACGCAAAGCCCTCGTCGGGACCCCGTCACGGCCCCTCTTGTAGCGTCACGCCGTGGCCACGCGGATGCAGGTTCCCCCGAACGGCGACCTCGAGCTCGGCGCGGTGTGCGTCGACAAGTCGCTGCCCGGACGGACGGTCTGGACGATGGTGGCCGATGAGCGGTTCGCCAACCCGGCCGGGCTCCTCCAGGGCGGCTTCATGTGCGCCTTCATCGATACCGCCCTCGGGTCGGCGGCGGTGACCTTCGTCGAGGGCCGCAAGGTGTTCACGTCCAACGTCGAGCTGAAGGTGAGCTTCCTCGGGTCGGTGCCGGTCGGCACCCCGCTGCGCTGCGAGGCCGAAGTGGTCTCGGGTGGCGCCCGGGTCGCCTTCGTCGAGGCCACGGTCACGAACGACGAGAACAAGAAGGTCGCTCGGGCGAGCTCCACCTATCTGTTCAGGGACCGGACCTAGCCCCTCACCCGACCGCCGGCCGACTCCGCGAGCGCATTTGGGCTGCCAGGAACGGTCGGGCACGGTTCACGGGCTAGCGTCGACCCGTGGCCCGCTTCGGAAAAGGCGCGAAGAAGAAGGAATCGTCCGGCGCCCAAAAGCGCGGTGGGGACGCCCGCCGTGATGCGATTTCCCTGGTCATCGCCTACCTCAAGCAGGAAACCCTTGACCCGCTGAAGCAACTGGGCCGGTTCGTGCTGTTCGGGGTGACCGGGTCGCTCGCGATCGGAGTCGGGACGGTGCTGCTGTTGATCGCCGCCCTCCGGGTGCTCCAAACCGAGACCGGGGCCTTCCATGGGAACCTGTCCTTCGTGCCCTACCTGATCGTGGCGTTCCTCGCCATGGCGGTCATGGGATTGGCCGGGTGGCGGATCGTGTCCGGGCCGGCCGCGCGCCGTATCCCGGCGAAGAAGTCGAGCGACTGAGGAAGAGAGGGATCGCATGCCCGTCGAAACCAACGGACGCAAGATCAGCCGAGACGACCTGCAAGCCGCGTTCGCGAAGGCGATCGGCGATGGCCAGGAGGGCGTGAAGGCGAGCCTTCCCCCGATCCTCGTCGTGGCCGCAGCGGTCGCGGTCGGGTTGGTCGCGATCGCCTATGTCTTCGGGCGCCGTGGCGGCCGCAACGACTCGGCGATCCTGGAGATCCGCCGGCTCTAGGCGATCCGTGGACTACTTGCTGCGCCGCCTGATGAAGGCGGCCACCCGAAAGGGAATGAGGGGGGAGCACTGGGCCTGGTTCGCCCTGGCCGCCGGGGCGTTCGTGCTCCGCAGGGCCAGGCGTCGGGAGGAGCCGGTCGTCTACTCGCGCCGGGTATCGGCCGGTGACCGCCTGCTCATCTCGATTCGGCCGCCGAACAGCCAGCCTGTAGGCGACCCGCTGCCGAGCTGAGCCCGTGGCGGACGGCCACCAGCTGGCCCACGGCGAACGGGTGCTTCTCATCGACGCGAAGGAGCGTCGGTACCTCTTGAAGCTCCGCGAGGGCGAGACATTCCACACCCACGCGGGGATCCTCGCCCACGACGACATCATCGGTCGCAGCGAGGGCAGCACCGTCGTCGGTTCGACCGGTCGCGAGTTCCTGGTGTTCCGCCCGACGCTCGCCGACGTCGTCCTCAAGATGCCCCGGGGCGCTCAGGTCATCTACCCGAAGGACCTCGGGGCGATCCTGATCGCCGCCGACATCGGGCCCGGGCAACGGGTCCTCGAGGCCGGGGTCGGATCAGGAGCCCTGTCGATGGCGCTCCTCCGCGCCGGCGCGACGGTCGTCGGGTACGAGCTGCGCGAAGACTTCGCCGCCGGGGCCCGGGCCAATGTGGTCGCGCAGTTGGGCGAGGACGTCGACTACCGGGTCGAGGTCCGCGACGTGACCGAGGGCATCGACGAGCAGGACCTCGACCGGATCCTGCTCGACCTGCCCGAACCGTGGAACGTGGTGCCGCTGGCCGCTCGAGCGCTCCGGCCGGGCGGGATCCTCCTCGCGTACCTTCCGACGATCAACCAGACCGGGCTGCTGCGAGAGGCGCTCACCGCGTGTGGGTTCGGGCTCGCCGAGACCGTGGAGATCCTGCGGCGGACCTGGCACGTGGAGCCTCGCTCCATCCGGCCCGACCACCGCATGGTGGCCCACACCGGGTTCCTCACCTCGGCCAGGGCGCTGGCGCGGCGGGGTTAGCTGGGTTCGCTTCGGTTGGGAGCTGGGGTTCCGGTCGGACGGACCGGCTGGTGGCTCAGTCCCGCTCGATGAAGATGCACTCTCCGGGGCATTCCTCGGAGGCCTCGACCACGGCCTCCTCGAGCTCGCCGGGCACGAGTGCCATGCCGGCCGAGCCTCCCGGCTCGTTCCTGATGTCGTCGCCTTCCTTCACGTAGGCGAGACCATCGTCAAGCAGGGTGAAGACGGCCGGGGCGATCTCCTCGCAGAGCCCGTCGCCGGTGCACAGATCTTGATCGATCCAGACCTTCATCCCTGAAATCTGCCTTCCTGTGCGCTGTGACCCTCATCAACATGGGTCCGTACGGACAAAACGACGACCCTGGCGACCGATTGCTCCGAACGCCGACGCACGGCCGTCTTCGCACTCGATGCTAGTTGAAGCTGGCCGCAGCACCGGCCTTGTGATGCCGAGCCACGTTCTGCCAGCAGGAAAAACGTCGGGCTAGGGAGTGAGGCCGGCCTCGGAGAGCAGCCTCATCAGAGCCCCCGA
Organism: Acidimicrobiaceae bacterium; assembly: GCA_003151235.1. Classification (GTDB taxonomy): domain Bacteria; phylum Actinomycetota; class Acidimicrobiia; order Acidimicrobiales; family RAAP-2; genus Palsa-461. The sequence goes on from PLWZ01000064.1 coordinate 56,303, forward strand.
AGCGCCGGAAGGGTCGCCCGCCGCCGTCAGCACGCCATCGCTGGCACGATCTCGATCCAGCCCTGGCTGGGCTGGGTGACGCCGATCGGGCGAACTGTCCGACGAGAGCACCGCTACCCGGCGAAGTCGGTGATCAGCCGGGCCAGCTCGACCGGCTGGTCGCCCTGCACACTGTGACCGGCATCGACGTGCTCGACACGGGCGCCCGGGTATCGCCGGAGCAACTCCTCCTCGTCCCCGTCGTCGATGACCGACTGGGACCGCATCCCTCGGACCAACATGACCGGGACGGCCAGCCGCGAGACGGCCTCCCAGAGATCGACGAACCGTCCCGGCGCACCCTGATCGGGCGGCTCGTCGGCGCGGAACCGGGCGTGCCGCCACACCCAGGTCCCGTCCTCACGTTGCTGCGCGTTATGCAGGATCCCCCTTCGGAGCGACGCAACGCTTCTCCCGGGGTTGTGCTCGACCGTCCGGGCCAAGATCGCGTCGAAGTCGGGGAAGCTCTCCGGACCCCGCACGAAATCGGTGATGGCCTTGGCCTTCTCGGACGTCACGCCCGGTGTGACGTCCACGAGGACGAGCTTGCGGACGAGCTCGGGGTGACGATCGGCCAGCGCGATGCTCGTCAGCCCACCGAGCGACATGCCGACGACCGCGGCAGCGTCGGGCGCCAGCTCCCGGATCGTCACGGCGACGTCGTCGGCGTTGTCGAGGAGGTTCCTCGCCCCGATCTTCCCGCCGTCGGAGTGGCCGTGTCCGGGAAGGTCGATAGCGACCAGCGGGCGAGCCAACGCCAGCGCCACGGTGTCCCAGGTGTGGGCGTTCTGGGCCCCGCCGTGGAGCAGCACCAGCTCCGGCTCGGCATCGCCCCAGACGAGCGAGCTGAGCCGGCGGTCCGCGTCGACCGGCACCGAGCGGCGGGTGACGATAGGCGGACCCGGATAGGGGATGCCGAATTCCTCCGCGTTCTCGTGGAACATCGAGAACTCGTCGTAGGGGCGTGGAGCACCTGTGTCGGTCATCGTCTCCCGATTCCTCAATCGCGTGGCTCACCACAAGGATCGCGCGACGGCCGGGGGATCGCCTCTTGGTCCGCGAACGGTTATCTACCTGCGTTTCATCGACGCCGGGTGCGCCGTTGCCTCGAGAGCCCCCGATGACCGAACCGGGACCCGGCTCGTGCGACGATTGGGTAGGCACACCCGGGCCGGTTCCACCGATAGGGTGGCCTAGCCGCACGGTTGGAGGTGATTCCGACGCCGAGGCCCCTGGACCCAATGGACGAAGACTCCCAAGCCGAGCTTGAGGCCATTCGTACTCAGCTCATCGAAGCCGAGGAAGAGGTCAACGCGCTCCGGCGGCGCCTCCAGGAAAACCCGACGCGCGTTCAGTCGCTCGAGGAGCGGCTCTTGGAGACCAAGGGCCAGCTGAACCAGGCGATCTCGCAGAACGAGAAGCTCACCTTCACGCTCCAGCAGGCCAAGGAACAGCTGGCGACACTGCGCGAGGAGGTCGAGAAACTCACCCAGCCCCCCGCGGCGTACGGGACCTTCCTCGACATAAACGAGGACGGCACCGTCGACGTCTTCGCGAGCGGCCGCAAGATGCGGGTCGCGCTGCATCCCGACATCGACCCGGGGGTGCTCCGCAAGGGGAACGAGGTTGTCCTCAACGAGTCGCTCAACGTCGTGCTGGTGCGCGACGGTGAGCTGGCCGGCGAGGTGGTGACGCTCAAGGAGCTCATGGAGGACCGCCACCGGGCCATCGTGTTCGCGCGGGCCGACGAGGAGCGCGTCGTCGAGCTGTCCGACGAGTTGGCCGGCGTCCGGCTGCGCACCGGCGACACGTTGTTGATGGACACGCGGAGCCAGCTGCTCATCGAGAAGCTCCCGCGTCCCGAGGTCGAAGAGCTCGTCTTGGAAGAGGTGCCGGACATCACCTATGCCGATGTCGGCGGGCTCGACACCCAGATCGAGGCGATCACCGACGCGGTGGAGCTCCCGTACCTGCACCGCCGGCTGTTCGCCCACTACAAGCTGCCGGCCCCGAAGGGCATCCTCTTGTACGGCCCGCCGGGATGCGGCAAGACGCTCATCGCGAAGGCCGTCGCCAACTCGCTCGCGAAGAAGGTCGCCGAGACGACCAACAACGCCAGCATCCGGAGCTACTTCTTGAACATCAAGGGCCCCGAGCTCTTGAACAAGTACGTGGGTGAGACCGAGCGCCAGATTCGGCTGGTGTTCCAGCGGGCCCGGGAGAAGGCCGAGGAAGGCGTCCCCGTCATCGTCTTCTTCGACGAGATGGACTCGCTTTTCCGCACCCGGGGCACCGGCATCAGCTCGGACATGGAGTCGACGATCGTCCCCCAACTCCTCGCCGAGATCGACGGTGTGGAAGCGCTGCGCGATGTCATCGTCATCGGGGCATCCAACCGGGAGGACCTGATCGACCCGGCGATTCTCCGTCCCGGCCGCCTCGACGTGAAGATCAAGATTGAACGGCCCGACGAGGAGGCGGCGGCACAGATCTTCTCCCGCTACCTCACGCCCGACCTGCCGCTCGATGCCGAGGAGGTCGAGCGGCTCGGTGGGGGTGACCCGGCCAAGGCGGCCCAGATGATGATCGAGGACACGGTCACCGAGATGTACCGGGCCGAGGACGAGAACCGGTTCCTAGAGGTGACCTACCAGAACGGCGACAAAGAGGTCCTCTATTACCGCGACTTCTCCTCGGGGGCGATGATCGAGAACATCGTCCGCCGGGCGAAGAAGCTGGCCATCAAGCGTGAGATCGCCAACCAGACCGGCGGCATCCGGACCGATGACCTCTTGGAGTCGATCCGCCAGGAGTACAAGGAGAACGAGGATCTCCCGAACACGACCAACCCCGACGACTGGGCTCGGATCTCGGGCAAGAAGGGCGAGCGCATCGTCTACGTGCGCACCCTCATGACCGAGGAGAGCGAGACAAAGGGTGGGCGTTCGATCGAGCGAGTGGGCACGGGCCAGTACCTCTGAGCAGGGCGGTTCGCCACATCGGCGCTCGAATCTCGAGGCTGCCCCGAACTCCGCGCGCCGGGTCGCGGTGGCCATCGAGCGCGCCGGGTCCCAACAAGGTGAGCAACTAGGGTCGATACGTGGCCATTCCCAAGGTCTGCGGCATCGAGACCGAGTACGGCATCCACGCCACCGGCCCCGATGCGAACCCGGTGACGGCATCGTCGGTCTTGGTCAACGCGTACGCGTCCGAGGTCGACCGGCGGACCGGCTGGGACTTCGAGGACGAGACCCCCGAGAAGGACGCCCGTGGGTACGCGCGCGAGGGCGCTATGCCCCCGATGGTCGAGACCCACCTCGCGAACACGGTGCTCACCAACGGCGCGCGCTACTACGTCGACCACGCGCACCCCGAGTACTCGACGCCCGAGTGCATCGATCCCCTCGAACTCGTCTGCCACGACAAGGCGGGGGAGGAGATCATCCGCCGGTCGATGGTCGCGGCGTCAAACCTGCCGACCTCGCCCGTCGTGATCGCGTACAAGAACAACTCTGACGGCAAGGGCAACTCGTACGGGTGCCACGAGAACTACCTCATGGACCGCTCGGTACCGTTCGCCAACGTCGTGGCCGGCGTCATCCCGCACTTCGTGACCCGCCAGATCTTCGCCGGAGCCGGCAAGGTCGGGACCGAGACCACGTCGTTCGGGGGCGAGCAGGTCCGGTACCAGATCTCCCAGCGCGCGGAGTTCTTCGAGGAGATGGTCGGGCTCGAGACGACCCTCAAGCGCCCGATCGTCAACACACGCGACGAGCCGCACGCAGACCCGAAGCGCTTCCGACGACTCCACGTCATCGTGGGCGACGCCAACCTCGCCGAGGTGGCCACGTTCTTGAAGGTCGGGACGACATCGATCGTGCTCGCCATGATCGAGGACGACATGATGCCGGCGAAGGAGCTGCACCTCGCCGATCCGGTGCGGGCGATGCACTACGTGTCGGCCGACCTGTCGATGTCGCGGGCGCTGCGGGCCGCCGACGGGTCGACCATCACGGCACTCGATATCCAGTGGGAGATCTTCGCGGCCGCCCGTCGCTATGCGAAGGAGCGGGGCCTCGAGGTCATCGGTGACGAGGCGGTGGGGGAGATGGTCCTCGATCGCTGGGAGGGCGTCCTGCACGGCCTCGAGACCGACCCGAGCACCCTCGTCCACCAGATCGACTGGGTGGCCAAGCGCAACCTGATCGAGGCCTACCGGGACCGCCACGGCTGCAACTGGGACGACCACCGGCTCGCGGCGCTCGATCTCCAGTACCACGATCTGCGGCCCGAACGGTCGCTGTTCGCACGGCTCTCCATGGAGCGCCTGGTGAGCGACGAGGCCGTGGCCGAAGCGGTGACCGAGCCCCCCAAGCGGACCCGTGCCTGGTTCCGGGGCCGGTGCCTGGCCCGGTGGCCAAATGCCGTGGTCACCGCGAACTGGGATTCCCTCGTTTTCGACCTCGGCACGGACCCGTTGCGCCGCGTCCCTATGATGGACCCACTCAAGGGCACGGCTGAACACACCGCCTCGTTGCTCGAGGCATGTGATAGCCCGACAGAGTTGCTTGACCGACTGAGTTCCTGAGGTGATGACCGATGGCAGAACGTGAGCAGAAGCGCCGCAACGCTCCCTCGCGGACCGAAACCAAGGTCGAGGAGGAGCCAGCTCCGCCGTCCCCGCGCGGGGAGAAGCTGAAGGCCGACCTCGACGATCTCTTGGACGAGATCGACGAGGTGCTGGAAGACAACGCGGAGGAGTTCGTCCGCAACTACGTGCAAAAGGGCGGGCAGTAAGCCGCCGGTGGCGCTGCCGATCTTTCACCCGGTCGATGACCCGGGACCAGATTTCTCGAGTCTCCTGCGTAGGTCCGGAACGCCCGCGATCCACCAGAGCGAGACGGCCCTGACGGTCCGGCACGCGACCACCGTCGTGGCGCTCCGTTTCGCCGACGGCATCGTCATGGCCGGGGACCGCCGGGCGACGGAGGGCTACTCGATCGCCCACCGGGCCATGGACAAGGTGTTCCCGGCCGACCGCTGGTCCGCCGTCGCCATCGCCGGGGCCGCCGGGCCGGCCGTCGAGATGGTCCGCCTGTTCCAGGTCCAGCTCGAGCACTACGAGAAGGTCGAGGGTGTCTCCCTCAGCCTCGAGGGCAAGGCGAACCAGCTGGCCCAGATGGTGCGCCAGCACCTCCCGATGGCCATGCAGGGCCTGGCCGTCGTGCCGCTTTTCGCCGGCTACGACCTGCGCCGCGAGATCGGCCGCATCTACACCTACGACGTGACCGGCGGGCACTACGAGGAGGCCGACTTCCAGGCCACCGGATCGGGCGGGCGCGATGCGCGCACGACGATCAAGCTCGGGTTCCGCGAGGGGCTGGTGCGCGCCGAGGCGATCGAGCTCGCCATCGAGGCCCTCTACGAGGCGGCCGACGAGGACGCCGGCACCGGCGGCCCGGACCTGGTGCGGGGCATCTACCCGCTGGTCGCGGTCGTCGACGCCGATGGCTACGCGCAGGTGGAGGAGGCCGTCGTGGCCGACCGCTTCCTCGCCCTCATCGAGCGGAAGCGGTCCGAGCGGGGAACGCGCCCGACCAGAGGTGATCCCGGATGAGCATGCCCTTCTACGTCGCCCCCGAACAGGTGATGAAGGACCGGGCCGAGTACGCCCAGAAGGGCATCGCCCGGGGCCGGTCGCTCGTGGCCACCACCTTCGAAGACGGCATCGTGATCGTCGCCGAGAACCCGTCGCGCTCGCTGCACAAGATCTCGGAGATCTACGACCGCATCGCCTTCGCGGGCGTGGGCAAGTACAACGAGTACGACCAGCTGCGGGTGGCCGGCGTCCGCCACGCCGACACCAAGGGCTTCACGTTCAGCCGTGAGGACGTTGACGCGCGTTCGCTGGCCAACCTGTACGCGCAGTACCTCGGCAACGTCTTCACCCACGAGATGAAGCCGCTCGAGGTCGAGATCCTGGTCGCGGAATTGTCGGCCGACACGAGGCCCGACCAGCTGTACCACATCGCCTACGAGGGCACGATCACCGACGAGGAGAACTACGCGGTGCTGGGCGGCGACGCCGAGACCATCACCGAGCGGGTCGGGGAGTCCTGGCAGGCCGACTGGGACCTCGCTAGCGCGCTCACGGCCGCCGTTCGCGCCCTGGCCGGTCCGGACCGCTCCCTCGAGGCCGCGGACCTCGAAGTCGCCGTCTTGTCCCGGCAGAACGGCCGCCGGACCTTCCGCCGCATCGGCAACGACGAACTGGCCGAACTGCTCCGCGAGGCTCTGGCGAGCCCGGCCGTGACCGACGAGCCGGCCCCCGCAGACCCCGAACCCGAGGAACCCGAGGCCTAGGCGACCAGGGGTCCTGCCGGGCCAAGCCGATCCGGCGGTACGGTGGCCAACGTGCGCCGGCGGATCTTCGGACTGGAGAACGAGTACGGGGTCACCTTCACGCTTCGCGGCCAACGCAGGCTGAGTCCCGACGAGGTCGCCCGTTACCTTTTTCGGCGCGTGGTCAGTTGGGGCCGTTCGAGCAACGTGTTCTTGGAGAACGGCGCCCGCCTGTATCTCGACGTCGGCTCCCACCCCGAGTACGCGACGCCCGAGTGCGACAAGATCACCGACCTCGTGACCCACGACAAGGCGGGGGAGTGGATCCTCGCCCAGCTGGTGACGGGCGCCCAGGCTCGACTTCGCGAGGAGGGCATCCGCGGCGAGGTCTACCTGTTCAAGAACAACACCGACTCGGCGGGCAACTCGTACGGGTGCCACGAGAACTACCTGACCGAGCGCAACGACGACTTCAGCCGCTACACCGAGGTCCTCATCCCGTTCCTCGTCAGCCGGCAGATCTACTCGGGCGCCGGCAAGGTCCTCCACACGCCGCGCGGGGCCACCTTCTGCCTCAGCCAGCGGGCCGAGCACATCTGGGAGGGAGTGTCGTCGGCCACCACGAGGAGCCGGCCGATCATCAACACCCGCGACGAGCCGCATGCCGACGCGGAGCGCTTCCGGCGCCTGCACGTCATCGTCGGCGACTCCAACATGTCCGAGTACGCCACCTTCTTGAAGGTAGGGGCGACCAGCATCATCTTGGCCATGCTCGAGGACTCCTCCACGGTGCTGCGGGATCTCACCCTCGAGAACCCGATCCGGGCGATTCGCGAGATCAGCCAGGACATCACCTGCCAACGCCGGGTGCGCCTGGCCAACGGTCGGGAGATGCGGGCGCTCGACATCCAGGCCGAGTACCTCCAGCGGGCCCAGCGGTTCCGGGACCAGCGGGGCCTCCAACCCGAGGAAGACCTCGCCCTCGACATGTGGGAGCACTGCCTGAAGGGGCTCGAGTCGGACCCGCTCACGCTCTGGCGGGAGTGCGACTGGGTGGCCAAGTACCGCCTCGTCGAAGAGGTGCGGGAGCGCCACCAGCTCCCGCTCGCGCACCCGAAGATCGCGATGGTCGACCTCATGTACCACGACGTTGACCGGTCGAGGGGCCTCTTCTACAAGCTCCAGAAACGCGACCAGGTGGATCGGATCTCGACGGACGCCGACATCGCGCTCGCCATGACCCAACCCCCAGAGACGACAAGGGCCCGCCTCCGGGGCGCGTTCGTGCGCCGGGCCAAGGAGCGCCGTCGTGACTTCACGGTCGACTGGGTCCATCTGAAGCTCAACGACCAGGCCCAACGCACCGTCTTGTTGAAGGACCCGTTCAAGTCGCACGACGAGCGGGTCGAGCGGCTGATCGCTTCGCTTTGAGCGACTCGGACGTCGGAGCAACGGGCGACACGGTCACCGACGACGCCGGCGCGCCCGAGCCGGTCGGCGCCGGCGGCGCGGCCCGGCGGCGCGGGGGCCTGCACCGCCGGGGACGGTCTCGCCCGAGCAGCACCCGCAGGGCCCTCGAATGGCTGGTCATCATCGCGATCGCGGTGCTGGTCGCGCTCGGGCTGCGGGTCTTCGTCTTCCAGACCTTCTGGATCCCCTCCGGCTCGATGTACCCGACCCTCAAGGTCAACGACCGGATCCTCGTCAACAAGCTCAGCTACCGGTTCCACGGCGTCGGGCGCGGCGACATCATCGTCTTCCGGGCGCCGCCCAAGGTCGAGCAGGCCTGCGAGACCCTGGACAAGGTGCTCGTGAAGCGAGTCATCGGGCTGCCGGGCGAGACCATCTCGGCCCGCAACGACAACATCTACATCGACGGCAAGGAGATCGCGCAGCCGTGGCTGCCGAAGCACGACCCCAACACCACCACGCCCGCATTCGGGCCGAGATCGATCCCCGCCAACAACTACTTCGTGATGGGCGACAACCGGACCATGTCCTGCGACAGCCGGTCGTGGGGATTCGTCCCGAGATCCGACATCATCGGCAAGGCCGAGATGCGCATCTGGCCGCTCGATCGCCTGGGCTTCTTCTGACCCCGCGCACCGGGGTCGACCCAACGGTGGCCGAGGCGGTTGTTGAGCTGCCGTGGGGTAGCGTCACCGCTTTGTGAGTGCCGACCCGCCGAGCCCTGAGCGGCCGGGCCGGGCCGAGTCGGTCGGGCTGCGGGAGCCATCCCCGGGCGGCCGAGACGACCCGCCCGAAGAGGACGGCCCCGACGGCGGAGGGGAGCGGCCACCTCCCGGTCGGCCCCGGTGGAGCTCACGGCGCCGGGCCATCGAGTGGCTGGTCATCGCGGCGGTCGCGGTCTGCGTCGCGCTCGTCATCCGCGTCTACGTCGTCCAGACCTTCTACATCCCCTCGCCATCGATGACGCCCACGCTGAAGGTTGGCGACCGCATCCTCGTCAACAAGCTCGCCTACCGCTTCCATGGCGTCGGCCGCGGCGACATCATCGTGTTTAGGCGGCCGCCGGCCGAGGACTGCGGCACGCCGGTCACCGACCTCGTGAAGCGGGTCATCGGGCTGCCGGGGGAGACCATCTGGGACAAGAACGGCACGATGTACATCGACGGCAAGGTGCTCGCGCAGCCGTGGCTACCGAAGAACGACCCGAACACCTACACGCCCTCGTTCGGGCCGGTGAAGATCGGGGCCAACAGCTACTTCGTCATGGGCGACAACCGCAAGGTGTCGTGCGACAGCCGGTACTGGGGGACCGTCAACCGCTCCCTCATCGTCGGAAAGGTCGAGATGCTGATCTGGCCGCTCGACCGCGTCGCCTTCTTCTGACCTGGGACAATAAGTGTCGCTCGCTTCGGTCGGGCGACGTCGAGTGAGCGGGCCGGACCGGCCCTAGCTACCCTTCCGCGATGCCTTCCCGCCGCCTCTTGTCCAGTCCGTGGCATCGCTGCGTCGTGCTCGCGACGGCCGGCGCGCTGCTCAGCGTCGTCGTCGGGTTGGGTGCGGGGACGGCCGGCGCGTCGGGATTGCCGGCGGCGCCGTTCCACGGCCACGGGTCAATCGACCAGGCCTATGCGATCGGCGCGCCACCCGGGGCCCACCTCACGCTCCTGAACGCGTCGGGGTCCTCCGTCGGGACCGGGGTCGTCGACTCCTTGGGCGGGGTCGTCGTGCGCAACGTCGTCCCCGGGTCCGGCTACCGATTCGAGGTGAACGGGGCGCACCCGAGGGAGACCACGCCGTTCAGCGTGCTGTCGACGCACTCCGCGCCGCCGCCGTCGTTCTATTCGAACCAGACGCTCCACGCGGGGCTCAACTACATCGAGATGCGCGACGGCATCACCCTTGCGGCGACCCTGCGGCTGCCGCCGGGCAAGACGCTGGCCGACGGGCCCTTCCCGACCGTCATCGAGTACTCGGGGTACGACGTGGCCGGGCCCCACAGCCTCATCAACGCCCTCGAGGGCACCGCGCCGACCAACGACCCGCTGCTGCCGTCCAGCTCCACCATCGTCGGATCGGTGATCACCCCTCTGCTCGGGATCGCGACGGTCAGCCTCCAGATGCGCGGCACGGGGTGCTCGGGTGGTGCGTTCGACCTGTTCGGGCTCGACTCGGACTACGACGGCTACGACGCCATCCAGATCGTCGGGTCCCAGTCCTGGGTGCTCCACCACAAGGTGGGCATGGTCGGGATCTCGTACTCGGGCATCAGCCAGTTCGAGGTGGCCGGCACCGACCCGCCCGACCTCGCCGCCATCACGCCGATGAGCCCGACCGACGACCTCTTCTCGACCGGCTACCCGGGCGGCATCTACAACAACGGCTTCGCGGCCTCGTGGATCCAAGAGCGGATCTCCGACGCCAAGGCGGCCCCGGGCGGGGGCCAGCCGTGGGCGACCGCCGAGATCAAGACGGGGGACACGGCGTGCCTGGCCAACCAGGTCCTGCACCCGGAGGCCGAGGTGCTGGCCAAGCTGGTCGGCCCGGGCCTCGCCCGCACCCCGTCGCTGTTCGTCCAGCGCTCACCGGTCGACTGGGCCGCCCACATCGACGTCCCGGTGTTCTTGGCCGGGTCCCTCGAGGACGAGCAGGTCGGGCCGCAGTGGCCGGCGCTCATCACCGCGCTGAGAGGCGACAAGAACGTCTACGTCACCGTCATGAACGGGACCCACATCGACTCGCTCGGGCCCGACACGATCTCGCGCTGGCTCGAGTTCCTCGACATCTACGTGGCCGGCGAGGTACCGACGAGCCCGCCGATCCTCGACCCGTTGGCGTCGGCCGTCTACGGCCAGGCCACAGGCAACGCGCCGGCGCTGACGCCGCCGCCCATCCGCTTCACCACCGAGCCGACGCCGGCCGCGGCCAAGGCGGCCTATGCCGCCTCGACCCCGCGGATCAACGTGCTGTTCGACAACGGCGGCGGGTCGCTCGGGCCGGGCGCGCTGCAGCCCGCCGCGTCCGCCGGGTACTCGACCTGGCCGCCCGAGGGCACCGTCACCAGGTACTACCTCGGCGCCGCCGGCTCGCTCACCACGACCAAGCCGGCCCAGGCCTCGTCGGCGAGCTTCCGGCCCAACTCGGCCGTCCGCCCGAAGACCGACCTCGCGGCGAGCGCCAACGCGTGGGCGGCGTCACCCCCGTACAACTGGACGACCGTGCCGGCGGAGAACGGCATCGCGTTCGAGACCGCGCCGTTCAGCGCGATGACGACCGTCGTCGGGCCGGCCAGCCTCGACCTGTATCTGAAGTCGAGCGCGGCCGAGACCGACCTGCAGGTCACCGTGACCGAGGTCCGGCCCGGCGACGCCGAGGAGGAATATGTCACCTCGGGATTCCTGGCCTCCTCCAACCGCACGCTGGCCAAGGGATCGACCGCGCTCGACCCTGTGCCGACCTACCTGGCCTCGGACCTCAAGGCGTTGCCGACGGGGCGTTACACGCTCGTCCGCATCCCGGTCGACCCCATCGGCCACGTGTTCCGCGCCGGCACCCGGCTCCGCATCGTGATCTCGGCGCCCGGGGGGGACCGACCCGAGTGGGCCTTCGCGACGCCGAAGACCGACAACAAGGTCCTCGATTCGGTGGCCTTGGGCGCGGCCGCCGGTTCGTCCCTGGTCGTCAACATGGTCTCGGGCGTCCAGGCGCCGGCGGCCATGCCGGTCTGCGGGGCGCTGCGGGGGGAGCCCTGCCGCCCCTACGCGGCGCTCGGGAACCAGGGCTGACCAGGAGCGGGACATCCAGGCCGGGGGGCCGCAACGAAGAACCAGTGCCCCGGGGCTTCGCTTTGGCCGTCGGGGGCCGCTGACCAGGCACCGATAGGATTCGATTCAGATGCTGTCGCTCAACCCCGAGAAGCTCTTCATCGTCCTCATCGTGGCGCTGGTCCTGCTCGGCCCGGACAAGCTCCCGAAGGTGGCCCGCCAGGTCGGCGCGGGCTGGTCGAAGCTCCGGGCGTTCCAGCAACGGGTCGAGAGCGAGGTCAGAGAGACGATGCCCGACCTCCCCTCGAGCCACGAGATCGCCCGGATCGCCAGGTCCCCGGTCTCGTACCTGACGTCCATGGCCGGATCAGGCGACACGCTCGTTCCGGACCCCTCCGCGCCGACCAACGGCGCGACGGCGCAGGGGGGAGCGTGGCCGGTCGACCCGGCGTCGCCGCACGGCGCCCCGTTGTCCAACGGCCACGCGATCCCGGAGCCGACACTCGTGCGCCCGGTCGGGATGCCCGGACACCAGGTTCCGGCCGACCCGGGAATGAACTGAGCGCCGGGGCCCTCCCCGGCAAAGAGAACTGAGAGCGAGCCACGAGATGGCCATCCCGCTTTTGACCGGCCGAAAGGAGCGTCCGACCCCGGACGCGATGACGCTGGTCCAACACCTGACCGAGCTGCGCAAGCGGCTCATCTTCTCGGTGTCGGCCTTCGTGGTCGGTGCCGCGATCGCGGCCGCCTTCTACCAGGGGATGCTGAACATCCTCCAGCACCCGTACTGCCGGGTGAACCCGCACAACTGCGCTTTCTACGTGCAGGGACCGCTCGACCCGCTGACGCTGCGGATCCAGATGGCCGCGTTCGGCGGCCTCTTCATCGCCTCTCCGGTGATCCTGTTCCAGCTGTGGCGGTTCATCACGCCGGGCCTCCGGCGCAACGAGAAGCGTTACGCGATCCCCTTCGTCATCTGTTCGGTCGTCCTGTTCGCGGCGGGGGCGGGCCTCGCGTACGCGGTGTTCCCGCACGCGCTGGCGTTCTTGAAGCACGTCGGGGGACCGAGCCTGAAGGAGATCCTGAGCCCGAACCAGTACCTGAGCCTCATCTTGTTGATGATGTTCTTGTTCGGGCTCACCTTCGAGTTCCCGGTCGTCCTCGTCGGGTTGCAACTCGCCGGCGTGCTCAAACCGAACCAGCTCCTGCACGCGTGGCGCTGGGCCATCATCGGGCTGACGCTCGTGGCCGCCGTGTTCACCCCGAGCGCCGACCCGCTGTCGATGCTGGTGCTGGCGGTCCCCTTGATCGCCTTCTATTTCATCTCCATCGGCATCGGCAAGCTGCTCGGGCGTTGAGCGGCCCGGCCATCGGTGCCGGCGGGGACCCCGCCGTGGCCCGACTGCGGCGGGGGTTCCTCGCCGACCTGCACTTCCCACCCGACCCGTTCCAGCTCGAGGCGTTCGACGTCCTCGACGGCGGGGGCTCGGTCCTCGTCTCGGCGCCGACCGGGTCGGGCAAGACGCTGGTGGCCGAGTACGCGATCTGCCAGACGCTCGCGCGCGGGACAAAGGCCTTCTACACGACGCCGCTGAAGGCGCTGTCGAACCAGAAGTACCGCGAGCTCTGCACCGCACACGGCGAGGACCGGGTGGGCCTCTTGACCGGGGATACCGCGATCCGGGCGGGCGCGCCGATCGTCGTCATGACGACCGAGGTGCTCCGCAACATGCTGCTGGCGGGATCGGACCTCCTCTACCGCTTGGAGACCGTCATCTTGGACGAGGTCCACTACCTCCAGGACCCCTACCGGGGCGGGGTGTGGGAGGAGGTCCTCGTGCTCTCCGCACCGACGGTCACCTTCGTCTGCCTCTCGGCGACAGTGTCCAACGCCAACGAGCTCGGTGCGTGGCTCCGGAGCGTCCGCGGGCCGACCGAGGTGGTGGTCGAGGAGCGCCGGCCGATCACGCTGCGCCACCACTTCGCCGTCCATCACCGGAGCGACCCCGGGCCCGTCCTCGCCCCGTTGCTCGCCCACGCGGCCACCTCCGATGAGGCGTTGCGGGTCGACCAGGCGGTGCGCCGGGCCGGGCAGACCCGGATGCCGTCGTCCATGGGCCCGGCCGGGCGGCGGCCGACCATGCGGCTGCCGGTCCGTTCCCCCCGGCGCCTCGAGATGGTGGAGCTGTTGGAGGACGAGGAGCTCCTGCCGGCGATCGTGTTCATCTTCAGCCGCGCCGCCTGCGACGACGCGGTGCGCCAGTGCGTGCGCGACGGCGTGCGGCTCACGGGTCGGGGCGATCGGAGCGCGATCCGGGCCACCGCGGAGCGCCACGTCGAGTCGCTGAACGACGACGACCTGACTGTCCTCGGGTACCCCGAGTGGCTCGAGGGCCTCGAGTCGGGACTGGGCGCGCACCACGCCGGGCTGGTCCCGGCGTACCGGGAGACCGTCGAGGAGTGCTTCGCCGGCGGATTGTTGAAGGTGGTGTTCGCGACCGAGACGCTGTCGCTCGGCATCAACATGCCGGCCCGGACCGTCGTGATCGAGCGCTTCACCAAGTTCGGCGGCGCCGGGAGGGCGACGCTGACCTCGGGCGAGTACGCCCAGCTGACCGGCCGGGCCGGGCGCCGGGGCCACGACGCCGAGGGCCACGCCGTCGTGGTGTTCGGGCCCGAGACCTCGCTCGCCGACGCGGCGAGGGTCGCGCTGGCGCCGCCGCCGGACCTGCGCTCGGCGTTCCGGCCGACCTACAACCTCGCGGTCAACCTGGTCCGGCGGTTCGACGAGGAGACCGCCCACGGGGTGTTGCGCAGCTCGTTCGCCCAATGGCAGGCCAACCGGGCCCCGGGGCCGAGGCGAGAGAAGCTCACCGAGGCCCTCGGCCGGCGACTCGCCGTCTTGGAGGAGCTCGGGTACGTCCACGGCTGGTCGCTCACCCCGGCCGGGAGCCGGCTCTCGACCGTGTACCACGAGTCGGATCTCCTGGTCGCGGAGGCGCTCAGCGGCGCCGTCTTGGAGGGGGCCGAGCCGGCCGTGCTCGCAGGCGTGTTGTCGGCGGTCATCTTCGAGAAGCGCCGGGCCCGCATGGCCTTCGGATCGGGGCGGTCCCGCAACGGTGCCCCGGGCCGGGAACCGCCGCGCCGAAAGCCCCCGAGCGACCGGCTGGGCGAGAAGCGGCGCCAGGAGATCGGGGAGCGAATCGGGCGCCTGATGGTCCACTACGAGCGGATCCGGGCACTAGAAGAGATCCACACGGTGCCGCGGACCGCCCAGCCCGAGCCCGGGTTGGCCACCGCGGTCGCCTCGTGGGCCCGGGGGGCGTCGTTCGGGACCACCCTCGAGGTGGCCGCCCGCGACGTTGGGGAGATGGCCCCGGGGGACTTTGTGCGCACGGTCCGCCAGCTCGCCGACCTGGCCCATCAGGTCGGCATGGTCGCCCCCGACCCCGAGACGGCGGCGTCCGCCATAGCAGCGCACGACCTGTTGCTGAGGGATGTCGTGGCCGCCGGGACCGTGCCCTCATCCGCCATCGCCGGAGTGGTGTCGCCCTAAGGTTGCCCGGTCATGTTTCCCTACGTCGAGGAGCGTTTTAGCGAGGAAGAAGTAGCGGTCCTCCAGCGCTATTTCACCAACGTCTACGGCCCCGTCTTCGCGTTGGTGAACCTCCCAGAAGTGGTGAAGGGCGCGCTGTTCGCGCGCTATTCGCGCTCGCCCAAGAGCCTGCGCCGGCTGTTCCTCGACGAGTTCGTGTGCGACCTCGAGATCTCCGGCGACGCGTCGATCGACGCGACGGTCGGGATGAAGCGGGCCGAGGAGCTCTACGAGCGGGTCTTCTACGAGTACGGCGACGACTCGGTGGCCCAGGTCGGCGGCGTCCACCTGGCCTGCGAACAGGCGTCCAACATCTTGACCAAGATCCTCGAGTGGGGACGCCTCATGGCCTACCTCGAGCAGTCGACCCGCTACATCGGATACGACAACCGGATGGCCAACGGCCACTACCGGTACCACCGGCCGAGCTCGGTCCTCGAATCGGCCCTCGGGGCCCGCTACGTGGGCGACATGGACCGGATGTTCGACACCTACGGCGAGCTCATGCCGAGGCTCCAGAGCTGGCTGATCGCCCGGTTCCCCCGCCAGCCCGGCGATTCCGACTTCGTGCATCGCCAGGCGGTCCGGGCCAAGGCCCTGGACGGCCTCCGGGGCCTCCTGCCGGCGGGGTCGCTCTCCAACGTCGGCATCTACGGGTCCGGCCAGTCCTATGAGTCCCTGCTCTTGAAGATGCGCAGCCACCCGCTGGATGAGGCCCGCTTCTACGCGGACCTCATGCTGACCGAGCTGCGCAAGGTCATCCCGTCGTTCCTCCAACGCGTCGACGTCTCCGAACGCGGCGGTGAGTGGTCGGCGTACTTCGCCGACACGCGCAGCCAGACCGCGCGGGTGCTCGAGCGCATGTGGCCCGAGTCCGTCCCGGGCGCGGCGACCGAACGCATGGGCGCGGCGACCGGCGAGGTGCACCTCGTCGACTTCGACCCCGACGGCGAGGACAAGCTGCTCGCCGCGATCTGCTTCGCCCAGACGACGCTGTCCGAAGACGAGGCGATGCGGCGGGTGCGCGCACTCGGAGCCGAAGAGCGGATCTCGCTCCTGCACGCGTACATCGGCGACCGCAAGAACCGCCGGCACCGCCCGGGCCGGGCCTTCGAGCGGACCGACTATCGCTTCGAGATCGTGGTCGACTACGGCGCCTTCCGGGACCTCCAGCGGCACCGGCTCCTCACCATCGAGTGGCAGCCGCTCACCCCAGAGCTCGGCTACACCGTCCCTGACCTGGTCTTAGAGGCAGGCGAGGAGCGGGCCTACGTCGAGTCCCTCGAGCGCTCGAGGGCCCTCTACGACGCCATGATGCCGGAGTTCCCCTTAGAGGCGGGCTACGCGGTCTCGCTGGCGCACCGGGTGCGTTGCGTGATGCAGATGAACGCGCGCGAAGCGCTGCACGTCATCGAGCTCCGCTCCGGGACCCAGGGCCATCCGTCGTATCGGCGCATCGCGCAGCACATGTACCGAGCCATTGCCGAACAGGCCGGCCACCGGGCCATCGCCGACGCGATGGTGCACGTTGACCACGGATGGACAGATCTTGAACGCTTAGAGGGAGAACGGCGCGCCGAAACGCGCCGCGCGTTGCGAGAAGAACAGAATTCTTGAAGTTCATTGACCAGGGACGACGTCCGAACTCCCTGGTCACAACGTGCACTTCTCCCTTGACGACGCGGCCCGCGATCTGCGTATCGTGACGGCAGTCCCAATCGCCCCGGGGAGAATGCAGACTTGTCGAACTGCTCTCCGGTGGGGGGATTCGTGAAGCGGCGGCAGGCTCGGGGGGTCGAGTAGAGAACCACGCGTCAGCCAGGTGTCGGCCTGGCGGCGGCGTGACGGCCCCAAAGGCTCTCCGAGCCCTGTCCCGCCCCACCGGGGGAACCCCGCACGAGCGGCGGCCCAGGACGAGGGCACTTCGTGCGACCCACCCGGCCATGCGCCTGAGCGTGGTGTCCGAACGTCTATGCTCCCGCGGCGAAAATCCCAGTGGAAGGGAACTGTGCCCGAAGACTCCGACGACGTGGCTGCTCCAGAGGACCTCGAAGACGTCGACGAGGCAGACATTGACGCGCTCGAGGACGGCGACGAGGCCCTCGAGGACCTCGAAGTCGATGATCTCGAGGACGACGACCTCGAGGACGATGCCCTGGCCGACGACGATGATGATGACGATGCCCTGGCCGACGATGACACCGACGACGCCGTCGCCGCCGTCGTCGTCGAGGGTGCCGAGGGCGTGCCAGCCACCGCTGCCCCGGCGGCGGAAGAAGGCGATGATGACGACGACGAGGAGCCCGATGACGAAGACGTCGAGGCGAGCCTTGACGTCATCTTGAAGGAGCGCCTCGTCGTCGAGGAAGAGCCCGAAGACGACGAGCCGACCGACGCCGAGGACCGCAGCGAGGCGACGGAGCGGGTGCTGCCGAAGCAACCCGACGAGTTCGTCTGCCGCTCGTGCTTCTTGGTGAAGCACGCCAGCCAGCTGGCCGACAGAAAGCGTGGCCTGTGTCGTGACTGCGTCTGACGATCACGGCGGCGAGGGCAAGCCGCTCCTCGACCAGGCCCTCGATCTGTTGTTCTACGCGCCCATCGGCTTCGTCGCGAGCACCCTGGAGGACCTCGGCGACCTGGGCGAGCTCGCCGAGAAGGGGCGCACCCGGATCGGCCGCCTGCTCGGCAACGCGCGGGTGATCGGGAAGATGACCGTCGGCCTCGGCCGGCGCACCGTCGAGTCCGAGGTGTCGCGCTGGATGCCACCCCCGGCGGGGGAGCGGGGGAGCGGGGAAACAGAGTCCGAGGCCGCGCCCCAGCCGACCCGCCTACGGCGCCAGCCCGAACCGGTCCAGGAGATCCCGAGACGGATCAACGCCGAAACCAACCTCGCCATCCCCGGCTACGAGGCGCTGTCGGCGTCCCAGGTGGTCCGCCGCCTCGACGGCCTCGGGCCGGCCGAGCTGCAGGCCATCTACGAGCACGAGGCGGGAACTCGCCGCCGCCGCACCATCTTGCACAGGACCCAGCAGCTTCTCGGGCACGAGGACGCACCCGGGCCGGCCAGCTGGCCGGCATAGAAGCGAACGGCTCGTGGAGGCAGTCCGCCGAGCCGAACCGAAGGACCTCGATCGCTGCCGCGAGCTCGTGGCCGAGGCCATCGCGGCGATCGAGGGCCAGCGGGGTGCGGCGCTCCTCCTCGCCACCGAGCCGGCGTCGGCGTCTAACACCGCGACCTCGCTCGTCGATCGGTGGGCCGCCGACGAGAACACCGAGATGCTCGTCGGGACGTTCAGCGACGTCGTCGTCGGGCTCGTCGCGGGGACCGTCACCCATCTCGGTGATCACGTGGTCGGTCGGATCGAGTGCTTCTACGTCGAGCCTGACGCACGGGCGGTCGGAGTCGGGCAGGCGATCGTCCAATCGCTCGTCGAGTGGTTCGACGCGCACGGGTGCACCGACGTCGATGCCGTGGCACTGCCGGGGGACCGCTCGAGCAAGCAGCTGCTCGAGTCGTCCGGGTTCAAGGCCCGGTTGTTGATCCTCCACCGCCCGCTCCACTGAGCGCGCGACGGGGCGGCGGGGGCGGGCGCCGCGGCGGCGGCGGGATGGGCAGGCCGATCAGCTTGGCCAGCTCGGGCACCGAGCCGGCGGCCTTGCGGGCCGCATCCTTGGCCTCGGGTGCGTCGGGAATGCCGGACGGACGGACGGTCCGTCGGACGGGGGATTCGAGCACCGCGGCCAGGATGGCCAGCCAGTCCGCAGGAGCCAGCTCGGAGGTCATGGCCCCGCTCGCGGCCGCGGCCAGCCGGACGGCCAGGTCGGCCGGGCACCGCGTGGCGGATTCGGGTGGGCGCGCAGAGACCTGCAGGGCCTCGAGCACCTTTCCTCCCTCGATCGACTTCTCGATGCGTCCCTGCCACTCGTCGCGCAGGCCGGTGACCCGCTCGGTGAGGCTGTCCTGCAGCGCGCGGGCCAGCACCCGGCCGTCGTCGTCGAGCGACACCGTGCGAGACGCGGCCACGACGGCTCGCAGCTCCCGCAGACGCATCGAACGCCCGGCGTTCTGGGCGCTCGTCGCCCGGTCCTTCCACGAGGCCAGGTTCACGACCGGCAAGAGCTCCTCGGCCATGGCCATCAACGCGTCGCTCGACGCGGGCGGCTGCCCGGACACCTTCGCCGCCGCGTTCTGGTCTTCGATCGCTTGACGCACCGCGGGGATACCACCCCGCAGCAGCTGCTCCGCCACCGGCAGCTGCTCGGGCCGGAGGCCCGCCAACGCAGCATTGCGGTGGGCCGCCGAGATGGTCGGCCGGCGGTCGCGCCGCTGGGCGCCCGCGGGGCCGTCAGTGCGCCCACCCCGTGCGTCGTCAGCTCGACCTGCGCCGGGCCTGCCGCCGGCGGGCCTCCGGTCGTCCTCGCGGGGCGGTCGGCCGGCGTCGGACTCACTTCGCTCGTCGCGCCTCGGCCAGACTGGGCCGTCGCGCCGTGGGCCCGGGGCACCGTCGCGCCGTGGGCCCGGAGCACCGTCGCGACGGGGCCCTGACGTTCCGTCGCGACCTTGCCCCGGCGCGCCGTCACGGCGGGGGCGGCGATCCCGGTCACCCGGATGCGACCCACGCTCTGGACGCGAACCTCGTTCGCCAGTGCGCGACCCGCGGGCGAGGGAGATAACCACGCCGGGATCCGGGCGGGGCGCACCGATGACCTCGATCCGCTGAATGGCGTCGCCGGCCCGGTGGATCGGCTTGGGCGTCGAAACCGAGATCACCTCGACGCCGTCGAGGCCCGACTCGAGCTCGGCGCGCACCACGTCGCCCACCCGGCCACCGGAGGGGAGAAGATCGCGCGACAGGGTGCCTCGCGGCTGGCGGGCACCGGCGGCCCGCCAGGTCCACGAGCCATCTGGGGCCTGGCTGGTCAGCTCGATGTCTGTATAACGAGACATTCGATCGCTCACGCTACCGCGGCCCCGGGAACCCGGATGAAGGACCCGGCGCTGACCTCCGGGGATGAGACCGGATGAGCGCCCAGTTCCTCTAACATGTGCCCTGCGTTGACCTGGCTGGCGTGCCACCTCGACGCTGGTGCGGCGGGCGCCTGGCTCCAGGAGGACCGCTATGAGTGACCGTCCCGACGATTCGCAAGTCGAGCGCGTCCCCGAACCAACAACCGAGGCCATGCACGACACCGACCACACTTCGGCCGATCAGCCGATCGACCCGCCGACGACCCCCGAGGACCCCCGACCGCTCCCGCCGCCGCCGTCGTGGGCCGTCCCGCCTGCGGCTCCGACCGAACCGACACCGGCCAGCGAGAGCCCGTCGGCGGCACCGACCTGGCCGGGCGTCCCGACGGCCGCGGCTCCGACCGTCGGAGAGGCCGGAGCCAACCCGTGGGCCGCCCCGCCGACCGGCATGTTCGCCGGGACTCCGGACTACCAAAGCCCGACGCCCCCCGGGCCTCCCAGGAGCTCGGGCGAGCAACGGGGGAGGGGATGGTTCCTCGTCGCCGTGGTCGCTGCCCTGATCGGTGCGGCCGTCGGCGCCGGTGTAACCGCCCTGGCCGACAACCACAACAACGCCAACTCGACGAACATCACCTCGATCAAGGAGGGCAACGCGTCCCCGGGGGCCGCCCTCGACGGTGGCACGAGCATCCCCAAACTCGTGAACAAGCTCCTCCCGGCGGTGGTCTCGATCGACGTCCAAACATCGCAGGAGGAGGACGAGGGGAGCGGGATGATCATCTCGTCCAACGGGATGGTCGTCACCAACTACCACGTCATCGCCCTCGCGGCCGAGGGCGGCGGCACCCTCACGGTCACCGAGGCCGGCTCGACGTCAGCGCACAAGGCCACGCTCGTCGGCACGGACCAGACAGATGACGTCGCCCTCCTGCACATCAGCGGGGCCTCGAACCTGAAGACGGTGACGTTCGGCGACTCCGACAAGGCGGTCGTCGGCGACGCAGTCGTCGCCATCGGCAACGCGCTCGGTCTTTCCCAGGGATCGCCGACGGTGACCCAGGGCATCGTCTCGGCCACCGGCCGCACGGTCACGGCGGGGGACACCGGAACCGGCACCGAAACGCTCTCGGACCTCCTCCAGACCGACGCAGCCATCAACCCCGGTAACTCGGGCGGCCCGCTTGTCGACACCGAGGGCGAGGTGATCGGGATGAACACGGCCGTCGCCGGCACCACCAGCGATGGGACCAACGCGCAGAACATCGGCTTCGCCATCCCGTCGGCCCAGATCGAGTCGCTGCTGCCCACCCTCGAAAAGGGGGGAACCCCGACCAAGACACCCGGCTACATAGGCGTCGACGTCGAGAGTGTGACCCCACAGCTGCGCAGCGAGTACGGCCTCACGCCGTCGTCCGGGGCGGTCATCCTTTCGATCGTCCAGGGAAGCCCGGCCGCCCAAGCCGGACTTCGGCAGGAAGACGTGATCGTGAAGATCGGCTCGACGGCCATCACGTCCGCGGCCGACCTCCAGTCGGCCGTCCAGAACGACAAGGCCGGCCAGACCATCAGCCTGACGTTCTATAGGGGTGCCAAGCAGCACACGGTGTCACTCACCCTCATCTCCCAGACGGCCATCCAGAACCTCGAGAACGGCTTGGGCAGTGGAGGTCTCGGGGGCAGCTTCGGCGGAGCCACAACGCCGTAAACGGCGGCGAGCGAACGGCCGGGACCGAGCCTTGCGGGGGAGTATGCACCCGCACCCGCGTCCGGTGCGTTGTCCGGTCTGTCCACGGCCGCAACGGAGATCCGGAGCATTCTCGGCCACCGATTGCACTCGCGGCCCGAGACGAACGTGACGCTCAGAGGTAACGTGTGCCGACTTGCGGGCTCGCCGCGAGGTCGGTCGCCGGGCGAGGGGTCTCCGAGTGCGAGGACGTGGGAGTGCCTGCGACACCAACGATCGTCGTGCGGGGGCTTTTGACCTGGCCTTGCATGACCGACGCCCAGGCCCGACGGGGCATGGCCGGGTTCGCTAAGCCGTGGCCACCGTCAAGTGGGTCTGCGTCTCGGACCTGCACCTGGGCGCACTGAACAGCGTCCTCACCTCGGTCACCGAGGACGGTGAACGAGTCGACCCGTCCTCGGCCTCTCCGGTCTTGGAGGCGTTGTGCAACGGGCTCCGGGCGTTGAGCCCGGCCAAGGACCCGCCTCAGATGGTGGTGCTCGGCGATCTGTTCGAGCTGGCACTCAGTTCGGCCGAGGACGCTGCAGCCACTTTCGCCCAGTTCGTTGCCGCCCTGCGGCCGGGAAAATCCGACGCGGCGGTGGCCCCGGCCATCCGGTTCGTGCCGGGCAACCACGACCACCATCTCTGGACCCGTGCGAGGTCAGACCGCTACCTCGAGTACCTCGAGCAAGCACCGCGTGACCAGGCACTCACGCCCGAGCCCCACGCCACCCACATCATCCCCGCCAACGACGTCGTGCCGGTGCGGGACCGTTTCATCGAGCTGCTGGCCGCCCGAGCGGACCCCGAGGCGACCGTCACCGTCGAGCAGAGTTACCCCAACCTGGCGCTGGTGACTGAGTCGGGTCAGCGGGCGGTCGTCTTGACCCATGGCCACTTCATCGAGCCCCTGTACCGGGCGATGTCGACGTTGGGCGACCTGTTCGGACCCCGTCCCGATGGCGTCACGACGGTGCAGGAGCTCGAGGCGGAGAACGGTGGCTGGATCGACTTCTTCTGGTCCTCGATGGGGGAGAGCAAGGACACCTCCGGATGGGTGCGCAGCATCTACGAGTCGTTGCAGAGCGACGAGGCGATCCACGCCGAGATCCGCGCCATCGGCGGGGCGATCGCAAATCGTCCGGGTTCCCGTGTGCAGAACCACGTCGAGGCGCTACTTGCAGACGGGCTGTTGGCAGAGGTGGTCTGCGGATCGCTGAAGCGCGAGCGCCACGGACCAGGGGTTCTCAGTGAGCGCGCGCAAGCCGGTCTGATTGATTTCTTGTCAGGGCCGGTGGCGCGCCAGGTTGCAGACGAGATCGGATCGCCGCGCGAGGTGTCCTTTGTCTTCGGGCACACCCACAAGCCCTTCGCTGATTCTCGTTCGGCGGTGGGTCTCCCCGGACCGGTGCCGGTCATCAACACCGGCGGATGGGTGGTTGACACGGCCGAAGCCGAACCGAACAAGGGAGCATCGGTGGTCGTCATCGACGACGATCTCAACGTTGCCGTCCTGCGCTGTTACATGCAGGGAGCCGGGCTCGACATCGAGATCCAGGGCCCTCCCAACAACCCTGCCAACCCCTTGGTTGACGATCTGTCGAGCCGGATCGATCCGTCCCGGGATCCCTGGCGGGCCTTGGCCGAAGCGGCCATGACGACCGAGCGTGAGCGTCGCCGTCAACTGGACGACCGTATGTCTGCCGCGTCGGCGATGCTCGGCAGGGGGGGCGGCCGCACCGAGGGCGGGACCCCCCGACAGAGTCTCCTCCGGCACCTGCGCCGGTGACTTCGGGCACCCGGGCCGCGCCAACCTGGTGGTCATGGCGGCGCGCGAGATGATGGAACGCCTCTCGCGGCCGCTCTCGGATCTTTCGGCCCACTACGACGTGATCGTCGTGGGTTCGGGATATGGCGGCAGCATCGCCGCTTGCCGGCTCGCTCGGGCCGGTCGGCGGGTCGCCGTCCTCGAACGCGGCCGCGAGCTCGTTCCAGGGGAGTACCCGCGCACCATGGAGGCGGCGGCCCGGCACTTCCAGACCTCGGACCCGCTCGGCGACTCGGGCGACCCGAGGAATCTCTATTGGCTGCACGTGGGCGGGGGGATGAACGTGTTCTCGGGCTGCGGGCTCGGCGGAACCTCGCTCGTCAACGCCAATGTGGCCCTCCGGCCCGACCCCCGGGTCTTCGAGGACGAGCGGTGGCCCCGCGCGCTGCGGGAGGACCCCTCGGCGCTCGACGCCGGGTTCGAGCGGGCCGAGGCGATGTTCACGCCGACCACGTACCCGTCCTCGTTCCCGCCGCTCGCAAAGCTGGAGGCGCTCCGTCGGTCTGCGAATGGAGCGCCGTTCTCGCTGACACCGATCAACGTCACGTTCCGGGCCGGTCCGAACGCGGCCGGGGTCCACCAGGAGGCGTGCACCGGCTGCGGAGACTGCGTCACGGGGTGCAACTACGGCGCGAAGAACACGCTCCTCATGAACTATCTGCCCGACGCGGCGGCTCACGGGGCCGAGATATTTACCGAGGTCGACGTGCGGTGGGTCGAGCGTGAGGGACCGGCCACCGACACGGACGGCGGCGCCCGTTGGGTGGTCCGGGCACAACCGCTCGGTCTGGGTCGGGACCGGTTCGAGGCCCCACCGATGGCCGTCACGGCGGATGTGGTGGTGCTTGCCGCCGGGGTGTTGGGCACCACCCGGGTGCTCTTCCAGTCCCGCCAACGAGGCTTGGATCTGTCGGATCAGCTGGGCCAACACTTCACCGGCAACGGCGACGTCCTGGGCTTCGCCTACCGGCCAGGCCAGTCCGTGCACGGGGTCGGCGCTGGTCCGGACGCCCCCGACCCCGAGCACCCCGTCGGGCCATGCATCACCGCGTTCATCGACGAGCGAGGCGGGCGACCACTCGCAGAGGGGGTCATCATCGAGGACGCCGCTGTCCCCGGGGCAATAGCGGGTTTGCTGCCCATCGGGCTGGGCAGCCAGGCGAGCCCGGACTGGCTGCGCGGCCGACTGCGCGGTGATGGTCCGATCGCGGCGCTCCTCAGCGTGGTCACCCGGGGCCGACGCGGGTTGACCCAGCACCTCCAGACCCTGCTCGCGATGGGCAACGACGGCGACGAGGGGTCCGTCGCGCTCGATGGCGACCGGGTCCGCGTGATCTGGCCCGGCGCCGGCACCAGCTCGTACTACGAACTGGCCAACCGGGTGGTCGGGACCGCCGCCGCGCAGGATGGCGGCACCTTCTTGCACAACCCCATCTGGTCGCGGGCGCTCGAACACAGCCTGATTACCGTCCATCCGCTCGGCGGGTGCGTGATGGCCGATCGAGCCGAGAACGGGGTCGTGGACGACATGGGACGGGCGTTCTCGGGCCGGACCGGCGATGCGGTCCACGAGGGCCTGATGGTGTGGGACGGCTCGATCGTCTCGCGGCCGCTCGGGGTCAATCCGCTGCTCACCATCTCGGCCCTGACCGAGCGGGCCGTGGCCGCGCTGGTCGCGGACAACGGCTGGCCGATCGACTCGAGCGTGGCGCGCCCGAACCCCGACCAGTCCCTAGCGGCGCCGCCGCAGAAGCCCGGGCTGCGGTTCACCGAACGAATGTCCGGCTTTTGGTCGCCGACCGACGCCCCGCATGCCGGCGACCTCGCCCAGTACGAACTTGCCGCGGCGGCGGGGGAAGAAGCCGGGTCGACCCTCGCCTTCGAGCTGACCCTCTCGACCGACGACCTCCGGGCCGAGATCGCCGACCTGGCCCGACCGATGTCCGCGGTCGGCACCGTGGAAGCCCCGGGGTTCTCCGACGACCCGGTCAGCGTGGATGACGGCACGTTCCAGTTGTTGGTGGCGGACGACCAGGCCGATACCGCGGTCAGCCACATGTGGTACCGGCTCCCGCTCACGACGACGGGCGGGCGGCGTCTCCACTTCTCCGGGTTCAAGGCGGTGGGTCCCGGTGAACTCGCGGGCCTATGGCCGGCGACCACGACCCTGTACGTGACCCTGCGTGAGGGGACCGACACCGGTCCCGTGATCGGTCGCGGCGTGCTCAGGATCGCCGCCGAGGACTTCGTCAAGCAACTGAGGACCATGACCGTCACCGGGCCGGCGAGCGAGTGGGAACGGCTGGAACTCGAGGCCCGCTTCGGGAGGTCGTTCGCGGGTCCCCTTTACAACGACTACGGGTCGGTCGTCCATCGCACGACGCGCTTCAACCGCCATGCGCCGCCTCGCCCCCGGCGGCCCCTGGACCTGCCGCTGCCTCAGGAATTCGGGTATCGCACCGACGACGGCGTCGCGTTGGGGCTTTCTCGCTACCGGGGCGGCCGGCGCGGACCCGTCCTGCTCGTCCACGGGATGGGGGCGAACCCGCTCACCTTCCTGCTGGACACGGTTGAGACCAACCTCGCCGAATACCTGGTCCAGCACGACTTCGACGTGTGGGTCCAGGAGTGGCGGGCCTCCACCCTCCTGCCCAGCGCCAACAGCCAGTTCAACGCCGACACCGTGGCCCGCCAGGACCACCCGGCCGCCCAGGCCGCGATCCGCCAGCACACGGGCCGGTCCGACCTCCACGTGGTTTCGCACTGCGTGGGCAGCCTCACCTGGACGATGGCCACCCTGGCCGGGACGGTGGACCCGACATCGCTGCTCTGTTCCTCGGTCAGCGCGCACCCGGTCGGGCCGCCGATCACCCGGCTCAAGGTCGGACTCCACCTCGGCGAGCTGATGCGGCGGATGGGGGTGAAGACCCTCACGACGGACGCGTTCACCGACGAGTCGGATGGCGCGCGGGCCGTCGATCTTGCCCTGCGCGCCTATCCGATCCCGAAGGGCGAACGGTGCGACCAGGCGGTCTGCCGGCGGCTCGCGTTCATCTACGGCGTGGCCGTCAACCACGAGAACATGAACGACCTGACGCACACCACCATGCACGAGCTCTTCGGCCTTACCGACACGACCATGATGGTGCATCTCTCCCGCATGGCCCGGGCCGAGCGGGTGGTGAGCGCCAGCGGCGTCGACGAGTACCTGCCCCACATCGAGCGGCTCGGACGACCGGTAACGCTGGTGTCGGGCCAGGACAACCTGGTCTGGGTGCCGGAGTCGACAGAGCGCACTTACGTGGCCATAGCCGACGCGCTCGGTACCGAGCAGGTCCGCCGCGTGGTCATCGACGGGTACGGGCACCAAGACGTCTTCATCGGTGCCAACGCGGCACGGGACACATTCCCAGTCGTCCTCGAGCATCTCGAGCGCAGCGGGGCCTGAGCGGACCCGTATTCGGCGATGCCCAAACCCCGCTACTTCGCTGTGCAGGTCACGAGCACCGCGTCGCCTGAGCAGCTCTATCTACTGCTGGCCGACGCGCCCACGTGGTGCTCTTGGGCCGGGCCGCTGATCAAGCGCTCGGAGTGGGAGGTCGAACCTGGCCCGAGCGGGATCGGGGGCATCCGTAGTCTGGGCCGTCCGCCATTCATGGTGCGCGAGCAGATCGTCGAAGCAGATCCGGCGCACCATCACGGCTACCGAATGATCAGCGGTCAGCCGTTGCGCTCGTATGTCGCCAACGTCCACCTCGTCGAGGTCGAGGGTGCTGCGGGGCAGGTGGCACACACGAGCATCGAGTGGGCCGGCACCATGGTGGCCCTGATCCCTGGGACCGGATGGGTCATGGAGCGCCTGTTGCGGCGCATGATCGCCGGGTTTGCCCGTCGTCTGGCGGCGGCGGCTGAGCCGACCTAACCGTCCGGCCCTCCAGCCGTTCGGACACCAAGGAAGGCAGGGGGGGCCGGACGGTCGGAAGCGGAGCCCCACTTCCGAAAGTCCGTTCTCCCAAGCCCCTTCTTCGTGGCAGCCAGGTGCCTCGGCATCGACCTCGCTCGGCGCACCCACCAGTGAGAAACTGGAGCCAGTCGATCGAAACGAGGTCGCCATGGACGGTATCCGGCGTCACAGAGATGCAGCGGCCAACGTCGCAGCACTGGCCCTGCCCCTCGGGGTTGCAGCCATCTTGGTGCCTTTCCGGTCGAGCTTTGCCGACCCCGCTTCAGCTCTCGTCCTCGTCGCAGTGGTGGTCGCAGTCGCCGCTGTCGGGAACCGGACCGCCGGATTCTTGGCCACTATCTCTACGACCGTGTGGTTCGACTTCTTCCTCACCCGCCCGTATCAGAGGTTCGCCATCACGCACCGCCCCGATGTCGAGACGGCGGTAAGCCTCTTCGTAGTCGGCATTGTCGTCACCGAACTGGCGGTACGGAACCGACACCATCACGAGGCGGCAACCGAGGAGTCGGAATACGTCGGCCTCATCTACGAGGTCTCAGAGCTCGCAGCTCTAGGCACATCGGCCGAAGAGGTGATCGAGCGAGTGCGGATCGAGCTGATGGACCTGCTGCACCTACGGGCCTGTCATTACGAGCCCGGGAACCCTGAGCACCCCCGGAGGCGCATAGAAGACGACGGCCACGTCATACTCGGAAGCGCTCTGTGGGGTGTCGACGACATGGGCCTGCCTGGTCAGGAGTTGGAGCTGCTCGTCAAGAGCCGGGGACAGACTCTTGGCCGTTTCGTGGTCAAACCGACACCGGGGTTCCCGGTGTCGCTCCGACGACGCCTGGTGGCAGTAACCATGGCCAATCAGGTCGGGCCGGCAATCGGGCAGCGGTTGCCGTTCGGCGCTCCGGTTCGACGGTTGGTCCCGCCAACAGCCGGTTAGTCCACTCCGGCACACGCCGCCCCTTCTAAGGGCTATTGACAACGACCGTAACGGCCGCGCGGCTGACATTGCCGCAGGTTCGAGCGTCAGCTCCGGTGTTGGCATCAAAGCAAAAGCTCGCCATCTCGACCCCATGGATGGCGACGCCGAGTTGTCGTACCTCTTCTTCGGAGAACCCGCGCGCCGGAGCAGGTCGAGGAAGAAGCCTGCCAAGGCTCCCGTCTTTGGTCGCACTGGGGCGCAGCCGTGCCCCTCGTCGGTGATCTCAAGGTCGGCGTCGGCCACGGCGACCAAACCGAGCAACGGTCCCTTTCTGTGTTCCTTGGTGTCTCCGGCCGTTCGGCGACAACCCATCGTTTTGGCTGGTTAACCTCCTGTTAGGAGAGTGGGGAGGAGGTGAACGGGATGCCTGGACTGCCTTCGGGAACGGTCACCTTTCTCTTCACCGACCTCGAGGGCTCGACTCGCCTATGGGAGCAGCACCCTGACGCCATGCGTGAGGCACTGGCGCGTCACGACGCCATTTTGGTGGCAGCGATCGAGGCCCAAAGCGGTGTCGTCTACTCCAAGATGGGTGACGGCATGGCGGCCGTATTCGGTTCACCCCGCGACGCCGTCCGCGCGGCGATACAGGTCCAGCTGGAGCTTGCCGCTGAACCGTGGCCCGAGGCGGTCGAGGTACTCCGCTCTCGCATGGGGATCCACACAGGCGAAGGCGTTCTCGTCGAAGACCAGTATCTCAACCAGCCCCTGAATCGCTGCGCCAGGGTGATGGCGATCGGGCATGGCGGACAGGTCCTCTTGTCCGGGGCGACCGAACCGCTTGTCCGCGGCGACCTGCCGGCGGATGTCGAGCTTGCTGACCTCGGGGAGCATCGACTGCGCGACCTGTCGTCGCCTCTGCGGATCTTTCAAGCGCGGCACTCCGATCTCCCCGGCACCTTCCCGCCCCTGCGTTCTCTCAATGCGTTCCCCGGGAACCTGCCGTTACAGACAACCTCGTTCATCGGCCGCACACGAGACCTGGCGCGTGTCGGCAAGGCGATACGCGAACGACGAGTCGTGACACTGACCGGGGTGGGCGGGGTGGGCAAATCCCGCCTGGCCCTGCAGGCTGCGGCCGACGGGATGCCCGGCTTTCGGGACGGAGCATGGCTCGTAGAGCTGGGGTCGGTTCGCCACCCCGATGGAGTGCTCGACGCGGCGGCGTCCATCTTCGGGGTGGGCGCCCGCACCGGCCAGAGCGTCCAACAGGTGCTCATCGACTTTCTGCGGACGAAGCAACTTCTGCTGGTGGTGGACAACTGCGAACACGTCCTCGAGGTCGTCGGGGATCTGATCGAGATGCTGGAGCAATCGTGCTCGGGGTTGGTCTTCTTGGCCACGAGCCGTGAGGGCTTGGGCCTCGATGGTGAGCACATCTTCTCGATCCCTCCCCTCGCGGTGCCAGTGACGGATGCCGATCTGGATGCAATCGCAAACCACGACGCCGTCTCGCTGTTCGTCGAACGCGCCCGGGGCGTCGACGCCGACTTCGTCCTCACGGCGATCAGCGCCACGGCGGTGGCTCAGGTGTGCCGTCGACTCGACGGCGTGCCGTTGGCCATTGAGCTCGCGGCGGCACAGGTCTCGGCGATGAGTCCGGCCGAGCTGGCCCAGCGAATCGACCATCGCTTCGAGACCTTGACCGGCGGCCGGCGTCGATCGGTCGAACGTCACCAGACCCTCAGAGCCGCGATCGACTGGTCCTATGACCTGTGTACTGAGCCGGAACGTCGCCTCCTGGCCAGGATGGCCGTGTTCGTGGGTGGCCACACGCGCGAGAGCGCCGAGATCGTGTGTTCCGACGAGGACATCGTCAAGCGAGACGAACTCTTCACCGCCCTTCGTGGCCTGGTGGCCAAATCGCTCGTCGTCGCCGAACGCGACGGTCCCGAGACGCGCTATGGCTTGTTGGGGACGATCCGAGAATACGCGGAGGAACGCCTGGCCGAACACGGTGAGGTCGCCGCGCTGCGCGCACGCCACGCGGAGTGCTACGCCGAGTTGGCTCGGCAAGTGTCCCAAGATCTCGTCGGTTCCCGACAGGTCGAAGCGGGAAAGCGCCTCGAGCTGGAACGCGAGAACCTCGTGACGGCGATGAACTACGCGATCACCAGCGACGATGTCGATCTGGCCCTGCGGTTGTTATTCCACACGCCGTCGGCATTCCAAGTCGGGTACGTGTTGCGCCTTCCCGTCGATCCGATCCTCGAGCTCAGCGGTGCAACTGAACATCGCATGTATCCCTATGCGCTGGCCACGATCGCATACCGGGCCGCGGAGCTGGGCGATCTCGAGACCACCGAGTCGCGCTGTGCCCAGGCTATGGCAGCGATTGAACGCCTTGGGGCTGAGCCCGACCGAATCGCCGAATTGACGGTCGCGACTGCCCGAGGCATCGTGGCGCGCTCGCTCGGCACCTATGACGTTGCGGTGACCGAGTTTCTCCGTGCCGCGGAGATCGCGCGATCCGTCGGCCGACTCGGCGTTGCCGGAGCTCTCCTCTCGTCAGCATCGGACGCGAGCACGAATGCTGGCGATGCAGACGCCGCCATCACCATCGCGACCGAGGGTCTCGCCCTCGCACGGCAGGCCGGGCTGCCCACCGCCATCACGCTGAACCTGACTGCGCTGGCGGGCGCGCTCACTGATCAAGATCCGATCCGAGCACAAGCCCTCTTGCGCGAGAGCCGAGAGTTACGGGCCACGTTCGACTACGAAGGGTGGGTAGAGCTCCACAGGGCCGTTGTCGTGAGCGCCTGCTTGGGGGAGTGGCCGCAGGTGCTCGAGCTCGCCCCAGGGTCGATGCGTCACCTCCATTGGATAGCCAACTGGGCCCTACTCGCCACCGTCGTGAACCTCGTCGCCCGCGCCGTTGCGCCGGCCAGCGCCGAAACCGCGGCCACGCTGCAAGGCATCGCGGAGCGACTCTCCAACGCGACCCACTCGGCTCAGGCGACGGGCACCGTCGACGGCCCTGGGCGGCCGGCCGGCAACGCCCGCATCGTGGCGGAGCTGCAGCGGACAACAACCGAACTCATCGAACGAGCACTGGGTGCGGACCGACTCAGGGAGTTGCGAGCCGACGGTGCGGCCATGGACGACGATGCCGCTGTGGCATACGCGATCGCCGAGATCGACCGGCTCCGAGCACATATTTCGTCGTAGACAAACCCGCCAGAGCTCTGGCTGTCAACCCACGGGTCCCCTCTGACGTAAAGAGATCATGGATACTCTCGGCGGTGCGCGCCCGTGGCCGTCTCTTGCACTCGGCTTCTCCTTGGTTGTCGCCTCGATAACCATGGTCTCGCCGCCCGCATCGTCTGCTGCGCCGGGCCGAGCAGGGACCTGGTTTGCTGCCCCCAGATGTCCGGGCGGGCCGAATGGGATTGACCAGTCCATCGGGTCGAGCGAGATCCATCAGTCCATGAGCGGTCAGATCACCGCGTGCATCCGGGTCGGCCCCCTCAGCGCGGGTGCCCATCATGTCGAGCTCGACCAGGTCCTGCTATCTCATGTCGAGGACACACGCTCGCTCAGCACAGAGACCACGGTCCTCGGAACCAACGAGGGGAATGGGCCGCCGGTGGCGTTGAGGCTCTCGCCGGCATCGGGAGCACCCGGCACCCGTGTCACCGTCACCGGTTCCCTGCACGCACCGATCCCCCGACAGGACCGCAGCGACGGATACGTCGACTTTTGTTGGGACGGTTGCCTCGACGGCCTGCAATACCAGGAGGTCCGGGTGCGGTGGACCAACCCAACGTCGTTCCGCGCCTCGCTGGTCATCCCCGGCGGTCCCTGGATCGAGGCCGATCCGAACAGGGTGGTCCGGTTGGTCTCGGGCCGGTATCCAATTGGCATCCGATGTGTCGAGTCGACCAGCGGATGCGCGCTGCACCGGTCGGAGGGCAGCGCCGCCTTCACGCTGACGACGCCAACATCGGGGCCGGCATGGTGCCCGTCGGTGGCAATGTGCGGCCACTTGTCGGTCATCCCTGGGCTCGCGCTTCCGGGCGACGTCATCGAGGTGACCGGCGACGCGCCACTGGTCTCGGTCACCGGTTCGGATCAACCGTTCACGTTCCAAATGAATGTCGAGAGGGGCTATCGGGGCGGCGCGCAAGTGCGTTTCAGCCCCCTGAAATACGGCGCGGTCGACGTCGACTTCGGACACGGGGGCTTCGAGGTGGGATCACCACCGACCTGGGCCAGCCTCCCGGCGACCATCCCGCTGACGGCGATCCCCGCAGGCCTCCCCGCCATCTCCATGGAGCCCTCTGACCCCTCTTTGTTCGCATGGTGTGATGGGGGAGGGGTGACGGTGTCGGATGGCAGTGCTCAGAACACCGTCCCGACGGGCACAGCGGCGCCCGTCCTCGACGCACTCGGTTTCGGACCCCTCGAGTCCGCCCCCGCCTGCTCAAGTGCGATCCCGGTCGGGCCTGCCGCTACCCCAACTGTCGTCGCGGCATTCCCGGTTGGGCCCGGGGGGAACGGCCCGCCTATCGCCGACATCGCCTTGTTCACCACAGACGACGGCGGGAAATGGAGGCCGGTTCCGACTCCAGGCGGCGACCAGCCGGAGGGCTTCGGCGGCTTCCGGGTGGACGGCGACACCGTTAACGCGCTCTTCTCGTCGAGACCGAGCGGCATCGCCGTGCGGGTCCCACAGGTGGAAGCCACCGTGAACGGAAGCGACTGGCAGGAAGCAGAGCTCACCTGTCCGGTCGTGGGCCCGTGTGTGACCCTCGGCGGGTACACGCCCGGAAACTGCGTCATGGTCAACCCTGAGCAGGCACTGCTGCGACAGGCTGTCGGAAGCACGCGATGGGTCGCGGTTGGCTGGCCGAGCGACGTAGGAACGTGCGCCCTGGCTGAGCTCGTCGCGACTTCGGCCACATCCGAACTGCTCGTCGATTCGACGTCGCCGTACAAACTGACGCGGTCGACGGACGGTGGAACGACTTGGTCGGATGTGTCTTTGCCTCCGGCTCCAGGCTTTCAGCCCGGAAACGGGTTTGCCGGAGAGCCCGGAGGCATCACCGTCCTTCCCGAGGGAAGCCTCTTGCTCACAGGAGAGCGCACCAACACGGACGCATGGGAGCTGCTGGCACCCGGCGCAACGTCTTGGTGCCCGGTAACGGGACTGTCCGCTCCGGTACAGCAATCCGCAGATCAAGCTGAGTTAGAGGTCCTCGGTTCGCAACTTTGGTGGCTGCCGAATTCGATCTACGAATCGCCGACCACGGTGCCGATCCATCTCGACGCCTCGAGTTTGACCTGTTGAAGACCCGGCAAGGGGGAGTAGGCGCAACGTCTCGACCAACCCTCACACCCCCGAGAGGGCCGACGTGGGGCATTGTCCGCGTTCCCCGCCCTTCCTGTCGGCGCGGTGGCCGGTCGTTGCGGGCTGGCGGGGAGGGAGGGTGTCGAGGTAGAAGTCGCTTATGTCTGGTTCCTCGATCATCAGTCCGAAGACCTGATGCGCATCGGGATCTCGGTGGGGACGGCATTCGCCCCGGGCGACCCTCGAGAAGGGCCCCGCACGGTGATTGCCCAGGTACGAGCGGCCCGTGACGCCGGCCTGGACACCCTGTCCCTTGGCGACCACCACTCGACCGGCCCAGGCGTCTACTTGCAGAACACTCCGATGCTGGGTAGGGCGTTGGCGGAGTGGGACGACCGCCCCGCCGGCTGTCTCTTCCTCTTCCCCCTGTGGAACCCGGTGCTCATGGCCGAGCAGGTTGGCACGCTCACAGCCATTGCCTCAGGCCCCTTCATCGTCCAGGCCGGACTCGGCGGGGGAGGCGCCCAGTTCCGGGCCATGGGCATCCCAATCCAGAGGCGCGCCGCCCTCTTGGCCGAGGGAATCACGGTCGTCAAAGCCCTGCTCGACGGAGAGGCCGTGTCGAGCACCATCTTTGGGATCGAAAACGCAAAGGTCGCGCCCGTCCCGACCCAGGGAATCGAGTGGTGGGTCGGTGGCGGGGTGGCCACCGCCATCGACCGGGCGGCCCGTCTCGGGGATTGCTGGTATGCGAACGCCGATCTCACTCCGGACAGCGCCGCCAAAGCCATCGACATGTACCGCGAAGCCTGCGCCCGTCACGATCGCGTCCCGATCCGAATCCCTATTCGAAAGGATGTGCTCATCGCCGACTCCTCGGCGGAGGCAGAACGAGCGGGAGACGACTTGATGGCGGCCGGATACCGGGGTTTCGAACGAGCGGCCGTCGCCTATGGCGACCCTGATGGCGTCGCTGAGCAGCTGGCGGTCTTCGGTGAGCTCGGGTTCACCGACGTGATCGTTCGCACGATGACGGTGGCGACCGAGGCCGCAGTCCGCTCGGTTGAACTGGCCGGGGAGGTCCAGATACGCCTGGCCGAAGGCTGAACCGCCTGTTACCCGCCGTCGCGGGGATGTGTGCGATGACAAAACATTCCCGGATGCCATCCGGCAATACGAAGAGCAGGGCGCTACCCTCGGCGCAAACCGCCTGGAGGCCCAATGGAGAAGTTTGAAAAACAAGGAAAGTGCCCTCAGGACGCGGGCAAATCAAAGAATGAATACCACAAGAACAACGGATCTGACCCCAACGGCATGCCCATGTGGTCATGCACAGAGTTCGAGTTGCCACACATGCACCGCACCTGTAAGGCCTGTGGGTACGAGTGGGCTGAAGAGCCGCTGGCCTAGAGGGGCACCCGGTTTCCTTTCAGATAATCCGCAGACTCACGGCACCTGACCAGCGAAAATCCTCTGCGCAGCAATCCGGTTGGCAACACGGCGTCAGCGTGGGTACGCCAGACAGACAGTCCCCGCCGCCGAGGGGATGTGTACCCAAAAAAACGGCCCTGGCCGATTCAGCCGTCTTCGGGGTCCTCTGCCGGGTCTTGGGACACTTCTTCAGCCCCGTCTTCGGCCTCTAGGAGGTGGCGCAGCACGTCGTCAGGGTCCGTCTCTTCCGGCAGACCGAACCGTTCGTCCAGGTCGGGCCGGCGCGGGCGCTCAGGCATCGCCCCCCAGGCTAACGGGCGGGTTGGCGCGACCTGACGCAAAGATACCGGGGTGTTTGATCGTCGTACAGCGGGCGGAGCGATGCTGATTGCGGCGGCGCTCATCGTGGGGTCGGTTCCATCTGAACGCTGGCGTTCGTGGATGCTCTTCGCAGTCAGTCTGCTCGTTTTCGCGTTCGGGTTGGTGTGTCTCTACGGAGACCGTTGGCAGCGCCCCTGCATCGTGATTCACAGCCCGTCAATCGACCTACGAAGGCGTCGCAAACTAACGCCCGCAGTAGTCCCTACTTCGCCACACACCAGCTTCCGCGATCCCTCTGCATCTTTCGTGTACAACCTCACCTCTACAACCGTCTCCGAACCCTTTAGCTATTCCGCCACGCCCGAGGAGTTCTTTGACCTGTTGTTTGCGCACGTACGAGTCGAGAACATTCCGAAGAAGGGATCGCGCCTCGCCACTAACGTCGTCGCAACGCTGACGTTCACGGATGCCTATTCCGACTTTGAGCGGCGGTTGTCTGGCCGATGGGCGCATTCAGAGCCCGAAGTGACCACGGAATCCCTTCAACGCCCGAGTGAAATCACCCTTGCCGCAAATGGAAACTCCGCAATGCTTCATATCGTATTCAAATACGACGACGACGATGCGGTATATGCCTTCAACGATGAGAACTTGTATCACGCGTCGTCTGATTACAGGTATAACAAGCTGCCTGTTCCATGCACCGTTGAGGTAGAGGTGCGTGGAACCGACTGTGGCACTGCAATGCAACAGTTGGAGGTCTCTACCAACGAGGAGGGAGAGCTTCGCTTAGAAATGCTGCCTGAGCCGGGCCGATGGGAGCGCTGGATTGTCGACCCTTGTAAGTCCACCCTTTTCTTTCTTCGAAAGAAACTCTCAAAATCGCAAGGTCTCGATATAGCCAACCCCAAAGATGGTGTCTCTCAAAAGACAGAAGGTGGCAGCCGATGACCTCATTCGGCCACCAGTTCTTCATACGGCAGCCGCCCTTCCATCTGCCCAACCAGGACGCTCATGCGCTCGGTGTCGGACACCTTGCACGTCGAACGGCGGAAGTCGTGCTCGGCCACGTAGCGGTGCAAGTGCTTGACCGAGACGTGATGGTGCGTCCCATCGATAGACCGCTTCAACTGAGAGAAGAACGACTCGACCCGGTTGGTCGAGTATCCGTTAATCACGTACTGACCAGCGGAGTGGTCCACGACCTCATGCTTCGGGAAGAACGAGGCGGCAAGGTTGTAGCCCTTGAACCCATCGGTGACAAGAACCGAGCCGGTGGGATCGACGTTGCCAACGATGAGCTGGCCGAGCTTCCACTGGTCCAGACCCGTCACGACGTGCGAGCGAACCTCGCCGGTGTCCTGGTCCACGATGGTGACAACGGGGGTCTTGTCGGTGCCACGCCCGTCACGCTCGACCCGCTGCCACGCGTGGCGGTTCTTCGGGTCGCCTCCGATGTACGCCTCGTCGGCCATCACGACCCCCTGGAACATCAACGCGTAAGGGCTTGCCATCGCCTCACGGATGCGGTGGAGCATGTGCCAAGCCGACCGGGGGCACACGCCGTACTTGCGCTCGACCTCACGGGCCGAAATGCCGTTCTTGGCCGCGATCATGTCGAAGATCACGAGCACCCACGTCCGAACCGGGATTTTGGTCGCGTGCATCATCGTCCCGGTAAGGACCGAGAACTGCTTTTTGCACGAGCGGCACTTCCAGACCCGACGCTCGCTCATGGTGCCGCCAGCCGTCTTGCGGCTGACCCCGTTGGCGGGCGGGATCAGGTAAACGTCCGTCCCGTCACAGTGGGCGCAGACGGGCGTGTCGCCCCAGCGAAGTCCCTCAAGGTGGCGGTAGGCGTCACTCTCAGTGGCGATTTCCCGGCTCAGGGATGCGATGGTGGTCCTCGTGTTCATGGGGCCATTTTGGCAGGCGGTTGTGACAACTACGGAGGTGTAGTTCCTGGTCAGAGGAGTACTTTTGCCTTATGCGGGCGTGGCCTGAACTCCCAAAAGGTTGGCAGTGGCGACTCGGAAGCACCCTGATGCTCGCCCTTGGGGCCGCAGTGGTTGTTGCCGTCCTGACCAAAGGATGGTGGGGCGTCTTCGCGGGCTGGTTCGTTGTCGCTCTCGTTCTCATGCTGTGGGATTCGATACGGTCCCGGCTGCGCAGGAAACGATCCGCCAACGTCGTCCCGCTGACAGCAAGTATCCAGGCCACCGCTCACGTGGCGACTGTGGCTACCAGGTCGGGGCCGCCGATTCCGCACTGGCGCCAGATCCTGTGGCGCGTGATCTTCGGGGCGCCCCAATGACCGTTTCCCCGTTTTTTTGCGCACACATCCCCGCCGCCGATAATGCACATTATGTCAAGTTGAAAGTTATGACGTGTCAGGGCGAGACGAAGGTGTCACATCTGCTCGGTACGGTCCTGTTCGTAGTGACACTGTCCGTGGGGCTATCGGTGCGGAAGTTAAGCATGATGTTTTGCCGAAAACAGGTGACCAAGGTCGAGAACCGTTAGAGCGCTTCTACGCTGACGTGGTTTGGGAGTTGGGGATATTCATTCGTGGGCCGAGACCCACGGCGGCGGGGGCAGCTGTCGTTGTCAAGCGAGTAGCGCTGGCTCACGGGGTCCAGTTGGCCGACGACTTGCCGTTGCCCCGGTTGACTCGGGGTGAGCGGGAGCGAGCTTTGGCGGAAGAGCCGTGACCGGTTCGGTGGATCGTTCGGCCGGGACTAAGGGCGGGCCTGGGGGCGATAGTCCCCTGCCCCGCCCGAAACCGGATGATGAGCGAGCGGAGCCGGGAGAGCGGCCTAAGAGGCCGCGCGGATAGGCGA
>PLWZ01000006.1 GCA_003151235.1 Acidimicrobiaceae bacterium
GCCGGTGCCCCCGGCGGCGTCGGCGTTGGCGGCAAGGGCGGCGGCACCAGCGGCACCGCCGGGGTCGCTGGTGGCAATGCGGACCCGGGCGGCCCCGGCCAGCCCGGCGGTACCGCTCCCGGCACTCATGGAGCCGGTGGGCCGGCGTCCGGGGGGTGTACCTCTGGTGGTGACGGCCACGACGGATCTGGGTCCTCCGGCGGCCCTGGGGGAGATGGTGGCCTCGGCGGTGGCGGCGGTGGGGGCGGCGGCTTCTTCGGCGGCGGCGGCGGAGGAGGAGGCGCTGATGGTTTCTCCAACTGTAACGGCGGCGGCGGTGGTGGGGGAGGCGGTTCGGGCCACCTCGACACGACGACAGGCACGGTGTCCAACGGGGTCATGACCACTGGCGGCGGTCCCTCGGGGGATGGCACGGTTACCATCACCTACAGGCCCCTGTTTGGTCCGGGAAGGCATCACGTCCTGACCTCGAAGCCGTCGTTCTATATCCAGAACTTCCAAGCGGTCTGTACTGAACTGTTGCCGCACGGGCACGTTCCGCTGTACAACTGCTTCTTCACGGTTGCGGCGCCCTGATCGGAGCGTCGGCGCCACAACACGCATTGCGGCATCACAAATCGGGCCGGACGGAGACGGGGCTGGAGATCGCGCACGTCGCCCGCGCCACGGGGAGGGTGACGCGCGCCGGGTAGCAGCGTCGATTGCAGCACCAGCTAGGCCGCCCAC
This sequence comes from Acidimicrobiaceae bacterium, assembly GCA_003151235.1. GTDB lineage: Bacteria > Actinomycetota > Acidimicrobiia > Acidimicrobiales > RAAP-2 > Palsa-461. Next base: position 727 of record PLWZ01000006.1, read on the forward strand.
TCGGTTCGCCAGACGGGCGGTGTGCTGAAGGTGCAAGTCCCTTCTCCGACACAAGCTCTGACCTGCTGCAACGCGAGCGCTCGCACCGTGAATCGGGCCTGGGTGCTGGCTTGCAAACCAAATCTGCAACCCAAGGTCCTTCGGTCGGAGTCGCTAGCGGTGCCGCCATCTTTCAACCACGCTCCGGCCGGACGTCGCGCACCCGAGCCGCGCACCCGGCTCCAATCGAAGCGGTCTATCCCGACGTCGTGAACATCGGCGGCAGCGCCTTCGGCCACGTGCCGAGGGTGAACCGCTTGCCGCCGAAGGCCGCCACATAGGTGCCCTGCTTGCCGTTGAGCGGCGAGGTGCCGTTCCCGTTCCACCAGATGAACCGGGCGTCGATGTCGGCCGTGTGCTCGCCGACCCCCTTCTTGCCGTTGATCCCGGTGTTCCAGCTCCAGTCTCCGTAGGGATAGACCGGACCGCCCAGGTTGGGGAGCGCGTGCACGCCGCGGGCCATGTTCTGAGGGGTGAGGTCGGGTCCGGCCGCCTGGAGCATGTCGAAGATCACGATGAGCGCCGAATAGTCGCCATCGGTCTCCTTGGCGATGACGTGCCCGGTGAGCTTCTTGTAGAGCTTGCCGGCCAGCGAGTTGGGGCCGGTCAACACCGTCGAGGGGGACAACTCACTCAGGCCGAACAGGTGGCCGGTGATCTCCGCCGCGTTGTCGTAGGTCTGCGGTGCGGGGTCCTGGTCGTCGAGCGACGTCCCGGTCTCGAACCACTCGGGGTGGTAGTTCTGCTGGGAGGCGGCCTGGGTGAGTAGGCCGGCCGAGAACGGGTCGCAGGACTCGAGGACGGTGGTGACCCCTGCGGCCTTGAACTGGACGATCGCCTCCTGGGTCTGTTGGGTGAAGGTCGAGATATCCAGGTTGTAGCCGAAGTCCGTGAAGTCACTGGCAGGGACGTGGTACTTGGACTCGACGTCGTGCAGGAACTGTCGATAGCAAGTGAGGTAGGCGGGGACGTTCGGGACATAGGTCCCGAACTTGCGGGGCTTGGAGGTGAGGTCGGCCTCGCCCGCGAACTTGGCGGGCTTCTTGGCGAGCATGTTGCCCACCACCTCGGCTTCGTTCGCGCTAATGAGGGTGCAGTTCTGGGTGGCCGACCAGACGTAGGGGTTCTCGGCCTGGAAGGAGCCCTCGTTGAAGTAGACGTCGCCCCCGAATTCGACGAGGTGGTCCTGGCTGGCGCAGGTAGAGAACGGCCCGCTCCCGCCGGCCCCGTTGAAGTTCGCGGCGAAGCCGACCTCGCCGAAGGCGTGCATCTGGTCGGTGATGGCGGCCGCGTCCGCGCAGGCCTGGGCCTGGCCTTGGTTCAGCGCCTCGAGGGTCGAGTTGCCAGTCGCCGTCATCGGCTCGATGACCACCTTGCGGCCATAAAGGTCGAAGACCTTGTTGAAGTAGTTCAAGAAAACCTGCTCGACCTGGTCGGTGACCGCGGGGAGCGCCACTCCGGCGGCCTCGGCCTGGGCGGCGACAGCTTGGCTGTTGCCCGTGCTCGGGAACTGGCGTTGGGCGAGGATGATCTCGTTGGAGGTCACGCCCCGATCGGTGGCGCCGCCATTCTTGCCAGTGAACTTGGCGATGCAGGGGTCGGCGTAGGGGGAGCCGAACTGGTTCACTCCGGGCTTGCATTTGAGGCCGCTGACCGTGGTGCCCTGGCCGACCTTCACGCTTCCTGACGCCGGGTACGCGTAGGGGTAGGGCCCCTCGTCGGCCGGACCGGACTTGGAGAGCACGGCGCCGCCGGTGGACCCTCCGGCGGCGCCGCCGAACGCCAGGGCGCTCAACGCCACGGCCACAGTGAGCAAGGCCTTCGGTGAGGCGAACCGCCTCGGTCGGTGCCCGAACAGACGACTGCGCATGGTGCCTCCCCCTGTGGGGCCCGAGGGCCCGCCGGACTCCCGCCCGGCCCTTCCAGGGTGGGAACGTTAGCGGTCGTCGTTCGGCGCCGGTCGGGAAACTCGACTTTCGAGCCACTCCGCGGCGAGATCCAGGCGGGAGGCTCTTCGTTTAACAGCCAACCGGCCTTGGGCCGGCGGCAGACACTTCGTGAGCTACCCCGCCAGGGACTCTCAACGCTACGAAGAAGACCGCAGCGCCTGCAGGCAACAATCAGGCACTTCGGGGACGCTCAAGAGCCGGGGGGCGGGCGGGATAATGGGGGAGCCGTGGCGGAAGCAGTTGAACCGAGCGGTGGCGGTTCAGACGTTGCTCTGGGCGTTCTGCGCTACTTGCGGGCAGTCTCGGGACCCCCTCTCGTGACGGACATACGTCTTGAACCGACTCCGCAGTCAGTTGCGGAGTGCGAGGCGGCAGGTCCGTGTACTGGAGTCGGCCAAACCTGCAGTTCATTGGGTGTCGAGAATGTCGAGGTCTCGCTTGGCGTAACAGTTGTGCTCCCACTCCTCGTTGAGGATCACGTGAATGCACGCCCGAACGGTGTGGTCGCGGGTCGGCTGACCGGGAGAGTCGGGTGGGACGCAAATCCGTTCGAGTTCCGTGGCTGTGACGGCGTCGATCGACTTTCCGACCTCATCCATCCTCTCCCGTCGTAGCTTGAGAACTTCTTTCAGAGAGGGGCTCGCCTCGGGGTCGATCCCCCAGCTCTCGGGATCTGCAAGCCACGGCTGTGCGAGTCCCCAGGGGTGGTATGGCCGATCCATGCCCTTCACCATGCGCCGCAGCCAGCAGTCCGTGGCGAGGACGAGATGGCGGAGGGTTTCAACAAAGCTCCACTCGTCGTCGACTCGTTCGTACAGCATCGGCTCCGGCAGCTTTCGGGCGCGAGCAAGCGTCGCCTGCCAGACGTCTTCGATCATTGCCCACGCGTCGGCCAAACCTTCTGAATCGGCTGCCCGCAGCTTGGCGCGTTCGGGATAGCGGCGATCCAACTCCGTCATCACCAAAGGAGCAACGTCCACTCCGTTCAGACGGAGACCTTCGATGTCGCCGGAGATGTCAGCGTTGTGGAACCACGCGTCGGTAATCTTGGCGCCCTCGAAGTTCGGCGCGTGTAACCGTGCGTGTGAGAAGTCGACGTCCACCAGGCGTGTACCTGGAAGGGCTGGGCCTTTCTCGTATGGCATCCGTTCCCTCCGTCTCGGGTCGCTGGGCCTCGGAGGCGCCCATAACGAGAGCGCCGAAGCCTCCCAGTATCGCTTCATCCGACTGCCCCTTCCTGAGGCAGCCATCAGCCTTGACCCCCAACCCCTCTTCCAGTGACCTAGTGGTGTGTCGCTTAAATAGTGATCTGTCGTAGTGGTGGGTGGGATGGTGGCTGCGGCTGGGGCTTTGGAGATGACGGGTGGGCAGCGGGTTGAGCTGGAGGGACTTGCTCGTTCGCAACCGCGCCGGCTAGGGAGGTGCGCCAGGCCAAGGCGTTGTTGTGGACCGCCGCGGAGGGAACCGCTGCGGTGGCGCGCAAGAGCCGCGAACCAGGGCTCCATGATGCGGCCGGCTCCGGCTAGCAAGCCCGATGGCTACCTTCTCGGCTCGTACCGCATCGCCACTGCCCCCGAGCCGAACTCCAGCCGGCTCACGAGCTTCAAGTCGACGTGCTTCGATAGCCCCGCGAACACCGTCGGCCCGTGGCCCGCGAGCCTGGGATGCACCACGACCTCGTACTCATCG
>PLWZ01000030.1 GCA_003151235.1 Acidimicrobiaceae bacterium
AGTTAGCACCGTGGGGTGTCTAGCCAAACTGCCCCCGAACCGGCCTTCTGAGACCGGATACGCGGGGGCGCCCCGGGCTCAGGCGAGATTGGTGTTCTGCATGAGCGCCGCCTTCTCCTCGGTCGCCTTCAGAGCGGGAGTCAGCGGGTCGTGCAGGTGGATCTCGTATTGGGCCTTGGTGGTCGTCGCGTCCGTGTCGACCGCCACGAACCCGACGTACGAGCCCCGGGTCCAAAAGACCGTGTAGAGGGGGGCAGCGGCCTCACTGCCGGCGGCCGAGGCACCCAGCGCCGTCAGCGAGCCGAAGGTGTCATCGGGCTTGTAGGTCTTCTCGAAGGTGGCGAGCACCGCCTTCGCAGCGGTTGCGGACTTGCAGGTGAAGATCTCGTCGATGAAGCCCACGGCGTGTTTCTTCTCGATGTAGACGACCTCGGCGCCGGTGCCGCAGTTCTTGGCGCCGGTCTTGTGGCTGGACTTGGCCGCATTGGCGACCTTGCCGAAGCCGAGCGATGAGGCCTGGGAGGTCGAGATCAGGCGATCGATGAGCGGCTTGGTGGCGGCGCCTGCTGGCGTCGCCACCGCTGGAAGGGCGCCGATCAGGAGTCCCGCGACCAGCGTCGACGGGAGGACCGAACGTCGCATGAGCCTGCCACTCTACCAACCGCCCCGGGGTCCCCGGGCGCGGCAAAACCCCTAGTCCGGGGCTACGAGAAGGTGACGCCGACCTCGTCGTGGCCGAGGCCGTAGGTCTCGTGGCCGGTCGGGCTCGAGAGCTTGATGGTGACGGTCGCCCCGCCGCTCCCGCCCGACACCACGACTGACGAGATGAGGCCGCCGGTGGCGGTGGTGGTCGACGGCGACCCCGTGAACGAGACGCCGCTCACGGCGAACGTGTAGAGCGTCGCGCCCTCGGAAAAGGTGCCGGCGGCGGGGGAGAGGGACCCCGAGACGCTCGAGCTGGTGAAGTCGATGGTGGCGGTGGCCCCTGAGATCTGCACCTGGACCGAGGTCGACTGCACCGACGGGACCGTCGTCGGGGGCACCGTGGTCGTCACCGGGGTCGTGGTGGTGGCGAGCGGGGGCGGCTTGCCGGCCTTGGTGGTGGTGGTCGTGGACTGGCTGGCCGGGTTCGACGAGCAGCCGGTGGCCAGGGCCGCGACCACGCCCAGGACGAGGCCCACCGCCCGGAGGCCCCTGCGGCCCGAACGGGCCCGCCCACCAGCTGCTGGCACTGCGCTCACCCTCGGCCGGGCTAGGGCCCGCAGTACTGGCCGCCGGCGAACTGCAACGTGTTGTAGGAGCCGTTCCATGGCGAGTTGACCAGGGTGTTCTCCTCGTCGCCGGCCGGGCAGGTGGCCCCGAAGGCGACGAACCCGGCCACGTTGGTCGGGTTCGAGAGGATGTTCTGGGGGCCCGGGAAGGCGACGGCCACGAAGGCCGGGAGCTCGATCGCTGACAGATCGAAGCTGTTGTACTCGAACTGGTCGGCGTAGAAGCCGGCGTGGAGGGCCGGGTCGATCGAGGCGAGGCCGTTGGCCCAGCCGGTCAGGATGGCCGACCAGTTGGCCGAAGTGGCCCCGGGGCCGTTGTCGAGGCCGGAGTGGTTGTCCGGGAAACCCTCGGCGTCGAGGAGGACCCAGTCGGGCTTGAGGTTGAGGCCGCTGTTCGGGTACGAGTCGATGGTGTTGGCCACGAACTGCCCGGCCCCGAAGCCGTCGGCGTAGTAGCAGGCGCTGGAGTAGCAGGCCGACCCGTCGGGGTTGGCGGCCACCGGCCCGCTCACGGTCCAGAACGAGAGCCAGGTGACCCGCTTGCCCGACGCGGCGATCGACTGGCCCGTGGCCAGGTCGGCGCCCATGTTGAGGCCCGTGTAGGGGGCCGTCTGGCTCCCGAGGGCCCCGGTGTCCCCGATGATGGGCCAGTTGTCCTCGATGGCCTGGTTGGTCTGGGCGCCCGGGGAGAGCCCGTAGAGGCCCACACCGGCCGGGGGCGTGGACGGCGGGGGTCCACCGGCGTACACGTGGACCGACGAGGCGCCATAGAGCAGGGCTCCCGGGTCGCCCCCGATGGCCGGGCCCGCCGCAGCCGAGCTCAGGTCGGAGCTGGAGAAGGTTTGGCCCGAGCCGGGGTTGAAGAACTCGAGCAGGTCGCCCCCCGCCCTCGCCTCGGCATAGACGTGGATCGCCGCGCCGACCGTGATCGCCGAGGGGTCACCGGCGACGGTCGGCCCGGCCGAGGTGGTGAGGGAATAGACGTTCCAGAGGTTGGCGCCCTGGCTGTTGGCGGAGTACTCGGTGAGCACCCCGGTGCTGGCTCGGGCGAAGACGTCCACGACCCCGTTGGTGACGACCGGGCTCGGCCGGCCGGTCACGGACGGGCCCCTGGTCTCGGTGGTCAGGTCGTAGGCGTTCCAGGTCCTGTTGTTGGCCCCGTCGTCTGCGAATTCGATGAGATCGCCGTTCGACGTCGGTGCGTAGATGTGGACGACCGACCCGAGCACGACCGGGTTGGGGTCGGCCGCGATCGGCACGCCCATCGAGAGCTGGGTCAGGTTGTAGGCGTTCCAGAGCTGGCCACCGGCCCCGTCGTTGGTGTACTCGGTCAGGTTCCCCGATGCGTCCCGGGCGAAAATCCGGTCCGTCGTGGCTGTGACCAGGGGCGTTGGGTCCCCAATGATGGTCGGGCCGCTGGCGATCTGGGTCAGGTCGTAGGAGTTCCAGAGGCGTCCACCGGCCCCGTCGTTGACGAATTCGATCAGGTCACCGCTGGGCGACTCGGCGTAGACGTGCACCACAGCCCCGAAGAAGGCCGCGTCGGGGTCGGCGGCGATCGTCGGGCCGCCGGTGATCTGGGTCAGGTTGTAGGCGTTCCAGACCCGCCCGCCGAAGCCGTCGTTGATGAACTCGGTCAGGTCGCCGTTGTTGGCCCGGGCGTAGACGTGCACCGTGGGGCCGTAGGCAATGGGGCTGGGGCGTCCTGCGATGTTCGGACCGGCCGAGTTGGCGGTCTGGTTGTAGGCGTTCCAGACGCGGCCGGCCGCGCCGTCGTTGACGAACTCCTGGAGCGGCATGGTCGTCCCGGGAAGTGCGGCATTGGCCGGTCCCGAGGCCGGAACTCCGAGGACGGTGACGAGCGTTCCTGAAAGAGCCACGGTCACCAAAAGTGCGGTGACGAATCGCGAGCCTCTGGCCATGAGGTGGGGGTCCTCCCTGGAGGTCTGCAGCTGCGCCGGATGCGAGGCCGACCCGACTGCGTCGAGCCTCGTGGGGGTTTGACCCTACCATCGCGGTCCTCGCGCGCTCGGGCATGGTCGGGCCACGCACGGCACCGTTTGCACGAATCACCAGGTCACACGCGTACCCGTCTCGGGCGTCCAAAAACGCCCGAATGGTAATCTGCGGCCGGCCGATTGTGGCGGTGAAGGTCCCGTCGGCGAGGGCGCGGACCTGCGGAGGAACTGGCCATGAGCTGGAAGCAAAAGCTAAAGGCGCCGTTGCGGCCCATCGTGTCCCCGCTGTTGCGCCGGGTGGAGGCCCGCGTCGACAATCGGACCCATCAGCGCCTGGCCGAGATCGACGCCGCGCTCACCGTCATCCGGGCCCAGTTCGACGGATTCAACCGGTCGATACCGCTCCTCCTCGGTTCCGTCTCCTCACAGGGGGCCGGAGAGCGGTCCTTCCGGCGCTCGCTCGACGAGCTGGGACGGCGGGTCGAGTTCGTGCGCAAGGAGGTCCTCTTCGAGCTCCGCTACGGCCAACGCCAGAACGACGAGACGGAGGCCGAGATCGACGGCCGCGTCGTCAACACGGCGAAGTTGGCCCGCATGAACGGCGCGATCCGACTCAATCTCGGCGCCGGGCATGTGAGCAAGGCCGACTACCTGAACGTCGACGCGAGGGCGCTCGATGACATCGACGTGGTCGCCGACATCCGGCACCTCCCCTTCGAGAAGGGCACGGTCGCCGAGATCTACTCGGCCCATGTCCTCGAGCACTTCCCGATCGAGGAGCTGCGGGCCGTGCTGCTTCCCTATTGGGCGTCCCTGCTCCGCCCCGGTGGGGAGTTTGTCGCGGTGGTGCCCGACATGGAGACGATGATCACCGAGTACGTGGCCGGCCGAATGGACTTCGAAGAGCTGCGCGAGGTCACCTACGGGACCCAGGAGTACGAGGGCGACTTCCACTACAACGGGTTCAGCCAGGCTTCGTTGCGGGCCCTGCTCGAAAGCGCCGGGCTGACCGACGTGTCGATCCGGGCATCGGCCCGACGAAACGGGATGTGCTACGAGATGGAGATCGTCGGCGTTCGATCGGCCGTAGCGACGCCTGGGTGAGCGAGTCGGGCGGGCTCGCCGAGCCCGTTGCGGAAACGAACGCCGAACGCCGACTCAGGGTCGCCCTCTACTCGGGCATCGTCGTGCCGCGTGACGCCGTCTCGCGGAGCCTGATCCACAAGCTCGACGCGTTGCGCACGGTGATCGGGCTCGGCGCGCCCATCGACGTCACCGTGTTCACCCAGTCGATCGACGAGGCGGAGCCCGAATTCCAGGTCATGGAGTCGGTGTCCGAGCTCCTCCACGCCGACGAGTTCTGGTCGGCCGACGTCCATGTCTTCGAGGAGGGCATGTACTACGACCTGTTCAACTCCGTCTTCGTGATCCCTCCGGACCGGCCGATCATGGCGATCGAGCACAACTCGACGCCCGTCGACCTGATCGACGTTCCGTGGGCCAAGGCGGCCGTCGAACGCTCGCATGCCCAGCGGTTCAACCTCACGCTGGCTCGCCACGTCGCCTGCGACAGCGAGTTCAACGTCGAGATGGCGCGCTCGGTCGGCGTGCCCGACGAGAGGATCTCGGTGCTGCACCTGCCCCCGACGGTCATCCCAGCGCGGGAACCCGGGCCCATGAGCGACCACGAGGGGCCGGTGCAGTTGCTCTTCCTCGGCCGGTTCGTGCGTGGGAAGGGCATCGCCGACATGTTGGAGCTGACCCGGCGCCTGCTGGCCGGGGATCCCGAGCGGTTCAGCGTGACGATCGCCGGGGACCCTCGGTTCTCCGACCACGACCTCATGGAGGACATGGCGGAACTGGCCGCCGCCCATCCGGGCCGGGTCGAGGTCGCGTTGGCGCCCGACGATGCGGCGATGGCGGAGCTGTTCGAACGGAGCGACGCCCTGGTCATCCCCTCATATCACGAGGGCTACTGCGTGCCGGTGGTGGAGGCCTACGGATTCGGCCGCTTCGTGATCGCATATGACGCCGGCAACCTCCCCTACATCGTGGCCGGCCTCGGCGCCGTCGTCCCGACCGGTGACCTCGACGCGCTCGGTGCGGCGGTGCTCCGGTTCGCCGACGCGATCGAGGCGTCGCGCTCGGGAGAAGAACTCCGGTTGCCGGCCGAGCGCGGCCCGATGTCCGAGCGCGAGTGGGCCGATGCGGTCCGCTCACACCTGTCGGACTATTCCCCGGCCAACTTCGAGCGACGGTTCCTCGCCCTGTTGACCGAGCTCGCCGCGGTGTCACCGGCGGGGCGCATCCCCGAGGTCGACCGGGTGCTCGGGGCCAGGATCGGCGTGCTCTCCGGAGCCGGCTGAGCCCTAGACGGGCTTGCGGGCGATGAGGTAGACGGCCGAGGCCGCGGCGCGCAGCTCGGTGTGCGAGACGAGCTTGTCGTAGGAGCGGAACTTCTCGATGATCGAGGCGAGTTCGGCCGGGTCGACCTTGACGTGCAGGTTGACCGACTGGGCGAGCCATTCGACGGTTGTCGACAGGTCCCCGAACCAGTCGCACTCGAGGATCTCGCACGACTCGAAAAGCGCCTGGACACCCCACGTCGTCATGTTGAAGAAGTGGTAGGGCACCGCGTGGAGCGGTTGCATGAAGGCCACCTCGGTCATCACGAGCCCGCCCGGGCGGGTGACCCGGATGAGCTCGCGCGCCGCCTGGAACGGGTCGTCGATGTGTTCGAACACCGCCTGGGTCCACGTCGCCGCGAAGGTGTCGTCGGCGAAGGGGATCGCGTGGATGTCGGCGAACCCGTCGGCCAGCTCGAACTTCAGATATTCCAGGTTGAGGTGGCCCGGCCGGCAACTGCGCCGGTCACCGCCGCCGAACTCTAAGACCGGTTGGCCGGCCGGGATGGTGGCCAACCAGCGCTCCAGATAGGGGCTGTATGGATTGCCGCGGTTGACCGCCCGGGGCGGCCCGAAACCGGTGGTGGTGCCCGACGGCCCGTACAGGATGAACCCCTCCACGAGCACCGACTTGCCGATGGCGTCGCGGTGGGCGTGGCCGCGCGCCCGGACGGCCACCTCCCGGCGGGCCAACGGAAGGTCCGAGGCCACCCTGACGGCCAGGTTCTGGGTTCCCTCGGTCTGGTAGAGGTCGACCGTCAGGCTCGGAATGCCGTCGATGAACACGTCGACGATGCCGCCGGTCGGCTGGCTCCGCATCCGAACGATCAGATCGGTGAACTCCGCCTCGAGCACCAGCGCGTCGCCGATCACCCCGGTCGAGAGCAGCGCTCCCGTGCCGTCGGGCACCCAGGGCCCCTGGCGCTCGACGTCGGTCCCATCCGCAGCGATTCGTCGCTCGCCCACCTCGGCAACCACCAGCGGGCGTTCGGGTATCGGCAACGGTTGTGGCTCGACCAAGAAGTCGTACTTGAAGTGCTCGACGGTGCCGACGGCGCGGTCCTCGCCCGTGCAGTGCAGCACGCCGGTCTTCACATCCCCGCGTTCGGTCACGGTGATGGCGTCGACGGCCACGGGAGCGCCGCAGTGCGGACAGACCAGGCGGTCGAGCAGCTCGGGGGAGGGACCGGACAGCCCGTCGGTTGGCGTCCCGGTACGGATCGGAGCAAAGGACACCGGCTGCTCGGGTGGGCTCGCCGCGGGTTCCTTCGGGCCGTCCGACCGCTCCGGAATCTCAACCGGTTCCTCCGACCGCTCACCCGCATCGGCGGTCTTGCGGCCGAGGATCGAGTCGAAGTACCGGTTGACTCCCTCGACCATGGCCTCCTTGCGGTAGAGGCGTTCGAACCGGCGTCGAGAGGCCTGGCCGAACTGCTCGCGGCGCTCCGGCGAAGCGAGCAATGAGGCGATGGCTTCGCCGAGTGCCGGTGCGTCGCCGGCCGGCACCAGGAGGCCCGTCTCGCCGTCTTCGACGATCTCGGCCATGCCGCCGACGCGGGTGGCGACGACCGGTTTCGCGAACATCATCGCCTCGAGGAGGATGAGCCCGAACGACTCGAACCGCGATGGCGCGACGAAGACGTCGCACCCGGCGTACAGACGGTAGAGCTGCTCGTCGTCCACCCGGCCGAGGAACCGGACGTTCGCTTCGACCTCCGGCCACGCCGGCGATGCCTCGAACCGCTGACGGTGGGTGAGCCCGTCGGCCATCGGGCGGCTGTCCTCACCGACGATCGTGAAGCCGACCTCAGGGTGTCGGCGCACGATCTCGGGCACCGTCGCGAGCAGGGTGTCGATGCCCTTTCGATCCTCGAGGCGGCCGACGAAGAGCACCTCGACCCGCCCCGGCCAACGCTCGGGCTCGACGGTGCCCGCCCGGTCCTCGATGCCGTGGGGGACGAGCCCCACCCGATCGGGTTCCAGGAGCACGCCGTATGCGGACTCGATCTCTTCGACCACCGACGGCCCGCAGGCGAGGAAGTATGGCGCGTGCCGGTACGTGAATCTCTCGAGCTCGACCAGGCTGGGCACCTCGGGGTCGCCGTTCGCGATGCCCTTCTTGATCGGGGTGTCGACCGCGGCGACGGTGGCCAGCGGGGTGTACAGCCCGACGACGAGCGGGATTCGGCCGTCCAGGAGGACGCCGATGCCCTCGGTGCTCCAGTTGGGCGCCTGGACCAGGTCGAGTGGCCGGTGCTGGTGGATCCGGAGCGCCTCATCGCGCAGCGTCGCCGCGTAGTCCCACAGGCCCTGGGGGACAAAGACGCCCTCGGGGAGCGGCTGGTGGTGGGGGACGACCCGATGGACCCAGACGCCGTCCTCCAGGTCGACGCGATTGAGCTCGGTGCCCCTCGTCACGACGTGGACCTCGTGGCCGAGCCGGCCGAGGCCCGTGGCCAGCTCGCGGACGACCCGCCCGATCCCGTTCAGGGGTTCGGGCGGGTACTCGACGCTGAAGAAGCACAGGTGGAGCTTGTCGGCCCGCGCCCGGAGCGTCGGGAAGCGGACGAAGGGCTCCTCGTGCTCGCCGAACCAGCCCGTCGGGCGCCGCCGGTCCCGGCCCTCGTGCCACACCGCATACCCGATGTCGAAGCCGGCCGCGACGTCCTCCTCGTACTGTTCGAGGTCGGCGTCGGTGAGGAGGCCCTTCTCGATGTGCCGCGAGATCTCGTCCCGGTAGTGCTCGGCGTAGTCGGCCAGGCTCGTCGCGATCTCCGACAGCGGCACGACGCCCCAGCCGTGTTTGTACGTGTAATACGCCTTGTTCTTGAGCAGGACCCTCATGTTGCGGGTGGCTCTGTTCTCACCCCGTATCGAGCTGGGCAGGGACTTGTGGAACACGTACCCGTCCTCGATCACCCGGACGACCCACCCCTTGTCGATGAATCGATGGCAGAGATCGACCTCGTCCCACCCGTACTCGAACTGCTCGTCGAACCCGCCGATCTCGACGAGCCGCTCGCGCAGGAAGGAGGCGTTAGTTCCTATCGGGTAGGTGAACACGCTGGTCCCCGGCCGGGCGAGCAGGTAGCTGAGATCGAACCCGGGCACGTTCTCGACCCAGACATCGCCGAGGCGGTTGGAGATCGAATAGAGGACCTGGAGGCGGGCCCCGGTCCAGTCCCACACCGGGCCCCCGACGCCCACGGTCTCGGGATCGTCGTACGCCTCGTTGAGCCTGTCGAGCCACTGCGGGTCGGGGTAGGCGTCGTCGTCGATGAACGCGACGACGTCGCCGGTCGCCATTGCGATGCCGATGTTGCGCGAGCGCGAGAGGTTGCGTTCCGGGCAGTAGCCGACCTTGATCTCGCCTTCGTAGCGGCGGAGAACTTCGTCGGTCCGGTCGGGGGTCGGACCGCGCACGACGACGACCTCGAAGGCGGGGTAGTCGAGCTGTTGCAGACCCTCCAGCGTGAGTCCGAGACTGTCGGCGCGATTGTCGGTGTTGATGATCACCGAGAACCGCCGTCGAGTCACCGGATGCGCCTCTCTACTTGGGGCGGGTCAGCTCGACGGAGGCGTCGCCGGCGTGTGGCCGACGACCTCGATCTCGTATGGGGTCTCGCGATCGGCGTTGCGCACGACGACCACCTCGTGCAGGCCGGCGTCGGTGAACAGCTCGCACAACGACTCCGGGCTGAACATGGTGAACCGGACCGGGCCATCGTGGGTCCGGTCGCCGAACGTGGCCTCGCGGAGCGCCTCGAAGGAGAGGTCGCCGGCCACGTAGCTCCGGACCATGGCGTCGGCGTCCGGCACGGTCACCGCGAGCGACCCCCCGCCGGTGAGGAGCGATACCCAGTGGGGGAGTATCGCCCGTTCGATTTCCCGGACCGAGAAACGCTCCAACAGGTGTGCGGCGCGGATCTCGGCCACTGAACGCTGGTCGAAGGGAAGGTCCCTCGGGTCGGCCAGGACGTCGACCGAATCGAATGCCTGCGCGTCGACATTGATGTAGCCGGGGCGCGCTTCTCGCCCGCTGCCGAGGTTGAGGCGGAGGTCGCCCGCCGCAGCATCCACTCGTTCGCGCCGCAGGATCTTGGGTTCGCCGACCGTGTCGATGCCGCCACCGTCGCGCCCGGACACGAGCTCGTTGCGCACACTCTGGAACCGCTCGAGGACCGATTGGACCAGCCTGGCCAGCTCCTCCTCGGTCCGGACGTTGGCCCGGTTCCTGGCGTTTTGTGACTGGATCGCACCGAGCACCGCAGGCATATAGCGCTTGAGACCGTCGACGTCGGCTCGGGTCGAGGTGACAAGACGCTCAAGGTTCTCGAACCGGGCGTCGGTCGTCTCGTGCGTCCAGTGGACGACGCGGAAGTGGAGCCTCGCTATGACCGGCCCGGCCAGGCGTTTGAGGGGCCGGACCAGCGGTCTGAGGCCACGGCGGGCGAGGTTTTTCATCCGTCCAGTGGGGGCTCGGGGTCATGGACCGACCGGAATCACCCTGGCAGAAGGCCCATCGGGACCCTGGGTCGGCACATCGATCGTACCAGTCCGCCCGCGCTGGCCCTTGAGGAGCCCGGGAGCGGGTGGGGCTGGCGTGAGCGGGCTCAGCCGTGGATCGTATGGGTGAAGACGAGGACGCCGACGATCGCAACCGCCACTCCGGCCAGCGCGATGAGGGCCGCACCGCTGACCCGCTTGAAGGCTCGGAGCACGCCGTAAATGGCCACGATCGCGCCGAGGACGATGACCGCGATCCCGGCGATTCGGTGCTTGTCTACCGCCAGGACCAGGGATATCGCGTCGTGAGTGTCGGCCACGCGACCTCCTTCACCTATCCGAAACCGGTGCCAGGGTCCCGCTCGGGTCCACGACTAGTGTGCCACGAGATGGCCGTTCGGTTCCCGGAGAGTCCCGTGGTCCGTCGGATGCGCCTCGCAGAGCCACGTGGTGTTCGCCACCTGATTGCCGGCGTGCTCACAGGGATGCTCGCGGTCGGCATCCTCACGGCGCCTGCCTCGGCGGCAGGCTCGGCGATGACGCGACCGAGCCAACTGACTCCGCCGCCCCTTCCGACCGGTGCGCTCCCTCTCGGATCGGTTTCCGGCGGTCAGCAGGTGACTTTCGAGGTCGTTCTCGCACCCCGGGACACGCAGGGTCTGAACGCGCTATTGGCCGGTCTCTATAACCCGTCGTCCGCCGAATATCACCAGTGGCTCGCCCCCGGTGCTTTCGACGCGCAGTTCGGCCCGTCGAGCGCAACGGTTGACGCGACGCTGGCGTGGCTACACAGGCTGGGGTTCCAGACCCACGTCGGGACCGGCTTCACCGTCGAGGCCACCGGATCGGCCTCCGATGTCGGAAGTGCCCTGGGTGTCTCGTTCGAGCGCTATCGGCTGAGTGGCGGTCGCGCCGTGTTCGCAACGTCGGACACCCCACAGGTCCCGTCCGTGCTCTCTCCTCTTATCTCATCGATCGTCGGCCTGAACAACGTGCCGGCCGAGACACCCCTCTTGACCCAGGTGCCGAAGGGCAAGCTCTCGAGGCCCGGCCTCGGCTCGGTCCCTGCGGTCGGAGCCGAGGCGCCGCAGGCCCAACCGGCGTGTGCGGCCGCTTCGGACTTGGCCAATCAGAACGGCGGCTACACGCCGGCCACCCTCGGAGCTGCCTACGAGGTGCCCTCACTCGTGAGCGCCGGGTTCTCGGGGTTGGGGGAGCGGTTGGCGGTCTACGAGCTTGCGCCGTCCTCCTCTTCGGACATTTCCACCTTTGAGTCCTGTTTCGGCTTGCACGACACGTTGAACGTCGTCAACGTCGACGGCGGCGGGACCCCGGACGCCGGTGGGACCGCCGAGGCCGATCTCGACGTCGAGCAGTTGGCGACCCAGGCGCCCGGTGTCACGTCCATTACCTCGTACGAGGGCCCGAACGACACCATGGGCGCATACGACACCGCGGCCAGCATCGTGAACACCGACACGGCCAAGTTCGTCTCCGACAGCTGGGGCATCTGCGAGGCCAACAACCCGCTCAGCGGACCCGGCTCGATCGCCTCGGTGGATGTCCTCTTGGAGCAGGCGGCCTCCCAGGGCCAGGCGGTGTTCACCGCCGCCGGTGACGCCGGGTCAGAGGACTGCTACCCCGAGACGAGCGGGCTCGGCGTCGACTACCCATCGTCGAGCCCCTGGGTGACCGCGGTCGGTGGTACCTCGCGTTCGCTCGACGGCACCGAGACGGTATGGAACGGCTGCCAGGGTGTCACCGCCGGGTCCGGTTGCGCCGACGGCGACGGCGCCGGCGGGGGAGGGACATCGGCCTTCGACGCCAAGCCGGTGTGGCAGGCCGGCCTGACCAGCCCGGCCGGGGCCTCGTGTTTGGCCAACGGGTCGAACTGCCGCGAGGTGCCCGACGTGTCAGCGGATGCCGGGGTGCCGGTCGCCTTCTTCACCGATGGCGGGTGGGACCTCTTCGTCGGCACGAGCATCGGTGCACCGCTGATGGCCGCGATCTGGGCCGACCGGTCGTCCGAGTGCGGAGTGACATCGCCCGGCGACGCCGCGGCCACGCTGTACCAACTGGCGGCGAGCGGGGCAACCGGCGGCGGGTTCAACGACATCACATCGGGCGACAACGACCTCAGCGGCACCAACGGTGGCCTGTATCAGGCCACGACGGGCTATGACCTGGCCAGCGGGCTCGGGTCGGTGTTCGCCGGGGGCATGGCCTGCACGGAGGCGGTCTCGGTCTCGACGGCCCAGGCGCCGGCCGGCACCGTCGTGACGGTCAACGGCTTGGGCCTCGAGAACGCGGCGATCTCGATCGGTGGCATCAACGCCCAGGTTCTCTCGGCCACCGGCATATCCGCGCAGGTCGTCGTGCCGAACGGTTCGGGAACCGTGTCCGTCGTCGCGACGGGCCCGGTGGCCAACGCGTTGGGCCAGGGCAGCTTCACCTACGGCCCCCCGAGTGGCCTGTTCACCCGGGTCTTCGGGGCCACCGCCATCGACACGGCCATCGCGGCGTCGCAGGCGAGCTTCCCGGCCACCGGGTCGGCCAACGCGGTGGTGCTGGCCCGCTCCGACTTCTTCTCCGACGCGCTCGCCGGCGGTCCGTTGGCGGACCAGGTGGTCGGGCCGGTGCTCACCACCGAGAGCGCCGAGCAGTCGTCGATCCTCGATCCGGCCGTCCAGGCCGAGATCCAACGGGTGCTCGTCCCGGGTGGCACCGTCTACCTGCTCGGCGGCACCCAGGCCCTGAGCCCCAACATCGACACCACGCTCCAGGGACTCGGGTTCAAGACCGTCCGGCTCGCCGGGGCCGACCTGTATGCGACGGCGGTCCTCATCGCGCAGCAGATGGGGAACCCGAAGATGATCTTCGAGGCCACCGGCCTCAACTTCGCCGACGCGCTGTCGGCGGTCCCCGCCGCGATCTTGGACCACGGCGCGATCCTCCTCACCGACGGGGCCACCCAGAGCCCCGAGACGGCGGCATACCTGACCGCCAACCCGACCGATGTCCGGTACGCGATCGGCGGCACCCTGGCCGCGGCGGGCGCGGACCCGGGCGCGACGGCGGTCTTCGGACAGGACCTGTACGACACCTCGGCCGCCGTGGCCGAGATGTTCTTCCCGAGCCCGAGCGCCGTGGGTGCGGCGACCGGTGCGGCATTCCCCGACGCGCTGTCGGCCGGCCCGGGTCTCGGCAGGGCCAAGGCCCCGCTGTTGCTCGTCGCCCCGACGGGACCCCTTCCGCCGGCAATTCGTGCCTATCTCAACACGGTGGGCGCCGGGGTGACGTCTGGGACCCTGTTCGGGGGGTCGTTGGCGGTCAGCGACCAGGTGCTGGCCGAGCTGGACGGGGCCGTCTAGCAACCTCTGATTCCGGCCGGCCCTCGGTCGGCCCGGCCGTCGTGCCTACTTGGACGGGTCGGAGTCCCGGTACATGTCCCGGAGGAGCCGGCGATAGATCTTGCCGTTGTCCTGGCGGGGCAGCGTGTCGACGAAGTCGATCGTCTTCGGGCACTTGAAGTGGGCCAGCCGGTCCCGTGCGAACTCGATCAGCTCGGCCTCGAGGTCTCGGCTCGGCTCGATGCCCGCGGCGAGCTCGACCACCGACTTCACCTCCTCGCCCCACTCGTCGTTCGGGATCCCGATGGTCGCGCTGTCGGCCACCTTCGGGTGGGCGAGCAGCACTGCGTCGATCTCGGTCGGGTAGATGTTCACTCCGCCCGAGATGATCAGGTCGACGCTGCGGTCGGTCAGGAAGAGGAAGCCGTCCTCGTCCATGTACCCGACGTCGCCGAGCGTGTAGTAGTCGCCGCGGTAGGCGGAGTCGGTCTTGTCCTTGGCCTTGAAGTACTCGAATCGGCCGGCGTCGGGGGCCTTCAAGAAGACGGTGCCGATCTCGGTCCGGGGCAGCTCGTTGCCGTCCTCGTCGCCGATCTTCACCTGCCCATCGGGCACGACCTTGCCGACGGTGCCCGGCCTGGTCAACCAGGTCGTCGAGTCGACCATGGTCCCGGTCCCCTCGGTGGCCGCGTAGTACTCGAAGACGACCGGCCCGAGCCACTCGATCAACGCGCGCTTGACGTGCACCGGGCACGGTGCCGCGCCGTGCAGGACATGGCGGAGCGAGGAGATGTCGTAGCGGTCTCGCACCTCGGGGGGCAGCTTGAGCAGCTGCACGAACATCGTCGGGACCATGTGGGTGTGGGTGACCTTGTGGTCCTGGATGAGCCGGAGCGCCTCTTCTGGGTCCCAGCGCTCCATGGTCACGATGCCCACCCCCGACATGAGGGGGATCAGGTGCGAGAAGGCCAGGGGAGCGGCGTGGTACAGAGGGCCCGTGCAGAGGTTGAGGTCCTCGCCGGGGACGTAGCCGAAGATCGGCGCGATCATCCCGACCTGGCGCACCGCGGCCGGACGGTTGACCCCCTTCGGGCGTCCCGTGGTGCCCGACGTGTAGAGCATCGTGGTGCCGCTCTCCGCGTCGTCGAGGTCCGAGTCGTCCTCGACCGCCAGGGCGTCCTCGTAGGACTCGAATCCCTCGACATCACCGCCGATGGCGAGCCGCACGATGACCCCGGGTGCCGCGGCGGCCGCGACCTGCGCGACCTCGCCGTGTCGGGCGTCGGCGATGAGTGCCTTG
Organism: Acidimicrobiaceae bacterium; assembly: GCA_003151235.1. Taxonomy (GTDB): domain Bacteria; phylum Actinomycetota; class Acidimicrobiia; order Acidimicrobiales; family RAAP-2; genus Palsa-461. Next base: position 14,791 of record PLWZ01000030.1, read on the forward strand.
GCCTCGCAGTTGTCGACGACGTAGCCGGCCTCCTCGCCGGTCAGGTGCCAGTTGACCGGGGTCAGGCGAAGGCCGCCCCGCTGGGTCCCGAACGACACCTCGGAGAACTCGGGCAGGTTGCCCGAGATGAGCGCCACCGAGTCGCCCCGCTCGACCCCGCGCCGCCGCAGGGCCCGCACCAGTTGGTTGCACTTGGCGTTGAGCTCGGCGAACGTCCGGGTGCCATGGGGGCTGATGATCGCCGGGCGGTCGGGCTGCTGCTGCGCCCACCAGGCGAGCAGCATGCCCCGACCGGCGTATTCAAGCCGTGGGTCCGTCCCGACGTCGGTCACCAAACCGCCTTTCGGTCAGGAGGTGAAGACGGCTGGCATGGTCTTCGGCCACTGGCCGAGCCCGAACCGCTTCCCGCCGTCGGAGGCCACGAAGGAGCCCTTCATGCCGTTGACCGTCGAGGTGATGTTCGGGTTCCACCAGACGAAGCGGGCATCGATGAGGGAGGCGTGCTCTCCCTGTCCGGCCTGTCCGGTCGGTCCGACGTTCCAGGTCCAGGCCCCATAGGAGAACGATGGCGCGCCGAGCACCGGAAGGGCGTGCATGCCCCGGGCCATGTTCTGGGGGGTGAGGTCCGGTCCGGCCGACTGCAGGGCGTCGAAGATCTCGACGAGGTTCGCGTAATCACCGTCGGTCTCGGCCGGGATCACGTGGCCGGTGAGCTTCTTGTAGAGCTTGCCGGCCGGCGAGTTCGGGCCGAAGATGATGTTGGTGGCGTTGGCCTCGCTCACCCCGAACATATGGCCGTCCACCTCGGAGGCGTTATAGGTCTGGCCCTCGTTGTCGGTGTCGGTCGCCGCGGTGCCCTCGAGCATCCACTCGGGGAAGTAGTTCTGCGCCGCCGCCGCCTTGGTCAGGAGGCCCAGCGAGAACGGGTCGCACGCCAGCACGATCGTCGTGACCCCGGCCGCCTTGAACTGCACGACGGCCTGCTGGGCCGACTGCGAGAAGGTCGCGATGTCGAGGTCGTAGTGGAAGAAGGTGTCGACGGCGCTCAACGGCACGTGGTACTTGGTCGTGAGCAACTTGACCTCGGTGCTGCTGGCGTTCCCGTTGCAGCCGATGTACGAGTTGATGTTCGGGATGAAGGTGCCGAACTTCCGGACGTCGTTCTTGAGGGCCGGCCCGGCGTAGATGGCCTTCTTGCCCGCCATCTCGGTCCCGATCACCTCGGCCATCTGGGCGGCGATGTTGGTGCACGAGGGCACGGTCGACCACACGTAGGGGTTCTCGCTCTGGAAGACGTTCTCGCCGTAGTAGGGGTTCCCCTCGAACTCGACCAGCTTCTGCTGCTGGGCGCACTGAGAGAACGGCGCCGAGCCCCCGCCCTGGAGCTCGTAGATGATCCCCGTCTCGCCGAACGCGTGCACCTGCTGGGCGATCGTGGTGGCGTCGGCACAGGCCTGGGTCTGGTCCTGGCCGAGGGCCTCCTGGAGCGAGGCGCCGCTCGCGGTCACCGGCTTGATGACCACCTTGCGCCCGTAGAGTTCGAAGGACTTATTGAAGTAGTTGAGGAAGGTCTGCTCGACCTGGCTGATCACCGGCTGGGGCGCGTCGCCGGCCGCCGCCGCTTCGGCCTCGAGTTCCTGCTCGTTGGCCGAGGCCGGGTATTCGATCTGGGCGAGCGTGATGGTGCTGGCCGTCACCCCGTTGCTGGTGGCCCCGCCATTGTTGCCGGTGAACTTTGGCACGCACGGAGCGACGTAGGCGCTGTTGAACTGGAGGGTGCCGGGCGTGCACTTGGCGCCGCCGAGCGTCGTCCCGGTTCCGGCCGCGATCTTGCCCGAGGCCGGGTAGGCGTAGGGGTACGGGCCCTCGTTGCCTGCGCCCTTCGTGGCGAGAATCGGCCCGCTGGCCGCCACCGCCACCGCGCTTAGGGTCAGCATCGCGACCGCAGCGAGTGCGCTGGCCGCGACGAAGCCGACTTTCCGGTGCCCAGTAGAGCGGGACCTGAGTCCTTTGATCCGCATATTTCCCCCTTGTGGGTCTCGGTCCGGGACCAACGTAGCGCTCGACTCCGTCGCCCCCCCGGGCCGCCTAGCCGCCCGAAGGCCGCGGCGTTACACTACCCATCCGACGGCGTAGAAACGATTTCAGTGTCCGGGGGCGGGGTCGGGTTGGCGTTGACATTCACGGGGTCGATCGTTAGGTTCGCTTCGATCTCAACGGCTGAAGGTCGCGAGAACCGGGGGGCGGTGGCTCAGTGCAAGCAACGCCCGTAGTCTCCGACCAACGCCCCTCAGGGTCGCCGCTGGAGCGGGCCAAGGGCCTCTTCAACTCGGCACGATCCCAGCTCGGATGGGCCGCGGGGGCCGTCCTCGTCTGGGTCATCCTCGACCACGTCCTGAGCAAGGGCCTGCCGGTCGGCATCGTCCTTCTCGGGGTCATCTACGGATCGATCTACGCCCTTCTCGCGATGGGCATCGTCCTCATCTACCGGGGCAACCGCATCATCAACTTTGCCCAGGCCCAGATGGGTGTCATCGCAGCGATCATCGCCATCGAGATGAACGTCACGTACGACATCAACTTCGTGCTGTCGTTCCTGATCGGGATCGCCGCCGCCGTGATCATCGGGGCGATCCTCAGCCTCTTGCCCCGGCACTTCCGGCGGAGCTCCCGGCTGATCCTGACCGTGGCCACGATCGGCCTCGCTCAGGCGTTCGCCGGCATCGCGGCCATCTTGCCGATCCTGTTCTGCAACCCCGCGGTCAACACGGCCTGCACCACCGCGGCGGCCCACCAGACCTTCAACACCCCGCTGCACTCGCAGTTCACGATCAACCCGGTGGTGTTCTCGGGCAACGACATCGTGGCCTTCGTCGGGACGGCGGTCATCGTCGTCGCCCTGGCCCTGTTCATGCGCAGGTCCAAGTACGGGCTCGCGATCAGGGCGGCGTCCGAGAACGGGGAGCGGGCCACCCTGCTCGGCGTCCCGGTTCCCCGGCTCGACACCATCATCTGGGTCGTTGCTGCCGTGCTCTCGACGGTGGCGATCCTCCTCCAGACCCCTGTGCTCGGCTTCGGCGGGTTCCAGACGGTTTCGACGACCGGCGACGACGTGTTGATCCGCATCCTGGCCGCCGCCGTCATCGGCCGCATGGATTCCATGCCGAGGACCGCCGTCGCGGCGATCGGCATCGGCATCTTCGATGCGGGCGCCACCTGGACCTATTCGAATACCACCTTCGTCGATGCGACCCTGGTGCTGGTCATCATCGCGGCGCTGCTGCTGCAGCGGAAGAGCTACTCGCGGATCAGCGAGTCCGACCAGTCGACGTGGCGCTCGGTGGCGGCGGTCCGGCCGATCCCGAGGGCCCTCGCCGCGCTTCCCGAGGTTCGCTGGACGCTCCGGGGCTCCAAGATCGTGCTGGCGGCCGTGGCCGTCCTCCTGCCGCTGCTGATATCGGACAGCCAGACCTACCTCGCCTCGATCATCCTCATCTACGCCATAGTCGGCTTGTCGCTGCTCGTCCTCACGGGGTGGACCGGCCAGATCTCGCTCGGGCAGTTCGCGATCTCGGGGTTAGCCGGCGCGGTGGCGGCCGACCTCTATGCGCGCCACGGGTGGGACTTCTTTGCCGCCCTCGTCGTCGCGATCCTGGTCGGGGCCTTCGTGGCCCTCCTGATCGGTGTCGCGGCGCTGCGAATACAGGGCCCGTTCCTCGCCGTAACGACGCTCGCCTTCGGGATCTGCGCGTCCACGTATCTGCTCTCGCCGTCCTATCTGACCTGGCTGGTCACGCCGACGGCCAACCGACCATCGATCTTCGGGAACGCCGGCCTGCTGTCGACCGACAAGGACATGTACTACTTCTGCCTGATCGGCTTCTTCCTGGTCTTGATGGCGGTGCGGTCGCTGCGACGGAGCCGGGTCGGGCGCAGCCTCATCGCGACCCGTGACAACGAGGCCGCCGCCCGCGCGACGGCGCTCAACACGACCCGCCAGAAGGTCAGCGCGTTCTTGATCTCCGGAGCCATCGCCGGGTTCGCCGGGGTCTTGTTCGTCGTCCAGGCCCAGGGCGTCAACAACGGGTCGTTCACGCCCGACATCAACATCGCGCTGTTCACCATGGTGGTCATCGGGGGCCTCGGCTCCCTGCCCGGGGTCATCGTGGGCGCCTTTGCCGTCTGGAGCGCGATGTACTTCCTTCCGGCCGGGTGGTCCCAGATCGTGAACGGCGGCGGGATCCTGCTCCTGTTGATCTTCCTGCCCGAGGGGCTCGGCGGCGTCATGTATCGGATCCGAGACACGTTGCTGGCTCTGGCGGCCCGTCGGCGACATATGACCGTCCAGGGGCTGCGCATCGGTGACGAGGTGCCCGACGGGCAGGTCGGGGAGGGCATCTTGGTGTCGACGGCGGCGGTCGCGGCCGAACACCTCGAGCAGGCGACGCGGGCCGGGGGGACCGGGGATCTGCTCGCACCCGAGCCCCGCGAGTCGCGCTCGGGCGCCGGCGGCGGCCCGACGACGATCCGATCCGACGATGCAGACATGAGCGCCCCCGACGTCCGGGGCCCATACACCGAGCCGTGACACTGACCGCACCGGCCGCCGTGGCCGACCCGAAGCTGGACCGCGACCGCCTGTCGCCCTTCGATCTCCGACGTCTGACGGCGCCCTATCCGGTCGTCCCGCTCCTCGTCCTCATGGGGTTCAACGCCGTCCTGTCGATGGCGGGGGCCCTGGTCGCGCTCCAGATCGTCGGGATCCAGGCCGGGTACCACTCCGAGCTGATCGTGCTGACCGGTGCGGTCGTCCAGCAGGTCCAGCTGGGCATCGGCCCGGACCTGCCCGTCGCCATCGCGGCCAACCGTGGGAGCCGTTGGCGCACGGTCACCGGTGGCGTCGTGGTCTTCGCGGCGCTCGCGGCGCTGCTCGGTATCGCCGGCCTGGTGACCAACACCGTCATCTTGTACTTCGGCGTCTTCGGCGTGGTCTCGATCTCGGGGGCGTTCACCTCGACCCAGCACGGGGCGATCGCGCAGTACTACCCGATCGAGGTGCGCACCCGCGCGGTCCTCGCCCACCGCTTCATCGGGGTCACCGCCGTCGCCGCGGCCGCGCCCGTCGCGTTCGCGTTCGGGACCGGGTTCGCCTGGCAGGCGCCGTTCCTCACGTTGGCCGGGATCGGTCTGGTGCTGGTTGCGATCGGGCTGCGGGTCCTGCCGCTGCGACCCGAGAAGGGCGCCGTCGCCGACCCGGACGCTGCTCCCGACACCGCCGAGGGCCCGGCGACGCTCCCCGAGGCCGCCCGGGTGCTGTTCTCGGTCCCGTCGATCAACTCCTTGTACAGGTCCCTGCCGCTCCTCTCGGTGACCTTCTTCGGGGTCGCGTTCTACACCGGCAACCTCTACATCAACGTGTTCCACCAGAACGCGGCCAGCCGCGATTTGGCCATCGACCTGGCGGCGGCCGGCGCCGCGGTGGGCGTGCTCCTGGCCGTCTTCATCATGCCGGGGCTCTTCCGGGCCGATCCGACCCGCGGCATGCGCATGGTCACGCGGGGGGCGTTCACAGCGTTCTTGGCCGCGGTGCTCCTGGCCGTGAGCCCCGCCTTCGGGCTCACCGTGGCCGCCAACATCTTGTTCTCGGCCTCGGCAGCCTGGGTGGTCGCGGGCGTCTACGCGGCGCTGTCGGTGGCGCTGCCGGCCCGCCTGATGACGCTCGGCTACGCGCTCAGCTCGCTCTGGCTCACGCTCGGGGTACTGCTCATCGGCCCGGTCGGGACCGCCGGGACGACGCTGGCCGCCGCGATCGGCACCGACTTCGGCTACCGGGCCAGCTTCTGGCTGTTCGCACCGCTCCTCTTGATGGGCACCGGTGTGCTGCGGCGGTCCAGCCGCTATCTCGCCGCGGACATCGAGCGGCTCGATGCGTCGGTCGAGGCCGACATCAAGGTGCGCCGGGACCGCATCGAGGGCCACGGCAAGCTGCTCATGGCCCGGGGGATCGAGGCCGGCTACGACAACGTCCGGGTGTTGTTCGGGGTCGACTTCGACATCGACGACGGCGAGATGGTCGCCGTCCTCGGGACCAACGGCGCCGGGAAGTCCACACTCGTCAAGACGCTGTGCGGGCTGATCGTGCCGACCGCCGGTGAGGTGCTCTTCGACGGGCACCCGATCACGACGCTCGACCCCGGCCGCATCGTGAAGATGGGCATCGCCATGGTGCCGGGCGACCGGGGCATCTTCCCGGGGCTGACCACCGCCGACAACCTGAAGATGGCCGGCTGGCTCTACGAGCGCCAGGGCGACCACGTGAAGCAGGCCACCAAGGCGGTGCTCGGATACTTCCCGGCGCTCAACAACCGCCTCAGCACCCCGGCCGGGAGTCTGTCGGGCGGGGAGCAGCAGATGCTGAGCCTGGCCATGGCCTTCATCGCCCAGCCTCGCCTGATGATCATCGACGAGCTCTCGCTCGGGCTCGCGCCGACGGTGATCGAGTCGTTGCTCGAGATCGTGAAGGACATCAACGAGCGGGGGACAGCGGTCATCCTGGTCGAGCAGTCGGTCAACCTCGCGCTCCGGATGTGCCACCGGGCCACGTTCATGGAGAAGGGCCAGGTCGTCTTCCAGGGCTCGACCTCCGAGCTGGTCGAGCACGAGGAGCTCGTCCGCTCGGTGCTCTTGGAGGGGGCCCGCCAACGGGCCGACAGCGCCGAGCTGGCCGTCGGCAACCAGCCGGCCTATGCGAAAGGCGAGGGCGGCGGCGTGTTGTCGAGCACCTCGCTCGGCAGCCTGCGCATCGAGGACGCCCGGGCCGCGGCCCGCAGCCAGGAGAAGGGCGTCGTCCTGTCGGCCGAGGGGATCGTCAAGCGGTTCGGCGGGGTGCTGGCGGTCGACGACGTGAGCCTCGAACTCAACAACGGCGAGATCCTCGGGCTCATCGGTCCGAACGGCGCCGGGAAGACCACCGTGTTCGAGATCATCTCGGGCCAGCTGCGCCCGAACGCAGGCGTGGTCGAAATGTTCTCGACCGACATCAGCGACTGGCCAGCCCACAAGCGCTCCGAGTTCGGTCTCGGCCGCTCCTTCCAGGCCGCCCGCCTGTGGCCCGGCCTGACGGTCCAAGAGACGGTGTCGTTGGCCGTGGCCCGCCGCGTCACCTCGCCGGGGATCATCTCGACGATGGCGTGTCTGCCGACGGTGGGCCGGGCCGAGAAGCGGGTCGCGGTCGCGGCCGAAGAGGTCATCGACATGCTCGGCCTCGGGGACTTCAAGGACAGGCTCGGCTCGGACCTCTCGACCGGGCTGCGCCGCCTCCTCGAGCTGGCGGTGATCGTGGCCCAACGCCCGTCGGTGGTGCTGCTCGACGAGCCCTCGGCCGGGTTGGCCCAGGCCGAGACCGAGGCGCTCGCCCCGGTTCTCCGTGACATCCGCATCGGCCTCCGCTGCAGCCTGATGCTCATCGAGCACGACATGGGGCTCACCCGGGCGCTGGCCGACCGCATCGTCGCCCTCGACACCGGGGCGGTCGTGGCCGTGGGCGAGCCCGAAGAGGTGCTCCGACACCCGCGGGTGATCGAGTCCTACCTCGGTGCTGCGGCGGTCTGAGCATTCCAGGGAGTCATGACGTGAAGAGATCCCGCGAGCGTTTGAGCCGGCGCCACGCCAGGTTGCTGCTCGGCGTGGCCGTGGCCGGCGTGGCGTTGACCGCGTGCAACTCCACGTCCCACACCGTGCCGACGACCGTTCTGGCCCCGCCGCCGGGGTGCGACACCTCCCGGGTCATCGTGGTCGGCGCGTCGCTCGACCTCTCGGGACCCGGGGCGCAACTGGGTCACCAATACCTGACCGGCCTCGAGCTCGGGATCGCCAAGGTCAACGCGGCCGACGGTGTCCCGCCGCACAACAGCTGCTTCGAGCTGATGTACAAGGACAACAAGGGCAACCCGGCCGTCGACACCCAGGCGGTCCTCAACTTCGTGGACTCGGAGAAGGCCGCGATCGTCGTCAGCAGCTTCCTCAACTCCGCCACCGACAGCTACCTCGGACAGCTGGGCGTCGCCGAGGTCAGCCTCTCGACGCTGCAGGACACGTTCGAGCCGAAGGGCTTCCCGAACACCTACCCGATGACCGCCTCGATGCAGTCACAGGCCTTCGTCATCGGCAACGAGCTAAAGAAGGAGAAGGTGACCTCGGTCGGCCTCATCGTCACGGACGACGCGTCGAGTAGGCAGGGTGCGGCGCATCTCGCCTTGGTGGCCTCGGCGGACGGCTTCACGATCACCGCTCGGGCATCGGTGTCGACGTCGGGCGGGGGTGCTTCGGCCGCCGTCGCAGAGGTCAAGGCGAGCCACCCGAAGGCGCTGGTGGTGCTCGACGACACCGGAGCGGTGGCGTCCGTGCTCTCGGCCCGCTCATCGCTCGGTTGGAAGGTGCCGGTGATCGCCGGCCCGACCGCTACCTTCTCGAGCGTGTTCTCCAGGATCGGCGGGGACCTCGCGGGCGTGTCGGTCGCCGTGCCGACCGGCGCCGTGACGGGGACCGGCCCCGCCTCGGGCATCACGCTCCGGTTCCAAAAGAAGCTGGCCGCCCACCTCGGCGGGCAGATCCAGGGATCGATCATCCCGTACGCGCAGACCTACGACGCCATGAACATGATGGCCAACGCGGCCGTCGGGGCCTTGGGGATCACGGCCACCGACATCACCACGTTCCTCCAGAACGCCAACTTCGAGGGGGTGCTGGCGTCGTATACGTACACCTCGGGCGCCCACGCGGGCATCTCGGCGTCGGACCAGACCGTGGTGTCGCTCAACACGCTCTCGAACGGGTTACTCAGCCCACCGCCCAAGCCCAAGAAGGCGGCCAAGAAGGCCGGCTGATCCCAGAGGGGCGTTCCAGAAGAAGGGTTCCCGGGCGGCGAAGTGTGAATTCGTCTACCGCACGCGATCGAAACCACACCAAACGACGCGACAGTCTGATTTTGGAACGATCGAGGCACGAGACGATCTCGAATATCCCTTTCCGAGCAAGAGGCGGCCGTCAATCACCAACCTTGACCTGGATGGATCTCTGTGGTCGCGGTATCCACTCTCCCGCCTCGGGATACCAGCTCCCGACTGCCGAACCGTCCAGCACGGGATCGAGAAACGGACCGGCGATCGCGAGCGCTTCGTCGAGCGTGTTGGCCGAAGGTCTGACTGCTCGCCGTGTCGCTCTGGCGAAGCCGCCCTCCCACAGTGCGCGATCGGGCACCGTAAAGCGCTTGGACAACTGGAGGCCGCGGCGATCGATCTCTGACAGGATCGCAACGCGCTGCTCGCTCGCCGTTACGTGAACCGAAACGATCAGCTCCACCAGGTCGATCAGGTCCCTGAACCGGGTCGACGCCCGACCGTCCCCGTGCGGTTCGATGATCGCCGCAACCTTGTCGGCAATGTGGTCGACGAGGGGATAGGCACGGTCTCCCGGCTGGTTGATTCCGGGCACCGAGATTGCCCGACCGATGGTACATGATCTGGCACCCCGGTCATCCGCACCCCCGTCCAAACCAAATCGATGTTGAAAGTTGCCCACGGCGTCGCACCGATCCACGCGGTTACTGGGTACCGCGTTCCGCCTGTACCACCCGACAAGGTCTCTCCTCCGCCGATGTCGAACCGGAACCAGTCGCCGAGGTCCAGCTCAGCACCGGCTCGCAGTTCGCTCTCGACCATCGTTCGCTCCGCGTCGCGATAGACATCGACGTCGGTTGAGTGGCGAACGGAGACCTGGCGGGCGAGCAAAGGCAACGGCGCCTTTGAGGACCCAACCGTCGTCGATGGCGTAGAGCCGGGTGAGCAGCCGGTCGTAGGCAAACTGGCGCTGGAGTTCCGTGAGAGTCCACGGTCCTATCGGCGTTGCGACCGCCCTCAGCCGGTTGGTCACCGCCTGTCGAAGCGCTCGCGGCGACGCGTATGCCCTCTCGGCAGTCATATCGCACGCCCTCGGTCAGACGATCTCGTCTTGCTCATCGCCGGGTCATCGTTTTTTGCGGATCGCGCCCGATTAATGTGGGCGCGCGCCTCATCGAGCCACTGGGGCACGTCACGGTCCGGCGCCAGTTCAAGGAGCCATCGAAGCAGGCCGAGACCGTCGTTTCGGCGCAGTCCGAACCGAGGGGCAAGTGGTGCGATGGCGTCGGCGACCGTACCCGGATAGTCCTTGATCTCTCGAAGCGCCTGGGCAACCATCGGGGCGACAGCATCCGGCTCTTCGCCGTCCGCGAGCAGGTCGGCTGCGATCCTCGCTGGACGGGTGACCAACAGTCCGCCGAGATTGACCCAGTTTCCACGGTCGAGATGACCTCGATGGAATCTCACGTTCGCGCGGCGAGACTGGCGGCGTCGGGGGAGGATGAACTCATGGCGTTCGGCCGTAAGGTCGCCCAGTCGAAAGACGGAGGCGGCGGAGCGGTGCGACACCACGCCCTGCTCCGGTGTGCGCTCCCATACCGGCGTGTTGGGTGCGAGTTGCATCCAGGCCGCCCGAAGTTCCAGGTGGTCGGTCGGTGGTGATCCCCGCAGCCGATATACCCCGTGTGCGACCCGTTCGAGCGCCGACCTGTCGGACGCCAGGCGTGCGACGGTCGTCCAGGCCAGGCCCGCGCCCTCCGCTTGTTGGCGCGTCACGAGGCCCCACTGATCCTCGGCCAGGTTGGCAAGGAGTTCAATCGTCGCCACGTGCACCATATATCTTCATTATATAGCGATATAGCCATACTTTGCAGCTCTATTTACCTCATAGAACTGCTAAATCTAGCGTTTTCGCCATACTTTGCAGCTCAATGGATCTGTCTGGTCGACTCCACAATCTCAGAAAACTGGTCAACCTCGGGCTCGCCTACAACGGAACATGGCAGCTCAGGTCGGTCTGAGCGCGGACGCGCAAGCTCAGACCGTCAAAAGGGACCGCTCTTCGGGCAGGGCCCACCTGGGTGACCGACTTCAACCCTCTTCGTGTCGTCAGACATGTTCTGAGCCTGCGAGGCCGACCTACGCCTGGGACATGCTTTGTTCAACAGTCTTCTGATGTGGACCTGGTGCGATCCACCCGCCGCCCCTCGGTGATCAAGGGGCGGCGGGTGTCGCGTTCGGAGTGTGGCGCTCAGCCCGAGGTGAACATCGGCGGCAGTTTTGTCGGCCATTCGCCGAGGGTGAACCGCTTGCCTCCGAACGCCTGGATGTAGGTGCCCTTCAATCCGTTGAGCGGCGAGATCGCGGTGGCGTTGTACCAGATGAAGCGCGCGTCGATGCCGGCGGTGTGGGTACCGGTGCCCGGTTTCCCGCTCGGGCCGATGTTCCAGCTCCACTGCCCGTACTGGTACAGGGGAGCCCCCAAGGTCGGGATCGCATGGAGGCCCCGGGCCATGTTCTGGGGGGTGAGGTCCGGTCCGGCTGCCTGCAGGGCGTCGAAGATCTCGACGAGCTGCGAGTAGAAGCCGTCGGTCTCCTTCGGGATCGTGTGGCCGGTGAGCTTCTGGTAGAGCTTGCCGGCGAGCGACGTCGGGCCGGTGGTGTAGGTCGATGGCGACAGCTCGCTCATTCCGAACAGGTGTCCGGTGACCTCGCTCAGGTCGTCGTAGGTCTGCGGCGACGGGTCCTCGTCGGTCAGCGCGGTGCCGATGGTGAACCACTCCGGGTAGTAGTTCTGGGCCGCCGCGGCCTTGGTCAACAGGCCGGCCGAGAACGGGTCACAGGCCAGCACCACCGTCGTCACCCCGGCCGCCTTGAACTGGACGATGGCCTGCTGCGTCGACGCGTTGAACGTCGAGATGTCGAGCCCGTAGGTGAACTTGGTGAGGTCCGACGCCTTCACGTGGTACTTGGTCTCGAGCAGCTTCGTGGCGTTCTTCGTGCAGTTGAGGTAGGCGGGCACGTTGGGCACGTACGTGCCGAACTTGCGGACCTTGTTTCTCAGATCTGCCTCGCCGGCGTAGATGGCCTTCTTATTGGCCAGCATCGTGCCCTCGACCTCGGACTCGGCGTCCGAGCCGGTGGTGCAGTTCTGGGTGGTCGACCAGACGTACGGGTTCTCCGAGGCGAACGTGGCCTCGTCGAAGTAGGCGTCCCCGCCGAACTCGACCAGCTTGTCCTGGGCGGCGCACTGGGAGAACGGTCCCGAGCCACCGGCCTGGAAGTTGGTCGCGATGCCGTCCTCGGCGAACGCGTGGACCTGCTGGGAGATCGTCGCCGCGTCGGCACACGCCTGGGTCTGACCCTCGTTGAGCGCCTCGGTGGTGGCGTTGCCGGTGGCGGGCACCGACTGGATGACGACGTGGCGGCCGTAGAGGTCGTAGGCCTTGTTGAAGTAGTTCAAGAAGACCTGCTCGACCTGGTCCTGAACCTGGGGCGAGGCCACGCCGGCCGCCGTGGCCTGGGCCTGGATCTGCTGGCTGTTGGCGGTCGACGCGAAGGCCCGCTGCGCCAACGTGATGGTGGTGGAGCTCACGCCGTCATAGGTCGCGCCGCCGTTGTTGCCGGTGAAATGCGCGATACAGGGCACGGCGTAGGGGGAGGGGACCTGTGGGGTCCCCGCGGTGCACTTCGTCCCGCCGATGGTGGTGCCCGATCCGACCTGGGTCGTGCCCGAGGCCGGGTACTTGTAGGGGTAGGGGCCCTCGCCTGCGGGACCGGACTTCGAGAGGACGACCCCGCTGGTCGAACCTGCCGCGACCCCCGACAGCGCCAGGGCGCTCATGGCGACGAGCACCGTTATGCCGGTGCGGACCAAGCCGGTATGGCGCCGTTGGCGTCCGGACCGATGGCTGGTGAACATGTTGTCCCTCCCCCTTATCGGGCCCCGATCACGGTGCCCGCCGAGCCGGTACGGCCGACCCAAAAACTTTTGTGTGGGAACGATACCGGGCACGGCCCCTGTGCGCCTGGGCGACCCTCCCGGGACGAACCCGGACTTGGGGTAGTGGGTCATTTTCAACCCTCCGCGTACATTGAGCTTTACGTCGGAAGCTCCGGAGAGCAGTTTCACGCCCCCTCCTACCGAGGGACCGACGGTTGATGCTGGATAGAGCCTGGATTGCGGTTGTGACAAATCAAGGTGCCCCACTACCGGACTTGGCACCCAAGTTAGGGATTCCTAATATTTGGATGATGGCTGCCCGAACGTATTGGGGGACATCTGCGCGAGCGACCCGTTCGAGGCTCCGCCGGAGCCTGGTCGTGTCGGGGCTGGTCGCCCTTGCGGCGGCCGGGCTCGCCGCTTGCGGCGGGTCGGGCGGCGGCGGTGGGGCCACCATCACCCTCTACAACGGCCAGCACGTCCAGACCACCGACGCGCTGGTCCAGGCCTTCGAGGCGCAGACCGGCATCGACGTCTTGGTGCACACCGACGACGAGTCGGTCCTGGCCGACCAGATCGTGACCGAGGGGGGCCGCTCCCCGGCCGACGTGTTGTTCACCGAGAACACCCCCGCCCTCGCGTACCTGCAGAACAAGCACCTCCTGGCCCACCTGGACACCAGCGTGCGGACGACGACGGAGGCCCGCTACAACTCGGCGCAGGGGGACTGGGTGGGGATCTCGGCGCGGGTCGGCGTGATCGTCTACAACCCCGCCCTCCTGAAGGCGAGTGACCTGCCGACCTCGGTTCTGCAGCTCGCCGAGCCCCGCTACAGGGGCCTGCTGGCGCTGGCCCCCGGTGAGACCGACTTCCAGCCCATCGTCACCTCGGTCCTCCGGGCCAAGGGCAAGGCTGCGACGGTGGCCTGGCTCGAGGGGATGAAGGCCAACGCGGCCGGCCACATCTACCCCGACAACGAGACCATCGTGAGCGAGGTCAACCGTGGGCAGGTCGCGATCGGGGTCATCAACCAGTACTACTGGTACCGGCTGCGGGCCGAGATCGGGGCCTCGGCGATGCACGCGGTCATCACGACCTTCGCACCGCGCGATCCTGGGTACGTGATCGACGTATCCGGAGCCGCCGTGCTGGCGTCCAGCCAGCACCGGGCGGACGCCACCAGGTTCGTCCAGTTCCTCACGACCAAGAAGGCCCAGGAGATCATCGGGCACGGCGACAGCTTCGAGTACCCGATCGACGCGGGCGTTATGACCGCCGCGCCGGAGACACCGTTCAGCCGGCTCCGACCCAACTCCATCACGCTGTCGCAGTTGGGCGACGGGGCCGCCGCGGTCGCGCTGCTCTTGGAGGTCCAACTCTTGTGAGTCCGCTGCGGGCGCCCCGCACGGTCGACCGCTTCGAGTTCGACCCCGCCGATCTCACGAGGTTGCTCGAGGTCGTGGGGTGGCTGGCCGCTCACCGGGACGGGTGGTTGAACCTGCTGCCGGGCGTGGACACGCCGAGCGAGCCGGTGGAGGCCCCGGGGCTCTTCGCCATCTTCGGGTCCGCCCAGGCACCGGTGTCCATGTGCACATGGATGCCACCGGGCAAGGGCCGCCACGCGTTCGACGAGGTGACCGTCGGCATCATGCACGCCCGGGGAACCAAGGTGCTGCCCGACCTGGTGGCCGCCGGGCTCGGGATCCCGCCGGGCTGGCGGGTGTCCGGCGACCACCCGAGACGCGGCCTGGTGGTGCGAATCCCGACCACCGCCGACGATGGCGAGGTCCTGCGGTGGGCGCTCGCAGCCGGTGGGCACCTCTGCACGGCGCCGACGACCGGGAGCTGGGAGGCCGAGGTCTACCAGCCGGCCGGCTGAGTCGTCCCAGCTCAGCGGCCCGCCAGCTTCGGGCGGAATAGGTCGACCCCGCTCCACGTTTTCCAATCACAGGGTGAACCCCGGTTCCGTTTCGGGTTCACCTTCTGAACGGAGGAGACGTGACGACAGAGACCCTGACCCTTCCGGTGCTGCCCCTGCGCTCCGGGGTGATGCTGCCGGGGATGGTCTTCACGATCGGGCTCGAGACCGACGAGGCCAAGGCGGCCGCAGACGTCGTCGGGACCTCGGGCGGCAACCTGCTGCTCGTGCCCCACATCGACGGCCGCTATGGCTCGGTCGGCGTGGTGGCCGAGGTTGTCGAGCGCGGCGAGCTGCCGGGCGGGCTGCCGGCGCTGGTCGTGGCCGGGCAGAGCCGGGCGCTGATCGGCACCGGCGTGCCGGGCACCGGCGAGGCCCTCTGGGTGGAGGCCGAGCTGGTTGAGGAGCGCGAACCGGACGACCGGGCCATCGGGCTCGCCCGCGAATACCGGGCCGTCCTCGAGAACATCCTGCTCAGCAGGGGTGCCGGTCGGATGGCGGCCCAGTTGCGCGAGGTCACCGAGCCCGCCCGGATGGCCGACCTGGCCGGGTACTCGCCCGACCTGACGCTGGCCCAGAAGGTCCAGGTCCTCGAGACCCTCGACGTCACCGAGCGCTTGTCGCTCGTCCTGGCGTGGGCCAAGGACACCCTCGGGGAGCTCAGCCTCCGGGAGCGGATCAAGAACGACGTGGAAGCGGGGATGGAGAAGTCCCAGCGCGAGTTCCTGCTCCGCCGCCAGCTCGAATCGATCCGCAAGGAGCTCGGCCAACTGGGCGGCGCCGAGGAAGGCGCACCCGACGACTACCGGGCCCGGGTCGCGTCGACGGCCATGCCGGAGAAGGTGAGAGAGGCGATAGAGCGCGAGATCGACAAGCTCGAGCGGACCAGCGAGCAGAGCCCCGAGCACGGCTGGATCCGGACGTGGCTCGACACGGTGTTCGAGATCCCCTGGGGCATCGAGTCCGAGGATCGGCTCGACGTTCCGGCGGCCGCGGCGATCCTCGACGAGGACCACGACGGGTTGGCCGATGTGAAGGAGCGCATCCTTCAGCACCTGTCGGTGCGCAAGCTCCAGTCCGAACGGGGGCTCGTCCCGGTGGACGGCCGCGGCGCCGGGGCGATCCTGGCCCTGGTCGGACCGCCGGGGGTAGGAAAGACCTCGCTCGGGGAGTCGGTCGCCCGGGCCCTCGGGCGCAAGTTCGTCCGGGTCGCGCTGGGTGGGATCAGAGATGAGGCCGAGATCCGCGGGCACCGGCGCACCTACGTCGGCGCGCAGCCGGGCCGCCTGGTTCGGGCGCTGCGGGAGGCCGGGACGATGAACCCGGTGCTCCTCTTGGACGAGGTCGACAAGATCGGCGCGGACTTCCGGGGCGACCCGGCCTCGGCGTTGCTCGAGGTCCTCGACCCGGCGCAGAACCACACGTTCCGAGACCATTACCTGGAGGTCGACCTCGATCTGTCGCGGGTGCTGTTCATCGCGACGGCGAACGTGATCGATACCATCCCCGGGCCGTTGCTCGACCGGATGGAGGTGATCCGTCTCGACGGCTACACCGACAACGAGAAGGTCGCCATCGCGCGGCACCACCTCTTGCATCGCCAGGCCAACCGGGCCGGGCTCCAAGAGGACGAGGTCGTCGTCACCGACGACGTGCTCGCTGCGGTGGTGTCGGACTACACCCGCGAGGCCGGCGTGCGGTCACTCGAGCGCGAGCTCGGGAGGTTGATGCGCAAGATCGCGACCAAGTTCGTCGCCGGGGAGGAGACCCCGCCGGTCACGGTCGAGCGCGACGACGTCCGGGGTTGGCTCGGCCGTCCCCGCTTCTTCTATGAGCCGGCGGACCGCGAGTCGGTGGCCGGCGTCGCGACCGGACTGGCCGTCACCGGAGCCGGCGGGGACGTGCTCTTCGTCGAGGCGAGCTCGTCCGACGGGCCCGAGGGCCTGACGCTCACCGGGCAGCTGGGTGACGTCATGAAGGAGTCGGCCGAGATCGCGCTCTCGTTCGTGCGGTCGCACGCAGCCAAGCTCGGCATCGACCCGGCTGCGTTCGCCGGCAAGCGCTTCCACGTGCACGTCCCGGCGGGCGCGGTGCCCAAGGACGGGCCGTCCGCCGGGGTCACCATCACCTCGGCGCTGGTCAGCCTGCTCCGGGGCATCCCGGTTCGCGGTGTGGTCGGCATGACCGGCGAGGTGACACTCCGGGGCCGGGTGCTGCCGATCGGCGGGGTCCGACAGAAGGTGTTGGCCGCCTATCGCTCGGGGTTGACCGAAGTGGTGCTCCCGGCCCGCAACGGCCCGGACCTAGAAGACGTCCCCGACGAGGTCCGCGATCAGATGACGTTCCATCTGGCCGAGCGGGTCGAGGACGTCCTTCGCCCGGTGCTCGGGCTGGACGCAGACGGGGATATCTTGACCGTCGCGCTCGGCGCGCAAGGCGGGCTCTCCGAGGTCGCCTGAGCGTTACCGGTCGGCCGAGCCGTCTCCCCCCGGCGGCTCGGCCAATCGGCTCTCGTCGAAATGGACGCTCACGCGCTGTTCGGGTCGCCGGACGTTCTGCTCGGTGATCGCGGCGAGGACGCGCTGGTCGGCCGCCGTGAGAGGCGGCTGGACCAGCGAACGCGGCCAGAGCCGGCGTGCCCACACGACGTTGGCCTCGGCGGCGTACATGGTCACCATGGCTCCGAGGTAGATCCAGCCGATCAGCCCGAGGACGATGGCGAAGGTGCCGTAGACCTGGCTGGTGTGGCGCAGCTGATGCGCGATGAGCAGCGTGCCGCCGACCTGGAGCGCCGTCCACGCCACGCCGCCGGCCAGCGCGCCGGGGACCAGGTCCTTCATGTTCACCTGCTTGGGCGTCAGCACCCGGAACGCCAGCAGGTACAAGACGCAGTTCACGAGCAGCGAGCCGATCTCGCCCCCGGCCCGGATGAGGCCCGATTGCCCGGCCGCACTCGCGATCCCGGCCAGGGCCGTGCCGAGCACGAGGAACAGGCCGAGGACGACGATCAGGGCTGCAGTGCGCTGCAATCGGTTGAGGAACTTCGGGCGGTGGACGCCCGGGATGTTCCACAACTGCGCCATCGCGAACTGACCGATCTGGCTCGCCCCCTGCGACCCCCACACCAGCCCGAGGATGCCGACCACCAGCCCGATCACGCTGTTGTTGTGCAGCGCGTGGATGTTGTTGACGAGCGAGCCCTTGGAGCCGGAGCCGATCACCGGGAACTGGGAGAGGGCGGAGTGCTCGATCCGATGGGTCAGCGACGAGCTCGACCCGGCGACGATGCCGAGCACCGTGACCAGGACCAAGAGCAGGGGGAACAGGGACAGGAAGCCGTAGTAGGCGACGAGGGCGGACAGCTGGCCGCCCCGATCGTCTCCATACTTCTTGACCACCCCGTAGAGGAAGCCGAGCACGGGGCTCCCTTGCTGGTGCCGGTCGGCGAAACGGGCGGCCTCCTGCATGCGGCTCATGGGACTGGGTGGGCCAGCGGGCCGGCGGCGAGGTTCGATGGCACCCCTGGCAGGGTATCTGCACCGGGAGAGTGAGCATCTGAGGGCCGCTGGTACCGTGAAAGCCGGTCAGAAGTCCGACTTCGGCCGGCTGCTGGCCCCGACGGCGGGACCCGGTGGCGCGCCATCGGAAAGGAGCAAACTCCATGGCTGAGAGCGCCGGGCTGCACGAGCCCGCGGATCTGCTGTCCCCCGAGACAATCGACCGTCACCGGGCGATCGTCTCCCTGCAAGAAGAGCTCGAGGCGATCGACTGGTACGACCAGCGGGTCGCCGCAGCGACCGATCCCGAGCTCGCGGCGATCCTCGCCCACAACCGGGACGAGGAGAAGGAGCACGCGGTCATGACGCTCGAGTGGCTCCGACGCCGCGACGCGGTGCTCGACTCCAATCTGCGCACCTATCTCTTCACGACGGCGCCGGTGACCGAGGTCGAGACCGAGGCCGAGGGGTCGAAGGAGGGGTCCGAGCCGGCTCCGCAGTCCATCTCGGGCTCGCTCGGGATCGGCAGTCTCCGGGAGGACGCGCAATGAATCACCTCATGAGGCGGCACGCCCCGATCACCGAGGCGGCGTGGAAGGAGATCGACGACGAGGGGCGCCGGCACCTCGTGCCGGCGTTGGCGGCCCGAAAGTTGGTCGAGTTCGTGGGGCCGCTCGGGTGGGACCACTCGGCGAAGAACCTCGGCCGGACGGTCGAGCTCTCGTCGACACCGACCGATCGGCTGACGGCGAAGCAACGTCGCGTGCTGCCGCTGGTTGAGCTCCGCGCCGCGTTCTCCGTCGGACGTGACGAGCTGCTGGCCGCAGATCGGGGAGCGCCCGACATCGATCTGGACGAGCTCGATCAAGCGGCCCGCCAGATCGCCCGTGCGGAGAACATGGCGGTGTTCCACGGCTGGTCGGCGGCCGAGATCGTCGGGGTAACCGAGGCGTCGCCGCACAAGGCGGTCGCCCTGTCGGGCGACTATGCGAGCTATCCGAGCGCCGTCGCCCGAGCGGTCAAGGTGCTCCTCGACGCCGGCGTCCAGGGCCCGTACGGGCTCGCCCTCGGACCCGACGAGTACACCGGGGTGGTCGAGACGACCGAGCACGGCGGGATCCTCGTCTTCGACCACCTGCGCCAGATCCTCGGCGGCCCCATCGTGTGGGCACCCGGTGTCGAGGGCGCGGTCGTGCTCAGCCAGCGCGGCGGGGACTTCGCGTTCGAGTCGGGCGAGGATCTGGCCATCGGCTACGACCATCACGACGCCGACCGGGTCCACCTGTACCTGGAAGAGAGCTTCACCTTCCACGTGGCTTCGCCCGACGCCGGCATCGCCCTATCGCCCCACAAGTAGTCGCCCGGCCCGTTCGCGGAGCCGTGGAGGTTTCAGGCGGGGAGCTGTGTGACGTCTGCGAGGTGGTGGTCGGCTTCGTGCAGCGCATACAGCGAGATCGACGCGACGGTGAAGGGCGCGCCGTCGTCGCGCCGCCCGGTCCGCGTCAGCGCCGACTCGGGCAGGTCGCCGATCCGGCTGGCCAGCGCCTCGGCGGCAACGCTCAGCTGCGCGACGACGGTCCCGGGTTCCTGGTCGTCATAGCGGTTTTCGACCGCACAGGTGTCCTGGTCCCAATAGGGGAACTCCGGATCCTCCTCGGACACCATGAGAGCCAACCGGCGATCGAGGTGGCCGAATGCGTCGCGTACATGGCAGAGATATTCGAGGGACGACCACCGCAACGGGTCGGATCGGCCCGACCGCACGACGCCCTCGCTCACCAGCTCGTCCCAGGCCATCGCGTTCTGGCGGAGCAGGTCGGGTACGGCCGCCACCGATTGGGCGCCCGGGTCGAAGCCGCAGTCGGCGCACGGCCGGTCGAGCACCCAGGTCCAGTCCTTGGTCTCGGGGTCGATCACGGGTCCAAGCTATTTCGCCGGCACCGGCACGCTGTCGGTCAGCAGTACGGGTGTGCGAGGGCGAGGAGGAACTCGCCGTCGTCGGCACCCCACATCGCGTCCACGACGAAGTCGGACCCCAACAACTCGTTCTCGAGCTGGGTCGGGTCGAACTTCGCACTGATCTCGGTGAGCAGGTCCTCGCCCTTTTCGAACCGGACGTCGAGATCCAGCTCGGCGACGCGGACCTCCTGGTCAGACGTGGACCGCAGGCGCATCTCGATCCATCGGTCGTCCTCATTCCAGAGCGCCACATGGTCGAACGCATCCGGATCGAAGTTTGCGCCGAGCTCGTTGTTGATCACGCTGAGGACGTTGCGGTTGAACGCCGCGGTCACGCCCGCACTGTCGTCGTACGCGGCGACGATCGTGTCCCGGTCCTTCACCAGGTCGACGCCGAGCAACAGGTGATCCTGTTGACCCATGGTGCAGTTGAGGTCGAAGAGGAACCGTTGGCGATCGAGCGGGACCAGGTTGCCTATCGTCCCGCCCAAGAAGGCCACCAGACGGCGCCCGTCGACGGGGACCTGGTTCAGGTGCTGGCGGAAATCGCCGACCACCGCATGGACCGAGAGGCCCTCGTACTCGTCGAGCAGCCCGGCTGCGGCCTCCCGCAGGAATTCGTCGCTCACATCGAAGGGGATGTAGCGGTTGAGCGGGCCCGACGATCGCATCGCGTCGAGCAGGAGCCTCGTCTTGTCGCAGGCGCCGGCGCCGAGCTCGACCAGCGTGTCCGCCTCGGCCAGACGTGCGATCTCGCCGGCGTGCTCGATCAGCATGCGTCGCTCGGCACGGGTCGGGTAGTACTCGGGAAGCCGGGTGATGTCCTCGAACAGGCGGCTGCCGTTCTCGTCATAGAACCAGAGGGGCGGGATCGATTTCGGCCGTGTCGTCAGTCCGTGCCGCACGTCGTCCTCGAGCGCGCTGCGCAGCTGTGCCGCGGTCAAGAAGACGTCGACGGTGAGGGTGGATCGGGTCATGAACAGCTCCGAAGGGGTGATCGAGTGGTCCGGCTGGGCTGGTGGACTAGTTGTCGCGAGCCAGTCGAAGCCCGCTGAACGCCCAGCGCGAACCCGGGTGGAAGAAGTTCCGGTAGGTGGCCCGAGTGTGGCCGTCGGGCGTGACGCAGGCGCCGCCCCGGAGCACATGCTGGTTCACCATGAATTTCCCGTTGTACTCGCCGACGGCCCCCGGCGCGGCCCGGAACCCCGGATACGGGCTGTACGCACCGGCCGTCCATTGCCATACCTCACCGAAAAGGTCGCCGAGGACCCGATCGTCGGGCACCGGGTGGAGATGGGAGCAGCCGCCGAGATCGGGTGCGATCTGCGCCGCGATGACCTCCCACTCGGTCTCGGTGGGGAGGCGGAGCCCGGTCCAGTGCGCGTAGGCGTCGGCCTCGTAGTAACTGACATGGCAGACGGGCTCGCTTTCCACGACCGGCCGCGAGCCGAAGAGCGTGAAGACGCGCCAGCCACCGTCTTCCCGGGACCAGTAGAGCGGTGAGTCCAAGCCCTGCTGGTTCACGCTGGCCCAGCCGTCGGACAGCCACAGCTCGGGTCGGCTGTAGCCCCCGTCCTCCATGAACTCGATCCATTCGCCACAGGTCACGAGGCGGTCGGCCAGTGCGAAGGGGGTCAGCAGGGCCCGGTGACGCGGGAACTCGTTGTCGAACCCGAACCCGAATCCCGTGTGGCCAACCTCGACCTGGCCGCCCGGGTGCTCGGCCCAGCCGAGCCTGTTGGACACCGCAGCGAACGGCTCGTCGCTCGGGCGGTATTCGGGGAGGAGCGGGTTGCACGACAGCACATGCTTGATGTCCATGAGGAGCAGCTCTTGGTGCTGTTGCTCGTGATGCAGGCCGAGCTCGACCAACGAGAGCGTTTGATCATCCGACCGAGAGTCGAACAGCTCGGCCATCGCCTTGTCGACGTGGCTTCGGTAGTCGGCCACCTCACCGACGCCCGGTCGCGATATCAATCCACGCTGGTCACGGGGGTGCCGCGAGCCGATGGCCTCGTAGTACGAGTTGAAGATGTACCCGAAGGCCGGATGGAAGGGGCTGTAGTCGGCGTTCTGGCGGGGCAGCACGAAGGTCTCGAAGAACCATGTCGTGTGACCCCGGTGCCACTTGGTCGGGCTGACGTCGGGCATCGACTGAACCATCTGGTCCTCGGGGGAGAGGGGCGCGGCCAGGTCTTCGGTGTGCTCCCGGACGTCCGTGTAGCGCTGCTCCAACAGGGAGGAACGGACCTCGGGGTCGATTGTGGCCATTGGCGCACCTCTTCGGCGTCCCGGCGGATCACTCCAGGGGTCGCCTGGATCGTCGGGATTCGAGTGTCTCGGAACAACCGTAGCGTCGTAGCCCCCAAAACTGTGCCGCACCACCGCGAATTCCGATCGAAAACCCCCTGGTGGGCGGGGACGATCTGCGTTTTGTTCCAGATAGGCTCCCGCGTATGACGATTCGGGCCACTTTCAATGGAACGGTGGTCGCCGAGAGCGACGAAACCGTGGTCGTCGAGGGCAACCACTACTTCCCGCCCGAGGCCGTGAAGTCCGAGTACCTCGCGCCGAGCGACAACCACACGGCCTGTTCCTGGAAGGGGCTGGCCAGCTACAAGGACGTCGTCGTGAACGGTGAGCGGGCCGCCGACGGGGCGTGGTTCTACCCCGACCCGAAGGACGCCGCCAAGGAGATCAAGGACCGTTTCGCCTTCTGGAAGGGCGTCGTCGTCGCTTAGCAAACGCGTCCAGTTCTCTGGACGGTGACCCGGAGGTCGACATGGGAATTTTCTCAAGTCACAAGAGCGAGATGATCGACGCGTCGAGGGCGCTCCCCGGTCGGTCCAATGCCATCATGTCGCCGGGTCGTCACCGGGTGTTGGGTACGCCGATGGCCCCCCCGTTCCCGACGGGCCTCGAGCAGGCGGTGTTCGCGCTCGGCTGTTTCTGGGGCGCCGAACGCATCTTCTGGCAGCTCGACGGGGTGTACACGACGGCGGTCGGGTACGCGGGTGGTTTCACGCCCAACCCGACCTATGAAGAGGTCTGCAGCGGGCGGACCGGCCATTCCGAATCCGTGCTGGTGGTGTTCGATCCGAGCAAGATCAGCTACCGCCAACTCGTCGGCAAGTTCTTTGAGAGCCATGACCCGACACAGGGCATGCGCCAGGGCAACGACGTCGGCACCCAGTACCGGTCGGCGATTTATTTCCGGTCGAGCGATCAGGCCACCGAGGCGGCCGAGGTGAAGAAGGCCTTCGAAGAACGGCTCGGCGAAGCGGGGTTCGGCGAGATCACGAGCGAATTCGCCTCGGGGGGCCCGTTCTTCTACGCCGAGGAGTACCACCAGCAGTATCTGGCGGCCAATCCCAACGGCTACTGCGGACTCGGCGGGACCGGCGTGTCGTGCCCGATCGGCGTGCTCGGCGGTTCGGACTCTTAGCTACCCGAGGCCGCGGCCATCTTGGCCATCGCCGCATCCGCCTCGGCGACGAATCGGGCGACGAGCTCTCCGGACGGGACCAGATCGTCGATGCCGCCGACGCCTTGGCCGGCCGGGAACCCTTCCTTCGCCTGATCGATGCCTTCGGTGCCCTCGTCGCCGCCGAGATGCCAGGCATTGGCGCCCATCGCATGGATGAGCTGGGTGGGGAACGGCTCGATCTCGTCGGGATGCTCGACGAAGTGGTTCGTGTAGTCGTTGCGCAGCACCCGCATCGGCTTGCCGGAGTACGCCCTCGTGATCAGCGTCCCGTCCTCGCCGGCCGCGAGCAGCGCCTCCTTGTAGCCGGCCACGCTCCGGGCCTCGGGGGTCGCGATGAAGCGGGTGCCGACCCAGATGCCGTCCGCGCCGAGGGCCAGCGCGGCGGCGAGGCCCCGCCCGTCGAAGATGCCTCCGGCTGCGACGACCGGGACCTTGTCACCGACCGCGTCGACGACCTGGGGGACGAGCGGCATCGTGGCCACCTGGCCGGTGTGGCCGCCCGCCTCGGTGCCCTGGGCGACCACGAGGTCGCAACCCGACGCCACCGCCCGCTCCGCGTGGAGCACCTTTCCGCACATGCTCGCCACGAGGACGCCATGCTTGTGGCACAGGTCGACCGCGTCGGTCGGGACCCCGAGGCCGGCCACGAAGAGGCTTGCCCCGCCGTCGATCAGCACCTGGACCCGACGGACCAGCTCGTCGCCCATGACCGCCAGCAGGTCGACCCCGAACGGCCGATCGGTCACAGCCCGGACCGCCGCCATCTCGGAGATCAGCATCTCCGCCGACATGGTGGAGGCGCCGAGGCACCCGAAGCCACCGGCGGCGGAAACGGCCGCCACCAGGGGCGCGTAGGAGACGCCGCCCATGCCGGCCAGCATCACGGGGTGTTCGATGTCGAGGAGTTCGGTCAGACGGGTGCGCATGGGCCCTCCTTGGGTCCGCAATACTGCCTGTGTTGGTCGCTCGGGCCAGCTTCGCGGAATTGCGGGCGGGGCGTACCGGGCATCACGCTTGATCCCGCGCCGACGCCCGATTTCGCCAGCTCGGCCAGCTTCCTAGGAGACCCGGCTTGGTAGACGCAATCTTTCGTGCGCTCGGACGTGGCGTGGTCAGGTTCCGTTGGCTGATCGTCGTGTTCTGGCTCGTCGGCACCGGCGCGGCCGTTCACGCCCTGCCAAGCCTCGGCAGCGAAGTCAACAACAACAACAGCGCGTTCCTGCCGGCCAGCGCCCCGAGCAACCAGGCCGCCGACCTCGCCGAGCCGTTGACCGGGCCGTCCGACCAGTCGCTCGTCCAGGTCGTGTTCGTCTCCTCGG
Source organism: Acidimicrobiaceae bacterium (assembly GCA_003151235.1). Lineage (GTDB taxonomy): Bacteria > Actinomycetota > Acidimicrobiia > Acidimicrobiales > RAAP-2 > Palsa-461. Next base: position 39,811 of record PLWZ01000030.1, read on the forward strand.
GCGGGACGCTGAGCGCGTCGGATCTCTCGGCCGCCCAGTCGCTTGCGACGGCGTTGCGCAAGGTCCCGACCGTCGACCTCGTCCAGTTCGCCGGTGTCTCGCCCGACCGCCAGGCCGCACAGGTGCTGGTGCTGTCCAGGGATTCCCCGAACGACATCCCGTCACTCAAGACGCTCGTTGACAAGATGCAGGTGGTCGTCAACGAGACGTCGGTGCCGAGCGATCTTCATGTGCACTTCGCCGGACAGGAGGCCACGGCGGTGGCCAACCAGGCCCAGTCGGACAAGCAGGGCAAGGAAACCCAGCTGGCCTCCCTATTGCTGATCATCATCCTGCTCGTCTTCATCTTCCGCTCGGTCGTGGCCCCCCTCCTCACCTTGTTGCCCGCCGCCATCGTCCTGCAGCTCGCCGGGGCGTTGATCGGCGGGTTGGGTTCGGTCGGGTTGAAGGTGTCGTCGATCACCCAGCTGCTCTTGATCGTCCTCATATTGGGTGCGGGAACCGACTACGGCCTGTTCCTCGTCTTCCGGGTGCGCGAGGAGCTCCAAGCCGGGCGCACCGGCCACGAGGCCGTCGAGATCGCGGTGTCCCGGGTGGGGGAGTCGATCGCCGGCTCGGCCTCGACGGTGATCCTGGCCCTGCTCAGCCTGTCCTTGGCCGACTTCGGCCTCTACAAGGACCTCGGGCCCCCGTTGGCCGTCGGCATCGCCGTGATGCTGCTGGCCGGGTTGACCCTGCTGCCGGCCCTGCTCGCGATCGTCGGGCGGGCGACCTTCTGGCCGTTCAAGCTGACGCAGCAAGACGTACGGGGAGGCTTGTGGGGTCGCACTGCGGCGCGGCTCATCCAGCGGCCGGTGCTGTCGCTCATGATCGGCGTCCTCGTCTTCGGTGCCCTCGCCATCGCGGTCATCGGTTACAAGCCCGGAGGTTTCGGCGGGACGCTGACCGCTCCACCGGGGACGAGTGCCGCGGCAGGCAACGCGGCGTTCCAGAAGCACTTCCCCGAGGCCACCGCGAACCCGACGAACCTGATCATGGCCCTGCCCGAATCGGCGTTCTCGGACCCGAGCCGGCTGGTGAAGGCGACCCAGTTGCTACGGGCGACGGGCCAGTTTTCGAAGCTGATCGGACCACTCGACCCCAATGGCAACCCGATCACCCCGTCGGAGCTGACGTCGTTGCACAACCAGCTCGGCCCGGCGCTCGAGGTGCCGGCGGCCGAACCGGCCGGGACCGGCGTACCGGTGGCGCTCTACAACAGCTACCGCGCCACGGCGCGGTTCATCAGCGGCGCGGGGACGACCGTCCAATGGGAGGCCGGGCTGAAGGTAGGCGACGCCACGACCAGCGCGGCGATCAACGCGATCCCGGCCGTCCGCAGTGCGTTCGCCGGCGTGGCACGCGCCGTCGGCGCCACGAAGAGCGGTGTGGCCGGGGAGGCCCCCGCGCTGAGCGACGTGAGTTCGATCTCGGACCGTGACCTGAAGCACATCGTGCCCATCGCGGTCGTCGTGATCGGGATCATCCTGGCCCTCGTGCTGCGGAGCCTGGTCGCGCCGCTGTATCTCTTGGCGAGCGTGGTCATCTCCTACCTGGCCTCGCTCGGGCTCGCGGTGATCGTGTTCATCTACTTCGCCCACCAGGGCGGCCTGACCTTCATCCTGCCGTTCCTCATGTTCATCTTCTTGCTGGCGCTCGGCGAGGACTACAACATCTTGGTCATGTCGCGGATCCGGGAGGAGGCGGCCCGGTTGCCGCTGCGCGAAGCGGTGGTGAAGGCCATCGGCGCCACCGGCTCGACCGTGACCTCGGCCGGGCTTGTCCTGGCGGGGACCTTCGCGGTCTTCGCGGTGATCTCGGCCCGGCAACCCGGAGGGAGCTCCGTCGAGTCGGTCGGGTTCGGGCTGGCCGTCGGCATCCTGCTCGATACCTTCGTCGTGCGGACCGTGCTCGTGCCTGCGACGGTCACCCTGATCGGGCGATTGAACTGGTGGCCGGCCGCCATGGGCCGCAGGCCGCACGACGACACGGCGACGCGGACCCCACCCGCCCAGTAGTGGGGTAGTGGCTCAGTTTCCCGAGCCTGCACGGGCCGAAGCCCGTTGGGCCCTACCGGCCCGAAGGATGTTCCTAGCCGCATTGACGTCGGCATGGTCTCTATGACCACAGCGCCGACATCGAAAGATGGCCTGGCTGACCCGGTTCTCCGATTCGGTATGCCCACAAGAGGCACACCGGGTGGAGGTATGGCGGGGGTCCACTGCAATCAGCTCGCGACCAGCATCTTCCGCTTTGTAGACGAGCATCGAGCGCAGCATGCCCCACCCCGCATCGGCGATGGAACGGTTGAGCCCGGCCTTGGCCCGGGCTCCATTGGGGTCGAAGCCTCCTTTTCCATTGGGTCTCGGTTTCGGTCGACGGGACATGTGAGCAACCTTGAGGTTCTCGACCACGATCAGGTCGTGGTCGTTCACCAGACGTCGGGAGAGCTGGTGGGCCAGGTCCTGGCGTTGGTTGGCCACCCTCGCTGGGCTCGTCCCACCGCCTCACAGGCCCGACGGCGGTGCATCGAGCCCCGCTGCTTGGTGGCCAAAGCCCGTTGGGCACCGACCAATCGGTNNCCCGACCGACTGGCCGGTCGAAGGGAGCGGTTGGGTCGGGACATCGGCACAGCGAATGCTCACCCACCATCGCTGGCCCTCTCGCGACACCGTGATCGCCTTGGGTGTCCCCCAGAGCGGCCGGTGCATGCGGAGCTTCACGTGTCCAATCCCGAGCAGGTGCAATCGCTTGTTCTCGGTGTCCAGCCCCCAGCCCTTGGTGTCCTCCCACTGCACCGAGTCAAAGCGCGACGCGGCCTTGAAACGGGGGTAGCCGGGTGTCTCCCCACTGCGACAACGTCGGTAGAAGGCGGCGAAGCCCCGGTCCAGGCGCATGAGGGTTCCCCGACACACCGTGACCCCGCATTCGAAGAGCTCCGGTCGAACCTCTCGGGTCTCGGTCAGGGTCCGGCACTGATCGACGTAGGAGACCGACCGGCGCTCCCAGGCCCA
>PLWZ01000025.1 GCA_003151235.1 Acidimicrobiaceae bacterium
TGGACCCGTTATCGGGGGCAGGTCATGGGCATGGGCCCTTGGGGACGTCCCGTGGCATCTGGCGCGTGATTACCCACCCACACGAAGGACCCGCCCATCCTTCTCGCTATGGGTGCACAGTGATGGCGTTACCGTCGGGTGAGAGCACATACCACAGCCCGCCCAGGTTGTTGATGCCCTGGCCGGTGGCCTGGCCCGGCTCACTGTCCCCGACCCATAGGTAGAGCGGCCACCGGTTGTAAGTGACCTGTGTCGTCCCGCCTTTCCGACGGGTGGTGCGGAGAAGGGACGCCTTAACGCCTCGACCGGCGACGGGCGTGGTCACGCCGATGGGAAGGAGGAGGGGAGGCCAGCCCTGGGCGCAAAGCTTGTAGCAGGTGGAGTGGCCTGACCGCTTGTCGGGCACGAACAGATACAGGGTCATCCCTTGCCCATCGACCAGGACCGTTCCTAGCCCTTTCACCCGCCCGGTCTGGACCTCGTAGAACGGTGGCGCGGCTGAGGCATCGAGGATCGGCGGGGTGATGGACGTTGATGGCGGAAGCGCGCTGCTGGTGGGAATGGAAGGCCGCGTCGAGGCGCTCGGGCCCGCCGATGCTCCGCAACCCGCAGTGAGCATCGCTGCAGTGAGCAGCGCCACCGCCCGCGTCCCGAACTTCGCCACTGGGCACACCCCGCTTGGTCCGAAGGTGGTTTGTACTCGGCCGTTGCCTGTCGTCATCACAATAAGCCGTTTGAATCACTCGGCCGAGGTCGCGGGTGCGACCCTTCTATAGCGTGCAATGGCTCGAGGATTTGGGCCGGCGCTAGTTGTCTTCACCGGCCTGCTCACTTTGGCCGTGGTCGGAGCGACGCAGCCACCATGCGCGGATGGCGGCTCAGCATCTGCACGGCCTCACCAAGACGAACACCAGCGTCGCCTACAAGCGCCGGGGTGTTAGAGACCTGGCTTTAGCGGCGGCTACAGCTAACCTCGGTCGTATGCGAACGCTGGTCACAGCTGTTCTGGTCGTAATAGGGCTCGCCCTCATTGCGGTTGGAATCGTCTACTTCACCGTGAAGGCCGGATCGCTTCCTTCCTTCTTTCCGGGGCACATCGCTGGTTCCACGAGCCACAGAACCAAACACGGAATCGCCGCTGTCGCCCTTGGGGCAGTCGTGCTGGCGTTCTCAGCCGTTGCCGGGTCGTTCATGGAGCGCCGCTGACTTGAATCCGCGCGCAGCCCATCCGCCGCGTCGGCGAATGGCTATGTGCCGCAGGTTGGCGGTGAGCCGACCTGTAGGCGGGTTCAACCAGGTAAGGGAGTAGAAGCGGGTCGGGTCGCGTGGCGTGGCGCTGAGCAGGGCTTTTAGGTCCCGGTACACCATTGCACCACGACAAACCGACCCGATTACTAGGGATGAAACTAGGGATGATGGGCGGGTCCCCTCGGGGCTCCTGTCAATGCGTTCGACGCGGCAGGTCCATGAGCACCGGCTCAGCGACCTTGTAGATGCTCCGCTATCGGCGCGCCCCACGTGCCGGGCAGCGGGTGACTTCCAAGGGTGGCTCTGTCATTCCGCGAGTAGGAGCTCGGGCAGGTTCTGGCGGACTGACGACCTGGTCACCGGGTGCCGGCACGTCCTGGCCCCACACGCACGCCCACTTGCCCCAGGTCCGGCCTCGCCGGTCGCTCCGGTGCAACACCTCCATATCTTTCGTCCCGGAACGTATCGCCACGTATGCTCTGGCGAGTGACAAACGCGAACAAGGACGCGGTTTCCCTTCCCAGGGGAGCGGCCCTGCGTCAGCTGGAGATGCACTCCGACGAACGTGGCGTGCTCACCGAGATGTACCGCGTCGGGTGGGCCCAGGGCTTCGATCCGGTGCAGTGGAACGTCGTTTCATCCAATGCAGGCGTTCTCCGTGGCGTTCACGTGCATGCCACACATTCTGACTACCTCATCATCATCAAAGGTCGAGCGACGATTGGCATGCGCGACCTGCGTCGCTGCGGTTCGTCTCGCTCGTGGGCGGGAACCGTGGAGATGACGGGCGAACGAATCGAGGCGCTCTCAATCCCCCCTGGTGTGGCCCATGGGTTCTACTTTCATGAACCGACGATCGCCTTGTACGGTGTCTCCCATTTCTGGAATCCAGAGGACGAACTCGGCTGTCACTGGGCGGATCCGGAACTCGAGATCACCTGGCCGATGGACACAGCTACCATCTCTGAGCGCGACGCGTCCGCTCCACCGCTGTGCGAACTCCTTTCGGCAATCGAATCGGCATAACGCTCCTGAGAAGACGGTCGAGCATCGGGAGGCGCCGAACCCGTTCCCGAGTACGCCAGGTGCGCGAGGCCATGATCGTGGGTCGGAATGACCACGGTCACACGTACCGTCATGGCACGATGACTCCACGGTCAGCAATCTGCCGCAGCTTTGCGATGGCGCGCACGTTGGTTGCGCCCTCCTGAGCACTGCTTCGCGGCGGTGGGCCGCCGGCCAAATGCTCGACGAAGCATCGGAGTTCTCGAAAAAGTGGTAGCTCGTTAGAGATGGCACGTTTGGTGATCTGCGGTTCGTTGGGCGATGAGCCCAGCCGTGCGATGGTCAACTGGTCGCTCCAGCTGTTGTCGACGATCGCGACTCCGCCCTCGCAGATGAGTCGGGTTTCACGCCGTCTCTCCACCGTGCTTGTCGAAACCTCGATGACAAGCCATGGGGCCTCACCGAGGATGGCGATCAGACCATTACCGTTGCGCTCAGCAACAGCACTGCGTGGTTCCGGAATGTGACCGAGAACTTCCAACCCTATGGAGATGTCGTGGGGTGCCAGCACCAAAACGGAATCGACATCATCGTGGACGCGGCCCCAGCCAACTCGCGTGCAGCGCAAACCGACCACCGGTCCAAGCTCGCCGCTGGTAGCGATGTCGCGCAGAGCTTCGATGCCTGGGTGATAACGCCATTTGTCCATCACGAAAAGTCGCTCTCCGCCCAGTTTGGCCGCCCGATCGGCCTCGTCGGCATCTTGGCAGAGCGGTTTCTCCACGAAGACGGGTACGCCCAGACCGAGCACCTCGGTGACCACCGCGAAGTGGGACGAGGTGGGGGTCGCGACGACGACTCCATCGACTTTGGGAAGGTCACCGATGACGGTGACGACGACCGATGCACCCCCATCTTCCGCGCGCGCGCGACTCTCCTCAGTATGGGTCACCACGGGGACAACGCAGCCCAGTTCCACCAGGTCTCGGAGAATGTGCCGCCCCCACATTCCACAGCCGATCAGCGCGACAGTCGGTCCGAGCTTCATGCCTACAATCCTGCCGCACTAGACAGCTACGACAACGCCATGGCCGAGAGCTTCAACGGGCTCTTCAAGTGGGAACTGATCTATCCACGGGGACCGTGGAGCGGGCTCGATGACGTCGAGTTCGCGACCCTTGGCTACATCGACTGGTTCAACCACCGCCGACTTCACGGCCAGATCACCGACGACAACCGCTACATCACACCGGCAGAGTTCGAGGCTGCCTACTACCGTCAGATGGAACCCGCCTTCGAGGCGGTTACTCAATAAGCCGAGCAGTCAGGAAACCCGGGGCGGTTCAGGCCGTGGTCGGTCGCTTTGCGCATCCACAGCTTCACGGCCTCGTGTGGCGGGAGTGTGGGCTACTTGCCGAGCAGCACGACGGGGACCATTCACTCCTAGCGGCCGTTCGTTCGGTGAGGCCAGCATCCAGAGGATCATTGGGCGCCTCGACCAGTTCACGTTGCCGCACCCGAGCACTGGCCGTGACCGTTTACCGATGGCCCCCCGCTCTGCTTGCTCGACGTCCTCGACGTTTCCCCTGGTGACGGTGAGCCGACCTGTAGGCGGGGTTCTGTGCCTCCCTTGCGGGAGCGGTGGCCATCCATCTAAGCGGCCTACCTGGGGACTGCTCCTCTCGGAGCGGACGGGCCGCCCATGTCCCACGCTTGGCCTTGCTCCGGGTGGGGTTTGCCGAGCCGGCCGGGTCGCCCCGGCCGCTGGTGCGCTCTTGCCGCACCGTTTCACCCTTGCCTGTGCGGGCGAACCCGTCATCGGCGGTCTTTTTTCTGTGGCACTTTCCTGCGGGTCACCCCGACTGGCTGTTAGCCAGCACCCTGCCCTGCGGAGCCCCGACCTTCCTCGACCCGGTCCCGCAAGCGGTCCGGACCGCGGCCACCCGGCCGGCTCACCGTCACCCACCAGTGTGCCAGGCCGGACGACGGTGCTCTTGCAGCGATCCCATATGCTCGGCGCCCGTGACCGATCCCGAGTCAAAGACGTTTGCCGACGCGCTCTCGACGGGGGAGTTCGTCGTGACCGCGGAACTGGGGCCACCGACCAATCCGGACCCCGAACCGGTGCGACGGACGGCACGCGCGTTCGTGGGTTCGGTGCATGCGGCGAACGTCACCGACAACCAGGTCGCCACTGTGAAGCTGTCGCCGCTCGCGTGCGCCGTCTGGATGATGGAGGAGGGCCTCGCTCCGATCCTCCAGCTGACGACGCGCGACCGCAACGTCATGGCGTTGCAGTCGGACCTGCTGGGTGCGTGGGCCCTGGGGGTCCGCAGCGTCATGGCGCTGTCGGGTGACCCGCTGAACGTCGGGCCGTATGAAGGCAAGACCAAGGCGGTGTCCGACTTCGACTCGGTCGGGCTGATCAGGCTGGTCGCTGAGATGAACGCCGGCCATCTGGCGGCGGGAGAACAGCTCTCAAGTCCCACCGGCTTCTGCATCGTGAGCGCCGCCAACCCTCTGGTCGATTCCATCGAGAAGCTCGAGCAGAAGCTCGACGCCGGGGTGCAGTGCTTCCAGACCAACATCGTCTACGACGTCGGCCGGTTCGCCGAGTGGTTCGAGCCCGTCGTGGCGGCCGGGATCCCGGACCGGGCGCCGTTCCTCGTCGGGGTCACGCCCCCGCGCAGCATGCGCATGCTCGAGCACATGCACAAGAACATCCCGGGCATCGAAGTCGACACGGCGACGTTCGAGGCGATGGAGGGGCTCGCAGGGGACGAGGCGAAGAGCGCCGGTGTCGACATCGCCGTGTCGGTGATCGGACAGCTCCGCTCCCTGGCCAAGGTGAGCGGGTGTCATCTGATGGCACCCGGATGGGAGGCCGAAGCGGTCCCCCGGGTGCTCGAGTCGGGGGGGCTGGCCCGCTGTTAGCCGGCGGACCGCTCAGCGCGGGCCGGTGTCGACCGTGAGGCATCGGGTCGGGGAGGCGATCATCGGCCGCACTGTCAGGCGGGCTCGAGGCGTGTCCTCAGGTGTGGCGATGTCAGAACATCGGGGTTGACCACGGTTCCGGGAAGCCGTCCACCCAACACCGCCGCGACGTTGTCCGCGGCGGTCTCTTGCAGTTCCCGCACTGACTCGACCGAGTAGAAGCTCGCATGTGGGGTCATCACGACGCCCGGAGTAGTCCGGAGCGGGTGGTCGGGCGGCGGCGGCTCCTCGTCCATGACGTCGAGACAGGCACCACCGAGCCTCCCCTCCGTCAGGGCACGGCGAAGGGCGTCCTCGTCGACCAAAGCGCCACGGGCGGTGTTCACGAGCAGCGAACCCGGGCGCATCATGGCCAACTCCAATTCCCCGATCATGTGCCGCGTCGAAGGCGTAGCGGGGGCATGCAGGGAGACAACATCCGAAGACCCGAGAACCTGTTCGAAGGAGGCCGCGGTGACACCATCGTGGTTGCCCGGTGCGAGGCTCGGGGAGTAGGCGAGCACGCGAAACCCGAACGGGAGGGCCTTGCCGGCGACCCGCCGGGCGATCCGGCCGAACCCGATCAAACCGAGGGTCTGACCACGCAGCCGGTGCATGTCGCCGAAGGCTTTGTTGTCCCACCCACCCGCGCGGGTCTGGCCGGCGAAGTCGACGATGCGGCGACTGAGTGCTAGCACGAGAGCGAGCGCGTGGTCCGACACCTCGTCGACACAGAAGTCGGGCACGTTGGTCACGACGATCCCGAGCTCGGTGGCCGCTGTGACCTCGATGTTGTCGAGGCCGACCCCGTAACGGGCGACGGTCAGGCACCGGGTTGCGTTGGCCAGCACCCGGGCGGTGACCGGCTTCCAGTTGGTCAGGATGGCGTCGGCGCCCGAGGCCAGCTCCGCGAGCTCGTCGTCGTCCCCGGTCTCGGGCAAGACGATCTCCGCATCGGCCGCAGCGAGGATCTCGCGTTCGGGATCGAGGCTCGGCCACGCGTAGTCGGTGACGAGCACGCACCTTGGCATCGACGGTCCTCCGGCTCACCGGCGCGTCTCTGTGGTCTGCGCACCGGTTCGCCGGACTGTATACGGGCCATGGTCCGGGCAAGGCCCGGCGCGGTTCCTAGGCTCGGCGAATGCGCAGCTCCCGGCAATAGCCCGCCGCGCTGGAACGCCCGCCTGGCCCGGTACTCTCGGATGAGACCCCTTGAGGGGCCGAACGCGCTACGACGGGAGACCTTCTGAGCCATGGGACGACGACGCGTGTCCAACCAACCGATCCGAATCAGTGCCGGGGCGTTCATCCTGAACTCCGGGATCGGAAAGCTGAGCGCCGAGGAGGAGACCGCAAAGAGGCTGCACGGGATGGCCAAGGGTTCCTTCCCGTTTTTCGAGAACGTGCCGCCGGAACAGTTCGCGAAGGGCCTGGCGATCGGCGAATGTGCGGTCGGCGCCGCCCTCTTGTTCCCGATCGTCCCGGACCGATTGGCCGGGCTCGCCCTCACGCCCTTCGCGGCCGGGCTCTTGTGGATGTACTCGCAGACCGACGCGATGCACCAGCCGAACAGCCTTCGGCCGACCCAGATGGGTACCGCGGTGGCCAAGGACGTGTGGCTGCTCGGGATAGGCCTGACGCTGCTCGCCACCGGTCGGCGGCGGGGGAGAGCGGTCAGCCGGGCCTAGCGGCGCGTCACGCAGCGACGTCCGCCGGGCGGTTGTGCCGGACCATCTCATTTCTCCACCAGATCGAACTAACCGAAGGGTGTGGTCACCTCGGTCGATGCTCCTCGCCGCTCTCGAGGCTTCTTTGGTGGCGGTAGAGAGTGGGAAGAACTTGAAGGTCCTTTGGCCGCCCCGCGGCTTCTTTGGAGCGGATCACATCCCCGAGGTCGGCGATCATGACCTGTACGCCGCCAACGCTGACCTTATGAGCTCGCAACGCGAGTTGGCTGAATCCTTCCTCGAAGCCACTTGGACGAAACGAAATGTCGAACTCACCATGAGGACAGATCAGGTTCCAGACGGCCTCTCCTCCGAGAGAGCGGCCGTCGTGATCGAAGGGCAGACCCCCGTCGACGGCCGCGGTACGTATACGGGCACCCAGCTCCTTGAGCGCCGCCGTCAAGCGATTGAGATTTTCGACGGTCGTGTCGGGAGTCAGGTCAATGTCCCGGGTGGCCGGAATCGGGGCTCGTTGGGCAATTGCCGCAAACGCTCCGATGACGATGTAGTCGACGCCGTGACGGTTCAACACTTCGACGATGCCCGCCGCGTCGGGAGCGGTCTCGCGGTGAGGACTCATGGGTCCGTGACGCGTTCGGCCTGCCGCCAAGCGGCGATCTGGCGGTTTCGTCGATTGCGGTCTCTTTGACTGCGCCGAGTCTCGAGCTCGGCCAGCACCTCGTCGTGGGGATCATGGGGGGCAAGCTGCATACGGAGCTCAAACCCGGCAGCCTCGAGCAAACCCAAGAGGGTCGCCAAGGTTGGCTGGCGCTTGTCTCGCTCATAAGCGGAGATCATCGTGGCGGGTACTCCGGCCCGTTCTGCCAGCTGGCCCTGGCTCAGCCCGCCCTTAAGGCGGGCCAGCTGTAGCAGCCCAGCGGCGGGGGAGACTGGTACATACGATTGCATCATGACACTATTGTATCGTGACGGGGAGGCCACCATACCCTGGTCACGCGACCGCTTGAGTCTTCCGGATCGTGCCTATTTTTGCCGGGGATCAGCCTGTGTCGTTGCGGGTCCGACGTCGCTCCACCGGATCGCCGCCAACCGAGCGCCGCATGGCGGCGTGGAGCCGATTCGGCGTGAGCACCCCCTGATAGCGCTCCTCGTCGACCACCGGGATCCAGCGAAGATCGTGTTGGAGCATCTCGCCAAGTGCGGCCCGAAGCGTCGTGCCCAACGGCACATGGACCTCGAAGGGGTTGAGGTGGGCCTCGACGCATCCGACCAGCGCCGGGTCGAGATCAATCCAGCCGAGCAACCGATCCTCGTCGTCAACGACTACCGCCCAATGGCTATCGGCTCCAGCCGCAGAGGCCCGGGCTTGGAGCATGGACACGTCGGGCGTCACCCGGGGTGGCTGGATGAGGTCCTCGATCTCGACACGCATCACTGCGAGTCGGCGAACCCCTCGATCGCTTCCGACGAAGTCGGACACAAAGGCCGTGGCCGGCCGACCCAGCACTTCAGCCGGGGTGTCGTACTGCTCGAGCACCCCACCCTTGGAGAGGACGGCCAGGCGGTCACCGAGCCTGGCCGCTTCCTCAATGTCATGGGTGACAAAGACGATGGTTTTCTTGAGGTCGGCCTGGAGGTCAAGGAGCTGCTGCTGGAGGAGCAAGCGGGTGACCGGATCGACAGCGCCGAACGGCTCGTCCATGAGGAGCACCGGGGGATCGCCACCAAGCGCCCGAGCCACTCCCACCCGCTGACGCTCACCACCCGAGAGCTCGTGGGGGAAGCGGCGTCCATACTGCGCGGGGTCAAGTCTCACCAATTCGAGCAGCTCGCGCACCCTGGCTTCGGTCCGGTCCTTATCCCAGCCGAGCAGGCGGGGAACTGTGGCCACGTTGTCTGCGACACGGCGGTGCGGGAAGAGCCCCCCTTGCTGGATGACGTAGCCGATGTCACGACGAAGCTCCACCGGGTCCAGCTTCAACACGTCGGTGCCATCGATCAGGATCCGGCCGCCGGACGGCTCGATAAGGCGGTTGATCATCCGCAGCGTGGTCGTCTTGCCGCAGCCTGAAGGACCAACGAGCACGCACAGCTCACCATCGGGCACCGTGAAGCTCAGTTCCGTTACCGCCGCGTAGTCAGCGCTGTAACGCTTGGTTACTCGATCAAGGGTGATCACTGATCGGGAGATTACCCACCAGATCGCCAGAATTAGTCGAAACATGAGACCACGTACCCGGCCAGTAAGTTTCGGTTGGTGCTGCTGCTCGGAGCCAACCCATTCTTCCGCTGGAGCTACGTCACCAGCCAGTGGGGCCAGATCCAGGCCGACTTGGTCCAGCACATTGAGCTCACGCTGCTGGCCGTGGCGATCGGGACGGTGATCGCCATCCCCTTGGCTGTACTGGCATGGCGCTTCCGGATTGTCCGGACGCCGGTCTTCGGCGTGGCCAGTGCCCTCTACATCATTCCATCACTTGCACTTTTCGCCGTCCTCGGGGGCGTCATTCCCGGTGGTTACGTCCCGCCCCACTCCTGGTTCACCGCGGAGGTGGCTCTGGTGGGCTACACGTTGCTTATCCTCATCTGGAACACGGTGGCAGGCCTCAACGCCGTGCCATCCGATGCCCGGGAGGCGGCTACAGCTCTCGGTTACTCGCCCACTGCAGCGCTCATGCGCGTCGATCTTCCTTTGGCCCTGCCGTACATCTTCGCGGGGCTCCGAGTAGCGACGTCGACAGTGATCGGACTGGTCACGGTCACGGCACTGATCGGGCTCGGTGGTCTGGGTCAGCAGATCACCTATGGCTTCAACATTGGCTACAACACTCCGATCATTGTCGGCTTGGTGCTGTCGATAATCCTTGCGGCGATCGCCGACCTGTTGTGGGTCGGAGCACAACGACTAGCTGTTCCATGGTCGCGTACGAGCCGTCGGGCCCGGCAAGGGAGCTGAGGTGTCGTTCGTCGACCGGCTCTTCCACTGGTTCACCTCGTCCGCCAACTGGTCCGGATCGAACGGCATTCCGGAGCTGTTCTGGCGCCAACTCGAGCTGTCCGCCGTCGTCGTGGTCACGGCGCTCATCATCGGAGGAAGCCTCGGCGTCGTCTTGGGACACACCGGCCGCGGCGGTTTGGTGGCCGTCAATGCCGCGAATGCGTTCCGGGCCGTTCCGACATTGGCCCTCCTCACCCTATTGGCCATCCAGCCGTCCATCTCGCTCAAGTGGGGAGGCTTCCTCGCCTCTTGGATCGCCCTGACCGCACTGGCCATTCCGCCCATCCTCACCAACACCTTCGTGGGCATGCGCGAGGTGGACGCCGACGTCCGCGAAGCGGCCAAGGCGGTGGGGCTGACCGGCGCACAGGTCCTGCGTCGTGTCGAGGCTCCGTTGGCGGCCCCGTTCGTTATGGCGGGCGTGCGCACCGCGGCGATCGAAGTGGTAGCGACCTCCACGTTGGCGGCCTTCGTCAGCTACTCGGATCTTGGGACCTACGTGATCAGCGGTCTCGACACCCAGAACACGGTGCTTTCTGTCGCCGGGGCCCTCCTCGTGGGCATCATGGCCGGGTTGGTGGCGCTCAGTCTGGGGCTGGTCACGCGAGCCGTCACGCCGATCCCGCTACGCAGCCGCGTCGGCGCGCGTAGCCGGGCTGCCCGGGCGGCAGCCCGATGATGCCGAACGAGGGTCAAACTTGATTATTCCGATAGAATAAGTCACCATTTAGTTTCCGCGACGTTCTGATTGCGGACGGGTCAAGATTGGGCGTGGGCTTGGGCGAGCGGGTGCTCCGCCCAACCGAGGGAAAGGTATGTCTTCATGCGTCTCAAGCGTTCGTTGCTCCTCGGAGCGGCTCTGGCTCTGGCCGCTTCGTTGGCGATGCCGGCGGCAGCCGCCCTTGCCGCCAGCTCCTCGAAGCCCACGATCGTCATTGGTTCGACCAACTTCGAGGAGCAGGCCATCGTCTCGAACATCTGGGCCGACGTCTTGAGGTCGGCCGGCTACACGGTCACCGTCGAGCCCAGCCTCGGGACCCGGGCCATCGTGGTGCCGGCCATCGAGAAGGGTCAGATCAACCTGGAGCCCGACTACGCCGCCTCGCTACTCGGGTTCCTCCACCGCGGGAACCCCCAGGCGGCCGGCGACAACATCGCAACGGCGATCCCGGCCGACCAGAAGGCGCTCTCAAAGTACGGCGTCACAGTGCTGCCGGCCTCGAAGGCCCTTGACACGAACGTCTTCGCGGTGACCAAGGCGACCGCCACCCAGTACCACCTGACCACGCTCTCGAGTTTGAAGCCCGACGCGTCAAAATTCGTCCTTGGTGGACCGCCGGAATGCCCGACATTCGCCGGGTGCGAGCCGGGCCTGAAGAAGGTCTACGGCCTCAATTTCGCGGGCTTCAAGTCGCTGGACGAGGCCGGCCCGCTCAGCGTGGCCGCCCTGAAGAACGGCGAGGTCCAAGTCGTCGAGCTGTTCTCAAGCGATGGCAATGTGGTCTCCAACAACTTCGTTGCACTCACCGACAACAAGCACCTAGAAGGGGCCGATTACATCGTGCCGGTGATCCGCAAGTCTGTGGACACACCCGGTGTGGCCAAGGTGCTCGCAGCGATCGACGCCAAGCTGACCACCGATGCCATTTCGAGCCTCAACCTCGAAGTGACCAGCCAGCAGGAGCAGCCGACTGCGGTGGCCCAGGCTTGGTTGGTATCGGTTCACAACTGACCAAGACAACATCGAAGCCGGCTGTTCAATGCCGGGTGGCCCAACCGATCGATTTGTGACAAAGGAACGGTCGGCCCGATCCGCACACGACGTGGGTTGCCCACGATGACGCGGACCGAGCCACCATATGGAAGGAACCGACCGTGTCCATCGTCGATTCTGCCTCCTCAGACATCTCCTGGATAGGCCTCGTTACTGACCAGCCTCGGTCGACCAATCTTTCGGCCCATCGCCCCCCTTCGCTCGGTCATGACGCTGACCGACTCACGAAGAAATTGCGTGGACCGCTTGAGTGCGTCCCCCGATGATGCCTCGCTCGTTCGGCACAAGACCCAGGTCTGGTTGATTATCCCGAAGTTTCCGATCCAGCTAGGCCATCCGCTATGACATCTCCCACCTGGTCCACCTCTAGCAAGAACCCGTCATGCCCCGACGCAGACTCGATAATCGTCACGGGTCGTCGGCCTGGGAGGAGTCGGGCAAGCGCCTCTTGCAGCTCGAACGGGTACAGGCGGTCAGAATCCACGCCGGCTACCGTCACCGCGGCTCGGACGCCGGCGAGTGCTTGAGTCGGACTACCACGTCCTCTGCCTATGTCGTGGTGGTTCATTGCTTCACTGAGGACGATGTAGGAGTTCGGATCGAATCGCCGGGCGAGCTTGTCTCCGTGGTGCTCCAAATAGGATTCGATGGCGAACTGACCACCCTTGAGTGGATCCTCCGACCCCTGACCACCTCGGCCGAAGCGGCGCTGAAACTCGAGGCCGGTCCGGTAGCTCACCTGCCCGATCCCCCGGGCTATACCAAGCCCGTCGACCGGACGAGTCCCGGTGCCGTAATAGTCACCCCCAGCGAAGGCCGTATCGGATCGGATTGCACGAACCTGGAGTGAGCAAAGGGCAATCTGATCGGCAGTCGCGGCAAGGCCAACCGAGAGAACAACCGCCCGGCTGACCCGCTCCGGATAGCCGACGCACCACTCGAGGACCCTCATGGCTCCCGTTGAGCCGCCCACGGCGCCAGCCCACCTCTCGATACCCAAGCGGTCGGCGAGCGCCGCCTCGATGGCAACCTGATCCCGTATCGTCAACACCGGAAACCGCGACCCGTACGGGCTCCCGTCGGGCGCGAGCGAGGCCGGGCCTGTCGTACCCTGGCACCCGCCGAGCACGTTTGGGCAGACGACGAAGAACTGGTCGGTGTCGATCGCCGCACCAGATCCGATCAGGCCGTCCCACCACCCGGCGGTCGGATGGCCCGGACCGGCTGGTCCGGCCGCGTGTGAGTCCCCGGTCAGTGCATGCAGGACCAGAACGCCATTACTCCGGTCACGATCAAGCCCGCCCCAGGTCTCATACGCGACGGTCACCTCGGGCAGCGAGCCTCCGGATTCGAGTTCGAACCCACGGCCTCTGTCGCCACTGAGGGTGATGAAGTGTCGGCCACCCGGGTCGTCGCCCGGTTGCCAAACGCCCGGGATCGTCTGGCGGATCACGCTCCCTTGATCGCCCGAAACCCAACCTCAAGGTCGGCGAGGATGTCCTCGATCGATTCGAGCCCGACACAGAGTCGAACAAGATCAGGGGTCACCCCGGTGGTTGCCTGTTCGGCCTCGGTCAGCTGCGAGTGAGTCGTGGATGCCGGATGGATCGCGAGGCTTCGCACATCTCCGACATTCGCCAAATGACTGAAGAGCTCGAGCCCTTCGATGAACCTCCGACCGGATTCGGCACCTCCTTCGATTCCGAAGGCCAGAATGGCTCCGCCGCCCCTGGGCAGATATCGCTGCTGGCGTTCATGCCATGGGCTCGAAGCCAAACCAGGAAACGCAACCCATTTGACGTCGTCGCGCGCTTCAAGCCAGTTGGCGACAGCGGTTGCATTTTGCACATGCCGTTCCATCCGAAGGCTCAGTGTCTCGAGCCCTTGAAGAAACAAGAATGAGTTGAGCGGAGCGATCGCTGGCCCGGTGTCCCGCAGGTACTGGAGGCGGGCCTTCAGGACGAATCGTGCGGGGAACAGAGCCTCGGGAAGCTGGCCGAACACCAATCCGTGGTAACTGGGATCCGGTTCGGTGAATCCAGGGAACCGGCCACTGCCCTCGTAGTCGAAAGCGCCGCCATCGACGATGACGCCGCCGATGGATGTGCCATGACCGCCGATGAATTTTGTGGCGGAATGCACGACGATGTCGGCGCCATGGCGTAGCGGTTGAGCCAGGTAGGGGGTGGCGACCGTGTTGTCCACCACGAGTGGGAGGTGGTGCCGGTGGGCAACTTCGGCCACGCCCTCGAAGTCGAGCACGTCTCCCTTGGGATTGCCCAGCGTCTCGGCGAACAACGCCTTGGTATTGGGCCGGATCGCGGCAGCCCAGGCGTCGAGGTCATCGGGATTGTCGACGAAGCTGACCTCGATTCCGAGCTTCGGCAGGGTGTGATGGAGAAGGTTGTACGTGCCGCCGTACAAAGATGCCGAGGAAACAACATGCCCACCGTTCTCCGCGAGGTTCAGCAACGTGATGGTCTCAGCGGCTTGGCCACTCGCCACTGCCAAGGCAGCGACCCCACCCTCCAATGAAGCCATCCGTTCTTCAAAGACCGCCTGCGTCGGGTTCATGATCCGGGTGTAGATGTTCCCCAGCTCTTCCAGTCCGAAGAGAGCAGCCGCGTGAGCGGTGTCCCGGAACGTGAAGCTGGTCGTCTGATAGATCGGAACGGCTCGCGCGCCGGTCGTCGGGTCGGGCACCGCCCCGGCATGAATCTGACGGGTCTCAAAACCCCAGTTGGACAACGCAATCGCCTCCTAACGAGCCGCCCCGAGGGTTGTATCCCGCAGACGGGCAATACGTTCCAGACTAATCCTGACTATTATGATCAAGTTAGTCAATCTGTCGGGCGCAGAATCAGCTCGAACCGATCGGGCCGATCTGGATCCCCGGCAGCATTGCTTGAAGCGTTGGCCCCGAGATGCGGGCCAGCCCGGCCCGGCCCGACAGATCGGGGAAAAAAGACCATTCAAGGTCGCTTTCCACGGCGTCGCCGGGTTGGACGGTCAACGCCCTGAAGGGGTCACTCTGCGGGCTTGCGAAGTGGAATGGCGTCCCGTTGAGCCGCAACCACCTCGGGCAAGGCTCAATTTCGAGTGATCGTCTGGTATCGAATTCCAAGGGTCTCGCAACACGCCCGGATGTTCGGTCCGTCGTCGCCTTCCCACACGCACAAGCGTCCGCCGCTAGCCTCCGTCGCTGCGATGGCCTCAGCGCCGAGCGCCGACAGCGGGTAATCGCGGGCGAGTTCAGCCATGCGAAAGGTCAGGTTTCGCATCGGCAGGACCGACACCCCCGGAGCGAGAACCGTGAGGGCCCGAGCCGCATCCTCGCGACGTTCGGCTGACCATGACCCGGTGAGGGCTCC
The DNA here is from genome assembly GCA_003151235.1 of Acidimicrobiaceae bacterium. Lineage (GTDB taxonomy): Bacteria > Actinomycetota > Acidimicrobiia > Acidimicrobiales > RAAP-2 > Palsa-461. The sequence goes on from PLWZ01000025.1 coordinate 15,058, forward strand.
GCCACGGCCTCCCAGAGTCGCCCGGCGCAGCCTGAAGTAATAGAGATTGGTCGTCCCCAGGTCGTTTCGTCGAAGGAGGCTGGCCAGGGCTCGGGGCGTCATGCCGCCCATGATGTCTCCCAAGAGGTGGTCGTCCACCACGACCACGCTCATGTGGTCTCCAGGTCAGGGTCATCGAGGGAAGCTACAAAGTCGGCCTGATCCTGACGGCTCAAGAGGTCTCGAAAGAGCTTCTCTCCCTGGCCGGCGGGGACGGTCAGGATGCCGAAACCAAGGTCCAAAACTTCGACCCGTCCGCCTCCATCGAGCTTCCACCGGTGGCGTGCGTCGGCGGGCAGCGACATCTGCCCCGAAGCAGACACCACGTAGTGCTTTACGGCTGAGTTGGCATTCATGGGCTCTCCGAGGGGTTATCGCACACACTTGGTAACGGGTATGAGGTTACCAAGTGGACCAGGTCGTAGACGCAGTTGAGAAGGAGTTGTTCCAGAACGTACGAGGAGGGTATGACCGGTATCGTCGGAGAAGTCAGGGTGAGGTAGTCGTGCGAAGGGACCTTCGGGTCCCTTCTGCGCGTTCGGCAGCGGCTTTCGCCGAACGAGGCATTGTGGCGATCGGCTACCCCGCATTCCCCTTGGCGCTCGGGTCACTGCCGGTCTACTGATACGACGGACGCTCCCCGCCTTGGCCGCCACTCGGTGGAGCTTTCGCAGGAAGGGCCGCGGTGTAAGGGGAAGCTCGGCCGAAATGGCCGCGGTTTCTCCAAGAAGCACCCGCGCCGGGCGGCTCTTCGAAACTTGCGCGAACTCTGGACTGAAGAGTTGGCTGATCGCGGCCGTGAAGCGGTCATCCTCGGGGTTCGAATAGCGTCCCGTTTGGGCTGCCCTACATTGCTACCTATGGGTCTTGGCAGGGGCGGCCATCGACGATGAGCAACTCGTGAGCGGGCCCGCCCGCCGTGGCGCTCGTGGGTTCCTCGCACCGGAGTCAGACGACGACGTGCTGTCGATCGCCCAGCTCTATGGCCGGGTCGACGAAGCCCTCGCCACCGCCTTCCCGCCGCGCCAGCCGCTCTGGGTTCGCGGCGAGGTGCAGACGCTGTCGGACCGGACCGGGCACTGCTACATCGACCTGATCGACCCGGATTCGGCCGGCGACCGCCAGGCCCCGGTCCTGAAGGTCCGTTGCTGGCGCCAGACCTGGGGGCCGCTGCGGGCGTCGCTCGCCCGAACGGGCATCGAGCTCGCACCCGGCACCGTCGTCAACCTCGTGGGGCGTCTCGACTTTTATCGGGCCCGGGCCGAGGTGAGCTTCGTCATGGCCGGCCTCGACGTCACCGCGCTGCTCGGAAAGATGGCCGCCGAGCGGGCCGCCCTGGTTGCCGCTCTGCGGGAGGAGGGCCTGCTCGAGCGCAACCGCGCGCTCCCGCTCCCCGACGTCACCCTCTCGATCGCGCTGGTGGCCAGTCCCGACACCGAGGGCTATCGGGACTTTCTCGGCCAGCTCACCGCATCGGGTTACGGGTTCGACGTGGCCGTGTCGCGAGCGTCGGTGCAGGGCACGGGCGCGCCGCGTGCGATCGCGCGGGCGATCGCGCGCTGCGGGGCGTCGGGCCGCGATCTCGTCGTGATCGTGCGCGGTGGCGGGTCCAAGGCCGACATGGCGGCCTTCGACTCCGCGCCGGTGGCCCGGGCCATCGCCACCTGCCCGGTGCCCGTGTGGACGGGGATCGGGCACACCGGAGACGAGTCGGTGGCCGACATCGTGGCCAACCGGTCCTTCGTCACACCGACCGAGTGCGGCCACGAGCTGGTCACGCGCCTTGACGCGTGGTGGCAGCGGTCGGTGGTCCATCCGGCCGCTTCGGTGGCCCGCCATGCATTGCGCTCGTTCGAGTTCGCCGACCGGCACCTCGGGGCGTGCCAGGGCCGGCTGTCCGGTTCGGCGCGCCAACAGCTGCGCTGGCACCGCGAACGGCTCGAGCACCGGGTCGCCGCGCTCACCCGTGCCGCGCCGCAGTCGATCCGGAGCGAGGCCGCCTCGGTGGTCGCCCGCTCGGCCAGGATGGGCCCGGCGGCGCTGCGCCAACTGGCCGATGCGGAGGGACGGGTGGCCGGGTGGCGGCGCCTCCTCGGGGCCTTCGATGTCGAACGCCAGCTGGAGAGGGGCTACACCTTGACCATGAACACCGACGGACGGGTGCTGCGATCGGGTGCCGCCCTGACAGAGGGCGACGTGCTGCTCACGCGGTTCGCCGACGCCATGGCACGCTCGGTGGTCGCAGAGCATTCGGGGGACTTGTGACCGCAGCCAAGAACGACGAGCCGGCCGAGACGTCGGTCGCTGAGCTGAGCTACACCGCCGCGAGCCGGGAGTTGGACGAGATCGTGGCCTTCTTCGAGCAAGGTGACCTTGACATCGACCAGCTGGTCGGACGCCTCGAACGGGCGACGGCCATCGTCGACGAGCTCGACCGCAGGCTGCGCCGCACTCGGGCCCAGGTCGAGGACCTCGTCCCACGCCTGGAATCGGCCGTCGCGTCGACAGACCGCGACGGCGCCCCGCAGCCCGACGAACCGCCCGACGACGACGCACCGGGGCTGTTCTGATGAGCGCCACCGCCCCGGCAGACCGCCTCTACTTCCGCCAGCTGCTCTCCGGACGCGACTTCGCGACCGACGACCGGATGGCGCGCCAGATGGTCAACTTCGCCTACCTGATCGGCGACCGGGTGGCCGGCGAGGCGCTGATCGTCGACGCCGCGTATTCGGTGGCGGACCTGCTGGGCGTGCTCGAGGCCGACGGGATGCGCTGCACCGGCGTGCTCGCCACCCACTACCACGCCGACCACATCGGGGGAAGTTTGGGCGGCTGGCCGATCGAGGGGGCCGGCGCGCTGCTCGAGCGGGTCGACGTGCCCATCCATGTCCAGCGCGACGAGGTCCCGTGGGTGAAGCGGGCCGCCGGGCTGCAAGACGCCAACCTCGTGGCCCACGAGAGCGGTGATGTGGTGCGGGTCGGCGAGATCGGCGTCACCCTGGTGCACACCCCCGGGCACACGCCGGGCAGCCAGTGCTTCTTGGTCGAGGGCCGGCTCGTGTCGGGGGACACCCTGTTCCTCGACGGCTGTGGGCGGACCGACCTGCCGGGCAGCGACCCGGCCGAAATGTACGAGTCGCTGACCACCCGGCTGGCCGCGGTGCCCGACTCGACGGTGCTCTTCCCCGGCCACCAGTACTCACCCGAGCCCTCGGCGCCGATGGGAGAGGTGCGCCGGGAGAACTTCGTCCTCGCCCCCCGCTCCGCCGAGCAGTGGCTGGCCATGTTCGGGAGGTGAGCGCCACCCCGAGCGATCCGGGCGGCCCGCTCGACATTGGCGGCACCGTCGTCGTGGTCGGCGGGTCGCTCGCCGGCCTCCGGGCTGTCCAGGGCCTGCGCCGCGGCGGCTTCACCGGCCGACTCGTCCTGGTCGGCGCGGAGACGCACCCTCCCTACGACCGCCCGCCGCTGTCGAAGCAGGTGCTCTCTGGCAAGTGGGACCCCGAACGCACCTCGCTGGCTAGTCGCGAGGCGCTCGACGAGCTCGGGGTAGACGCCCGCCTCGGGCACCGGGCCATCTCCCTCGATGTCGGGGCCCGCCGGGTCGAGCTCGACGACGGGTCGTCGCTGGTCGCCGACGGGGTGGTCGTCGCCACCGGGGCGGCACCGAGGCACATCTTCGCGGACAGGGGGGTGTTGGTCCTCCGGACGATCGACGACTGCCGGGCGCTGCGCGACCGGGTGGCCGCCGTCGGGGAGGGATGCCGGCTTGTCGTGATCGGGGCCGGGTTCATCGGCTCCGAGGTCGCTTCCACGTGTTCGGCCCTCGGGTGCTTCGTGACCGTCGTCGAGATGCTGCCGGTCCCGCTCGTGCCCGCGCTCGGCGAGACCGTCGGCGGCGCGCTCGGCGCGCTGCACGGCCGCAACGGCGTCGACCTGCGGACCTCGACCTCGGTCGAATCGGTGACGGCCACCTCGAGCGGGGCGTCGGTGGAGCTGAGCGACGGGACCTCGCTCGAGGCCGACGTGGTCGTCGCCGGGATCGGGGTCGTGCCCGAGGTGTCGTGGCTGTTCGGCTCGGAGCTGACCATCGAGAACGGCGTGGAGTGCGATCCGGCGCTCTTTGCCGCCGACGGGATCGTTGCGGCCGGTGACCTGGCCCGGTGGCCCTTCCACGGCGAGTTGGTCCGGGTCGAGCACTGGCAGATGGCCGCCGACATGGGCGACGCCGCGGCCTCCGGGCTCCTGGCCGGTCGCGCCGCCGCCCCGGCGTTCGAGCCGGTGCCCTACTTCTGGTCCGACCAGTACGGGGAGAAGATCCAGGTCCTCGGGCACCCATCGCCCGACGACGAGGTGGTGGTGGTCGACGGNNGGCCCCGCCAGCTCATGGGCTACCGGCCCCTGCTGGCCGCCCGCGCCTCGTTCGACGAGGCGCTCGCCGCGTCCCGCCCGGCCTGAACCGGGCGCCGGCCCGTTCGGCGACGCGACATCCGTCGCGCCAACCCGCGGGCATCGCCGACCAGCCGGTCGGCCACCGCG
>PLWZ01000029.1 GCA_003151235.1 Acidimicrobiaceae bacterium
CGGTGGACCACTACGCCGATGCCGTTTTCTCCGAGCCCGGCCGGGCAGTTCATCGCCGAATCAGGTCGTGGTGCGCCATCCTTGGTGCACGACGGTCACCTTGCTGAGAAACATCTCGGCGACCCGATGGGGTACGCCGGCGAACGCGGCCGCACGCTCAGGGGAGTCCATGTAAACCTTCTCGGCCTCGTCGAAGTCGCCGTTGTGGCTGACCGCCCAGATGAATTGATTGGTCGACTCGTCGACAAAGGCGAAAATCACCTCGAACCCGTACTGCTCGCGGGCTGGCAATATCGAGGGCCACCACTCGACGAAAGCATCCATCTCGCCGGGGAGTATCTGATATCGGCGCAGCTGCACGGTGCCCATCGACGTGCACCGTAGCAACCCATGCCCTGACCGGGCTGACCGAGAAACATGGCGAACACGTTGACCATCGGTAAACGGGCTCTTCACAATCGAGGGTGTGGTCCCCGTCGAGGTGCTCGGCGCGTCGGTGACCGGATAGGGGTCGAGGTCTCCCGAGGATGAAGGCTCCGCGGTTCAGGTGGTTTCGAGCTGCACGAGACAGAACGGGTGTCCGGCCGGGTCGGCGTAGACCCAGTAGGTTTCGTCCTCGAGCACGACACGTTCCCCGAGCGGGACCGCGCCCAAGGCGCGCACCCGCTGATCGGCGATCTCGAGGTCGTCGACCCGCACATCCAGGTGAAGCTGCTGCGGTGGCCCCTGGTCCGGCCAGCCGGGCGGGCGGTAATCGGCGATCTGCTGGAACACCAGGCGTCGTCGGCCGTCGGAGGCGTCCGCGATGTCGACCGAGTCGGCGTTCTCCTGCACCCGCTCCCAGCCGAGGACGGCCGCCCAGAACCGGGCGGAGATGTCGGCGTCCGGGCAGTCCACGACGATGTTCATCAGCTGGCCGACAGGGGTGTCCACCCGATGATCGTAGTGGGCCATCGGTAGACGGGCAGTGGGGGCCGAGAGATTTTGGAGCACTGAAACAGGAAAGCGCCCCTTCTACGGGGCGCTTTCTGTCGGGCTCCAGACGGGGTCTCGGTCTGTTCTAGGGCTGCCCTGCCGACTGACCGACCAAGCTTAGGGCCAGCTTGCGCCCGTGAGGGGCCGGCGTCTAGGGCCGAAAGGCCCTAGAGGTTTCGCCAGCATTCAACCCAGGGCGACCGTTCCTGGCCGTGACACCCGATCCCTACGATCCCACCGTGGACTACTACGCCAACGCCGTCTTCTCCGAGCGCGGGCGATGTTGGCGGATGGTGCACGACGGCGAGGGCTCTGGGCGCCCGACGTTCTGCGAGGAGCCCGTCGAGTGGGTTGGCAACCACAATCTCGTCGGTGGGAGGCAGATCCGGGTTTGGTCCTGCGATGGGCACCGTGCGGGCGTCGAGCAGCCCGAGCATGTCGGCCACCGATAGCGGCGCTAGCCGCCCGGTCTATTCAAGATCGCTCCGAGGAGTCCGGCTTGGTTATCGATCACCGTTCGCTCCTGGTCCTCGCCAAGATATCCAGTGTCGCCCGGCTCGAAAACAGTTCGCACGAGTTCGGCCGCGATCAAGTCCCGCGCCGTATCGCTGATGGCTGCCTCGGTAAGTAGGGGATAAGTGTCCAACGCATTGGTCTTTTGCTGATTCACGACCTCGAGGTGCTTATTGACCCGATAGTTGCGAACGCAAAAGGCAAGTGCGTAGCTAAGAATCCCCAGGAAGAAAAGTCGAATCACAAGATCGCGCACAAACTGCTCCCATTGCGTGCCACCGCGGAGATTTAGGCTGACATGAAGCGAGGCGAACAGAGGTATCGCCGCGCCGGCCGTACCCACCACGAGCACAGCGGCTGCCTTGAAGAAGTTGTTCGCTGCCGTTCGGTGGTGAGTAACACGCTCCGAGTAGTTCCCCGACACTTGCTCGCGCCTGTTCGACCTGCCATCTCTTGGAGGGTCCCGCGAATGCGTTCAACAGCTTCTTCGGCCTCTTGGGCGCGGCCAAGTAAGGCGTCGATTTCGGCTGTCTTCTCAACCGCGTCGACGTTGGACTGAATCTGAGGGCGGACGTTTACCGCAAACCAATCGCGGACGTCGTTTACTCTCCTGACTAGGGCGTCGTGAACACCGGTCGGGTCCTGTTGCCCAGCGACTCGAAACCCTTGAATTCCGGTGATCGTGTCGCGCATGGCGGCAATTTGCCCGGGAGCCTCACTGATGACCGTTCTCGGAAGGTCGCGCTCATCCTGTTGGTCCACGGCCCTGGCCATTCGGATAATGGCGCGGATCGACCGTGTCGCTTCATCAAAGTCCAGGAGGGCACCGAGTTCATCGGTCCTCGGAAGTGCCGTGAGCGCCTTCTCATCGACTTCGAACTGCGCGAAGACGCCCACGGTTGCCCCCCCCCAACTCTTGAGTGCTCGACGGGATTGTGTCCTGCTCGTGTCCTGCGGGTCTCTGAACTACTGACCACAACGCTGTGACCACGGCCTTTGTCGTGTCACAACTTCGTGGAGGTGGCGGGAATCGAACCCGCGTCCTCCGGCACCTTGGTAGGCCTTCTCCGAGCGGAGCCGACGAGAGATTGTCGGGATCGTCCTGCCGTCGGCGACTGGACTCTCCGTATCCGATAAAGATTTCCTCGCAGACCGACCGGAACGGTCTATCGAGTAAGCCCCACTAGATGACGCCCGTGATCGGCCTGTGGGGCTAAGACCGGACGAACGTCGCTACCTATTAAGCAGCGAGCGCGAGCTGAGGCTCGGCGTTTGTTTATGTTTCCCGACTCTTTAACGTGGATCCGGGGACCACGGCTCGCTTCTCCCACCTCGACAACCGAAGTCGAGACCATTCACCCCCTTGTAGAGGCGCCGCCGAATGGCGACTTGCCCCATTCTACCGGCGGTTCGGGTCGACCCGGTTCCTGTCCGCTGGGGTCAGGAGGCGGTCGCCGGCCCCGAGACAGTGATTCCGGACCCGTTTGGGTTTTCGAGTGCGGCCTCCAAACCGTTCGTACCCTCGGGCGAGTGCTGCCCGATCCACGCCTGGAACAGTTGGCTGTAGCGGCCGCCCAGCGCGAGCAGCTCGTCGTGGGGGCCGAGCTCGAGCAGACCACCGCCGTCGACCACGCCGACTCGATCGGCCCGCTCAGCCGTGGACAGCCGGTGGGCGATCACGATCACGGTCCGTCCGGTCATGAGCGCGGAGAGCGCCTTCTCGACCACCGACTCGGTGCCGGGGTCGAGACTCGACGTCGCCTCGTCCAGGATCAGCACGTCCGGGTTCGCCAGGGCCGCCCGGGCCAGCGACACCAGCTGGCGCTCGCCGGCAGAGAGCCGTGAGCCACGCTCCCGGACCTCGGTGTAGAGGCCATCGGGCAGCGAATCGAAGCGCTCCTCGCATCCGATCGTGCGCAACGCGGCCCGGACGTCCTGCTCCGAGGCGTCGACGTCGCCCAGCCGCACGTTGTCGAGGATCGTGCCGTGGAAGAGGAAGCCCTCCTGGGGCACGACCGCGATGCGATGCCGGACCGATGCGAAAGTGGCGTCCCGGAGGTCGACGCCGCCGAAGCTGACCGTTCCCTCGACCGGGTCGTAGAAGCGGGCCATGAGCTTGGCCAGCGTGGACTTCCCGGCCCCCGTCGGGCCGACCAGCGCGACCCGCTCCCCGGTGGCCACCGTGATGCTGACGTCGTTCAGGACCGTCTCGGTCTCGCCCGGCCTGTACGCGAAGGTGACGCCCGACACGACCAGCTCACCAACGGCAGGGAGCTCGACGGCGCCGGTGCGCTCCGATACCGAGGCCTCGGTGTCGAGCAGCCCAAAGATCTTCTTCAGCGCAGCACCCGACTGTTGCACCAGGTTGAAGAGCTGGCTGAACTGCTGGATGGGGTCGATCAGATACGCCAGGAACAGCACGAACGCGCTGACCGTGCCGATGCTCGTCCGGTGCCAGTGAACGAGCAGCGCCCCGAATCCGATGATCACAGCGGTGGCCGCCGCGTTGGTGAACTCCACGACCGGGAAGTACCGGGCCGACAACCTCACCGCGTGCACGTTGGCATCGAACTGGGCCTGGTTGTGGTCGACGAAGCGCGAGAACTGCTCCTCCTCCCGACCGAACGCCTGCACCACCCGGATGCCGGCCAGCGACTCCTGCAGCGTCGACAGGGTCTGCCCGATCCGGTCGCGCACAACCAGGTAGGCGCTGTTCGAGTCGCGCCGGAACTTGCGGCTCGAGATGATGACCGGCGGCAGCACCACCATGGTTGCGAGGAACAGGAGCGGCGAGAGGACGGCCATGATCACGATCACCCCGAAGAAGAGCAAGCCGCTCGTGACGAAGATAACGATGCCCTGTTGCACGAGGTTCTCGAGCGCGTCGATGTCAGAGGTCATTCGGCTGACAAGTCGGCCGGTCTGCTCGCGGTCGAAAAAGGACATCGAGAGCGAGAGCAGGTGTGCGAACACCCGCTTGCGCAGGTCGCGGAGGAACGACTCGCCGATCCGGTTGACCATCACGATCTGGGCCCGCTCGAGAAATCCCATCGAGACCGCGATGACCAGGTACACGGCCGCCGCCGAGATGACCACCCGCTTGTCGAAGTGGTGCGGCGAGAGCCCGTGGTTGATCGCGTAGCCGACGATCAACGGGCCGGCCACCGTCGTCAGTGTGAAGCCGACCAGGACCACCAACGCTGCGACCAGGCCGCGCTGGTAGGGCCTCATCATCCGCCAGGTTCGTTTGACGATCCGGCCGGCCTCGGCGGCGTCGACCCGGTCGTCGTCCTCGACGGCGCCCTGGCTCCACCCGGGGCCACCGCCACCGCCCATGCCCCGCATCAGCTGATCACCTCGTCCAGCTCGTCGCGATGCAGCTCGGCCCGGGCGGCGTCGAGCGCGGCGGCCTGGGCCAACACCTCCTGGTAGCGGGGGTTGGTGGCGCTGAGCTCGTCGTGGGTCCCGGTCGCCACGATCCGTCCCTCGTCCAAGAGCACGACCCGCTGGGCGAGCGCGATGGTGGCCGGCCGGTGGGCGATGACGATGGTGGTCCGGTTGTCCATGACCTGGGTCAGCGCGTCGCGGATCTCGTGCTCCTTGCTGGCGTCGACCGACGAGGTGGCATCGTCGAGGATCAGCACCCTCGGGTCGGCCAGGATCGCGCGGGCAAGGGCGATGCGTTGGCGCTGGCCGCCCGACATGGAGAACCCGCGCTCGCCGAGCATCGTTGCGTAGCCTTCGGGGAGCTCGGAGATGAACCCGCCGGCCCCGGCCAGGTCGGCGGCCCTCTTCACACGATCGAGCGAGGCGCCCGGCTCCGCGAACGCGATATTCGCCGCCACCGTGTCGGTGAAGAGGAACGTATCTTCGAACACGACCGCGACCGCTTTGCGAAGGTCGAACAACTTGAGGTCGCGGACGTCCTGGCCGTCGAGCGTGACCTTCCCGCCGTCGACGTCGTAGAAGCGGGGGATGAGGCGGGCGATCGTGGTCTTGCCCGAGCCCGTCGACCCGACGATCGCCACCGACTCGCCGGCACGCACGGTCAGGTCCAGGTCGTCGAGGATCGGCGTGTCGCCGGTGCCGTAGGCGAAACGCACGTGGTCGAATCGGACCTCGCCGGGCCCGGGAGCGAGGCCGTTTGCGTCATGCCGGTCGGTCACCATGGGCGTCGCGTCGAGGATCTGGCTCACCCGCTCGGAGGATGCGACGGCGCGCTGGGCTTGGGCGATGATCTGCCCGATCGACCGCAGCGGGTTGATGAGCATGGTGATGAACAAGTTGAACTCGACCAGCTGTCCGACCTGGATGCGGTGGTCGATGACCAGGATGCCCCCGTAGGCGAGGACACCGACCATCGAGAGCGACGGGATCACGTCCAACATCGGCTGGAACCGGCCCCGAATGCGGGCCAGGTGCACGATCCGGTCGAAGACCCGATCGGCTCGTTCGGCCAGCATGCGATGTTGGCCGACCTCTGCGCCGAAGCCCTTCACGGCGCGGATGCCGGTCACCGTCTCCTCGACCACCGTCGACACGGTCGACAGCTCCTGTTGCAGGGACATGGCGACGGGGTGCAGCCGGACGGAGAAGCGCCGGGCGGCGATGTTCACGAACGGAAGACAGAAGAGGGCCATCAGTCCGAGCTGCCAGTCGATGGCGAGCAGGAACACCGAGACCAGGATCACCGTCACCACGTTGGCGATGGTGATCGGGATCATCGTGCAGAACTGGTTGATCTGCTGGAGGTCCGTCGCGGACCTGGCCATCAGCTGACCGGTCTGTGCTCGGTCGTGGTACTGGAAGTCGAGCTCCTGGAGGCGGCCGAACATGGCCTGCCGGAGATCGGTCTCGACGGCGTAGGAGACCTTGAACGCGAGGTAGCGGCGGAACCCCGAGCAGGTCGAGGACAGTGCGCCCAGCACCAGGATGGCCCCCGCGTAGAGGAGCAGATTGGTCGGGTGCCAGCCGTTCTCGATATCGCGGTCGATGGCCGCGCCGGTGAGGGTGGGAACGAGCACCCTGATGCAGCTCCAGAGCATCCCGGCGCCCACGCCTGAAAATACGGCGCGGCGATGGCGGAGGATGGTGTCCCTGAGCAGGCGCCACCCGATCGACCTACCGGTTTTGTCTTGGTGCTCCTTGGGCGGTGCCAACTGCCAGTCCGTTCATCGACGCGTCGCGAGGGGTGTGAAGGCCCTGAATGCGCTCCATCTTAGGAGGTCACGCAATTGCCACCGAGAGTCCGGGCCGGCCCGGCATTGGCGCCGGTCGGTCAGACTCGGCATATGGGCCCGGACCGAAGGGGGAGCAGGCCGATCCACGACTCCGATCTCGAGCGCTTCGTCGAAGCTCAGGACGCCGGGAACACGCTGCGCGACGCCCTCGACGAGCTCCGGGCCGGGCGCAAGGTTTCCCACTGGATGTGGTTTGTCTTCCCCCAGATCGCGGGTCTCGGTCGGAGCGCGACCTCCAGGCGTTATGCCATATCGGGGCTCGACGAAGCCCGGGAGTACCTCCGCCACCCCGTCCTCGGTCCACGTCTGAGGCAGTGCGCGCAGGTGGTCGCGGGACTCCGGGCGACGAACGCCGAAGCCGTCTTCGGACCCATCGACGCAGAGAAGCTCCGTTCGTCGATGACCCTGTTCTCGCGAGCCGATCCCGGCGACCCGGTGTTCCAGTCGGTCCTCGACCGGTTCTTCGATGGCTTGCCCGACCCGGCCACCGATGCCCTGATCTGAACCTCGGCTCAGGATTCGACCCAGTGGGCGCTGTGCCGGGCCATCCGGGCGACCTCACGCTCGGCGTCGCGGGCCGCGAGCACCCGGCGCTTGTCGTAGAGGCGTCGGCCGCGGGCGAGCGCCAGCTCCACCTTGGCCTTGCCCTCCTTGAAGTACAGCTTCACCGGGATGAGGGTCAGCGGCTGCTGTTGGGTCTTCCCGAGCAGCTCGTCGATCTGGCCGCGGTGCAAGAGCAGCTTGCGTCGTCGGTCGGGGTCGTGGCCACCGAAGCCGGTCGAGTACTGCCAGGGTGGAATGTGGACCCCGTACAACCACACCTCACCCTCGGACACCCGCGCGTAGGCGTCACTCAGCTGGGCCCGGCCGGTCCGGAGCGATTTCACCTCGCTGCCCTGGAGCACGATCCCGCACTCGAATATGTCGATCAGGTCATAGTCGTGCCGGGCGCGGCGGTTCGTCGCCACCACACGGTCGAGGGTCGCGGTCTGTTTTGCTGCGAGGCGCTTGGCCACCGTTTTCTTGGCTCGCGCCACCCTTGGAGGCTATCGGTCGCCCGCCGACACTCAGGGTCCCCGACGGGGTCACGCACGATCATTACGCTCGTGTTGCAATGCTGCGATTGTCGACCGATGTGCACATGGCGATGGTCGCGCATTGCCTGCGCGGACTCCCAGAAGAGGCCTGTGGCCTGATCGCGGGCAGTCCCACCCTGGACCAGGTGGTCGCCTGGTACCCGGCCCAGAACGTGGCCCACTCGGCTCGTGTCTATACGGTCGATCCGCTGGCCCACCTGCGGGCAGACCGGGATGCCGAGTCACGGGGCCACCAGATCCTCGGGGTCTTCCACTCGCACACCCATACCGACGCCTACCCATCGCCGACCGACATCAACCAAGCCCCCGACCCGGCCTGGCATTACGTCATCGTCTCGCTCCGGGACATCCAGCCGGCGGTTCGGAGCTATCGGATCGTGGATGGTCAGGTCGAAGAGGAATCGGTCGTCATCCGGACCCACTGGGCCAAGGCCAGCTAGTCCAAACCGAAATCTGCGCGACCGGGGCCTCCCCGTGCAGAATGGATCCAAACTTGGGATCGAGACGGGGGATGGTCGATGGCACCGCTGAGCTGGACGAACGAAACCACGGAGCTGGGCGTCACGGAACGGGCCTTCCAAATCTCGGTCGCGGGTGAGAACGTTCCCGGCATCGCCTGGAGCCCCGAGGGCAAGGACCATTGGCCGACGATCCTGATCGGGCACGGGGGGACCCAGCACAAGCGCACCCCCGGGGTGCTGTCGTTGGCACGACGCCTTGTCCGCCATCTCGGTTACGGCGCCGTGGCCATCGATGCCCCCGAACACGGCGACCGGCGCACCGAGCCCCAAGATGCAGTCGCGCCAAACGAGATGCGCCAGCGGATCGCCAACATGACGCCCGAACAGCTGAAGGCGATGGCCGACCGCAACGGAGGCGCCGTCGGCGAGTGGCGGGCCACCCTCGACGCGGTGGCTGCGACCCCCGGTTTCTCGTCCGGACCGTTCGGATACTGGGGCGTGTCCATGGGCACCGCCATCGGCCTGCCCTACGTGGCCTCGGACCCCCGTATCTCGGCGGCGGTGTTCGGCTTGGCCGGGGTGGGAAACCGACCAGGCTCCGATCGGCTGGCCGAACTGGCCGCCACGATCAAGATCCCCGTGCTGTTCTTGTTCCAGTGGGACGACGAGCTCATGGAGCGTGAGCATGGGCTGGCCCTGTTCGACGCGATCGGGTCGGACGACAAGACAATGCACGTGAACCCGGGCGGCCACATCCAGATGCCGTTCCACGAGCGTGACTCGGTCGAGGCCTTCTTCGCCAGACACATCCGCACGACCGACTAAGCGCCCCTCGGTGCGGAGTCGAGGTCGCTCGCGGCCAGACGCCCACGGTCACCATGCCGACGCCCGCGGTCGGTCTCAGACGGTGTCGCGACCACGGAGAAGTTGACGGAACCTGTTTTCGATTCGCTGGGCGAAGCAGCGACGAGCAGGGTTGACACGATCACCGTGCCGCCTATCGCGGGGTGTCGAGCTCCAGGTTGAACCGGAAGGCCGGGTGGTGCTTGCGGATCTCACGACGTGCGATCGTCATCTTGTGAACTTCGTCCGGGCCATCGGCGATCCGGAGGGACCGGATGTGGGCGTACATGTGGGCAAGTGGGAAGAACTGGGTGACGCCGGCGGCCCCGTGGGTCTGAATAGCCCGATCGATGACCCGCACCACGACATTGGGGATCGCGACCTTGATCCCGGCAATCTCCGTTGCCGCGGCCTTGTTGCCGACCGTGTCCATCATGTGAGCGGTGTGCAGCACATATTGGCGCGCCATGTCGATCTCGATCCGAGACTCGGCGATCCAGTCCTGTACAACCCCCTTGTGCGCGAGGCTGCTGCCGAACGCATGCCGTTCGAGTGCCCGAGTCACCATGAGCTCGAGCGCGCGCTCTGCAACGCCGATCGAACGCATGCAGTGATGGATGCGTCCTGGGCCGAGCCGAGCCTGGGCAATGCCGAACCCGTCCCCCTCATTACCGAGAAGATTGTCGGCCGGCACCCGCACCTCTTGGTAGATGACCTCAGGATGGCCGCCCCGATCGCTGTAGCCAAAGACGCGGGGGTCCGCGCCGAGCGACACGCCGGGGGTGTCCTTGGGTACGACGATCATCGACTGCTGACGATGCTGGGGCCCGTCCGGATCGGTCTTGCCCATGACAATGAGCACCTGGCACCGCTCCGAGCGCGCCCCTGAACTGAACCACTTGCGGCCGTTGAGCACGTAGCTGTCGCCATCGGGTCGAATGGTTAGGCCGATGTTGGTGGCGTCCGAGGACGCCGTATCGGGTTCGGTCATGGAAAAGGCGCTGCGAATCTCTCCTTCTAACAGCGGTGTGAGCCAGCGCTCCTTGACTCGTTCAGAGCCATAGAGGTGCAGGATTTCCATGTTGCCGGTGTCGGGCGCCGAACAGTTGAGCGTCTCGGACGCAAACGAAACCCGACCGAGCAGCTCGGAGACGGGAGCGTAATCAAGGTTGGAGAGACGAGTGCCCGGATGATCGGGCTGCAGATGCGGAAGGAACAGATTCCACAGACCTTGCTGAAGCGCGGCGCTTTTGAGCTTGTCGAGGACCGGCGGGTAGCCGTCGGGACCCAGCTCCTCGAGCTGCGTGAGGTATGCCTCCTCGTTCGGGTAGATGTGATCATCCATAAAAGATTTGACCGTTTCCTGCATAGCCAAACCCTCGTCACTGAATTGGTACGGCATGGCGTCCTCGCTCTCTGGACTTTCGCTTTTCGAAGCTGGCCGACGGCAGCCCTCTCGGACCGAGTCCGTAGCGGCCTGAGGCGATTATCCGGCTCTATGACCGTGTCTCGGACCATCGTAAGCACCACGGTCGCCCGACGTTCGACCGACCTGGCTGCAAGCCATGGCGTCGTTCATGTGGAGATTCGATGTGTGGAGACATCCGATCCTTGGTTCGTCCCACAGAGAATTCCACCCGGTGGCCCTGCTCCATCTCATGGCCACGTCGCCAAACTGCCCCGGGACGGCCGGCCCACCGGTAGAATCCCAACCAGATAGGTCAACATTCGCGCGGACGAGCCCCAGGTGGCCGTTCGAAAGGGAGGTGCCGTGCCAGTCGAGGTTCGCTTGCCGACCGTCCTGCGCTCCCAGGCCGGGGGTCGCTCGTCGGTGTCGATGGACGGATCCACTGTCGGCGAGGTGATCCAGTCGCTCGTCTCGGCTCACCCGGGCATGACCGAGCAGGTCCTGAACGCCGACGGGTCGCTGCACAAGTTCGTGAACATCTACGTGAACGACGACGACGTCCGCTACCTGTCCGCGCTCGACACCCCGGTGAAGGACGGCGACGAGGTCTCGATCTTGCCCGCGGTCGCGGGCGGCTGAGCGGCCCCATGAACGTCGCGAAGAGCGTTCTCGACCTCATCGGCAACACGCCGATGGTCGAGGTCAGCCAGCTGAGCCCGAACCCCGACGTCCGGTTCGTGGTGAAGCTCGAGGGCCGGAACCCCGGCGGCTCGGTGAAGGACCGGGCCGCGCTCGCGATGGTCGAGCAGGCCGAGGCGGATGGGATCTTGAAGCCCGGCCAGCCCGATCAGATCCTCCTGGAGCCGTCGTCGGGGAACACCGGCATCGGGCTCGCGCTGGTGTGTCGGATGAAGGGCTACCACCTAAAGGTCGTGCTCCCGAACAGCGTGTCGATCGAGCGCCGCCAGCTGCTCGAGATCTGGGGAGCCGACATCATCGAGTCGCCCGGCGAGCAGGGCTCCAACGGCGCCGTCAAGATGGCGCTGCGCCTGGCCGAGGAGCACCCCGAGTGGCACATGCTCTATCAATACGGCAACGAGGCGAACCCAGCCGGCCACTACCGCTCGACCGGTCCCGAGATCTGGCGGGACTGCCCCGAGATCACCCACCTGGTCTCGGGTCTCGGCACCTCGGGCACCCTCCTCGGTGTGGGCCGCTACCTGAAGGACCAGAACCCGGCCATTGAGGTCTGGGCGGTCGAGCCGCCGGCGGGGGAGAACGTGGACGGCCTGCGGAACTTCGACGAGGGGTATGTTCCTCCGATCTTCGAGGAGCTGGGCGGTGCCGCCCTCCTCAACCGCAAGACCGTGGTGCGCGCCCGCGAGTCGCTTGAGGCCACCCGGCGGCTGCTCGACGAGGCCGGGCTGTTCGTCGGGATCTCGACCGGCGCTGCGTTGGCCGGTGCGATCCGGTGCGCCAACCAGATCCCGGCCGGCCAAAGCGCGGTCGTCGTGATCATCTCGGCCGACGACGGTTGGAAGTACCTGTCGACCGGCGCGTGGACCGGCGATCTCGACGTCGTGACCAAGCGCGCCGAGAAGATCATCTACTTCTAACCACGTGCCCAGCGGAACTCTGACCGTCCTCGGTTGCGACGGGAGCTATCCGGGGCCCGGTGGTGCCGCGAGCGGGTATCTCGTGAAGACTGCCGCCGCGACAATTTGGCTCGACGCCGGCCCGGGAACGTTCGCCCGGCTCCAGGAGGTCTGTTTTCCCGGGACGATCGACGCGATCGTGCTCTCGCACGAGCACCCGGACCATTGGATGGATCTCGAGTCCTTCGCCGCGTGGGCCCGGTTCCAGCCGGCCGCGGAACCGACCCTCGTTCTCGCGCCACCAGGGGTCCGGGAGCGCTCCCAGGCCGCCGGCGACCGTTCGCTCGATTGGCGGGAGGTCGAGCCCTCCTTCCGGATCTCGGTGCACGACATGCTGTGCAGCTTCGTGGCCACCGACCACGGTCCGCCCACCCTCGCGGTGCGGATCGAGAAGTCCGACGCCGCCGAAGGGGACAAGCCGTTCGCGTACTCGGCCGACACCGGGAGCGACTGGTCGGTGGAGGAGCTCGGGGACGACATCGGGCTCTTCTTGTGCGAGGCCACCTACACGAAGGAACGCGAGGGGGAGCTCCATCACCTGAGCGGCCGCCAGGCCGGGATCATGGCCGGCGGGGCTGGGGTCGGGGACCTCGTCGTCACCCATCGTTGGCCTACCGTTGACCCCGACGCGCTGGCGGTCGAGGCCGCGGAGGCCTTCGGACGAGCCGTCTACCAGGCCGCCCCCGGGATGACGCTCGAGTGGTGACCAGGTCTGATCGGTCGAGCCGCCCGATGAAAGAAGGTTGACTCGTGGCAAAGCAAACGGATCCTCGGGCCCTGCGAGACGACGGGCGCGAGTTGAACCAGCTGCGCCCGGTCTCCTTCGTGCGCGACTACACCGAGTTCGCTCCCGGCTCGGTGCTCGTCACCATGGGCCGCACCAAGGTGCTCTGCACGGCGTCTCTCGAAGAGCGGGTCCCACCCTGGATGCGCGGGACGGGGCGCGGTTGGGTCACCGCCGAGTACTCGATGCTGCCGGGCTCGACCCCCGAGCGCGTCGATCGGGAGGCCGCCCGGGGCCGCCAATCGGGTCGGACCCAGGAGATCCAGCGCCTGATCGCCCGGTCGCTTCGGTCGGTGTGCGACCTGGTGGCGATGGGGGAGAACCAGATCACGGTCGACTGTGACGTTCTCCAGGCCGACGGCGGCACCCGCACCGCGTCGATCTGTGGCGCCTACGTCGCGCTCCATGACGCGTTCTCCCGCCTGAAGCAGGCCCGGGTGCTCTCGGAGCACCCGCTCGGCGAGGAGGTCGCCGCGGTGTCGGTCGGCGTGATCGACGCGGTGCCCATGCTCGACCTCCCCTACGCGGAGGACTCGAGGGCCGACGTCGACATGAACGTGGTCATGACGGGTTCGGGACGCTTCGTGGAGGTGCAGGGCACGGCGGAGAAGGTCGCGTTCAGCCGGGCCGAGCTCGACGAGCTGCTGGCCCTGGCCGAGCACGGCATCGGCCAGCTGGTCGAGGCCCAGCGGGCCGTCTTGGCCGAGCCGCCCGCCCCGAGGTGACCGCCCGACCGCCCGGGCTCCGGTTGGTCCTCGCTACCGCGAACCCGGACAAGGCGGCCGAGATCATCTCCATCCTCGGCGCAGAGGGAGTCGCACTGTCGCCGCGTCCGGCCGCCGTGCCCGACGTAGAGGAGACGGGGGACACCCTGGTCGACAACGCGCGGCTGAAGGCGCGTGCGATCTCGGCGGCCGTCGGAGAGCCCGCGGTGTCCGACGACACCGGCCTCGAGGTCGACGCCCTCGGCGGGGCGCCGGGGATCTACACGGCCCGATACGCGGGCGAGGACGCGACGTATGCCGACAATGTGGCCAAGCTGCTCACCGAGCTGGAGGGGACCCCGGCGCCCGATCGTGGGGCCCGCTTCGTCGCGGTTGCGTTCGTGTCGTTCCCCGACGGGACCGAGATCTGGGCCGAGGGGGTCGTCGAGGGCACCATCGCGTCTGAATCGAGGGGCACCGACGGCTTCGGCTATGACCCCGTGTTCGTCCCGAACGAGGGGGACGGAAGGACGTTCGCCGAGATGGGGTCGGCGGAGAAACATGTGTTCTCCCATCGCGGCCGGGCGTTCCGGGGATTGGCGACGATGATCGGCGACCGCGCCGACTGAGGGCCGCTGGTCAGAGGCCTGTCCGGCCATGGCGAAATCGGCCCTTCCCATGTGGCTCCTTCGGGTGGACAATGGGAAACAACGCCGGGTCCGCTGGGCTCGACTCGTGAGAAGGGAGCTTGCGATGCATACGAGCTCGAACGAGGAGCGTCTTCCACCGGGGAGGCTCCGCCCCGTCGGCTGAGTCGACGGGGCTTCCGAACCGACCGGCGGTCGAACCTGCCGTCTGTACTTCGGCCGCGAGCGAGAGATCGCACGACCCGTGCGGTCACCGAGCAACCCGGTCCCGACACCATGCGACGAGGGACCGACCGTCCGGTCGGCTGACAATTGCACAGCGCCTTCGTGCGCAAGGCGGGGAGCCGGCCGCTGGGCCGGCTCCGCCGCGTTCGTCCCGGGTTGCCCAACTATCGTCCTGCGTCTTCGCCGAAGGAGAGAACGCCATGAACCAACAGCACCTCGAGCTGTGCTCGAGCGCCGAGTGGGCCGAGACCGTCAGTCGGTTCATCATCCCGTGGGTGCTCGACGACCTGGAGCTGGGCGACAACGTCCTCGAGGTCGGCCCGGGACCCGGGCGGACGACCGAGGTGCTGGTCGCCATGGTCCCGCGCCTGACCGCAGTGGACCTCGACGAGGGCCTCGCCGCGTCCCTGGCCCAACGGCTCGCCGGCCCGACCTTCGAGGCCATCAACGCGGACGCCACCGCACTGCCCCAAGAGGACGAGACCTTCTCGGCGGTGCTCTCCTTCACCATGCTGCACCACCTGCCGACCGCCGAGGCCCAGGACGCGGTGTTCTCCGAGGCGGCTCGTGTCCTTCGGCGGGGCGGGGTTTTCGCCGGCACCGACAGCCTGGACCGGCCCGAGTTCCGCGAACTGCACGTCGACGACATCTGCGTGCCCATCGACCCGTCGACGCTCGGAGACCGCCTGAACCGTGCCGGCTTCGAGGGGGTCCAGGTCGAGACCAACGACTTCGGCTTGCGCTTCCGCGCCTGGCGGCCCAAGAATTGACCCGTCCCGGTGTCGAATGGCGCGGCGGCGAAGGAGCGTGAGATGGCCGAGGTCCTGGTAGTCGGGGGCGGCGTCGTCGGGATGGGCCTCGCCATGTTGCTCGCCCGCGACGACCATCAGATCACGATCCTCGAGCGGGACAGCCAACCGCCGCCCGGGTCACCCGATGAGGCATGGGAGAGCTGGGATCGAACAGGGGTCAACCAGTTCCGCCTGGCCCACCTCTTTTTGTCGCGCTACCGGGAGATCATCGAGGCCGAGCTGCCCGACGTTGCCGCGGCGTTGGTCCGCGACGGCGCGGTGCGCTTCAACCCGATCGCGGACGCACCCGACTTCGTCACCGGCGGACATCGCGACGGGGATGAGCGTTACGAGATGCTTTCGGGCCGCCGGGCCGTCGTCGAGCGAGCGGTGGCCTCGGTGACCGCCGCCACAGCCGGCCTCAAGGTGCGCCGGGGTGTGGTCGTCGAGGGCCTGGTGACAGGGCCAGAGGCGATTCCGGGCGTGCCCCACGTCTCGGGGGTGCGCACCTCGGAGGGCGACGAGATCCGCGCCGATCTCGTGATCGACTGCAGTGGTCGCCGGTCGGCGCTCCCGACGTGGCTGGAGGCGATCGGGGCGCGTCGGCCCGAAGAAGAGGTCGACGACAGCGGCTTCATCTATCTCGGCCGGCACTTCCGGTCGCGCGACGGGAACCTACCCGTCTCGCTCGGCCCGGGGCTGCAGGAATACGGTTCGATCTCGTCGTTGAACCTCCCGGCCGACAACGGCACGTGGTCGGTGACCCTGATCGCCCGCTCCGGCGACCGGCCCATGCTCGGCCTGCGGGACACCGATCGTTGGACCAAGGTCGTGCAGTCGCTCCCGACGGTGGCCCACTGGATCGACGCCGAACCCATTGAGGACAGGGTGGTCAGCATCACCAAGATCGAGGACCGTCACCGCGATCTGCGGCCTGGCGGCACGCCGGTCGCAACGGGGCTTCTCGCGGCAGCGGATGCCTGGGCCTGCACCAATCCCTCGGTCGGGCGTGGGGCGTCGATCGGGATGCTCCACGCGCTGGCGCTGCGCGACACGCTGCGGGAGGTCGGGCCGGACCGGCCGGCCGAGCTCTCCGAGGCATTCGGCGTCGCCACCGCGGCCACCGTCGAGCCGTGGTTCCGGGCCACGCTCGCCTTCGACCGCCACCGGCTCGCCGAGATGGCCGCCATCGCCGACGGCACGACATACGAGCCCGAGGACCCAGGCTTTGCGATCAGCAAGGCGATGGGGGCGGCGAGCGGGAAGGACCCTGACGTCCTGCGTGGGTTCATCGACACCGTCTCGGTGCTGGAGCTGCCCGATGCCGTCCTCGCTCGTCCGGGCCTCATGGAACGCGTCATCGAGCTCGGGGGGGGATGGCGCGACGAGCCCCCGATCGGGCCGAGCAGGGACGAACTGGTCGCAATGGCCACCGCTTGAGCGCGGCGGCAGGAGAACGGAGACGAACATGCGTGTCGACAACGCTGGGGTGGGGATCGAGTACGAGGTCACCGGCGAGGGTCGGCCGGTGGTGCTCATCCACGGATTCCCCGACTCGGGGAAGCTGTGGCGCAACCAGGTGAGCGCGTTGGCCGACGCCGGATTCAAGGTGATCGTGCCCGACATGCGCGGCTACGGGGCCTCGGACAAGCCGACCGACATCGAGCAGTACAACATCTTGTACCTGGTGGCCGACATCGGCGCAGTGCTTGACGACGCCGGAGTGGACCGGGCCCACGTGGTCGGCCACGACTGGGGCGCCGCGGTCGCGTGGGTGCTGGCGGCCGTCGCCCCCGAACGGGTCGACCACCTCGCGGTGCTGTCGGTGGGCCACCCCACCACCTTCCGGTCCGAGGGGTTCGAACAGCACGAGAAGTCTTGGTACATGCTGCTGTTCCAGTTCGAGGGGATCGCCGAGCGGTGGCTGTCGGACAACGAATGGGCCAACTTCCGGGCGTGGGGCCACTATCCCGACCCCGACGGGATCATCTCGGACCTCGAGGCCACCGGCTCGCTGACCCCCGGTCTCAACTGGTACCGGGCCAACGTTCCCCCCTCGTCCTACGTCGAGGAGTCGATCGCGCTCCCGCCGGTGCAGGCACCGACCATGGGGGTGTGGAGCAGTGGGGACTTTGCGCTCACCGAGGGCCAGATGACCCGGTCGGAGGGCCAGGTCGCCGGGACGTGGCGCTACGAGCGACTCGAGGGTCCCGGACATTGGATGCAGCTGGAGGCCCCGGACGAGGTCAACCGGCTGCTCAAGGACTTCCTGCCCGGCTAGGGCCGTCCTGGCGCCGTTCGCGGCATCGCCACCGAACCGTCGCGGCCCACGATCAATACCCCGCCTCGAGCCTGGTGCTAGCACGCCCACGCCCGACCGGCTGGCAGCCTTGGCATCGGGTCCCGGCCGGCACAACACTGAGCCCGAAGCGCATCGAGGAGGCGATTTGGGGGCCATTGGGCTGGCGTTTCGCGCTGCGGGCCGCCGTCGATGGCGGTCGTGGATCGCCATATCCGTCCTGATCAGCGTGGTCGGCGGGCTGGTGCTCGCCGCGACCGCGGCGGGCCGTCGCACCGACGCGGCGTTCCCCCGGTTCGTCGCCACACACGGCTTCGACCTGATCGAGTACGCCAGCCAGCCGCAATCCGGCCTTACCAAGATCCCCGGGGTTGTCTCGGCCACCGAGTTCATCAGCCCCGACAACGGGCGCCCGACGTGCCGGTGCGCTCATCCGATCAACCAGTCCGACTTCGCTATTGGGTACCTGGCCCACAACGGGCCGTCTCCGATCAAGCTCGTGTCCGGCCGCCTTCCTGATCCGTCGGCCCCGGACCAGGTGCTGGCCTCGTTCACGCTGCAGCACGACGACGGGGTGCGGTTGGGGACCGTGATCCACGTCCCGCTGTTCGCGCCGTCACAAGGTGCCGCAGTCTCCAACGCGAGCGGTGCGCTGCCGACACCCAAGGGTCCCTCGCTCAACCTCGAGGTGGTCGGGTTCGCAGCGGGCCAACTCGAGTTCGACTCCGCGGGTACGCCCTCCTATTTCTTGTACGTCACCCCGGCGCTCGCCCACGCGGCGTTCGGGAAGGCGGCGGACTCGTACGTCTATTTCGTCCGCCTTCGCCACGGTGCCGAGGACGTTCCCCGTTTTGATGCCGCTGCCACCGCTCTCAATGCCGGCACCGAAAACGGGTACTCGAACCAAGACGGTGCGGTTGCGGCGGTCCAGACGTCCATCCACCCCCAGGCCGTCGGTTGGTGGATCCTGGGTGCGCTGGCCGCTCTCGTCGGGCTGGCGGTGATCGGGCAGGCGCTGGCTCGCCAGAGCATCGTGGAGAGCGCGGACTACCCGACGATGGCCGCCGTCGGTGCCGATCGCAGACAGCTGGTCGCGCTGGGCATGGCGCGGAGCCTGGTGGTGGGGCTGGCCGGGTCATTGGGGGCCGTTGTGGTGGCGACCGCGCTCTCACCGGTCGCTCCACTCGGCGAAGCGCGCGCCGCCGAGTCGTCGACCGGTGTGCAGTTCGACCCCCTGGTGCTGCTGCTCGGGGCACTCGGCATCGTGCTCGTCGTCCTCGGACTCAGCGTTTGGCCCGCCGTACGGGGGTCGCGCACGACTCGCTCCGACAACTTGGTCGCTTTGAGGCCGTCAGCGGTGGTCGGCCACCTCGCGGCGATCGGGGTCCCGCCGAGCGCATTCATCGGGGTGCGCAACGCGCTGCAGCGAAAGAGCATCGGAAGCACCGTGCCGATTGGCAGCGCGCTCCTCGGGACCGTGCTGGCCGTCTTGGCGTTGTCCGGGACGGCGGTCTTCGGCGCCAGCCTCTCGCACCTCACCGCCACGCCCAAGCTCTACGGCGACTCGTTCGGGCTTGACTTCTCCAGCGTCGGCTCCGCCCCGGGCCTGCTGGCACAGCTCGAACACGACCGCGCCGTGACCGGGATCGTCCGCGGCTCGGGCACCGAGGTCACGGTGAACGGCGTCACCGTGGGCGGGGTGGAGGTGAGCGACATTCGGGGGCGGCTTCCCATCTCGGTCGCGGCGGGACAATTGCCGAGTGGCGATCGCGAGCTTGGGCTCGGTAGCACGACGATGCGAGCCACCCATACGAGTGTCGGCTCAATCGTGCGGGTGACCGTGTCGTTGCCATCGGGGGGGAAGCGAACCGAGCCGTTCCGTGTGGTGTCGCGGATCTCGTTCCCGTTGCTCGGAGGAGCGGTCAGCCTAGGAACCGGGGCGTTGTTGCCGGCTGCCGGGGCCGAGAGGGTCGCGTGCCCGCCGGGGGCGGGATTGGCGTCATGTCGGACGGCGATCACGGACGGGGCCAGCCAGGGCGGCGGGTCGATTCTGGCCACCTTCGTGCCGGGCCCCCGGGGCCAGGCCGCAATCAACCGCTACCTCGTCCAGTACCAGGCGATCGCTTCGCTGCCCACGACCCCGACATCGCTGGTCAACTTCGGGGAAGCGGTCAACTTCCCGCTCCTCTTCGGAGCCATCCTGGCCGTTTCCGGTGCGGCGACCCTCGCCCACCTCCTCGTAGTGAGCGTCTCCAGGCGACGCCAAGAGGTCGGGCTGCTCAAGGTCCTGGGGTTCGTGAACGGCCAGGTCGTCTCTTCGGTGGCCTGGCAGGCCACCACGCTCGCGCTCGTCGGGGTCGTCATCGGCGTGCCACTCGGGGTGGCCCTCGGCCAGGTGGTCTGGCGCGACTTCGCGAACAACCTGGGCGTCGTGCCGGTCTCGATCGTGCCGATCGCCCTGCTGGGCCTGATCGTCGCCGCCGTGCTGGTGGCGGCAAACCTCGTCGCCATGGCTCCGGCGCTGCTGGCCACCCGGTCGCGGCCCGGCGAGCTCCTGCGGACTTCCTGACGGCCCACGAAGGCCGGATCTCGTGTGCCCAATGTCTCGCGACACCGAAATTTTGTGCGGGCGAGAGGACTCGAACCTCCATCCCCGTGAGGGGACCGGGACCTAAACCCGGCGCGTCTACCAGTTCCGCCACACCCGCCAGCGCCCGAGGGCGCCGGCCGATTCTAAGGGGGCACCGATGGTGTGACCGTGACGACCGCCGGCCGTGGGCACCCGGGATGGGACTTCGAGCGCATCGCGGCCGGGTAGCCTCATGCGCATGCCCAACCACTCGGTTCAGCCCATTCTGGCTGCTGCGGGTCCGTCTTTCGACCCCGGGTCGGAGATCTTCCAGCGGCTCTTGAAGGAGCGCATCATCTTCCTCGGCAGCACGGTCGACCAGGCCATGGCCAACTCGATCTGCGCCCAGCTCATCCTCTTGGAGGCCGAGGACCACGAGCGCGACATCTCGATCTACATCAACTCGCCCGGGGGGTCGGTCACCGACGGCCTGGCCATCTACGACACCATGCAGTACGTCCGCTGCGACGTGGCCACGATCTGCCTCGGCCTCGCCGCGTCGATGGGCCAGTTCCTGCTCTGTGCCGGCGCCCATGGCAAGCGCTTCGCGCTGCCGCACTCCCGGATCCTCATGCACCAGCCCTCGGGTTCGATGCAGGGCCAGGCGGCCGACATCGCCATCCAGGCCGAGCAGATCGTCTACTTGAAGCGGATGATGGCCGAGCGGATCTCCCAGCACACCGGCCAGCCGATCGAGCGGATCGAGGCCGACTCGGACCGCGACCGCTGGTTCACCGCCGAAGAGGCGCGCGACTACGGGTTCATCGATCAGGTGATCGACCGGTCTCCCACCACGGTCGGCGGTAACTGAGCGTGGCGCTCGAGGCTGCGGCCCCGAGCGGAGTTGCCGGGCGGGCAAAGACCACCCGTGTCGTCGCTT
This sequence comes from Acidimicrobiaceae bacterium, assembly GCA_003151235.1. Lineage (GTDB taxonomy): Bacteria > Actinomycetota > Acidimicrobiia > Acidimicrobiales > RAAP-2 > Palsa-461. Next base: position 21,152 of record PLWZ01000029.1, read on the forward strand.
CGCACGTCAGCGTGCCGAAGCGGGTCGCCGAGATCTGGAGGTCGCGGCAACTCCTGATCAACATGGTCTCGACCGAGATCCGGGTGAAGTACAAGAACTCGGTCCTCGGACTCGTCTGGTCGCTGCTCGCGCCGGCGATGGCGCTGTTGGTCTACGCGATCGTGTTCGGCGTCGCGTTGAAGAACGGCTACCCCGAGTTCGTGATCCTGTTGTTCTCGGGCCTGCTCGCCTGGAACCTCTTCCAGACCTCGGTGCTGACGGCCACCGGCGCCATCGTCAACAATGCCGGACTGGTCAAGAAGGTGTCGTTCCCGCGCGAGATCCTGGCCCTGGCCTCGGTCGGCTCCGCGTCGGTCTTCTTCTTCTTCCAGGCTTGCGTCATGGTCATCTTCTTGGTGGTCCTGCACTGGCGCCCCGCGTTCGGCGAGCTGTGGCTCATCCCGGTCGCCCTGGTGCCGTTGCTTGTGTTCTGCTCGGCCATGGCCATCTTCCTGGCCGCGGTCAACGTGTACCTGCGTGACACCCAGCACCTGATCGAGGTGGTTGTCGGCTCGGCGTGGTTCTGGGCCTGCCCGATCGTCTACTCGTTCGCGCACATCGTCGAGCCCAAGCTGAGTGCTCACCACATCTTGGGAATCCCGCTCCTCTGGCTGTACTTCTTGAACCCGATGGTGCCGATCGTGCTCACCTTCGAGCGGGTGCTCTACGCCAAGACAGGGCTCGTGCCGCTGACGACAACCCACGTCCCGACCCAGCTGCTGCCCACCTGGGGGTCGATGACCTACGTGGAGATGGACGCGATCGTGCTCGGGGTCTCGCTTCTCCTCCTCTACGGGGCCATGGTGGTGTTCGGTCGGCTGGCCGGGAACTTCGCCGAGGAGCTGTAGGTGGGCAACATCGCCGTCGAGATCCAGGACGTTTCCAAGCGCTTCCGCCTCTACCACCAGAAGTACACGTCGCTGAAGGAGCGGGTGATCCACGCCGGGCGGACCCCGTACACCGAGCTGTGGGCGCTGCGCGACATCGGCTTCGAGGTTGAGGAGGGCCAGACGGTGGGCATCCTCGGACGGAACGGCTCGGGCAAGTCCACCCTGCTGAAATGCGTCTGCGGTGTGCTCCAGCCGACCGAGGGCCAGGTCGTCGTCCGCGGCAAGCTGGCCGGCCTGCTCGAGCTCGGCGCCGGGTTCCAGCCCGACCTCACGGGGCGCCAGAACATCTATCTCAACGGGTCGCTGCTCGGGTTGGCCAAGAGCGACATCGACAAGGTCTTCGACGAGGTCGTGGCCTTCGCCGAGCTCGACCAGTTCATCGACAACCAGGTCAAGTTCTACTCGTCGGGCATGTACGTCCGGCTCGGATTCGCCGTCGCGGTCAACGTCGACCCCGACGTGCTCGTGATCGACGAGGTCCTGGCGGTCGGCGACGAGCGTTTCCAGCGCAAGTGCCTCGACCGTGTGAAGGAGTTCCAGACCGAGGGCCGCACGATCATCTTCGTGTCCCACTCGCCCGACCAGGTCCGCGCCATCTGCGACCAGGCCGTGGTGCTGAGCGACGGCCGCATGGTCGGCCACGGCACGCCCGGGGAGGCGGTGCGCATCTTCCGCGAGCACCTGCTCGAGGCCGGTGACATCCTCGCCCTCGGGCACGGGGACGACGAGGCCGGGCAGGCCGAGGAGGCCGGGCCGATCACGGTAACCACGACCGACAGCTCGCACCCGATCCGGATCACGGAGGTGACGGTGGAGCACCCGGGCACCGGCGAGCGGCCGTATCTCATCACCGACGAGCCGCTCACCGTCTCCTTGCAGTACTCGGCCGCCTCCGTGATGACGGCGTCGTTCGTCGTCGAGATCCGCGACGACCAGTCCAAGGTGCTGCTGCGCACGGTGTCGGGCGACCTCGGTGCGCCGCTCGAGATCCCGGCGGGGACCGGCACGGTCTCGTTCCAGTGGGCCACCTTCCCGTTCCTCGACGGCGTCTACGACGTGTCGGCCGGGGTGGAGCACCAGGCGGGGGCCCAGCTCTATGACTGGAAGGAATCCGCGGCGAAGCTTGAGGTTATGAACCCGACCAAGAACGTCGGGCTGCTCAACCTCCCCGTCGGCGTCACCCTCGTCCCGGACCGGTGAGCGGCAAAGGGCCCGAAGCGGCAGCCGCGGCGGATCTCGCGGTCGCCCACGACTACCTGGCCAAGGTGATGGGCGAGATCGACGAGGAGGTCCTGCGGAGGCGAAGCTCCGGGGACCTTCCGCTGCGCGTCGAGCGAGAGCTCGACGAGTTGTTCTTGAAGTACTCGCCCATGGCCGGGCGCGACGGGAGCCTCGAGGAGGCGCTCGGGGTCGTCGAGGCGGCGAGCTTCATCGACCCGGTGGTTCCGGTCGAGTCGTCCAAGCCCGGCGGCGCGCTGGTCAAGCAGTCGATCCGCCGGGCCAGCCTCTGGTACATGGGCTGGGTCGTGCACCAGATCAACCAGTTCGCGTCGGCAACCAGCCGGACGCTCCGGGTCCTCGACGACCGGGTGCGGGCCCTCCAGACCGAGTTCGACGCGCAGCGGGTGCTGCCGGCCCCCGTGATCGAGACGAAATGGGCCCACGGGCCCGGCGCGTGGTGGGTCGACCGGGTCCTGGAAACGATCGCCGGCCAGAGCGGCCGCGTCCTGCACACGGCCGCCGGAGATGGCTGGTTCGTCAGGCGGCTGGCCGAACGAGAACTCGACGCGTACGGCGTGGACCCCCGGGAGGGCCGGATCGACCGGGCCGAGGTCGAGGGGCTCGACCTGCGCGAGGAGGCGGTGCTCGACCACCTGCGGGCGGTGGCGCCCGAGGGGCTGGGAGGGCTCGTGCTCACCGGCGTCGTCGACGGGATGTCGGCCGCCGAGCGCGACGCGGTCGTGGCTCTGGCGGGCCGCATCATCGCCCCGTTCGGGCGGGTGGTCGTCCACTCGCTGTCCGAGGCTGGCTGGACATCCGACGACGCGCCTGTCGAGGCCGACCTGGCCTCGGGCCGGCCGCTGCGATCGAGGACCTGGGCGACGCTTTTTGGCCGGGCGGGGTTCGAGGTCGAGGTGATCGACGGGCCGGGGTCGCTCGACTATCTGGTCATCGCAGTATCCGACGGGGGCGGGGAGGGCGTTCACTCCACCCGATGAAGGTCGTTTTCGTCACGCCCCGCTACGGACCCGAGATCATGGGAGGCGCCGAGTCGGCCTCCCGGACGCTGGCCGAGCACTTGGCCGCCGAGCCCGGGTTCGAGGTGGCCGCGTACTCCACGTGCGCCCTCGACCACCTCACCTGGGAGAACCAGCTTCCCGCCGGCGACACCGACATGAACGGGGTCACCCTGACCCGCTTCAAAGTGGCGAGCGAGCGTCAGGAGGAGTTCTTCAAGTTCGACGGCAAGCTGCGCCGGTCCCCCCGCCACGTGAGCTGGGAGCAGTCGGAGCGCTGGCTCGACCTCAACGGCCCCCAGGTGCCCGAGCTGATCGCGGCCCTGCGTTCCGGGGACGCCGATGTCGCGGTGTTCTCCCCGTACCTGTTCCTGCCGACGGTGGCCGGTATCCGCTCCGCCCGGATGCCGACGGTCCTGCACCCCGCGGCCCATGACGAACCGGCGCTGTATTTCCCGGCCATCGGCGACGCCTTCGCCAGGTCCGACGCGCTCTGTTACTACACGGCCGCGGAACGGCGGCTGGTCCAGCGCCTCTACCCCGTTGCCGAGAAGGCCCAGATCGTGCTCGGGATCGGGCTCGGGGACCCCATCGAGGGCGGCCAGAAGGGCGGCGATCTGCTCGGCCTCGGGGACCGCCCCTACCTGATCAGCGTGGGCCGGGTCGACGACCACAAGGGCTCGGCCATGCTCGACACCTTCTTCCGCCGCTACAAGGAGCACCGGCCCGGCCCGCTCGCACTGGCGCTGGTCGGCCGGGTGCACTCGACCATCGAGCCGCACCCCGACATCGTCGCGACCGGCGAGGTCGACGAGCCGACCAAGTGGGATCTGCTGCGCGACGCGTCGGCGGCGGTGTCGCCGTCGGCCATGGAGTCGTTCTCGCTCGCCATCATGGAGGCCTGGGAGCAGGCCGTCCCCGTGGTGGTGAACGCACTGTGCGAGCCGACCCGCGACCATTGCGCCCACTCGGGCGGCGGGTTGTGGTTCGGCTCCTATCGCCAGTTCGAGGTGGTGATCGACCGGCTCAGCGCGGACGCCGAACTCCGGCGGCGCCTCGGCGCGAGCGGCCGCGCCTATGTGCAGGAGCACTACCAGTGGCCGGCGCTGACGGCCCGCTACGCGCGGTTCTTGGAGTCGGTGGTCGAGCGCGGGGCGTCCGCCCGGGTCTGAGCCGCGGGCTCAGGCCGCAGTGGCCGTCCTGAGCAAATCGACGAACCGGGCCTTGGATCGCCCGAGGTCGAAGTGGGTGACCCGGCGGGCCGCCGCCTCGGCCAGAGCGCGCCGGAGGTCCTGGTCGGAGAGCACCCGGGCCAGCGCGGCGGCGAAGCGGAGCGGCTCCTTGGACGTGAGCACGATGCCGGCGTCGCCGACGGTCTCGGGCACCGCCGCGGCGCCGAATGCGACGACAGGGACGCCGTGGCCCATGGCCTCGACCACCGGGACGCAGAAGCCCTCGTGGTCAGACGCGCTGACATACGCGTCGGCCGCTTCGAAGTAGGCCTCCAGTCCGGCCGGCTCGAGCGACCCCACCATCTCGACCGCGTCGGTGAGCTCGAGCCGCGCGATGAAGGACTCGAGGGCGGGCCCGTATCGCTCGCCGAGCGGGGATCCGACCAAGTGGAGCCGGGCCAGCGGGTCGTAGAGGCGCCGGTAGACGGCCAGCATCTTCACCAGGTCGTGGGGCGCCTTGTGGGGCGAGATCTTCCCGACGTAGAGCAGGTCGGCGCCGCCACGCGACTTGGCCTCGGCCAGCCGCCTTGCGATGGTCCTGTCGGGGGCCGCGCCGGTCGAGGTCATGTCGACGAGCAGGGGCACGACCGCGGTGCCCTTGTAGCCGGCCTCGATCAGCTCGGACTCGTTGAACGCGGAGTCGGCGACGGCGAACCGGCTCTCGGGGGCCAGCCGCTCGAGCTGGGCCCGGCCCAACGCGACCTCGTAGGTGACCTGGAATGCCCATCCGTCGAGCAGCTCGGCGGGCGTGATGTTGTGGTAGTTGACGAGCTTGGGCTCGGGGCGCGCCGCGACGATGTCGAACACGCCGCTCCCAATGGAGGCGTGGTAGAGCAGCCACCGATCCTTGCCGGCCCGGCCGAGCTCGGTGATGGGCCGGCCCCGGCCCGCCACGTCGGGCGTGCAGTTCCCGTAGTAGATGTCCGAGTCGAATCCGGCCGCGCGCAGCGCGTCGGTGAGGGCGAGGGTGTGCACACCAATGGCATCACGGCTGGCCAGGGACGGGAGAACCTGGTCGATGCGCACGGCGGGAGTGTACTTTCGTGGCCCCTGTGGGCCCACCCTTTGCGCGGCTGAGGTCGGATGTTCGAGTTCTCTAGTGCCCACCAGGTCAGGGCGCATATTTGGTTCGGGCGGCGCTGCATCGGTGTCCCTTGTCGATGGCTGACATGATCGATCTAAGGCCCGGCCGGGGATGCGGTTGGGTGGACAACCGGCAGAGATGGATGGGGTTGCCGGGCGAGCGGGAGGCCCGACAGGGCGACGAGCCGGCAGCCGGTGGAGGGAAGGCCAGGGGCGGGGATATTCAGCCCTAATGGGGCTAGCTGGGCCCTCCGCGACGAGGACCACGACAGCGGCGTCGCAATCCCGTTCCCGAAAGGCGGACAACTGGTCCTGATGCGGACTATTTCGTCGTGGGATCGCTGTAGACCGGCGGTCGTTTCTCAAAGTAGGCGCTGACGGCTTCGACCTGGTTGGGTCCGCCAATGAGGGCCCCGATCTCCCGGCGTTCGAGGGCCAGCTGCTCGGCGGTGCTGCGTCCGGCGAGCCCAGTCAAAAGACGCTTCCCCGCTCGGATCGCATGGGGGCTTTTGGCGGCCAGCTCGGCGGCCAGTTCGAGGGCAGCGGCCCGGGGATCGTCGGCCGACGAGGTGGCAAGGCCGAGGCGAACCGCCTCATCTCCGCTCACGGTGCGACCGGTCCACATGAGCTGCTTGGCCATGTCGAGACCCATGAGGCCGGGGAGCATCAGGCTGGCTGTCATGTCGGGAACCAGGCCCCAACGGATCTCGAGCACCGACAACGAGGCGTCGGGAGCGACGATTCGGATGTCGGCGCCGAGCGCGATCTGCAGGCCACCGCCGAGGCAGGGGCCGTGGATGGCGGCGATGACGGGCACTTCCAGCTCGGTCCACACCCACGCCACCTGCTGGCCCAGGTGGGTAACCCGCCCATTGGTCTGCCCCAGGTCACTGACCCCACCGTCTGCGGTTCCGGGGCCCCGGCTCTCCTTCATGGACTGGAAGCCGCCGAAGTCGAGGCCGGCACAGAACCCCCGTCCCTCACCCGAAAGCACGACGGCACGCACCCCCGGTTCGGACTTGAGCTGATCGCCCGCCTCGGCGATGGCCTTGAACATCGCCGTGTCGAGGGCGTTGAGCTTTTCCGGGCGGTTGAGGCGGACGTCGGCCACACCCCCATCGATGTTGACGAGCACGCGATCAGTCACGGCGCAACGCTACCGCCTGTCACCAGGTGGGATCCGGGCCGTCAGCATTGCGGAAGCGACGTGCAGCAACACCCCAGAGCTGGGGGACACAGAACCTGGCAATCGTCCGGGGCATCCCGGCACAAACAATTGAGGCCCCTCGACTTGAGCCATTGGTGCGGCCCCCCGGGACACGCGATCGTTGGGAACGCTTGACGCCGAGGGCGCCGATGCCGGCCGCAAGGCATGATGCACGGACCGCCGATGGAGGAGGGGCAATGCCTTTTGCGGACGTCAACGGCCAACGCCTCTACTTCGAGGATTCGGGGGGTGGGGGAGCGGCGGTGATCTTCAGCCACGGCTACCTGATGGACCACGAGATGTTCGAGCCGCAGGTGGCCGCGCTCTCCGGGGAGTTTCGCTGCATCACCTGGGATGAGCGCGGTTTCGGCCAGACCGAGGTTCATGGGCCCTTCACCTACTGGGACTCAGCCGATGACGCCCTCGCATTGCTCTCCCATCTCGGCATCGACGCGGCCTTTTTCGTCGGGATGTCCCAGGGCGGCTTCATCTCGTTGCGTGCCGCATTGCGTGCGCCCACCCGCGTTCGGGGTCTCGGCCTGATCGACACCCAGGCCGGCGCGGAGCCCGAGGAGGCGCGACCGGTCTACGAGGCGATGGCCACCGAATGGTCGACCAACGGCGCGTCCGATGAGCTGACCGGTGCGGTCGCAGCCACGATCATGAGCCCGGGCTATGACCACGCCGGCTGGGTGGTCAAGTGGCAGGCCACTCCGAAGGAGTCCATCCTCGACCCATTCCGGACCCTCATGGATCGCGACGACATCTCTGATCGGGTGTCAGGGATCGGTGTTCCGGCCATCATCTTCCACGGCGAGGAAGACGTGGCCATCCCGATGGAGAAGGCGGTGTATTTGGCCGAGACGCTTCCCAACTGTGAGGGGTTGGTTCGAATCGCCGGGGCCGGCCACGCGTCCAACTTGAGCCATCCCGACCAAGTCAACGGCCCACTGAGCGATTTCCTGCTCCGACACTCCTGAGGGTTCTCGCCTTTGGGGGTGCGCCGTTGGCGCGGCGGCAGTCGATTTCGATCCGAGGCCCGGAAAACCGGTTTTCGGGCCGGTCCCGATGTTCGACGGGAGCAATTCTCTGGGCGTCGGCGGTCAGCCAGTTCGGCCCGCGCGATGGTCGAGCGGGGCCGGTCCCGATACGTTGGGTTCTCGAGAGCCGCCCGGCGGCTCAGTGGGGAGCCGTTGATGTCGATCGCCATTTCCGAAGACCACCGAGAGCTCGCACGTACCGCCGCGGCGTTCGCCGCGGACCGCAAGGTCCTGCAAGAGGCCCGCACCATGCTCGAGGGCGAGCACGACCGTCGCCCGCCGTTCTGGGACGAGATGGCCAAGATCGGTTGGCTGGGACTGCACGTGCCCGAGGAGTTCGGTGGCTCCGGGTTCGGACTGCCCGAGTTGGTCGTCGTGGTCGAGCAACTGGCCCGTCAGGTTGCCCCGGGGCCCTTTGTGCCAACGGTGATCGCGTCGGCGATCGTGGCCCGGGCCGGGACCCCCGAACAGCAGGCGCGGTGGCTGCCCGGTTTGACCGACGGCTCGGTGACGGCCGCGGTCGGCCTGGCCGGCGAGCTCGCCCTCAGCGGGGGCAAGGCGGGCGGCGATGCCGGCGTGGTCCTCGGCGGCGCGGTCGCCGACCTGCTGGTGCTTCGGTGCGGCGACGATCTCGTCCTGTTGGAGGCCTCGGCTCCCGGGGTCAGCATCGTGAGCCCGCACAACGTCGATCCGTCGAGGCCGAGCGCCCGGGTCCAAGTGGACGCCGCCCCGGCCGGAGTCGTGGCCGGCGCGTTCGGACTCGCCCTCGCCCTGGCCCGCACGTTGTTCGCCGCCGAGGCCTCCGGCGTCGCCCGGGCGGCCACCGAGTCGGCGACGGAGTACGCGAAGGAGCGCCAGCAGTTCGGCCGGCCGATCGGGATGTTCCAGGCGATCAAGCACCACTGCGCCAACATGCTCGTCTCGGCCGAGCTGGCCGCCTCCACCACCTGGGACGCCGCGCGGGCGGCCGAAGAGGGTGGGGACCAATTCTTCCTGTCGGCCGCCATCGCCGCCGCGCTGTCGGTGCCCGCCGCGGTCGAGAACGCCCAACTCAATATCCAGGTCCACGGCGGCATCGGCTTCACCTGGGAGCACGATGCCCACCTGTTGCTGCGCCGGGCGATGGCCATCGCTGCGGTCATCGATGCCGTCGGCGCCGCCGAGGACACGACCGCACTGACCGCGCGCGGTGTTCGCCGCGAGGTCGGACTCGACCTGCCGCCGGAGGCCGAAGCGATCCGTGCCGAGGTCCGGAGCGACGCCGCGTCGATCGCAGCACTCAGCGACACCGACCAGAGGAACCGGCTGATCGAGACCGGCTACGTCATGCCGCACTGGCCCCGGCCGTGGGGCCGGGAAGCCAACGCGGTCGAGCAGCTCGTCATCGACGAGGAGTTCGCCGCGGCCGGCATCACCCGACCCCAGTTCGGGATCACCGGATGGGTGATCCTCACCCTGATCCAGCACGGGACCGACGACCAGATCGAACGGTGGGTGCGCCCGACGCTGACCGGCGAGCTCGTCTGGTGCCAGCTGTTCAGCGAACCCGACGCCGGTTCGGACGCCGCCGGGATCAAGACCAAGGCCACCGAGGTGGCGGGCGGGTTCGTCATCAACGGTCAGAAGGTCTGGACGAGCGGGGCCCAGGTGGCCCACATGGGTCTGGCCACCGTCCGCTCGGACCCCGACGCGCCCAAGCACGCCGGCATCACCACCGTCGTGATCGACATGCACGCGCCGGGCGTGGAGGTTCGCCCGCTCCGCCAGATCACCGGGGCCTCCGGCTTCAACGAGGTCTTCTTCTCCGACGTGTTCATCCCGGACACCGACGTCGTCGGCGCCCCGAACGCGGGTTGGACGGTCGCCCGGGCCACGCTCGGCAACGAGCGCGTGAGCATCGGCAGCGGCGCCGGCGGCGGCCCGGGCGGTCCCGACGTCGTCGGGCCCCTCACCGCCAACGCTGACCGGCTCTCGGGCGGCGCGGCCCGGGTCGGCCGCTACCTGGGCGTGCAGCACTCGATGAAGCTGCTCAACCTGCGCAGCGCCCAGCGGAAGGTGTCGGGTGCCGGGCCGGGACCCGAGGGCAACGTGACGAAGCTCCTGTTGGCCGAGCAGAACCTGGAGCTGGCCGCCATCCTCGCCGCGCTGTCCGGCCCCGACGCCGCCTTCACCGAGGGCCCCGGTGCGACGGCGGCCATGCTCGGCCTCGGGAGCCGGGCGCTTTCGATCGCCGGCGGGACGTCGGAGATCACCCGCAACCAGATCGGCGAGCGCATCCTCGAGCTGCCGAGAGACCCGTTGCTCCGCTGACATGACCGACATCTCCTCCTCCGCCGACCCGAAGGCCGACGCAGTGGTCATGGCCTCGTCAGGCGAACGACTGTCGTTCGCCGAGCTCGAGACCCGCTCAAGGCGACTGGCCCACCTGCTGCGTGACCGCGGCCTCGAGTGCGGCGCCCACATGGCCGTCCTGCTCGACAACAACCTCCGCTACTTCGAGGTGTGCTGGGCGGCCCGTCGGGCCGGCCTGTTCATCACGCCGGTCAACTGGCACCTCGGCCCGGGCGAGGCCGGCTACATCGTGGAGGACTGCGGGGCCACCGCCCTCGTGACGTCGAACCACCTCGAGTCGCTCGCCCGCGAGTTGGGCCAACGACTGGGTTCTGTGACGACGCGCCTGGTCGTCGACGACGCGGTCGAGGGGTTCGAGGACTACGAGGCCGCGATCGCGTCGCAACCGGACACGCCGCTCGAAGAGGAGACGGCCGGAGCCCTCATGTTCTACTCGTCGGGCACCACCGGTCGACCCAAGGGGATCCTGCCGAACATAGAGCCGGCCCCATTCGGCACGCCGACCGGCCTCGACATGCTGACCCAGGCGCTCTACGGGTTCGAGCCCGGCATGGTCTATCTCTGCCCGGCGCCGCTGTACCACGCCGCGCCGATCGCGTGGTCGCTCGCGACCCAGCGGGCCGGCGGGACCGTCGTCGTCATGGAGCGCTTTGACGCCGAGGGGGTGCTCGCCGCGATCGAGGAGCACCGGGTCACCCACGTGCAGTTCGTCCCGACCCACTTCATCCGGATGCTGCGACTCGACCCCGAGATTCGGGAGCGCTACGACCTGTCCAGCCTGCGCACGGTCATCCACGCAGCCGCGCCGTGTCCGGTCGAGATCAAGCGCCAGATGCTCGACTGGTTCGGCCCGATCATCTACGAGTACTACGCGGGCAGCGAGGGCAGCGGATTCTGCGCCGTCGGGCCCGAGGAGTGGCTGGCCCACCCCGGGACGGTCGGGCGGCCCCTCGGGGTCACCTTGCACATCACCGACGAGGACGGAACCGAGCAGCCGACCGGCGAGGTGGGGCAGATCTGGTTCGAGAGCGGGGTCCGATTCCAGTACCACCACGACGAGGAGAAGACCAAGGCCGCCTTCAACGAGCACGGGTGGAGCACGCTCGGCGACGTCGGGTACCTCGACGCCGAGGGCTACCTCTATCTCACCGACCGCATCTCGCACATGATCATCTCCGGCGGCGTCAACATCTACCCCCAGGAGATCGAGGACGTCGTCGTGATGCACCTCGGCGTGGCCGACGTCGCGGTGATCGGCGCCCCCGACGAGGAGATGGGGGAGTCGGTGATGGCGGTGGTCCAGCCGACCGACCCCGACGCCGACGAGGACGCGCTGGCGGCGGAACTCAACGCGCTGTGCCGGGCCCAGCTGGCCGGCTTCAAGTGCCCGCGCCAGTACCGGTTCACGGCCTCCCTGCCCCGCCTGCCGACGGGCAAGCTGCTGAAGCGCGTGGTGCGCGAAGAGTTCGGCGGCTCGTCGGCCGGCTCCGTCGTCGGCACCTGACGCCGGGCCTCGCCGGCGTGACGGGCGGGCGCGGCGAGGCCGAGTGGTGGCGCGATGCCGTCGTCTACCAGGTCTACATCCGCAGCTTTGCCGACGGTGACGGCGACGGGATCGGCGACATCGAGGGCATCGCCTCCCGACTCCCGTATCTATCGGATCTCGGCGTCGACGCGATCTGGGTCACCCCCTGGTACCCGTCGCCGTTCGCCGACGGGGGCTATGACGTCGCCGACTACTGCGACATCGCCCCGGTCTTCGGCGACCTCGCCCGGGCCGAGGCGCTGATCGAGGAGGTCCACGGCCTCGGCATGCGGTTGATCATCGACCTCGTGCCCAACCACACCTCGGACCGGCATCCGTGGTTCACCCGGGCACTGGCGGCGGGAGTGGGTTCACGAGAGCGCGAGTGGTACTGGTTCCGACCCGGCAGCGGGCCGGGCGGCGACGCGCCACCCAACGACTGGCCCTCGGTCTTCGGGGGCCCGGCCTGGGAGCGGGTGGCCGGCGACGGGGACCCGACGCAGTGGTTTCTGCACCTCTTCGCACCCGAGCAGCCCGACCTCAACTGGGCCAACCCGAAGGTCGCGGAAGCCTTCGACGGCGTGCTGCGCTTCTGGTTCGACCGCGGCGTGGACGGGTTCCGGATCGACGTCGCCAACGCCATGGCGAAGGACCCGGCCCTCCCGGACCTCTTCGACCGGGCCACCGGCGACCGGGCGACCCGGGCGGGCGACGGGGACGATCGCCTGGCCGACCATCCGTACTGGGACCGGGACGAGATCCACGAGACCTTCCGGCGGTGGCGCCGGATCGCCGACTCGTACCGGGATCGTCTGGGTGGCCCGAAGATGTTCGTGGCCGAGGCGTGGCAGGTGCGCCGCGGCGGTCTGGCCCGATATCTGCGGGCCGACGAACTGCACAACGCGTTCAACTTCGAGTTCCTCGCGACCGCGTGGGCGCCGGACGTGATGCGGTCGGTCATCGACCGCCACGTCTCGATGGTGGCCGCGGTGGGGGCCGGCCCGACCTGGGTGCTGTCCAACCACGACACGGTGCGGGTCGTGACCCGCTATGGGCGGGCGCCGGGCGCAACGGCAGGCAAGGAGCCGCACCTCGACCTGGTGGTCGGCCTGCGCCGGGCTCGGGCGGCGGCCCTGCTCACGCTGGCGTTGCCGGGCAGCACCTACCTGTACCAGGGCGACGAGCTCGGGCTGGCCGAGGTGGAGGATCTTCCAGATGAGGCACTTCAGGACCCGATCTGGCGTCGCTCCGGGCGCACCATCCGCGGTCGGGACGGGTGCCGGGTCCCGCTCCCGTGGAGCGAGGATGGCCCGAGCCTCGGCTTCGGCGCGGCCGAGCCGTGGCTTCCCCAGCCGGCCGGCTGGGCCCGGCTCGCGGTGTCAGCGCAGTCGAACGACCCGGGGTCGATGCTGAGCCTGTATCGACGTGCCATCGCGCTCCGCCGCTCACACCTCGTCGGCCGCGGCCACGACATCGTCTGGCCCGAGACGGGCCCCGGCGTCCTGGCGTTCGATCGAGGTGGGTCCTTCGCCTGCGTCGTCAACTTCGGAACCGACGCGGTGGCGCTGGAGCGCGGCGCGGAGGTCCTGATCGCGAGCGGCCCTTTGGACGGCCCGAACCTGCCGACGGACACCGCGGCCTGGTTGATCCGCCCGTAGTCGGGCGCGGAGCGCCGCCTACGACGGGTTCGGCCGGGCCCGCGGCGCGTCGAGCGACGCCAGGGTCGGGAACCTCCGGAGCGCGCCGAACCGCCCGAGGCGCCCTGCGTCGACGGCGTGATCGGCCGCGCCGAGCAGCCACGCGTCGCCGCGGCTGTTGCCGTACGCCCACAGCACGGCCTGGGGGCGGCCCGGTCCGGACAGGTCGTTTGACCGCATCCAGCCGATCACCCGGGCGTACTTCTCGGCACCGCGGCAGTTCTTGCCGTCGAAACGGCCCGACACGATGCCGGCCGCGTCGACGGCCAGTCGGGTGGCCAGCACCCCGTCCACGCCCAGGATCTCCCCGGCCGGCACGACGTAGCTCTCCACCGAAGCCGAGACCAGAACGACCCGGTGACCGCGTTCTTGGTGCCACTCGATCCGGCGGCGGACCTCTGGCCGGAGGCGCAACCTCAGGTGGTCGGCCGCGAAGGCCCGCCCCTTGCGGGACAGCTCCTCGTCGGGCATGTTGCGCAGCAGTCGGACGAAAAGCTGTTCCTTGTAGTCGTCGGCCGCCGAACCGGAGAGGACCGACGCCCGCACGAGCTTCGGGAACGTGCGGGCCAGCGCGATGGCGACCGGGATGAGCCCGCGGACGGCAATGAGGAACGAGACGGTGCTCGCGCCCCGGGTGACGGTGCCGTCGAAGTCGAACGCGGCGACGGTCGCGGGCCCGGTGCTCTCGTCTCCTGGGCCAGCCAAACTCACAGGGCGACCCCGCCACGTCCTTCGCCCGATGTGAACCGCTCGAAACCGACCCTGGCCTCGCCGCCCTGCAGCACCTCGCGTCCGAGCCGGGCCTCGACGATCGCCGCGTCCTCCTCGCTGAGCCCCCACTGCTCCATGGCCGAGTGACGGTCGCTGCGCATGCAGCCCTGCGGGAGCGCGGCGAGATCGTTGCCGAGGGCTATGGCGGTCTCGAGTGCCGAGCCCGGCGCGCACACGCGGTTGGCCAGCCCGATGGCGAGTGCCTCGGGCCCGGCCACCGGCCGGCCGGTGAGGATCATGTCCATGGCCCGGCTCGCGCCGATCAGACGGGGGAGGCGGACGGTGCCGAGGTCGACGAGGGGGACCCCGAAGCGGCGGCAGAAGACCCCGAAGACCGCGTCCTCGGCGGACACCCGGAGATCGCACCAGATGGCCAGCTCGAGGCCACCCGCGACGGCGTAGCCCTCGACCGCCGCGATGACCGGCTTGTCGAGCGTCATCCTGGTCGGCCCCATCGGCCCGGGCCCGAAGTCGTGGACGGGGCGGCGGTCGCCGGCGGCGGCCGCCTTCAGGTCGGCACCGGAGCAGAAGTTCCCACCTGTCCCGGTGAGGATGGCCACGGCGGCGCCCGGATCCGCGTCGAAGGCTTCGAAGGCCTCCCGGAGGGCGGCGGCCGTCGAGCTGTCGACGGCATTGCGGACCTCGGGCCGGTCGATGGTGACGATGGTCACCGGTCCCCGGCGCTCGACGCGGACCGTTTCGGCCGGGTTGTGGGGCGCGTCGGGTCGGTCGGCGTCGGGAGGCACAACGGGGGATTGTGGCATGGTCCGGCGGCCCCCTCGGTCATGGGGTTGGGCCTGGGCCGACGCGGCACGGCGGTCGGCCTAAATCTTGACTTGCTGAGTCGACAATTGGCATGACCACCTATAAGGTGGTCATCGACGACACAAGGTCCGGCACGGGGGGAAGTTCGACGACCCCCGGCCAGGGACGAGGAGGACCTCTAACCATGGCAATCCGACTGGGCGACACCGCCCCCGATTTCACCGCAGACACCACCGAAGGAACGATCAACTTCCACGAGTGGCTGGGCGACAGCTGGGCAGTCCTGTTCTCCCACCCGAAGGACTTCACCCCGGTCTGCACCACCGAGCTCGGGGCCTTCTCCAAGGCCAAGGCCGAGTTCGACAAGCGCAACGTCAAGCTGATCGGCCTCTCGGTCGACGGCGTCGAGTCCCACAAGGGCTGGGCCGGCGACATCGAGGAGACCCAGGGCTCGGCGCTCAACTTCCCGTTGATCGGCGACGAGGACCGCCGGGTGGCCGACCTCTACGACATGATCCACCCGAACGCGAACGACACGATGACGGTTCGTTCGGTCTTCATCATCGGCCCGGACAAGAAGGTCAAGCTCACCTTGACCTACCCGGCCTCCACCGGGCGCAACGTCGACGAGATCCTCCGCGTCCTCGACTCCCTGCAGCTGACCGCCGGCTACCAGGTCGCCACGCCGGTCAACTGGAAGGACGGCCAGGACGTGATCATCGTCCCCGCCGTGTCCGACGAGGACGCCAAGACCAAGTTCCCGAAGGGGTTCAAGGCGCTCAAGCCGTACCTTCGGGTCACCCCCCAGCCCAACCGCTGAGGGGCCGGCGCCTCGGGGCGCCCTACGAGGTCGAGCCGGGTTCTTGCGCGAGCAGTTGCGCCCGCAGCTCGCGCTTCAACGCCTTGCCCGCCGGATTCCGGGGTAGCGGCTCGTCGCGGAACCAGAACCGCCGCGGCACCATGAACGAGGCGATGTGCTGGCGCAGGTGTGCGCTCAGCTCGTCGGCGCCGATCTTGGCCCCCGGCCGCAGCACGACCGCCGCGCCGACCTCTTCGATGAGCGTCGGGTGCGGCACCCCGAACACCGCGCACTCGGCGACCGCGGGGTGCTCGTGGAGGGCATTCTCCACCTCCACGCAGTAGACGTTCTCCCCGCCGCGGATGACGACGTCCTTGGCCCGGTCGACGATGTACACGAACCCCTCCTCGTCGATCCTGGCCACGTCGCCCGTGTGGAGCCAGCCGTCGGTTATGACGAGCGCCGTCTCGTCGGGCCGGTTCCAGTAGCAGCGGACGACGTTGGGCCCCCGGATCCACAGCTCGCCGATCACGTCGGGTCCGGCCGGGAGCTCGGGCCCCGGTGAGGTGCCCGGGTACTCCTCGGGCACGACGGCGAGCTCGCACACCGGCACGGCCGGTCCGACGCTGGTCGGCTTGCGCACGTAGTCGTCACCGCCGTTGGCGGTGACGAGCGACGACGTCTCGGTGAGGCCGTACCCGTTGCCGGGTTCGCCGACCGGGAAGCGCTCCTTGATCCGGCGGACGAGATCCGGCGGGGCCGGCGCGCCGCCGTAGGAGACGGACTGGATCGACGAAGTGTCGTACTTGTCGAAGTTCGGATGGTCGAGGACCTGCATGACGATGGTCGGGACGCCACCGAAGCCGGACAGCCGCTCGCGTTCGATGAGCTGGAGGGCCCGCTCCGCGTCGAAGTGGTGCATCATCACGATCTTCCCGCCGGTCGCGGTGGTCGGCATGAGGGTCGACAGGCAGCCGGTCGCGTGGAACAGCGGGACCGACAACAGACTGCTCCGTTGGGCCGGTGCCGGGCTCTCGCCCGCCGGCTGCGGCCGTGGCGCGGCGCGGGTCATCCCCCGGGCGCCCACAAAGAAGAGGTTCATCAGATTGGTGCAGGAGTTCCGCTGCGTGCCGACGGCACCCTTGGGGCGGCCCGTCGTCCCGGACGTGTAGAAGATCGTGGCGTCGTCCTCGGGCTCGAGGTCGACAGCCGGAGGCGTGGCCCCCGGATCCACCTCGCCCAACAGCGTGTTGAACGCCATGACCTCGACGTGGTCGCCCACGGTGAGCGCGCCGAGATCCGGCCCCGATGCCGAACGGTCCTCGTCGATGACGACCAACCCCTTGAGCTGGTCGAGGCCCTCGGCGGACAGAGCGATCCTCGTGGCCCGCTCGGTGTCGCAGAAGGCGACCTTGGACCCCGAGTCCGACAGCCCGTAGCAGAGCTCTTCGGCGGTCCACCAGGCGTTGATCGGGACCACGACGGCGCCCGCGATCGCGCCGGCCCAGAATGCGATCACCCACTCGGGGAGGTTCCGCATCGCAATCGCGACCCGGTCTCCCTTCTCGATTCCGAACCGCTCGATGAGCCGGTGGGCCAGCGTCGCCGCGGCGCGGTAGTGCTCGGCGAAGCTCAGCGTCTCGTCCTCGTACACCAAGAACCCGGCGTCCCCGTGGGCGAGCGACATCTCGAACACGTCGCGCAGCGACGCCGGCGCGCTCTTCCAGGTGCGGACGGTGACCCCGCGGATCTCCTTCGGCTCGATCTCGAAGAAGCCACCGGGCGCCGTCAGGACCGCGTTGGCCTCGTCGATGGACATCGGGGTATCGCTCATGGTGTTGGCTCCTCGGGTGGTGCGGCGACGGGCCGGAAGATGGCGCCCCGGTAGTAGGCAAGCTCGGCGACACTCTCCTTGATGTCGTCCATGGCCCGGTGCGTGGTCTGCTTGCCCGGCGCGTTGGTCAGCACGTCGGGGTACCAGCGTCGGCACAACTCCTTGATCGTGGACACGTCGACGCAGCGGTAGTGCAGCCAGTCCTCGATCTCGGGCAGGTAGGCGGCCAGGAACCGGCGATCGGTCCCGATGGAGTTTCCGGCGAGCGGGATGCTGCGCTGCTCGGGGATGTGCTCCTTCAAGAACGCGAGCACCTCCCGGCCGGCCACCTCCAGCGTCGTGGTGGAGCCCCGGATCGCCTCGAGCAGCCCCGAACGGGTGTGCATGTCCCGGACGAAGTCGTCCATCAGCGCCAGCTGCTCGTCGGTGGCCGAGACGACGAGGTCGGGGCCCTCGGCCACGACGCGGAGCTCGTCGTCGGTGACGAGGACGGCGATCTCCACGATCACGTCTCGGCTCGGCTCGAGGCCGGTCATCTCGAGATCCATCCAGGCCAGCACGCCTGGCGATGCTACCGGGACGGGTCCGCCGGCCCCCGTTGAACCCGGTTCCGACCACCTTGACCCGGGTGCCCCCCCGGGCTTCGGGGCAGACTGGGCCCGATGAGTCCACCCAACATGTACGGCCCCCCGGCCACCTTCGTCGGGGTGCCGGCGGCCGACCTCGGTGACCGGCAGAGCTTCGCCGGGGCCGGGGCGGTCGTGATCGGGGCGCCCTTCGACGGCGGGACCTCGCACCGCTCGGGTTGCCGGTTCGGGCCCCAGGCCATCCGCACGACCGACTATCTGCCCCACGACGGGCGCCGACCGCACCTCGCCCTCGGCGTGGACCCGCTCATCGAGCTCGGTGTGGTCGACGTCGGCGACGTCGAGATGCCGCCCGGGAACACGGAGGCCGCCCTGGCCAGGCTGGAGGAGGCGGTCGAGACGGTCGCGTCGGTGGGGGCGGTGCCGGTCGTCCTCGGTGGCGACCACACGATCGCGCTGCCCGACGTCACCGGGGTCGCACGGGTGATCGGGTGGGGCGAGGTGTCGGTCATCCACTTCGACGCCCACGCCGACACGGGCGACACCCAGTTCGGGTCCCTCTACGGGCACGGAACGCCGATGCGCAGGCTCATCGAGTCCGGAGCGACCCGCGGCGAGCGGTTCTTACAGATCGGGCTTCGCGGCTACTGGCCCGAGCCCGAGACGCTCGAGTGGATGGCCGAGCAGCGCATGCGGAGCTACGAGATGACCGAGGTGGTCGAGCGCGGCCTCGACGAGTGCCTCACCGAGGCCTTCCGGACCGCCACCGATGGCTGCAAGGGGGTCTTCCTGTCCGTCGATGTCGATGTGGTCGACCCGGGCTCGGCGCCCGGGACGGGCACCCCGGAGCCCGGCGGCCTTTCGAGCCGGCAGCTGCTCGACGCGGTCCGGCGCGCCGCGATGGAGCTGCCGATCGTCGGCCTGGACGTCGTCGAGGTGTCCCCTCCGTACGACCACGCCGAGGTGACCGCATACCTCGCCAACCGGGTGGTGCTCGAGACCCTGGCCGGTCTGGCCTGGCGCAGGCACTACTCGGCCGGGGAGTCGATTCGCCGGCCGGGCGACCCGTTGCTCGAGGGCCGAGGCTCGCAGTCGGGCTAGGAGACTGTTGAATAAATG
>PLWZ01000003.1 GCA_003151235.1 Acidimicrobiaceae bacterium
CCCCATAACGTTTCTACCGGGCGGCACGGAGGTAGCCCTGGGTCCCCGCCGCCAGGTGGCGAGATAGAGGATCTCGACCGGCAGTGGCGCTAACTTGTTCCTTGCCAGCTGGTCTTTCGTCCGGGAGGTACAGAAATGGCAACTGCCGATTCGAGAACTGGCCATACGGGTCGCGCCCGAGTGGGCGTACCGAGGTTGTGGGCCGCCCGATCGAGTCTCTTCATGGTCGGCCTGGTTGCCGTGGTGATCTCGGCGTGGGGTGGGATCATCCCGTTCTTCGGGCCTACGTTCAGCTACAGCGCTGATGGAAGTGGGTCGTGGCACTGGAACCTTGCCCATACCGTCCTTGCCTTCGCGCCGGCGATCGTCGGCATCTTTGCTGGCATGTTGATCCTGGCGCGGACTCCGGGAACCGTGCAGCGCTCCAGTCGCTTCGGACTCGGTTCTGCCGGTTTGATCGCGCTGGCAGCGGGCGGATGGTTCGTCGTCGGTCCGTGGGCGTGGCCGCTCACCTTGGGTTCGTCGTCTTACCTCGTCCAGGCCACCCCGCTTCGGATTCTGGCCAATCTGCTCGGGTACTCATTCGGACCCGGACTGATCCTGGTCGCTTGCGGGGCATTCGCGCTTGGCTGGGCGGTACGGCATCAACGGCCACCAGTGGCAGTCCCAGCTGTGACCGGCCCGGTCGCCACTGAGCAGGTGGTTTCGCCCCGCGCCGAGGAGGCCACCGTCGCCCCTCCGGCACCTCCAAGCTCGGAGCAAGCTCCTCCGGAATCACCAAACATTCCTTCGGGCAGCGTCTGATCCACTGCGGTCGGCGGTCAATCCCGAGTGGAGGAGCAACGCAGGTGGTTGCGGAGAACCGCCCAGGGTAACGGGCGGCATCTACCTGCGTGACCGTTTCTCGTACCGGTTGGACGCCTGATGCGAGAACATTCTTGTGGGACACTCACGAAATGAGCCGGCCAGCTCGCGGGGAAGCTTGCTGCATTGCTGTGTCTCCTGGCCTGCTCCCTGGGACTCGTCTGCCAGGTTCCATCGGCCGCGAGCACTCGTGTCCTGGCGGTCTTCAGGGCACTCGGTCCGACCACCACGACCACACTCAGGGCGGACGTCGATGTCCTCACATCGAGACTACGGGCTTTGGGCAGCCACGGCGGGCCCGCTCACCCGAGACGACCTTTTGCCTAGGCGTCCACTTCGTCCTCGGCGTAGGGGACGGGATGGTTCCCACCCAGTTCGACGAAGCGCTCGTTTAAGGCATGGGCGATGACATCATGGTCATGGGGGCTGGGCTGGAGGGCGCCGTAGAGGAAGGCCTCCACTTGGAGGGCGGTGCTCATACCCCCGAGCTCGAAGTAGCGCAACCAGAGTTCGCCATGGGAGAGCCCGGCGTCCTGGCGGGATCGATCGAGCACGGCGCTTGTCGGCTGAATCATGGTGACCTCTCATGGCCTGGAGCGAGGCCCGGCTGGGACCGCCGGGTGGAGCCCACCATGTCCTCTGCCCGCTCGCGTAGCGACCTGCCGGACATCTGCGAGAAGCGCCGCATGATGTCAAAGGCGTCGTTCTCTCCGACGTCGTGGGCGTTCATGATCACCCCTAGGGCCTCGGGGATGATCTCTCGAATTCGCAGCGCCCCTTGGAACCGGCCAGTCAGTTGATTGCCGGTCATTTGCACCCCGGCGTCGCTCAGGATGTTCGATGCCTCGGCGGCGAACACCACGGCTAGCTCCGAATCCTTGGCCGCGAAGGCGGCGGCGTCCCCATCAATCGGAGAGCGCCGTCTACCACGCCCTGATTGGCGGGGACCGTCTTGACCCTCCTCAGGTGCTGAGCCACGTCGGGGAGTGCCGCCCTGAGGGGCGTCGCGGAAACGGGCGCCGTCTGCTCGGAGCCCAGGCGCGCCCGGCTCGGCCCCGTGAGCTCCAGGCTGATCAATCCGGCCAGCCAATTGCTGTCGAGGACCCGGGCAATCTCGCTCGACGAGGAACGAATCGTCAGGTGACCTCCCTGCGCGACGAGGCTGCTCGCAGCGCTGACGATCACTGCGAGTCCGGCGGCATCGATGGAGTCCATGTCGGTCACGTCCAAGACGACCGACGGGTACCCGCTGGCGGTCACCGCGTCGAAAAAGGCCCCGAGCTGGGGTGCTGATTTGAGGTCAACTTCCCCCCGGACGGCAAGCACGGCTTGTTCATCGCCGAAGCCGGCGAAGACGGTCGTTACTTGAGGTGCATTTCCCGGGTCAGGGAGGGGTCGGCACTCCTGCACCATTGGGCGATCACGCACTGGCTGATCGGCATCCGAAGGCATGCCCAGCAAGGAGACCGTGCGAACTCTCTTGGTCGACAGTGAGGATTTCGACACGAAATCGGGCCTCCGGGCGGAATAGACCGACACGCCCAAACCCTCACTGTCGAAAGTGAACTCGACGCTACACCGCTTCCCGAGGAGCTGCCATGGCGGCTCTATCACCGGGACCCTCCGGCGCGATACTGGAGCGGAGAAGGCAGGTAACCATGGACTCCAGCGAACATCGGGCCTCCATCGACCGGGTCATCGTCGACTCCGACCCCGCCTCCGAACTCGCGGCCAACTTCTCCGAGACGGCTCGGATCTTGTTCGCCGCCGGTAGCGTCACCGAGGTCAAGAGCTGGCGGGTTCTGGTCGGCGACAGTGCGCGCTCGTTGACACCGAGCACCTCTGCGCCCAAGCGGGGATTCGAGACGGCGATCCCCGTCGGTGCCGGAGCGATCTTCGTGGCAACCGAGGCACTGGACGAGCAAGGTCAATCCCTCGGGCAGTCGAAACCGATTCGGATCTGACCGACTTGGTGCCGTCGCGTTATGGCGGAACCCGCGGTTCACAAAGCTCAATCTCGATAGGCAGGAGCTCGATAGGTACGAGCCAGCCGACCTAGTGGCTGACCATCCCCGTCGACGCCGGCTCGCTCAACCGGAGATAGTGGGGAGACGCAGTCAGGAGCCGCCCTAGGTGT
>PLWZ01000012.1 GCA_003151235.1 Acidimicrobiaceae bacterium
GCCTTTGTTCAACAGGCTCCTAGCTCGTCATGGTGGTGGAGGCGCAGGCCGGCAAGATCGTCGATGGCCTGGCGCAGCGCAATAGTCACCCCCGGGTTCGAGGTCTCGAAGCTCGTCGCCCGGGCGACCCAGCGTCTCCTGGCGACCTCGTGATTGGAGTCGGCCTCGAGGAGCTGATGACAGGGTCGGGTCACCCTTCGCTCCGTGCCGTCGATCACCGGCATCCACCACAGACAGCAGTGCCACGAGCTAGCCGGGACGAGCTCGACTCGGAAGAGGATTCCTCCGTTGGCGAACTCGGGCGGAGAGTCATTCTTGGTTACCTCAAGGACAAGCGAGCGTTCGAACGCACCGTTGGCATAGCGAGTGGTGAGCCGTCCGTTCTCCTCGTCCCAGAAGCTGTGAATGGAGCCTCGCCTCACGCGCCCGTGCGCCTTTACGTCGAAGAGGTCAGCGAAGTCGGACTCGATGCTCACTTCGAGGTCGACCACGACGCCATCTCGTCCCTGGTTGATGAGGTCATAGTCCTCGTGGATTCCGGGCCCGACGCTCCGATCGAGACGCAGGTGGAGGGAGTGCTCGGGGAGCTGGCGGCCGTCGCAGCCGACGAGCGCAGGGTTGGTGAACTCAAATCGCGCTGAGTGGTTCCCGGCGGCTGTTCCATTGAGCAGGACCGGCCGCTCGCCGCCGAGCTTCAGTCGATAGCCTGAGACGAGCCGGGTATCGGCGGCGAAGTACCCCTGCTCCTTCGTGCTCGACATCTCGCCCGACGACTCACAAACGACGACCTCGTCGTCGAAGTGAGTCGACACTACCGGCGGACCAACCGATACCTCCATGTCACCCCCATTCTCGTTCTCTCACGCGGGGTGCCGAAGCCGTGGGATATAGACATCGTGCTACGATATCATCTTGTTACGATAGATTAGCATGGTGGTCGTCGAAGCCCTGACCGGTGTGCTTGTGCTGACGCTCGCCATCGCGACGACCGCCGCGGTGTACGTCGGGCTGTTGGGGGTCCTGGGGGCAATCCGACTCGTCCGCTGCGATCGTTGCGGGCACTTGGGCATGACCTCTTTGTCCGAACCGCTGCGGTCATGTCGCCACTGTCGATTGCACCACCCGCTCTATGCCCTACACCACGCACATGCCACACATGGCGCAGACGCGCACCGAGACGAGGACCGTTGAATGAATGCCGGCACCAATGTGTCGTCGTCAACAAATACCGGCCAGAGCGAGTGGAGCGAGCCGGCGACCAAAAGCGAAGGCGCGCCGACAAAAGCCGCTAAACAGGCAGCGGCGTTAGCTTCCGCCGGCCCGCCGGGGTAATGCAGCCGAAGCACTACAACCCTTCCTCAACCTCTTGTTCGGCCCTGAGCTGCCGGTGCGCTTCGTTTTTTGGGACGGGAGCGCATCGGGACCATCCAACGGACCGGGGACCCTCAAAGTGTGCTCGGTGGACGGGGTCCGCAGGATCGTCTGGGCACAGTGGGAGCTTGGTGTGAGTCGCGCGTTCGTGGCTGGAGACCTCGAAGTTGAAGGGGATATGTTCGCCGTGCTGCGCGCTCTCCATGATGCCCTGACGCCCCGGGATCTGCGGCGTCAGGGCATCGGAATGCTGCCCAAACTGCTGGGGGCGGCTCGCCGTCTCGGCCTTCTTGGTCGTCGGCTCCAAGCACCGGCCGAAGAGGCACGTTCGGTGGGGAGATGGCATTCGCCAAAGCGCGACGCTCAGGCCATCTCGCACCACTACGACGTCGGGAATGATTTCTACCGACTGATACTCGGGCCGTCCATGACCTACTCGTGTGCCCGGTTCGTGAACGATACGGTCACCCTCGAAGACGCCCAGAAAGCCAAGCACGAACTGGTGTGTCGCAAGCTCGGCCTCGATACGCGTCCGAGGGCGAGGCTGCTCGACGTCGGCTGTGGATAGGGGTCAATGGCCCTACACGCAGCGGTATCCCACCGCGCTGACGTGGTGGGCATCACCCTCAGCCAAACCCAGTTCGATCTGGCTCGACAACGGGTAGCCGCTGCCGCACTCGAGGAGCAGGTCGAAATCCGGTTGCAGGACTATCGAAAGCTCGGTGGGGAGTACTTCGACGCAATCTCGTCGATCGGGATGTTCGAGCACGTCGGGGCGTCACGAATGGCGGAGTATTTCGAGACGCTGAACGGGCTCCTCAGCCCGGGTGGTCGCCTGCTCAATCACGCCATCTCCACTCCGGGGGGATCGAAAATCGGGAGCCGTAGTTTCATGGGCCGCTACGTGTTTCCCGACGGCGAACTGATCGACGTGGGGGAGGTGGTTCTCGCCATGCAAAGGGCGGGGTTTGAGGTTCGCGACGTCGAGTCTCTGCGCAGCACTATTCGAAAACACTTCATGCTTGGGTTGAGAACTTGCAGGAGCATTGGGATGAGGCAGTCGCCGCTGTCGGACCGGGCAGAGCACGCTCTGGCACGTCTACATGGTGGCATCGGCCAACGGTTTTGACGATGGCGGTCTGGCTGTCCACCAGGTTTTAGGGGTGAAGCCTTTTGCAGATGGTCGGAGCGGTATGCCAGCTTCCCGGTCCGGCTGGGGCTGAGGGGCTGAACTCAACGGATGTGTCGCCGGACAGGAAGGACACTGGACGAAACGAGCACGTCGAGATGCCAGCAGTGCCGGTGTTCGCCTGCCGAGGGTGAGAAGTTCCGTCAGGGTGCCTTCGCCTGGAGGCGGTAGTCGGAGGCGACACATGGAAGGTGAGACGACCAGTGGAGAACAGCGCCCCGAGCATCCCTACAGTGAGATGGCGATCGCCTTCACCGAGACCGCCCGCACCCTCTTCTCCGATACGGCCGTCGGCGGGACGTTGCAGCGGATCGTCGACTTCGCCGTCGTCACCGTCGAGGGCTGCGACGCGGCAGGCATCTTTCTTCTGACGCAGACGGAAGTCACCACGCCGGTGTATTCCGACCCGGTCGTCCTCGAGATCGACTCCGTCCAGTACGAGGCGGGCGAAGGCCCCTGGGACGATCGAATAGTCATCGTAGCACGATATAATCTTTACGGGAGTCGAACTGAGGACTGATCGTTTCGGTTGTGGTCGGTTGTGGTCGGTTGTATCGGTGAGCTCGGTCGTGCCGTCTGAGTCTGGAGTTTTGGGGCTCCCCGATCGGCATGGCCGGGGGCCGCCAGCTGAACAGGGCGTCAAAGAAGTCTCGGTATTCATTTGCATGGCCTGAATCGTTCGGGCGTTGTGGTTAGGAGAGAACTCGTGCGCATCGCCATCGTGGCCCCACCGTGGGTTGGGGTTCCGCCGCCCGCCTATGGCGGGACTGAAACGGTGCTGGACACGCTGGCACGGGGGCTTCACGCGGCCGGCCATGAGGTGCTGCTCTTCACCACCGGGGACAGCACTTGCCCGGTCCCCAAGGCTTGGGTCTTCGACCAGGCCGTTGGGGTCGGGATCGGCGGGGCGGCGACTGAACTGCGCCACGTCATCCATGCCTATGAGGCGGCCGCCGACTTCGATGTGGTCCATGACCACACGTTGGTGGGTCCGATCTACGCGGAGCGGTTTCCTTGGTTGCCGGTGGTGACGACCAACCACGGGCCGTTCGAGAGCGATCTGGGTGATCTCTATCGAACCGTCGGACAGCGGGCCTCGGTGATTGCCATCTCCCAGCACCAAGCTTCGACAGCCCACGGCGTCAACCTCGCTGGCGTCATCCACCACGGCGTGTTCCCAGCCGAGTTCCCGATGGGAACCGGTGATGGGGGTTATGCGCTCTTCCTTGGACGTATGAGTCCGGACAAGGGAGCACACACCGCGGCCCGAGTGGCCAGAGCCGCCGGGTCCCGTCTCCTCATCGCCGCCAAGATGAATGAGAAACCCGAGCTCGAGTATTTCGATGCTCTTGTCCGGCCGCTGCTTGGAGGAGGGGTGGAGTACGTGGGCGAGGTGGGAGGGTCGGCAAAGCTTGACCTGCTTTCGCATGCTTCGTGCCTGGTGAACCCGATGGCATGGCCGGAGCCCTTTGGCATGGTCATGATCGAGGCACTGGCCTGCGGGACACCGGTGGTGGCTACCCCGTGCGGGGCCGCACCCGAAATCGTCCGAGAGGGAATCACCGGGTTCCTCCGCCGCGATGAAGCGTCGATCGTTCAGGCGCTGTCCCTGGTTAGCCAGCTTGACCGCAACGCCTGCCGACGTTCGGTTGAAACCCACTTCTCTGCGGAGCGCATGGTCGCCGAACACATCGCCGTCTACGAACAGGCGATCACTGCAGTGGCCGATCGATCGGCAGCGGCTTTGGTTGACGCACTATGAACAGCGGTGGCGGCCGAGTCCGGACGCACGCACCATGTCTGTATCTGAGCGGCCGCCTTGGCTTCGCCTTGGAGTATCCCCGGTCGACCTCGGTGGTGGGCTGAAGCCGGTACCTTCTCCGCCGGCGATCAGGAGTTGCTGTCCCTGACTCACCATGACGGTGTCGGAGAACGACGTGCTCGTGTGCCCTATCAGGAGTCAGGCGATCGGGGTTCTTCATGTTGGCGTCAGCAGCCTTGTCGATCTCATCTGGAGTCAGCACGGTTGTTGCTGTCTATGCGTTCGACGAGGTCCTGATCGTTAAGCTGTTTCGAGGCTAGGGGAAAATAGATGCTTGCTCCTCAGGTGGTTGAGCATTCCCGGGGCCCGACTCCGTTCGTGCGGTAGCCGGCTCGCCGTCCTCTTGCAGCTTCCACATCGACACCCAGCGACCGCCACCGTGTCGCTTCCTTGACACCAAATCCCGCCTGGTGCCAACGCAGCCCATCGACAGAGTTCAAACCCACCCGTCTCCAGCGATCGGCCATCGTGCCCAATTGCCGGCGATAGTGGAACGCGGGCGTGAACCCGTCGCCTTGTGCCAATGCGGCCTCGAATGGGTCGAACCCGAGCTTCTTCCATTCCTCGACCTGCGCGGGGTGGACGCAGAACGTTTCCCAGTCCTCAAGGGCCGGCGTCGGGTTCGGCATCGTCACGGACGGACATTCTTCCTATTGGCAGGTGTTCCCCCAAGTCCTTCCAACTCCGATTCGCCAGGGCGAGGCCACAGCGGCGATGCAGCGGGCTTCGGCTGAACCCCGGATCTCACGACACCGCCCTCCGGAGGCAGCCTGTGATCTCTGGCGCCATGGTCGGAGACACAGCGACCGGGGGCAGTGAAGATGTCACGTGACCGGCGCCTGCCAGGGCGTCGAGGAGCAGGTGGAAGTACACGAGCCCCCCGTAGGGCCACCAGGTCCGCGCCAACTCGACCACGCCGTCGTAGCCGGCCGACAATGGGAGCTCGAAGCGCCGTCGGAGGTTGTTTCGAGCCCGCACGTCGTCACCGGGCAGCACGTGGTAGCGGCCAAGCCCTCGAAGGAGCGTGTACTCGGCACTCCAGCGCCCGATGCCGGGGAGGTCGAGCAGAACTGCGAGCGCACGGTCGTCAGGCTCGTTCCGTAGCGCCTCGAGGTCGAGGTCCGCCGACGCCACCCGCTCGGAGAGGATCCTCAGGGCTCGGGCCTTTGCCCGGCTGAATCCCAGCTCTCGCAGGACCTCGGGGTCGGCGTCCGCCAGCCGTTCGGGGGTGGGGAACCCAGCCGGTGCCCTGCCGCGGCTGGAGGTAGTCGGGCCGTAGCGCTCGGCCAGCCGGTTGAGCAGATGGATCCCGACCACGAGCGAGAGTTTGCTGGCAGGCGATGGCGTTTACCACCGCCTCGAACACGCTCGGGAAGCACGGTGGCCGAACGCCATGGAACTGCTCGACCAGCATCCGAAGCCGCTGGTCACGCTCGGCCATCCGGTAGAACCCGCCGAGGTCGACTCCGAGCCCGAGGGTGCGCTCGAGGACTCGGCGGGCTTCGACGACTGCGTCGTCGCTGAACGCGGCGGAGGAGCCTCGAAGCTCCACTGCCAGCACAGGCGACGCCGGGCCTTTTTGTTGGTGGACGCCGACCTCGATCGGCCGCTCACACACAACAGGGTGCGCCGGTAGCACATACCGTCCCAGCGGTCGACGGCGTTGTGGGGGCGACGACGCAACGCCCACACGGTGAGCTCCAGCCGGAACAGGAGCGGTACCTCGATCTCGAACCCGCGCACCACCATCGTCTGTTACCTACCCTTCCGGGGTTGCGTGGTGTAGTTCCCGCCGAGACTCGGCACGGTGACCTTCGCGCCGCCGTGCCGACACGCCAGCGGATACCCGCTGGGAATGGTGAGCGCGGCGAAGGTCCGGCGCAGCTCGGCCGGGTCATGTCGTCCAGTGCTCATCGTGACCACTCGGTGAGGCGTTGCATCTGTACCAGCAGTTGCGCCAGGTCGACCTGGTCGTCGGCGAGCAACGGGGGCAGCAGCAAGTCGTTCTCCTTCGCAACGTGTGCGGCAAAGAGGGCGGCGATCGACTCGGCCTGGCGGGCTGCCTCTGATCCGGTCGATACGTTGGTGAGTTGCTCGATCGCCAACGCGATGCTCCGGTGTTCGCCGATCATCTCAGTCACGGTCTCCGCCAACCTGGTGCGGGTTCCGGCGACGCGGTAGATCGTTTGCTCCTCGGCCAGCGCGTGGGGAAGGACCTCGTCGGCCAGATACGCGGCCAGCTCGGCGGTCGCCACCTCGGACGGGTTCCCGGCGGCGACGGCGCTGGTCAGCGCCGCTACCAAGATCCTGACATTCTCCTCGAGGGCCCGGTGGTGCGTGAGCATCGCCTCGAAGGCCTCGGTCTCGGTGTTCGTCACCGCGTGTCTCTCCACATCCTGTCCGGCCGATCCGGCTTGGGACGTCATTCGCATGATTGTATTTCGAGTCTATACTAGAAGAAGTTGCCGCAACAAGGACCGATTCCACCGATGGCGAGCACGGCGCGTTCGCGTGGCGAGTAGACCAACGGCACCCTCCGGAAGACCACGAGATCCCCTTGCTGCTAGACGTCGACCACCTCGGCGTCTCTTTCTCCAGCCGCTTGATCCCGAAGCCGCCGCCGGCTCAGCGGCTGGCCCCGTTGTCGGCGCCGAGGTCGGCAAGCCGCTTCAAGGCGCCGAGACCTCTGCACGCGGTGCCCTCGGGAAAGACGACCATGGGCACCATCGGCCGTTCGAGGCCGAGCCACTCGTCACGCCACCACTGCATGGTGGCTTCGGGCGGCGCAGCGGGGCAGCCGAGCTCACCGAGCACCCTTGCATCGCCCAGGTCGAGGCCCTTGACCCAGAAGGCGTCGAAGAGTGTCACCCGCAGCCGGCTCGTGCCGACACCGGTGGCCGCCGAGTACCCCGCGACGGCGAGCGTCGTGTTCGGCTGCACCCTCGGGCGTCTGGCCGGGTAGGGCTCGCCGACCGGCAGGAGGCCGCGGATCTCGTTTAGCTCCCGATCGAGCATTCCTGCGAGCTCTCCGATGACCGGTAGTCCACCGAGGGGGACGCCGGGGTCGTGCACGACGGCTCGCCACTCCACGTCGGCAACCCCGAGACCGCAAAGACGCTCCACCCGTAGGCTGGCGAGGAAGCTGTAGGGGCAGTTGAACGAGCCGTAGACGGTGAGCTTCATGTCCATCTCTCCTCTGTCCACCGCCAGAGCGAAGACGGCCTTTGGTCGCATGTTATTCTAGTTCGTGACGGATAATCAGGCGCCATGGAATGATCTGTGAGCAGGCCAGGAGCCTTGAGACCAGGCGAGACCTGTGCGAGCCCATCCGACCCGGTGCGACCCGGACCGACGGACTCGCTCCGCCGTGACGAGGCCGACGAGCCGGTGTCCGAAGGGGACCTTCGTCTTCTCACCGTCGGGCACAGCACTATGAGTAGTGAAGAGTTTGCCGAACTGCTTACTGGGGTAGGCGTGGAACTCGTCGTCGACGTGCGTAGCGCCCCGGGCAGTCGCCGGCACCCCCAGTTCGGCCGGGTCGAGCTCGAGGCATGGTTGCCCCTTGCGGGTTTCGGGTACCGATGGGAACCAGACCTCGGCGGCTTCCGCCGGTCAAGCGCGAACTCGCCGAACCTGGCGCTTCGCCACCCCTCCTTCCGAGGCTATGCGGACTACATGGCCAGGGATTGCTTCAGCCAGGCCCTGGCGCACGTGCTAGACGACGCCTCGCACCAGGTCGTCACCGTCATGTGCGCCGAGACACTGTGGTGGCGCTGCCACCGGCGTCTGATAGCAGATGCCGCCGTGCTGCTCTTCGGGGTCAAGGTCCGCCACCTCGGTCGCGACGGCCGGATTTCAGCGCACCGGATCACCGAGGGCGTACGGGTCGACGGCCGTGGAGGCCTCGTCTACGATGCCGGCCACCTCCGGCTCGACTCTGACGGACCCGCCGGCCTCGCCGAGTGCCCCCCTGTGAACTGAGCGTCGCCCCTCGCGACCCCGGGCACGGCTATTCCACTTAACAGTAGGAGCGGCGTCGAGTGAGGCTGCACGAGAGGTCGGAACCAGCGGCAATGGCGCGGCGCTGGGCAACGTGGCTCCGCCGGCTATCTCGGACGGCGACTCCGAAGGAGAGGCCGCCGAAAGGGCTTCATGACCTTGAAGACCTGACCGGGTCCCGTTTGTTGAGCCACTTGACCTACCTCGGTCTCACGCCCCATTCGAGATGAGTAGCCGGTCGCGGGCAGGCACGCCCGGGTAGGGATCACCTCGGCGGAACAGGCACTTCCACCCGTTGCCGAGGTCAGGCCGGCGGGCCGGTCCCCGGCGTCGCTTGCCGAACGGTCAGGCGACATCCCGCTCGGCGAGGGTCCTTTGCGACGAGCTTCTCCACCGCCAAACCACCGAGCCCTTCGGTCAGTCCCTCAGCCATACCGAGGTGCAGTTGGCAGACGGTGTCAGGATCGACCTGGGCGACCTCGGCGAACGGACAGCGGCCGAACACGAAATCGACCCGGCGGCCTCGTTCCACCCGGGTCGGACGAAAGCCGCGGCGCGCCATCTCCGCCTCCAACAGATCGAGCCTGTCCCCCGTGCCGGCGATTTCGGCGCCACGGTGGTGCCCGTCCTGGCGGCCCACCTGACGGGGGTCCTGCTGGCGGCGGATGGCATCGCTCAAGAGGCTGGCCAACCAGGCGTAGGCGCCAGAGGTACCCCAGCTGCCCGCGACCTCGGGGTGCAGGCGGTACAGCAGGCGAGGGCGGCCCGCACGGTCACGGTCCTCGACCTCCTCGGTCACCAGTCCGGCGTCCTTCAGCACCGCCAGATGCTGGCGGACCGCGTTGTGGTTGAGCCGCACGTAGTCGGTGAGCTCGCCCACGCCCACCGGTCGGGCCGCGTCCACGATGTAGCGGAACAGGCGATGGCGTGTCGGGACACCGAGAGCCCGGGCTTCGCGCTGCACGTCTGGCTCGGTCACGGCCTCCCTCCTCCGAAATAATCTTCTAGCCTATGCTAGAATAACCACGTGCCACAGTGCTGAGGAACGTCCGACGTTCCAGTAGCGACGGCTGGACGTGCCGGCGAGAGATGACGAGAGAGGGTCAAGTCGGGAACTTGGACCGGCTGCAATCACCAACGAACTGGAGGGGAAACTTCGGGACCTGCTGTGCCTTGCCGTCGTTGATCGTGTCCGACGGGTATGACCGGGGACGAAGTCGCAGAACTCACCAAATGGCTGGGGGACGCCGCAGGACAATGGCGCGCACGGACCGACCAGGTGGCAAAGCGACTCGTGGTGCTGGATCTGGCACCGGACGGTCGGGTTCGCGCGCTGGCGAAGGACGTCCCATGGAACTGGGCTCCCGACGGATGGCTCCAACTCGGTCAGGCGCCGCAACTTGTCAGCGACCACCAAGGTAGCCGGATGGGCGTGAGATCGGCGATCGCAGGCCGCCGACCCGGAAACCGCACGGCTGCTAGACGTCGTGTGCACGGGCCTGGAGGCGCAGGTGGCGCGCTCCCGAACTGCTTGAGACCGAGCCCGACCTCGTCGCGTAGCCACTATTCGACGAGTGGTCTCCGGTATCTTCCGTGACTTGGACGCGTGCCTGCTCGGCTGCCGACCTTGTCCCGGACACGCCGCTCGGTGCGGTCGTTGATGGCGTCCCCGTCTGCCTGGTGCGCACCGGTGGTGAGGTGTTCGCGGTGCATGATGAATGCACGCACGAGGCTGTGCGGCTGTCCGAGGGCGACGTGGCTGATGGTGTCATCGAATGCTGGCGGCACGGCTCATGTTTCGATCTGCGGACCGGTGCGGTGCTGAACCTGCCCGCCGTCCGTTCGGTTGCCGTCTATCCGGTTCGGGAGGTCGCGCACGACGTGCAGGTGAATGTCCATGATGCGCCGGGTTCAACCTCAACGAGGGACACCCCGTGAGCGGTCACAACCAGTTCGGCCGGGACGAGATGGAGCAGCTTGTTCGCGGGGATTGACTACGTCTAGGTGCCTGAACTGGCAGGCGGCGCCGACCGGTCGTTCGTTCGATGCACGTGGCGCTGCGCAATGACGCGTAGCGCCACCGTCCCCCACCGCCGACGGTGGTTTGACCGCGTTGATTCTAGCTTAACTAGATGGACTGTCGGTAGCCGAAGAATTCGTGGTCCTGGTTGTAACCGCCGTATCCACCCCCGAGCTCGGAGAACTCCGCCACGAACTCCACGCCTTTTACCCACTTGACCTGTTTGAAGCCGAGTTGGGTTTCGTTGCGTAATCGCAACGGGGCCCCGTGGCCGAAAGACAGTGGCTCACCATTCATGTCGTAGGCGAGCATCGTCAGGTGGTAACTCATCTGCTCGATCGGGTGGGCGTCGTAGTACACGCCCTTGTCGGCGCCGTCACCGAGTGAATAGAAGACGACCCACTTGGCCTCGGCCTGCGGGTTGACCAAGTCCATGATGGTCTGCATCGACACCCCGCCCCACTTGGCGACGCCCGACCAGCCCTGGATGCAGAAGTGCTGGGTGATCTGCTCGTGGTACGGCAGCGCCCGTAGCTGCCCGAGGTCGAGCTCGAGCGGATTGTCGACGAGGCCACTGACCCGTAGCCGATAGTCCACGAAGTTGCCCGCCAGGAGCGCTTTGTATTCGTCGGAGTCGGGGTACTGCCCGTTGTGCCAGAAATAGGGCGAGATGTCCTTCTCGCTGTACTCGCCCGGAGTCGAGTCGAGGTGCTCGAACAGCCGCTGTGCCGGGCCAATCAGAGCGAAACCGACACGTTGGATCACCCGAGGGTGGCGCAGCGTGAAGGGAGTGGCAGCCACCCAGCCGACAACGACCACGACCATCGAGGCGGCGAAGATCCAAAAGCCAATCCAGCTGTCGTTGTCTCTGGCGGCGTAGATGTGGTTCAAGTTGGGCAGTAGGCCCGTCGTGAATACGAGCGTGACGTGGATCACGATGAACAATACGAACCACGACAGCACGAAAAAGTGGACCGATCGCGCGACCTGGATGCTGAGCAGCTTGCTGATTCGCTTGAAGCGGGTCGACAGCGCGGGCGACATGCCGAGCCCGGTGATGAGGGCGAGTGGGGCGGCGACGAAGACGGTGATGAAGTAAGCGATCAGCTGCAGGCCGTTGTACGCGACCCACCCGTTCTCGGTCGGCCAGTGCAACGACAGGTACTGGATGAGCACCGACAGAGCATTCGGAAAGACGGCCCAGCTCGTCGGCACGATACGCCGCCACTGCGGCGTCACGAATAACAAGACGTAGAAGGCGACGCCGTTCAACAGCCACAAGGTGTCGGTGCCGAGATGCCACCAGCGGGCGAGCCCGATGGAGTGCCGGATGCCTGGCAGGCCGACCTGTCCTGGCAGGCTGATCGAGTCCTGTTTCGCTGTCCACAGCGGATCGTCCGGGACTGGTTTTTGGATTCGGAACCAGTCCTTGCCCGGTGTGCTGTGCCGAGTCCAGTACAGCCGTGGGTGGTCGCTCAGGATCTGCAGTCCCGAGCGGATGATGAAGATCATCAAGAACAGGTTGAGGAAGTGCTGCACCCCTACCCAGACGGGCAGACCCTTGTCCCGAAGGGAGCTGGCTGGCTCGATGGTGCCGGGGTAGCGCGCGATGAACCGTTGCACCGAGGGCATGTCACGCAGCCCCTTGGCAGCGGCGACCGCGACGAGCAGGCCGACGAATCCGATCGGCAACAACCACAGCAGGTTGAACCACTTTTCGCGGCCGATACGCACATGGGGAGCGATCCCGTGCGCCACCGGAACCGAGCCAGCCCAGGTCGTCGGATCGACGACGTCCTCGCCGACCGTGAGCTGGTACCGGTAACTCTGCATCGCTCCGGGCGAGGCGGTCGACGGTGCCGACGCGGGCAATTCGTCAGAGGGTCGGTCGAGACGGTCGGGCATCGCTTTCAATTCCTGGATTTCGATTTCGATGTCGTTTGGTTATGCTTTCATGCCGCGACGCTACGAAAAAGAAGGGGTCGATGTTCTGCGGGACCGATCCAAACAACCGTTGCGCAACCCCGGAGCTTCCCATGTCGAGGAGCTGTTTCAGGCAAACGAATCAACCTTCTATCATTACTTCGAGCAAAACTACACGCCGCTCACCACCGAGAGCGGACCCCGTTTCGCCCGCTGCTGAGGACCGCCAGAGCCGGTCCCGAAAGTGTCGGCATCGGTTCGGACGGGCATCCCCCGGGAGCACTGAGGCATCCAACGGGGCCCGATCGCATGGGATCCGCACGTCCTTTCGATCTCGCCGGATCTCGAATAAGCAGTTCCAGAAAGGAGACGTGTCATGGCTCTCATAGGGGAAGAACCGCGTAAGATCGTCGTCGGTATCGACGGATCGGATTCGTCGATTCGCGCCCTGGAGTGGGCCGCGAATCAGGCAGAGTCGACCGGATCCCAGCTTGAAGTGATCACGACGTGGGAGTGGCCGACCACCTACGGATGGGCGCCCCCCTTCTCCGCTGATTACGCCCCAGGGACCGACGCCCGACGAACACTCGACGAAGCCGTAGAGAAGGTGCGAAGCACGCACCCAGATGTAGACATACGATCTACCGTCATCGAAGGTCATCCAGCGCCAGCGCTGATCGAGGCGTCTCGGGGGGCGGACCTGCTTGTACTGGGCAGCCGCGGTCACGGTGAGTTTGTTGGGATGCTCCTTGGGTCGGTCAGCGAACATTGTGTCACTCACGCCCGTTGTCCGGTGGTGGTTCTCCGCGACCAGAAGTAGCGGGCCTGCTTCGTGGTCGATTCCCAGTTCCTTTGCCTGGGCAGGAGCGGCCTGTCGTGTTGTGAACGGCTCGCGCCGAGACACCACCGAGCTCGGGTTCGGGCCGTCGCGGCAGTCGTCGTCGTCGGTGACGACGACGACGACGACCTCACCCGAACCCTCGAAGTTACCGTGGCCGGGCATGGCATCAACAACCTCCTCGCTGAGGGAGGCCAAAACATAAGCGCTGACTTCGCCGCTGCCGAGTTTCCCGATGAGCTGTGTGCTCACCGTTGCTCCGTTCGTCTCCAATGTGCTCGAGGCCGACGGCTTTCTGTTCCTGCGGTATCGCCGACGATTGACAAAGTTTCTCGTCCGCGGCGTGCAGGGAACGAGTCGCCGCTTCGACGGCTTCCTCGGCAGTTCCATCACAGGACCGACCGGTCGATCGTCGGCTCGAAT
The DNA here is from genome assembly GCA_003151235.1 of Acidimicrobiaceae bacterium. GTDB lineage: Bacteria > Actinomycetota > Acidimicrobiia > Acidimicrobiales > RAAP-2 > Palsa-461. The sequence continues at coordinate 13,586 of PLWZ01000012.1, forward strand.
GCATGCAGCCGTCGCACACCCCGGTCATGGCCATGGCCCGATTACCGATAGAACTACCCCGAGAAAAGAGATCGGCAACCTTGAGGACATGGTACTAACGGGACGGATCCTCGCGGTGATGGCGGCCGTTGCCTCACCGTCTTGTTGGGACTGAGCGATGCGCCCAACGCCAGCGGGTCGCTGATCGCAGCTCGGGTGGGTCGCTACTCCCGGGTCGCGGCGTGGTCGATGATCTGGCACCTCGCGGGCGGCTTGCTCGCCGGATCGGCCGTCGCCCGCACCGTCGTCGATCTTGTCCGTGTCACCCCCGGGCTGGTTGCGCCCAGCCTCGCGGCTAGACACCCCACGGTGCTAAC
>PLWZ01000008.1 GCA_003151235.1 Acidimicrobiaceae bacterium
GACCGTCGAGTGGTGTGACCTACCGCCCGGCGCATCTTCCGGCGACGCGCTTGTCGCCACCGTCCGCGGCGCGGACCTTTCTCCTGGCACCCAAGTGTGGGTGGCTGGCGAGGCCTCGGCGGTCCAGCGCATCCGCCACCACCTCTTCGAGGACCGAGGGCTGCCCCGCGCCCAGGCCTCGGTGCGCGGCTACTGGAAGCACGGCCGCCGTGGCGACGCCGACGACGACGTCTGAGAGTCCGACCGCGGACAGCTGTTGGCGGACACCTTCGGTCATCTCGACGCCGACGACGTGGAACTGGCGAAGACCGCTGACCGGGATCACCGGGGTCACCGAGCATCCGAATGGGCCTTGGGTGACTCAGCAGGCGCGCAACGTGACTGGCGACCTAGACGACGCCGGCATCACGACAAAGTTCCTCCTCCGAGATCGTGACACCAAGTACGTCGAAGGCTTTGACGAGGCCTTCGGTGCCGTTGGGACCCGGATCCTCAAGTCGCCGCATCGGACCCCAAACGCCAACGCCTTCGCCGAGAGGTTCGTGAAGACCGTCCGCTCCGAATGCCTCGACCACCTCTTGATCGTCAATGCTCGCCATCTCGAGCGAGTCCTGCGCAGCTATTCCCGGCACTACAACCATCACCGCCCCGTAGGTTTGGCCTGATCACCGGGATCCGCCGATCAGGAGCCCGCGCGCCGCGCACCTAGACTGAGCCGATCATGGCCAACTACGACGTCATCGTCGTTGGGTCGGGTGTCATCGGTCTTTCCATCGCCTGGCAGGTTGGATTGACCGGACGCCGAGTCGTCATCGTCGATCCCCATCCCGGACGTGGTTCCTCCTACGCTGCGGCCGGCATGCTCGCACCGGTCAACGAAGCGGCCTGGGGCGACGAACCCCTCATCGAGCTCAACGTGCGCAGCGCTGCTGGGTGGCCGTCCTTCGCGCGAGCACTCGAGACAGCATCGGATCTGCCCGTTGGTCTGCGCGAGACCGGCGCGCTGCTCGTCGCCGGCGACGGCAGCGATCATGCCCAGCTCGAGGAGCTCTTCAAGTTCCAGCAACATCTCGGGCTCGACTCCAGCTGGTGCACGGCTTCGACCTGCCGCACCCTCGAGCCGCTCCTCGCCCCGGGCGTGCGCGGCGGCATTCTCGCGCCGAGCGACCACCAGGTCGACAACCGGCGGGTGCTCGCCGCGCTCGGGGTCGCGGCGCGGCGTTCCGGCGTGCAGTTCCTCCACGCTTCGGTGCTGGCCTGCTTGACGAGCGACGGGCGTATATCCGGCGTGGTGATGAATGACGGTGAGCTTTACGGCGACTTGACGATAATTGCAGCCGGTTATGCCTCAGGCGCGATCGCTGGCCTACCCGATCCCCCCCTCGCCGTTCGACCGGTCAAGGGGCAGATTCTGCGTCTTCGGACCCGCGATGGCCGCGCCCTGCTTGAACGCACGGTGCGCGGCCTGATCGGCGGCCAGCACGTCTACATCGTGCCCCGCGCTGACGGCGGCGTCGTGGTCGGCGCGACCTCCGAAGAGGTCGGCGAGGACACGAGTGTGACGGCGACCGCCTGCTACGAGCTCCTACGCAATGCGATACACCTCCTTCCAGCCGTCGGGGAGATCGAGCTCGTCGAGACACTCGCGGCCCTGCGACCGGGATCACCCGATAACGCACCGCTCGTCGGCGCCGCGAGTGTCGCGGGCCTTGCCTATGCGACGGGCCACTACCGAAACGGCGTCCTCCTCGCGCCCGTGACCGCTGAGGCGATCGTCGCCCTCGTCGAACAGGGCGAGATTCCCGACTGGGCATCGCCGTTCGCGCCCGGGCGTTTCGCGAACGCGTCCACCGCCACTTCGGACCCATTGTGAACGCTCGTCAGCTCGGAGTTATCAATCGCGGACTGCCACTCCGACGTCCAGAAAACAACGACTCAACGGCTAAAGCCGGCAAGAGACAGCTAAAGAAGTTGTGGGTACGACCGTTCTGTGGCATGCGATGGCTGGAGGACCACCGGACGGGGCACGCTCTCCGGACGAGACCGTTCACGTTGGCCGGGGTTGGATTGACGTTGGCTCTGCCACACGGTTGAACAACTGGTCGGTCGGCATCTAGGGCGTGGTTATGCACTCCGACGCTTGCGTGGTTGCTTAGCCACCGATTCACAGCCAAGACGCTGACCGGGCTGGCTGCCCGCCGCCTACTCTGTCTCGTCCGGTGGCTGATACATCAACAGCCGCCACGCAGTCAGTAACCGGCCCTCGAGGCTGATTCGACATCAGCCGCGCAAGGCGATCTGTCGCAGCGGTTTGGCGCGTGATTCCAAAATGGCGAGCACTCATACGAGGCTTAAGCAAGTTCCGCTCGGTTATCAAACGCTGTGGCACGGTTCGGGGTTCGAGTCCCTCAGCGCCCGCCACCTAGTCAGAGACACCAAGGAAGCCGGGAGAGGGCACGACGGCCGGAAAGGCGGACGGGACGGGAGAAGAACCGGGAGGACGGGCCGGAAGAGGAGGACGGAGACCGAGCGAGACGACGGCGACGGCGCCCGGAAGGGCGACCGGCGACCGGCGGGGAGCGGTGCAAAGGGGAAGTTGGGGCTAGCCGAGCGCCGCCGTACTCGGAAGCTGGGCTACCGGCTCGATTGCGAGGAGCGCCGCGAAATTCTCGCACTTGGCCACACCGGCACGGGGTTGTCTGGTCCTCGACCGTCAGACCTGACTCTTCACGAGCGGTGGGCCGTGACCGGCGAAATGTCCCAGCCGACCTGATCGGGTCCCCGGGAGTCATCGCGCACGAGCCGCACGGCCGTGTGCCCGTTGGCTGCCAGGAGAGCGCTCCCGATGAATCCGGACGACCCAGTTACCAGGGCCCTTCGTCGGTCGATGTTGGCACAGTCGGTCGTACGAGGGCGCGTCCCTACGTCGTCGCGACCGGACAGATATGCTCCGCGCAGAGTCGATGGAACACGCGACGTGACCAATCGCGGCGGGCACGGGGAGGAAGGAGCGATGTCATGACCGATGTCACGGACCACATCGCGACGGCCTCGCACGAGGCCGCGCCGAGCGGGACAGCCCTGGCGCCCCCGAGCTTCCAGATCGTGCCCCTCAGGGGTCTCCCCATCGTCGCGGTCGTCCTCGTCGGGCTGGTCGTCACCATCGGAACCAACCAGCTCTGGGCCACCGACTTCTTGCATGTTGTCGGCGGGGGGATCTGGACCGCACTCGACTTGTTCCTCGGGTTCGTGATCGGACCCATCCTCGGTCGGCTCTCCATCCCGGCCCGGATCGAGTTCACGACCCGGTTCATGCCCAAGATGGTCCTCATTATGCCGACCCTCGTCGTCTGCACCCTGGCCGGTGGGTTTCAGCTGGCCCGCCACCTTGGCGATCTCAACTCCAGCTACTCGCACCACAGCTGGGTCGTGGCGTCGTTCATCGTCGTCGCCGTGATGGCGGTCATTGCGCTCGGAGTGCTCGAGCCGGCGAACATTGCCGTCCTTTTCGAACTGAAGAAGCCACAGCCCAACGGTGAGATTATCGGCCGGCTGATGCGTCGGTTCATCATGACCGCCGGGATCACCGGAGCCATGCAGGTCGCCACACTCGTGATCATGACCAGGCTGGCGACCACGTGACGACGGATGCGCCGCAGAATCCCGGGTTGACCTACCGAAACGGGGACGGGCCAACGCCGTCGGTTCTCGAACGGCGGCTGCCACCGATCGCCGAACTCACGGTCCTCTCCCTGTCGCTCATGCTGTCAGGCGGCGTCTACATGGCGGCGCACCTGCCCCGTCACCCCCCGCTCGGTCCCGCTGTAGTCCTGCTTGCGGCTGGGGGCGCTCTGACCGTCGCCGCGGTGGCACTCCTCAGCCGGATCCGGCCCTTCGCGTGGCCCACTTTTTTCCTCGTGGCACGGTGGGCCTTCGTCGCCTACGTCGTGATCGCCGGGATCCTCGCGTATGTCTTCATCTACGACCACACGCGCGGTGCCACCCTGGCGGTGCTCATGTTGACGCTGGTGGTTTTCGCGTTCGACGTCCCGATGATCGTCGCCTTCACCGTGGCGCGGTACCAGGATGTCGGCGTGGGCAGGGATGCCCCGAAGCACTGAGGCTGGAGGCGACTGGCTCCCGAGAGCGGCGTAACCATTCGCCGGCGACCGGCGGGGAGCGAGGCTAGAGGGGCTCTTCGGATCTGAGCGGGGTCCGGTGGCCCGCCCTCGCTCGTGCTCGCGGTAGTTGCTACGCCCCGACCGGCACTTTCGGGCGAGCCCGGTTCCGTGAAGCGCACTGGCGGTAGCGACCTGGACGACGGAGGGCAGTTGGAGTCTGAGAGTCGCCTGGCTCCGTTTCAGGACTTGTGGCGTGCATCGATTCCTGCAACCGGTGTCAACACAACCTCCTCCCTCTATCTGCTAGAGACATGACTAACGAGGCGACAGGCGTCCGAGGTGGGCGGCGCTGATCCGGTAGGTGCGGCCCTCGGTGGCGGCAAGCGAATAAGCGGGGGGGGAAGTGGAAATATCGGTCGGACCACCGGTCGTGTCCACTCACTTTGACGACGAGGTCGTCGTCTGCGAATTGTCGGGTGAGATGTCGAGCACCAAGGAACAGGGCTACTTCGCCGCCGATACTCGCCTTGTCTCGGGATATCGATTGAAGCTCAGCGGTGAGCAGTCCATCCTGCTCAACGGAGCGGCGGTCTGGCAGCACTCTTCGCGCTTTGAATTCACCAACCCGACACTCGTCGGATGCGATGGTATCCAAGTGCCCGAACACACCCTCCACCTCCGCCTCGATCGGAGCGTGGGTCCGGGGGTCCACGAGGACTACGACCTCACCAACCAAGGACGAGACGCTGTCGTGCTCGACCTCGAAGTGAGCATCGAATCCGACTTTGCTGACCTCTTTGATGTGAAGGCCCGCCGGCGCATCAGGCGAGGCTCCATCCACAGCCTCTGGGACGAGGAGAACGGACGGCTCACCACTCGTTATACCAACGGAGCGTTCGAGCGCTCGCTTGTCCTGGAGGTCGCGAACAACGATTCTCCTCCTGAATTTGCCAACGGGAGCATCCTGTTCCGTCTCTCCCTCGCCCCAACGCACTCGTGGCACTGCTGTTTGTGGTGGATGCCGGTGATCGACGGCAAGGAGCGTCGGGTGAGAAGTCCCTGTCACCAACTTCTCGACGCCGAGTCCCAAGATGAGGTGGCCAGGCGACGCTGGGTCGACCAGGCGACGACCTTTGAAACTTCGAACCCAGGAGTGACCGTGGCGCTGCGTCAAGCCATCGATGATATTGCCGGCCTGCGCCTACACCAGGATGACGAGCTCGCCGGCGGCGAGCCGAGCAAAGACGATCCGGATGCCTGGGTGCCCGCCGCGGGCATCCCTTGGTTTGTCAGCTTGTTCGGCCGCGACTCTCTCACCGTCTCGTTCCAGACGCTTGCTGTGTCGCCTCGCTTCGCACTCGGCAGTTTGCGAGCACTGGGCACTCTCCAGGCCGACTCCTACGACGATCGCCGAGACATGCAGCCGGGCAAGATCGAACACGAGGTGCGCCACGGGGAGCTCGCCGCCCTCCACCTCATTCCGCACACCCCCTATTACGGCGCCCACGAGACGACGACGCTGTACGTGCTGGTGGCGGCATGGGCCTGGCGCTGGCACGGGGACCGCGAGGCGCTCGAGGCCGTCCGGCCCCATGTCGAGCGGGCCCTCGCCTGGATCGAGCGCGACGGCGACGTGGACGGCGACGGGCTCCAGGAGTACCAGACGCGTTCTCCGGACGGTTACTACAACCAGGGCTGGAAAGACTCCGAGGACGCCATCGTCACGAGCGACGGGTCAATCGCCACACTTCCAATCGCCCTCTGTGAGCACCAGGGCCTGGTCGTGGCGGCAAAGCGAGCATGGGCCGACATCGCTCAGGACGCCTTCGGCGACCGGCGCCTCGCGGCTCGCCTTCGCTCGGAGGCCAACCGACTGGCCGGCCAGATCGAAGAGCGCTTTTGGTGGGAGGAGGAGGGTACCTACTATCTCGGCCTCGACGGCGACAAGCGCCCGATCGACTCGGTGGCGTCCAACCCGGCCCATCTCTTGTGGCAGCGAGTCGTCGATCCCAAAAGGGCCGCGAAGGTTGTGAGGCGCCTCATGACCGAGGACATGTGGAGCGGATGGGGCATCCGCACACTGTCGGCCAACCACGTCGCCTACGACCCGCTCTCCTACCAACGCGGCTCGGTGTGGCCCCACGACAACGCAATCGCGGCGGCCGGCTTTCGGGCCTACGGATTCGACGATGAAGCGACCACGGTGGCCGCCGGCATCTTCGACGCGACCTCGAAGTTCGCCTCCAAGCGCCTGCCTGAGCTCTTCGCCGGGCTCACTCGAGATGCCGGCGGGTTCCCCGTCCAATACCTCGGGGCCAACGTCCCTCAGGCGTGGTCGTCCGGGGCGATCGTTCATCTCGTCGCCACCCTCCTGGGTCTCGACGCCGATGCCCGGGACGGCGTGTTGCGCCTCCGCCCGGCGCTTCCCGAGTGGATGTCCGAGGTGACACTTCGACAACTCCGGGTGGGCAACGTTTCAGTCGATTTCCGGATCGCTCGGCAGGACGACGGTCGTCATCGGGTCGAAGTGCTAGCTGGCGGAGATGGCCTTCAGCTGGAGCTTGTCACCTGAAATGGGATGGGAAACGGTTCCACAAATGGCTGCACAGGACGAACGAAATCGGGCGTTACCACGGCTACGAGGATGAGAAAACGGTGCCAACGCTGTTTAACGTTCCGAACCACCGGCGTTGCTCAGGAGAATATCCAAGTCGCGCTGGACGCCAGTGCTGCTTCCTCGGCCAGCTACGCGTTCGAAATCGAGATCGCCGCGAGCGCTGCCCAGACGAATGCGTCTGCGACGCCGATCGAAGCGGCCTTTCGGCGCGCTGGGTCGAGGACACCCAATCCGGCCATGCTGGCGCCATGGAGGACATCAACCTCGGCACCGGCTAGTTGGACACGACGGACCGGCCAAAGCAGCAGCACGGTCGCCTGAGCTATGTGACGGCAACCCAGCACTCGAACAACGACACACGACCGACCATCGGCCGGGACGCCCAAACGACGAAGGACCGCTACCGGCCACGCTAGTAATATGAAACCCCATACGGCTCGCAACATCTGCACCTTCGCATCGAGACCAGGAAAGCGTCCCCGCCGCCGACTCTTCTGTTGGGGCCCCATGTGGGAGCTTCTTAGCCCGTCGACGTTCGCCGAAGCAGGCGCGCCACGGCAACGGATCCAACCGTGATGGCAACGGCACCGATGATCCGGGCATGGTGCGATCCCCACATTTGTCCACTCCTCGCGTGCGCCTTGGCGTCGAAGGCACCGTGCGCTCCGAAGTCGTGTCCGGACGACCCATCGACTGGCTGCCACAGATCGCTGGGACGGTCAGGATCGATGGGCTCGTCGGTTTGTTGGGACGTGTAGCCAGTTCTGGCCAGGTAGCGGTCCAACAGAGGGGCTACAAATTTCTGAGCGGTGATCGTTGCCGCAGTGGTCCCGCCCACCCAGTATTCCTTGCGGGCCGGATGGTCGGCGGCGAAGACGACACCGCGAGCTGCCACCTCGGGTTGATAGATCGGAGCCACCGGCTGTGGGTGGTTGGGGAGACGGCTCAACACCCAGGAGAACTGGGGTGTGTTCACTGCCGGCATCTGCACGACGGTGATGTGGACGTCGCTCCCATCATGGAGCAACTCTGTCCTCACCGACTCGGTGAACCCATTGATCGCATGCTTCGCGCCGCAGTACGCCGACTGGAGTGGAATGCTGCGATAGCCCAGGGCCGACCCGACCTGCACGATGGTTCCATGGTCTCGTGGCTTCATGCGATCCAGCGCGACCCGGGTGCCGTAAACAAAGCCGAGATAGCTCACTTCGGTGACTCGGCGGAACTCGTCGGGTTCGATCTGGGTGAAGGGAGCGAACACCGACGCGAAGGCAACGTTGACCCAAACGTCGATCGGACCGAATACTTCTTCGATCTGGTTGGCCGCAGCGTTCACCTGGTCGAAGTCCGCCATATCGGCCTCGACCGGGAGTGCCTCTCCACCCGCCTGCTGAACCTCGTGAGTGGCCCCGTCGAGGCCCATCTTTCCTCGGGCGATGAGACCCACCTTGGCCCCACGCGCGCCGAATACCGCGGCCGTGGCTCTTCCGATGCCTGCACTAGCTCCTGTGACAACAACGACTTGGGATTGGCTCCTCATTCTTTGTCCCTTCATGGCATCTCAATCTAGAATTGGTACTCAACTCAGCCGGTGCCGGCCCGCTTCGAAGCGGCTAGCTGCGTAACGTCCAACCCCTGGGATCAGCTGACCTGTATGTGCCGAAGGTGCAACCCCTTAGCGCACCCGGAACTCTTCGGCAGCTGCGATGCGCAACGTCAACCCGTGGCCGGGGCGGTCGGAAGTCTTCAGGGCCCCACCCCGAGGATCGAGGGCACCGTCGAATAGCATCGTTTCGATTCGATGGTGGTCATGGAAGTACTCAACGTGGCGAAGATTCGGCGCGGCAGCGGCAACGTGGGCATGGAGATTGGGAGCACAGTGGGCCGACACCTGCAGACCACGCGAGCCTGCGATCGCCGCGGCGCGCAGCCACACCGTGTAGCCGCCACACCGCGTCACGTCGGCCTGCAGGCAGTCGACGGCCCCAGCCGCCACCATCGTGGCGAAGTAGGTCTCGTCATAGCCATACTCCCCGGCGGCCACGTCGATGTCGAGGTGATCGCGGACCTCGCGCAAGCCGGCCAGGTCGTCAGAGGAGACGGGCTCTTCGAACCAGACGACGCCGTACTCGTCGCTGAACCTTCGACCCATCCTCACGGCTTGCTTGCGTGTGTAGCCGCCGTTGGCGTCGACGTAGATCTCCGCTGCATCACCCACCACTGACCGGGTGAGCTTCACGCGGGCGAGATCGCGCTCGGTGTTTGTACCCCACGACTCACCGATCTTGATCTTGACCCGGGGGATCCCCCAATCGCCCACCCAGAGTTCAAGCTGTGAAGCGGTCGTGGCGTCGTCGTAGGTGGTAAAGCCGCCACTGCCATAGATGGGTACATCGGCGCGGCATCGGCCGAAGAGGGCGGAGAGCGGCTGGTGGAGGAGCCGCGCCTTGAGGTCCCATAGCGCGATGTCGACAGCGGAGATCGCCGAGCTAACAGCTCCCGGGCGCCCGAAGTTCCTGCACGCCCTGATCCCCGCCTCGGTGATCCCAGGCACGTCCATCGGATCGGCACCGAGCACCACTGCCGAGAGCTGATCCTCGACGACCGCCTTGCTTCCGGCCCCGGCGTAGGTCCACCCGGTGCCGGTCACCCCCCCGGCTTGTACAAGGACCACCACCATGGTTGTGGCCGACCATTCGAGGGTGCCGTCGGCCTCGGGCTGATCCGTCGGGACGGTGAAGACCAGGCACTCGAGACCCGTGACGGTCCATTCGGAACGGGGCGGCGGCGGCATGGCCATATCAGCGCGGTCCCTGGGCCGCCGCAGCCTCCACCAATAGTCCGTGGACGAAGGCCTGGGGGAGATTCCCGCGCAACTGGCGCTGTTGGACGTCGAGCTCCTCGGAAAGAAGGCCGGGACTCCCCGCCGAGGTGCGGGCACGCTCAAACCAGCGAACCCCCTCAAGGGTGCCCCCAGAGCCGAAGCAGGCGAGGGACATCCAGAAGTTGCAGACGAGGAAGGCACCTTCGGCCTCTTCGAGGCTAAGACCTTGATGTCGGAATCGGTAGATGCAGTCGTCTTGGGAGAGCTCTTCGACCACCGCTCGACGGGTCGCCACGCTACGCGGGTCCTTGGCGGCGACGGCGCCGCGTATCTCGGCCAACAATAGGGAGGCATCGACACGGTCGTCGTCCGGTGCACGCTGCCAGCGACCCGTCGAGTGCAGACTCGTTGCGGCGGTGTCGGCGATGATCCTGTCGCCGAGCGGGCGGTACCGTGCAGTCCATCCAGATGGGGCATCGGCTTCGTCGCATATGGCGCGGAGGCCAGCGGCGCAGATGAGCCGACTGTGGGTCCAGTTGTGCAAATCGAGCTCCCACACTCCGCAGTCAGGCTCACGCCAACGTTGCTCGATAGCGCTCGCAGCGGCCTCAGCGGCGCGCCACCCCTGCGCATCGAGTCGTCCCTGTGAAGAAGCGGTGGCCAGTAAGAGCAATGCCTCGCCGAACCCGTCGAGTTGAAACTGTTCACGCACGCCATTGCCCACGACGTCGTTTCCTCCTGGATACCCGGGCAAGTCCAGGGCTGACTCGTCAGGGATTGGCTCCCCCCGGACGGTATACGCCGGCATCAGCCGATTCCCATCGGCAAGGAGGCGGGCGGTGATCCAGCGCACCGAGTCATCGAGAATCTGCTCGCCTCCGACAAGGCGGGCGCCTGCGTGACCGATGTAACAAGTGTCGCGAACCCAGACGTAGCGGTAGTCGTAGTTCCGTCCTTGTTGGGCCCGTTCGGGGAGCGAGGTGGTGGCGGCGGCAACCGTGCCGCCCTCAGGTCCGGTCATGCCGCGCAGCACTGCAACCGAGCGGCGCACATCTCGGGCGGCCACAATCCCGCTGCACGCGGGGACGGCCTCATGCCATGCTGCCTCGGTGCTCTGCCAATAACGCTCGGCGTCAAGTTTCGCCGGGAGTGGCACCCCATCGCTCGACAGCTCCAGCACCAGGTCTCGGTGGTCACCTTGCGTGAGGTCGAGATGAAGGGCGAGGCGGGATCGACCCGAGGGTCCACGCTCCAGAATGGCGTCGCGCGCGCCGAACCATCGTGCGGTGAGACGAGCCTCCTTCGCTTCCCAGACTCCGTCGGGGCACTTCCATCCGGACAGAAACCGACGACCGTAATCGCCACCGGGTTCGAGCAGTATGGTCAGCCGGCTCCGGCCCGCCATCGAGGTGATACGACGCAGGAGGACGGCGCGGTCGGGTTCGCCGGGATAAGCCAGAGCGTCCCGCGACTCGACGATCCAGTCTTCACCTACCCAACGGCTGTTCCAGATGAGGGAGCGGTCATCGTAGTACCCGCCCCAGACCCACCGGCCCTGTGGCAACACGGCGTATGTGCCCCCTGAGCCAAGCAATCCGGCGAAGACAGCGGGATCGTCCCAACTCGGGAAGCACAGCCACGCGTAGTTGCCATCAGGCCCGATCAGCGCCCCCCGACGGCCATCGGCGATGAAGGAGTAGTCCCGGAGGACGTGTGGGTCGTTGGGACTCCATGCCTCGCTCAACTCGCACGCTTTTCGGAGCCGTCGGTCGGATCGTGTGGGGACGCTTCTGAGCGCAGACATCCCTTCTCCAAACTCAACCCCACAGCGCCTGGTGCTGGAAAATCAGCGGCAGCCAGGCAAGATTCCGCCTCTTCGTGGAGTCGCTCCCACTCCACCCTCGGCTCACTCCTCGCGATTGGGTATGCATTCGGTAACGTTACCGCCGAGACGTTCACATGTCCCTGGTCCCGGGCGAACAACCAATACCGATGTTCCTAGGGCCCTTCGATCCACCTGAGCTGGAGGAGACAATGGCCAAGATTGCCGCAGAACTGCTTGTCGAGCGGCTGATTGACTGGGGCGTCGACACCGTCTTCGGCATACCGGGCGACGGAATCAATGGAATGACCGAGGGGCTGCGGCGCAATCAGGACAAGATCCACTTCGTCCTCGTCCATCACGAGGAAGCAGCAGCCTTTATGGCCACCGGCTATGCCAAATCCACCGGCCGGCTGGGGGTGTGCCTGGCCACTTCCGGCCCCGGGGCCATTCACTTACTGAACGGTCTGTACGACGCCAAGCTCGACCATGTGCCGGTACTGGCCATCACCGGCATGCAGGAGACCCAGATGCTCGGGACCGGCTATCAGCAAGAAGTGGCGCTCGAGAAGCTTTACATGGATGTGGCGGAGTACAACCAGATGGTCTACGGCCCGGTGCAGATCCCGACCCTGGTCGATCTGGCCGTTCGCCACGCCTTGGCCCGCCGGACCGTATCCCACCTCACGATCCCCACCGACATCCAGCTGGCCGACGCCGATGCCAATCCCTATTCGGCGCCGGCGCCGGCGGTCATAAAGCCCACCGCGGCCATTTTTCTCCCCGCCCCCGGGGTGCCCCGACCCGAGGACGTGACTGCCGCGGCCGAGGTGCTCAATGCCGGAGAGAAGGTGGTGATGCTGGTCGGCGCGGGTGCACTTCACGCCCGCAGCGAGGTATTGGCTGTAGCCGAAGCGCTCGCCAGCCCGATCATCAAGACGCTGCCGGGCAAGGCAGTCGTACCCGACGACCATCCCCTCACGATCGGTGGGACCGGGCTGCTCGGCACTGCCCCTTCCATGGAAGCCATGGAGGCTTGTGACACCCTCCTCATGGTCGGCACCAATTTCCCCTACACCAAGTACCTGCCCGAGGTTGGCCAGTGCAAGGTCGTCCAGATCGAAGCGGATCCGGTCCGCGCCGGCAACCGCCTGGCGACCGACGTACCCATGATCGGCGACTCGAAGGAATCGCTGACAGCCCTCCTGCCATCGCTGCAGCGTAAGGATGACCGCGCCTTCCTCCAAGAAGCCCAGAAGGGCATGGAGAAGTGGCGGGGGCGCATGGCGGCGATCGAGTCGATCGCCGAGGATCCGATCCAGCCGCAGTACCTCATGCGGGTCATCGACCGGCTGGCCGCTGACGACGCCATCTTGACGTCGGACTCGGGGACCATCGCGACGTGGGCGGCCCGCCACTTCGACATCCGGGGCGACCGACAGTTCTACCTCTCCGGGAACCTGGCCTCCATGGCCCCCGGACTGCCCTACACCATCGCCAACCAGTGGGCCCACCCCGGTCGCCAGTGCATCGCCTTCGTCGGCGATGGCGGGTTCGCCATGTTGATGGCCGAGTTCGCCACCGCCTGCCGCTACGAGTTGCCGATAAAGGTGATCGTCAACAACAACGCCGAGCTGGGCCAGATCATGTGGGAGCAGCTGGTCCTCGGCTACCCAGAGTTCGGTATCCGATTCGGGAAGCGGCTCGATTTCGCCCCGTGGGCTGAGGCCTGCGGAGGAAAGGGGATCCGCGTCGACAAGGCCGCCGAGATTGAGGGTGCCATCGCCGACGCCTTTGCCCATCCGGGCCCGGCCTTGGTGGACGTGACCGTGAACCCCGACGAGCCGCCCATGCCCGGCAAGGTCAACTATGAGCAAGCCAAGGGCTTCGTGAAGGCCTTCCTGGCCGGCCAGCCGCGCCGGGCCACCATCGCCAGCACCCTCTTCCGGGACAAGATCACCGAGTTCAAATCATGAGGACGCGCTCGGTCAAAAGGGGGCTAGGGACCGCTCCGGTGTCCGGACTCCACGGCATCGACCGCCTCGTCCGCAACATTCGGCACGGACGCTTTGAACGGGCCATGGCCGGACTCACCGCCATTGGGGCGCTTATCTCCGGTGCGGAGATCTGGATGGAGCACGATCGGGCCAGCTTCGGGAACAAGATGATGTGGTTGCCCGTCGCCCTGACGCCGGTCGCCACGGCCGCCGGCCTGGCCGGCGTGTTCTCGCGGCGGGCGGCCAAAACCGTGTTGCCCATCGTGTCGGCCGTGGTGCTGGCCAACAGCCTGCAGGGCCAATACCTTCACTTGCGCGGGATCGCCCAACGACCCGGCGGCTGGAAGATGGCTCGTTACAACGCCGAAATGGGCCCACCGGCGTTCGCTCCGCTGCTCTTCGGCATGATCGGAGGGATGGGACTGTTGGCTTCTGTCCTGCGCCGAGAGGACTGAGTCAATGGGCACCACCCCCGGCTCGGCCGAACAGCGTTTCCCTGGCTTCGACGTCCTCGCTCAAGCGCACACCTGGGACACGGTCACCACTGGAGTCGTGCTGAACCGTCTCGGCCCGGTCCGACCGGTCGGTTTCTTCTCCCCTGAGGAAGAACCGACGGCTCGAGCACTTGTCGACCGCCTTCTCGGCCAGGATGACGACCCGAAGATCCCGGTGCTCGAGATGATCGACGTACGCCTCCTTGAACGCCAAGGCGACGGCTACCGATACGAGGACATGCCTGAGGATTGGGAGGCTTGGCGGCGCTCGGTCGCCGGCCTCGACGCCGATGCGCGCGCGACGTATGGGCAGCCCTTCTGGGACATAACGGCGACTGCGCAAATGCAAATCATCGAAGAGGTCCGTAAGCTCAAAGGGGACTGGCACGGCATGCCGGCCTCAAGAGTGTTTTCTCTCTGGCTCCGATACGCGTGCAGTGCCTTCTACTCACATCCCTGGGCCTTCAACGAGATCGGCTACGGGGGTCCCGCATATCCCCGCGGTTATAAGAACCTTGGTCTCGACCGTCGAGAGAACTGGGAGGTCGCCGAGCGCGACGCGCAGGACCCGGTTCCCTGGGCAGAGCGAAGCGAGGCTGCCCGGCGTCAGCACACCGAAACCCTCGGCGGCGGGTCCTCGGGGGGAGACACCGATGAAACGACCCACGATGTCGGTCGCTCAACCTCTCGGGGTTCCGAAGCGCCCAAGGACGACGACCGCGCGTGAACAAGGTACGCCGTCGCAACGAATCGGCATGGCTCCTTCCTAACGATGGGACCCGTGAGAACCACAGGCTCCGTTCCGAAATGCGACGATTCGGCAACGAAGAAGAAGTGGACCTGGTTGTCATCGGGTGCGGTGCCGGCGGCGGGGTCCTTACCCAGCGGCTGGCTCGGCGCGGTTGGAAGGTAGTGACCTTCGACGCCGGACCATTCTGGGATCCCGATCGTGACTGGGTGAGTGACGAGGCCGGTTCTCACGATCTCTACTGGACCGAGCCCCGGGTTATCTCCGGTGGCAATCCAGTCGCTCTAGGTGCGAATAACTCGGGCCGAGGGGTTGGCGGTTCGATGGTTCACTTCGCCGGTTACGTGCCCCGTTTCCATCCTTCGGACTTCCATACCTATTCCCTCGACAGCGTGGGGGTCGACTGGCCGATCGGTTATGCGGATTTGAAGACCTACTACCGGGACATCGAGGAAGAGCTACCAGTGGCCGGTCAGGATTGGCCGTGGGGTGACCCCCACGGCTACCCCCAATCCCCCCATCCAATCAGCGGCAATGGATTTGTCTTTGTCAAAGGTTGCGAGAAGCTCCGGATCGACGTGAAGGTCGGTCCGGTAGCCATCGTCAACGGTCGCTTTGGGAATCGTTCGCATTGCATCTACCGCGGATTTTGTCTACAGGGTTGCAAAGTCAACGCCAAAGCGTCCCCACTCATCACGCATGTTCCCGATGCGCTCGCACACGGTGCGGAGATCAGGGCGGACTCGATGGTTACGAAGATCGAAATGGGCGTTGACGGTCGGACAAGCGGGGTGGCCTACATCCATGCAGGCGTCGAATACCACCAGCGAGCTCGAGCGGTGGCGGTCGCCGCGTACTCGATTGAGACGCCGCGCCTGTTGCTCAACTCCGCGTGCGAGCGTTTTCCCGATGGGTTGTGCAACGACTACGACCTGGTGGGCCGCTACGTGATGGTGCAGGGAGCGCCACAGACAGCCGGTCGCTACGAAGAGGAGGTGCGGGCGTACAAGGCCCCGCCGCCGGAGGTCTCGAGCGAGGTCTTCTATGAGACCGACCCGACGAAGGACTACAAGCGCGGCTTTTCGCTGCAGTGCGTCTCCCCGCTCCCGATCACGTTTTCCGAGCACGTCGCGGCCCAAGGTCATTGGGGGGTTGTGTTGCGCGAATATATGCGCGACTACGTACATTGGGCGACCTTCGGGGCGCTCTGCGAGTTCCTTCCGCTCTACGAGAACCGCGTGGTCCTGGCTTCAGAGACCGATTGTTACGGACTTCCGGTGGCCGACTTCTCCTACACGATGTGCGACAACGACCACGCGTTGATGAAGGCGGCCACCAAGGTGATGACCGACATGCACCAGGCCGCGGGGGCCGAAGAGGCCATCACGATCGATCGCTATGCCCACCTGGTCGGGGGATGCCGGATGGCCACCGACGAGCGATCGGGGGTGGTCGACGAGAATCTGCGCTCGTTCGCGGTCCCGAATCTCTTCATCACTGACGGCAGCGTTCTGCCGACACAAGGAAGTGCCAA
>PLWZ01000017.1 GCA_003151235.1 Acidimicrobiaceae bacterium
GCGGTGGCTAACCGCGCACGCTGTATTCCTTATCTATTACGCATCATCTATTACGCATCCGCTACGACCGCTGCGAGGCGTGACCTCGCCAGGACCAAGACTCGCTACGACCACGTGATGGTGCGCAAGTTTGGCGACCCGACTGCCGCAAGGTGCTCGTACTCGTGCCGGCGCCCGAGTGACCCACGGATCGGCCGGACGGCCGGGGTCAGTGCCTGAGCAGCTCGGTGGTGTGGTGCGCGGCGATCGCCGAGAGTGGCGCTGAGAACTCGGCCAAGATCTGGCGGACCCGCATCTCGGCGAGGGAGCCGAGCCCGTCGTAGACATCGACGAACAGCGCCCGGGCCTCGTCTCTCGGCCAGTCCTTCGGCAAAAGAGCTATGGGCAGTTCAGGGTCGAGGTTCGGCATGTTCCGCCAACGGTCCATGATCGTTGTGCGGGCCACCAGACCTTCGGCCGCCCCAACGTCGCCGTTGCGGACTCGCAGGCGAAGCTCGGTGAACTCCTGCACGAAGTCGGTGTACACCCGCCGAAGCTCGTCAAGATCCCATGCCGACAACGGCGGGTTGGCCCCGACGCGGTCCCGCACTTCACCGACGAACACCGTCGAAGCTGGGGTCTGGAGCTCGTCGAGCACGGTTGCGATGTCATCGGTCGGGGGATGCGGGCTGATCCAAAGGCCGTCATAGAGGGGTGCGTAGCCCAGCCAACGCAACCGGGTTCGAAGGACCGGGCGCGACTGGCGCTGCTCCTCGGGGACCGAGAATGCAACGATCGTCCAACTGCCCGACCAGGGTCGCTCGGCCGCTCCGAAGCTTAAGATGTGCTGGGCGCCCTCTTGGAGGAATTCGGCCGCGCGCGGCGTCAGGCGGTAGTAGGTGTTGCGACCGGTCTTCGAACTGGCGAGCAGACCCCGGCGAGACAGTCGGCTGAGCGCGGCGCGCGAGCCGGCACTCGTGATCCCGAACTCCTCCAACAGGCTGACCAGGCTCGCCGAGGGGATGTACTCCGAACTGTCCAAGAAGTAATCGCCGAGCAACGTCAAGAGGAGATGCTGGGGTTGGGATCCGGCCTGGGTGCGCGGCAACTGGACCGAGGGGTCATCGTCGACACCGCTCTCCATGAGATCGAGCATTCGCCCAGGTGCCCGCGCCACGGGTGCATTGTAAGCAACCGACTCTCAGAAAGCTGACCGACCGGTCAGTTGGGCGATACGCGTCAACCCGAACCAGTGTTCCCTGTCCGCCCCAATCGATGGGCACCGGGCCATCGTTCGAAGCTCCTTCCGTGCCGGTGTCCGGCAACCGCTGTCATGGTCGGTGCGTACGATTCGGGCCATGAGGATCGAATCGTGACCGAGCGGAGCCCGTTTCCCGACGTCGAGATCCCCGACGTTTCACTCACCGACTACGTCATCGGGCCGGCGACCGGACGCGGCGAGGCGATCGCCGTCATCGACGGGACCACCGGGGCCGAAACAACCTATGGCGAGCTGGCTGGATCGGTGGCCAGAGCCGCCCACGCGATGGCCGAGCTGGGAGTGCGACGGGGCGACGTCATCGCGCTCATGAGCAGGAACCAGCCCGTCTACATCTCGACGTTCCACGGCGCGATCGCCGCTGGGGGGTCGGTCACTCCCCTCAACCCCGTCCTCACCGCCAACGAGGCGATCAGTCAGGTCGAGGACTCCGGTGCCAAGGTGGTCCTGGTCGACGACGCGACAGCCGACAAGGGGGCCGAGGTGGCCGATGCTGTCGGCGCGCGCCTGGTGGTTCTCGATGCGGGTTGGCCGGGACCGGGGGGTGCAAGCCTGCCGACCCTGCCGGACTTCGACGCCGCCACCGAGGTGGCCGCCCTCCCCTACTCGAGCGGCACGACCGGCCGCTCCAAGGGGGTCATGCTGACCCACCGCAACCTCGTCGCCAATCTCGCCCAGCTCGCCCCGATGTGGCCCTATGGCCCCGACGACGTGGTGGTTGCTGTGTTGCCCATGTTTCACATCTACGGCATGAACGTGATCATGAACATGGCCCTCGCGCATGGTTCGACCATTGTCACGATGCCGCGCTTTGACGTTGAGGGCTATCTCAGCTTGGTCGAACGGCACCGCGTGACTCGGCTCCATCTCGCCCCGCCGATGGTGCTGCAAATCGTCTCGTTCCCCGACATCGACCGATTCGATCTCTCATCGGTGCGGTGGGCCGTGTCGGGGGCGGCGCCGCTGGACGCCGACCTTGCCTCCCGATTCGAGAAGCGCATCGGGGTGCCGGTCGTGCAGGGCTATGGGATGACGGAAGCCAGTCCGGGCACGCATCTCGTTCCCGAACACCGACAGGCCGAGGCCCCGGTCGGTTCGGTGGGCTGGTTGATGCCGAACACCGAGTGTCGCCTGGTGGCCACGGACACCGGCCTGGACGCAACCGAGGAGGGCGAGGTGTGGGTGCGGGGACCCCAGGTGATGGCCGGCTATCTCAACAACCCGTCGGCGACCGCCGAAACCCTGACCGGCGATGGTTGGCTGAAGACGGGCGACGTCGCCCGGTTCAAAGACGGCGTGTACTTCATCGTCGACCGGGTGAAGGAGCTCATCAAGTACAAGGGGTATCAGGTCGCGCCGGCCGAGCTCGAAGCCCTCTTGCTGACCCATCCCGACGTCGCCGACGCCGCCGTGGTCCCCATCTCGGACGAGGCTGGCGGGGAGGCACCGAAGGCATTCGTCGTTGCACGCACGGAGCTCGATGCCGACGATCTGATGTCCTGGGTGGCCCAACGCGTTGCGCCCTACAAGCGCATTCGGGCGGTCGAGTATGTCGACCAAATACCGAAGTCACCGTCGGGGAAGGTCCTCCGACGGGTCCTCAGGGACCGCGGGGTCACCGAGGGCCCCTCGTGAGTGCGCCCGCGATGAACGTTGAGCAACTCGTTGCGATCGACGTTCACGCACACGTTCACTCATCCGTGCACGACCGCCCAGGCGAGCACCCGACCGACGCGCTGTTCGAGTACTTCGGGTCCGAGATCGTGCACCCGACCGTCCCGGACCTCGCCGAGTACTACCGGGAGCGCCACATGGCGTGCGTCGCGTTCATGGTCGACGCGAGCGCGGCCACCGGCATGCCCCCACCCGTGTCGAACGAGGAGATCGCCGAGCTCGCGGCCGACCACGCTGACGCGGTCATCCCCTTTGCGTCGATCGACCCGCACTCGGGCGCCGCAGGTGTCCGGCGGGTCCGTGAGCTCGTGGAACGGCACGGCATCCGCGGGTTCAAGTTTCACCCGAACGAGCAGGCCTTCTTCCCGAACGACCACGAGCACTATCCGCTCTACCGGGCCATAGCCGACACCGGGGTCCCCGTCGTTTTCCACAGTGGGCACACCGGCGTCGGAGCGGGTCGGCCTGGGGGCGGCGGCGTCCGGCTCAAGTACTCGAACCCGATGTTCGTCGACGACGTCGCCGTGGACTTTCCCGAGATGCCGATCGTGCTCGCCCACCCATCGTTCCCGTGGCAGGACGAGGCGATTTCGGTCGCCCTCCACAAGCCGAGCGTGCACATCGACCTGTCGGGTTGGTCACCCAAATACTTCCCACCGAACCTCGTCCAGTATGCGAACACGTTGCTGCGCGAGCGGGTGCTGTTCGGCTCCGACTACCCGGTCATCACGCCGGATCGCTGGCTCGCCGACTTCGAGCGCCTCGACATCAAGCCGGAGGTGCGGCCGCTCATCCTGAAGGAAAACGCGGTGCGGCTTCTCGGATTGGGCTAACGGCCCCACCTCCGATTGCTCAATGGTGAACCAGTGAGCGCAGACGATGACCACAGGGACGCGACCAGCCTGAGGCGTCGAGCAGCCCGGTCCGTGCGACCCGACGCGAAACGGGTTGCCGTCGATCTCCGCGATCACCGGGTTCGGCGAGACGCGTGCCGATCGCCACGACAACAGATCCAACGCAGTGCCATC
Source organism: Acidimicrobiaceae bacterium (assembly GCA_003151235.1). Taxonomy (GTDB): domain Bacteria; phylum Actinomycetota; class Acidimicrobiia; order Acidimicrobiales; family RAAP-2; genus Palsa-461. Next base: position 3,961 of record PLWZ01000017.1, read on the forward strand.
GATGGCCAGCGCCCCGATCAAGTGGTGACACTTTGGCCTACGGCCGGATGAAACGCTAGCGTCCATATCGATCTCTTCAGGGGCGCAGACCCGACTTCGCCCGAAATTGACCGATGCAGAGAGAATCGGAGCGTTCCATGTCTTCGACGGCATCTCGTGACGAAGAACGGTTGCTCGTCGTCGGGGCGGGGCCGATCGGACTCACCGCTGCGCTTGCGCTTCGGGCCAAGGGATTCGCCGTCACCGTGCTCGAAGCCGAACCCGAGGGCCGCCCCCGCCCCGGGAGCCGCGCGATCTTCGTGCACCGCGAGACGCTCGAACACCTCGAGCACATGCTCCACGGCGTCGGCTGGGAGATCGCCGCCAACGGGCTGGTGTGGAGCACGAAACGCACCTTCTGGGGTGACAAGCAGGTCTACGAGCGGACCTACCCGGCCCTGGACCCGAACGTCCTCCCCCACTCGACCAACCTGAGCCAGACCGCGACCGAGGGCCTGCTCCTCGACGCCTGCAAGAGGGCCGGCGTGGAGTTCGCGTGGAACCACCGGATCGAGTCCGTCACGACCTCCCCCGATGGGGTCGAACTGACCACCGACCAGGGGGCCGTGCTCAGCTCGCCGTATGTGATCGCGGCCGACGGCGCCCGCTCGGGTGTGCGCCGGGCGCTTCGGATCAACATGGAGGGCGACCGCTCCGACAACGCCTTCGTGATCGTGGACGTGGCCGAGGACGAGGCGAACCCGCTGCGGCCCGAGCGGATCTACTACTACGAGCACCCGGCGGTCGAGAAGCGGAACGTCCTCCTTGTCCCGTTCGCCGGCGGATGGCGTTGCGACCTGCAGTGCCGCCCGAACGACGATCCGACCCAGTTCGACAGCGAGGACGGAGTGCGGCGCTGGGTCGCCCGGGTGCTCCCGGAGAAGTACGCGGATCGGGTCACGTGGGTCTCGACCTACCGGTTCTTGCAGGTGGTCGCGGAAACCTTCGTGGACGAGCACCGCCGGGTGCTGTTGGTCGGGGAGGCGGCACACCTGTTCGCCCCCTTCGGCGCCCGGGGCATGAACTCGGGGGTCCCCGATGCCGTGGTCGCGGCCGCAGCGATCCGGGCCGCCACCGACGACCCCAGCCAGGCCCGGCCCGCCATCGAGGGGTTCAACGAGACCCGTCGCGAGGCGGCCCTCTACAACCGGGACGCGGCCGGGCTGGCCCTCGCGCACATGCAGGCCCGGGATCTCCGCATCCGCATAAAACGGCGGACGGCGGCGTTCCTGGCCCGGGTGGGCGACCGTTCCGGAACCTGGCTCGATTCGGCCCCCTATGGCCCCCGGTCGCGGGCAAAGACCGACCGCCGCGGCACCTACTGATCCGACCGGCGAACGCTCAGATGGTGCCGGAGCGGCGGAGTTGCGCGATCCGCTCGGCGGTGTAGCCCAGCATCTCGCCGTAGATGGCGTCGTTGTCCTCGCCCAACCGGCGCGCCGGGAACGCGAACCCCGTCGAATCCTCCGAGAACTTGATCGGGACCCCCGAGGTGCGGATGCCCGGAATCTCGCCGAGCCTCGGGTGGACCACCGGGAGGGTCTCACCCCGCTCAACGACCCTCGGGTCGTTGAGCGCTTCTCTCTGGGTGCGCACTTGGGCGACCGACACCCGTTCGGACCCGAGCACCCGAAGGACCTCGGAGACCGGGCGGTCGCCGGTCCACGCCTCGATCGCCTCCTCGACCACCCGGGGCTCGCGCACGCGCCCGTCGCGGGTGGCAAAACGCGGGTCGTCCGTCAGCTCGGGTCGTCCGATGGCCCGAAACAGATCGTGAGCCATCCGGTCCTGCGGTGCCACGATGGCCACATAGCCGTCCTTGCACCTGAACAGGCCGAACGGCACCAGGCGGGGCAACGTGGGCCCGGTGCGGATCGGTTGACCGAGCTGCTCCATGGCCTCCCAGTCCTCGGTCGCGACGAGCGATGTCATCGCGCCGAGCATCGACACGTCGACGTGCTGGCCGGTGCCCGTCTGGTCGCGATGACGCAGTGCCGCCAGGATCCCGACCACGCCGAAGAGCGGGGTGACGTTGTCTGCGATCGGAATGCCGACCCGGATGGGCGGATCACCCGGTCCGCCATTGGTCATCATGAGCCCGCTCAACGCCTGGATCACCGTGTCCATGGCCCGCACCCCGGGATTAGAATCCTTTCCGAAGCCGCTGATCGAGCAATAGACGATCGATTGGTTGACCTCACGGGTGGCGGCGTACCCGACGCCGAGTCGATCGGCCGTGCCGGCCGTGAAGTTCTCGACGACGACGTCCGCCCGGCGGACGAGATCGCGGTACACGTCGAGCGCGCCGGGGCCCTTCAGGTCGAGCGTCACGCTGTGCTTGCCCGGCGATCGGTTCAAGATCGCGAGCGTCATGTCCGACTCGTCGCGCTTGGACATGCTGAGGCCGCCCTCCCCGACGTACGGCGGATTCAGCCGAGCCGAGTCGCCGACCTCGGGTGACTCGATCTTGATCACGGTCGCACCCAGCCCGGCGAGCAGCCACGTCGCGCGTGGTCCCGACAACGCTCGGGTGAGGTCGACCACCACGACACCCGCCAGCGGGCCCTTCGCTCCCGCGTCGCTCACGAATCCTCATGTGAACGGATCGAGGAGGCGGAGCGGGGCACGAGGGAGGGCATGACGGGAAGGGAGGTGGCCGCGAGTACGACGCCGTGGCGAAAGATAGTCCTCGCCCGCGCGTGCGGTGACCGCGACGACGGCCGGCGGTACGGCTTGGTGGTCGTCAGCCTGGAGACACAGCCCCGTCCGGGTGTGATCCGCCCGATCAGGTCACCCGAAAGACGTCGATCCGGACCTCGGCCGGCAGCCTCGCGGCCGTGGCAACGAACACGTCGCGTTCGAGCCAGCCGAGGGCGGGGTCATCGGTCTCGAACCGCGGTGTGGTCCGGAAATAGACGGCGTCGGGATCGACTGGCTCGCCGCGCATCAGCCGCTCGATCTGTTCGGGTGGCCCGTGTCGGTAGCCCGCGTTCTCGATGAACACGTGGGTCCCGCGGTCGGTCGCCATCGCGTACCGGGCCACCACCTCGGCGACGCCGTCGGGACGGATCAGCTGCACGTCGGCACCGCCCGGCCGGATCACGCCTGCGAAGTAGGGCCCGTCCACGACCCCGCCGGTGATCGGGATGATGCGGCGCCGGCCCCGAACGGTCTCGCCAACCTCGACCGGCTCGCCCACCGTCGCCCGGATGGCCGCGACAAACTCGAGGCCGGGAACGCTCAGGCGTTCCGGATCGCTCAACCCCGGACCTCTGCGCCGGGTCGGGCTAGGACGTGTGCCCGTCGGAGGACGACGCCGAAACGCTGGCCTGGGTCGGCGGGTTGGCCGGGATCAGCGATCGGAGCCCGTTCAGGAGACCACCGAGCTCCATCGGGACGACGAGCTTGGTCGAGGGCGAGGAACCGACCTGCTTCAGGGTGTCGAGATACTGGAGCAACAGGGTGTTCTCGTCGAGGGTCTTGGCCACCTCGAGGATCTTCTCGAGGCCGCCCGAGAACCCTTGGGCCTTGAGAATCGCCGCCTGGCGCTCTCCCTCTGCGGCCAGGATGGTCGCCTTCTGGGTGCCCTCGGCGAGGGTGATGGCGGCCTGGCGCTGGCCCTCGGAGGCCAAGATGGCGGCCGCCTTCTGGCCCTCGGCCTCGGTGACCTGGGCTCGCCGGGTCCGCTCGGCCGACATCTGACGGGTCATCGCCTCGAGCACGCCCGGCGGCGGGTTGATCTCCCGGACCTCGACGCTCGTCACCTTGACCCCCCACCGCTCGGTGACCTCGTCGAGGCGCACCCGGAGCAGTGCGTTCATGTTCTCCCGCTTGGACAAGACGTCGTCGAGCGGCATGTCGCCGACGACGCTTCGCAGCGTGGTGGCGGCGACGTTGAGGGCGGCGCCGGCGAAGTTCTGCACGACCAGGACCGACATCTGGGGGTCCATGACCTTGTAAAAGATGATGAAGTCGATCGAGATCGGCGCGTTGTCGGCCGTGATCGCGGTCTGGGAGGGGATCTCCAGATACCGCTCCCGCAGGTCGACCCAGTTGGTCCGGTCGATCACCGGGTTGATGAAGATCAGGCCCGGGCCCTTCGTCCCGATGGCCCGGCCCAGCCGGAACAGGACGATCCGTTGGTACTCCCTGACGATCCGTACCGACGTCGCCGCCAGCACGAGGCCAAAGAAGCCGACGATGCCAATGATGATGCCGACGATCATTGCTCTCCCTCTTGCTCGCCGGCGCCTTGGTGGCGCCGATGTGCGTTCAACAAATGCAGCCGGCCGTCACCCTCGGCGACCTCGGCCACTTCGGCGTCCTCGGACCACACGGTCAGGCGAACGCCGGCCTCGATCACCTGCACCCGGTTGCCGGCGGCAACGGTGCCATTCGCCGACGTGGCCGACCAGTTCTCGCCACGAACCCGTACGACGCCCTCGGGCACGAGATCGGTCACGGCGACCCCCTCTGCCCCCACCAGGCTGGTGTGAGCCGGGCCGGTGAGTGAGTCCTGGACCTTCATTCCCCTCCAGGCGATGGTGGCCAGGCCGCCCGAGATGGCCACGTCGGCACCGAAGAGGACCCAGAGCAGTGGGGCCGACTGTCCGGTCGTCGCCATGACGATCAGCCAGATCGCTGCGGCGAGCCCCAGCCCGGCACCGACGAGGTGCCCGTGCGGGCCGACATGGAAGCCGAGAACCGAGGAGACAACCACCAGTCCGAGCAATACGCCCACGCCAACCCACATGGCGACTCCTTCTCAATCTGTGACCACCTTAGCCCTGCGCACCGCAATTCGACCTTCGGGGCAGCACATGCGCACGGGTCGACCGGGGGGTTCTCGAACCGGTCCTCGGGCGAGCCTCGGACGGGCGTCGTCGTTTCGGCGTCACGTCCGCTTGGAGGACCACTCTCGGCGCTCGTGGGTGGCGCGGCGGGCGCCGATGGCTTGCCTCGATCGCGTCGTGCCAGCTAGACATGTACGCACTGTGACCGACGCTGAGCCGTCTTCGACGGCGCGTCAACCACGGACGGCGCGATTCCCGCTTTCGTCGCGTGCCGCTCGGCGCATTGCGCCGACGCTCTTGGTTGCCGCTTTGGTGGGTGTGCCATTGATCTGTGCCTCCCAAACGGCCTCGGCGGCGACGTCCAGCCTGCAGGCGGAGGCGGCCCAGTTGAGCCAGCAGCTCCTTCAAGAGCAGCTCCAGGTCGACGCCCTAGAGCACCAGTTCGAGGTCGACTCGGACCTGGTCCAGGCGGACACCACGCAGATCGCGGCGGTCCAGGTGCGGGTGACCAAGGATCAGCTGAAGGTCCACGCCGATCACCTCCGGCTCTCCCAAGAGGCGGTGTCGAGCTATCTGAACGCCGGCTCGCTCAGCCTCAACCAGACCATGCAGCTGTTCGGCGGAGGCCAGGAGTCGGTCGCCAACCGGAGCGAGTACGAGAGTGTCGCCATCGGGAATACGGGCGCGACCCTGGCGCTGCTGCACACCGACCAGGTCCAGCTCCAGGCCAGCCGATCGGTCCTTCTGGGCCGGACCCAAGCCGACAAGTCAGCCGAGGCAAGCGCCGCCAATGCCACGGCGAGCGCCCAGGCCACCGCCAACGAGCTTGCGGCGAAGGAAGCGCTCGTGAACGGGCAGCTGGCGGCGGCGATAGCCGCGGACCGGGGGCAGCTGGCCGCGACGGCCGTCGCGTCGCGTGCGCCGGTCGGTGGAGCCGTGACCGACCCCACCCTTCCCCCATTCCTCGCCTGTGTACGCCAGCGGGAGTCGGGGGGCGACTACCAGGCGGTATCGCCGAACGGGCTCTACATGGGGGCGTTCCAGTTTGCCCAGGGGACGTGGAATGAAGCGGCCCAGCTTGCCGGCCTGCCCCAGCTCATCGGGGTGCCTCCGAACGACGCTTCGGTGGCCGACCAGGACACGCTCGCGATCGCGCTCTTCAACGCCGACGGGGGCCAGCCCTGGACGGGCGACTGCGGGGCCTGATCGCCCGGTCGATCTGAGCCCGTTTGACGGGGCCCGACCGACAGGTTTCCAGAAGAAAAATTGACCCTGAATGGGTTGAGTGCGGGTGGCCATCTATGGGTATGCTGCTGGCCATGGATGAGAACCCTTCCGACGACAGCACTAGCAAGCCCGGCCGCAAGCGGATCAGCCGCCGCTCGTTCCTCGCCAGCGGCGCCGCCTTCGGAGGCGTCGTGCTCTGGGGGGCTTCCGCGGGAGCCGCGTCTACGGCCCCGCCGATGCAGAACTCTCCGCCCGTCTTGAACACCGCTCCGGTGCCGCCGATCATTCCGCACCCGACGGGCGGGACCTCCATCGTCTCCCCCCCTGAGGTCACCGCTAACACCCCACCCGCCATCATCGACACCAGAACCGGCACTAGCACCGGCACCACCGCTGGCAGCGACACCCCTGTTGGACCTGACGGCAGCTCGGGGGGATCGGGCCGGGGCCCGTTCTTCGACTTCATCCCGGGCTTCCACTTCCGGTTCCGCAACTCCCCGTTCAACAGCCCGTTTTAGTAGTGCGGGACGGCGCTCCGAGTTCGGAGCGCTACAAGGGCCACAAGGCTTTTCGAACCGATTCGTAGGGCGCGCGCGCCAAGAACGCGTTGGTGTCAGAGACCCCGAAGCTGAGCACCACATGGTCGTCAGCTAACGCCAACCCCGCGCAGAATTCGGCGCGGGCCTCCGCGAATCTGAATCTGGCGCTGGCTGCGACAAACTTCATCGTGTCGGAATCCATCAGCAAGAAGCGGTGCTCGAACAGCGCTCGACCGTCGGGTCGGGTCAGCCGGTGGCTGACGAACAGGGTGCCATCTGGCACCGCGATGCCCTGAGAGCCTCCTCGTTCCTCGCGGAGCACGAGCGACGCGTTTTCCTGGCTGACCGTGGTGAGCAGGCCCGAGTCGACGTCGCACCGAAGCACCATCGTGGGGGAACACGCGTAGACCAGATACAGCTCGTCGGCCAAGACAAACGGCATCCAGTTCTTCTGATCGCGCTGCGCATCGGGGCCTTCGAGCACCCGCAGGTCCGAGAGCTCCCCGTCGTCCAACGTCAGCAGGCCGACTCGGCGTTGGCCGTCGGAGCCAAACGACCGACTTGACGCGACGGCGAACCAGCGGGACCCCACCCGGACCAACCGGCAATCGTCGATGTCCTCGGTCGCAACGGGACCGAGGGGCCCCGCTTTCCCCACCTCGCCGGCGATCGGCCACACGTCGCTCGGCACGAGGTCCGGAGCCATCTCGACCTCGTAGTAGATGGAACCGACGGCTTGGCCCGGGACTCCGGTCGCGTCGTCGGTGTCGTCGGTGGTCCGGATCAACATCTTGAATCCATCGCCGTCGGCCGCGATGGAGGGGACGGACTGCGGCCACTGCGGATCGACCGAGAGGCGGATCTCGCCGATCTGGCAGCCCGTGACGAGATCGGCCAACGGGCGGGTCTTCGCCCTGATGACCACGGCGGCGTCCTCGTCTTGCTCCGAGTGGATGTCCCCGAGCGCCAATCGGCACCGCCGTCTCACCCCGGTGACGTACTCGCGCACGTCCGGGGGGAGGTCGGTGACCCGGACCAGATGCTCGGACGTCTCGAGCGCGCCCGCGAAGTCTCCGCTGTTGTAGGCGCAAACCAACCACTCGTAGGCCATGCCCCACATGTAATGGTCACGGTGCACGAAGAGGATGTCCGTTGGGAACGGGAGGTCCTTGCCCTTGGCCCCGAAGAGCGCCCCCAAGTGGAACTGGTTGCGGAGCCGGAAACCCTGGGTCAGGGCGAAGAGGGGCTCGACGCGGGTGGGCCGGTACTCCCAGGCCTCGAGGAGGAGCGAGACACCGAGGTCCCAATCGGTCCGGCTGACCAGCTCGGCATGGCAGTACATCGAGTAGTACATCTCTTCGGGCCAGCCGCCGAGCTCGAGGCGCCGGGCGTAGAACTCCCGGGCCAGCTCGTTCTCCCCCAAGTCCCGATAGGTCTGGGCGAGGTAGAAGACGGTGCGCGCGTTCCTGGGGTTCTTGGCGAAGTCGGCTTCGAGCATCCGGCGATCCCGCTCGAACTTGTCGGACCGGCTCCCGCCGTCGGCGTGGTGCTCCACCACCAAGAGCTGGAGCAACTCGGTCCGGTGCGGCTCGTCGCAATCGAGGTACTCGTGGGTCGAACCCACGTAGTGCCACGGGAGATCACCCTTGACGAGCCGGGGAACCCAGTAGGTCAGCGCCTCGTCCATGAGTATTCCGTAGGAGTCGGCATCGAGGTGCGGCAGTAGCCCGTCGACCCGGAGAATCTGGTCCGCATCGAGGAGGAGCAGGTAGTCGGCCTTCCCCCGGGCCCGTTCGAGCGCCAGGGTGCGATTCGTCCCGAAGTCCTGCCACTCGTCGATGAAGAGCTCGCCGGGGATGCCCGCCAACGCCTCCTGGACGAGCTCGGGGGTCCCGTCGGTCGAGCCGGTGTCGCAGATGACCCAGGTGTCGATGAGGTCACGGACCGAGTCGGCGAGGCGGTTGAACACCTTGGACTCGTTGCGCACGATCATGCACAGACAGATCGTCTGGCCTGGTTCGTCGGGTTCGAACTGAGCCTTGTCCTCGTCGGTCGACAGGTAGTTGCGGACGCCCCAGACCTTGTATCCGGGCTCCCGGAACATGAGGTCTTCTCTGATTGTCGAGGTCAACGCGTCCTCGACGACGAGGGGCGGCCGGGCCACGTATCCGGCGGGTCGCCAGACGAGGAACTCGGCGACGAACGATTCACCGAACTCGGTCAAGAAGTCCTGGACCGGCGCGTTCTCGAACTGTTCCAACGCCGCTCGGGCGTGTTCCCGGGTCATCCAGTAGGCCTGGCAACCCCACATCCGCCCGAGGACCATCGGGACCAGGTTGCGCTCGGACGCGTCGATCCCGGCCCACGTTGCCTGCGGCCACGCGTCGACCAGGTGTCCGAGCGCACAGACGGGTGCCTCCGCGGGGACGTTCCCGAGGACCGCCTCGAGGCGCGGGTGCCATTCCCGATGCAAAAGGACGTCATCCTCCATGACGATGGCCGCACCGACCGAGTCGGGTGTCTCGGTGAGGAACGTCCGCATGGCTCGGGCGTGGCTGAGGAGGCACCCCAGCTCGGCCCGTCGATGATCGGACACAGACGACACCCCGGTGCGCTCCAGGTGCCGATCGACGAGCTCCGATGAGCGGTCAATCGCGGTGACGAAGTGCACCCGGTCGCCGAGTGACTGCGCGGCAAAGCGCTGCTCCATCCGCGCGCGCCGCTCGACCGAGTCGACCAGGTTGATGCAGTAGATGGGGAGCCGAGAGACGTCGAAGACGTCGAGGGCGCTCTTCGGGGCCTGCTCCTCGGACTCCACGGGACGGCAGCGTACCCGGCACCCGAGACTCCCCCGGCTGACTGGGGGTGCCGCCGGCGACCCGACGGACCATCCCGAATTACCATGGCTGCTCGCCTCGGCACCCGACGAGAGCACAATGAGCTCCCGGAACTGGACGGCCTTCCAGCCCGAGGGCCACCGAACCGATGGTGACTTGAAAATGACCGGACTGACGGGAAGAAGCCTCCTCAAGGACACCGACCTCACCAAGCCCGAGTTCGTGTCCGTGCTCGACCTGGCCGCCCAACTGCGCCAGGAGAAGCACGCCGGCAAGGAGGGGCCGCGGCTGGTCGGCCGAAACATCGCGCTGATCTTCGAGAAGACGTCGACACGGACCAGGACCGCGTTCGATGTCGCGGCCCATGACCAGGGCGCGCAGACCACCTACCTCGGCCCGGGAGAGACCCAGATCGGCGAGAAGGAGTCGATCCGGGACACCGCCCGCGTGCTGGCACGCATCTTCGACGGGATCGAGTACCGCGGTGGGGCTCAGAGCAACGTCGAGGAGCTGGGAGCCCACAGCGGCGTGCCGGTGTGGAACGGTCTCACCGATCGGTGGCACCCCACCCAGACCCTGGCCGACATGCTCACGATGCGCGACCACTGCACGGGGCCATTGGAGGCCGTCTCGTTCTGCTACCTGGGCGACGCCCGAAACAACATGGCTAACTCGTTGCTCGTCACCGGCGCGATGCTCGGACTCGACGTCCGGGTCGCGGCTCCCGAAAGCCTGTGGCCCGATGCCGACATCCGCTCGATAGCGGACCACCTGGCCTCGTCATCGGGTGCGCGGCTCACGGTCACCGAGGACGCGCGCGACGCGGTATCCGGAGTGGATTTCCTCTACACCGACGTCTGGCTCTCGATGGGAGAACCGGCCGAAGCCTGGGACGAACGAATCAACCTGCTGCTGCCCTATCAGGTCAACGCCGCAATAGTGGAGGCAACAGGCAACCCTTCGGTGAAATTCCTGCACTGCCTCCCGGCGTTCCATGACGTCGAGACCGGCCTCGCCCAGCGGATCCATGCCAAGACGGGGCTGTCCGCACTCGAGGTCACAAATGACGTGTTCGAGTCTCGGGCGTCCATCGTGTTCGACCAGGCCGAGAACCGCATGCACACGATCAAGGCGCTGATGGTCGCCACGCTGACCGACTGAGGTCGCAGCCCGGGCGTCACCGCGCCACCAGCACCCCCAGCAGGACGAGGTAGCAGCACACCACGATCGTCCCGCTCACCCTCCCAAGACCCCGACCGAGATAGGCGAGGACGAGCGAGACCGCGGTCAATCCGGCGTACCACGACGCCACCAACAGGCCGGCGCCGCCGTAGTGGGCCAGCCCGACGAAGACACCCGGGACCAACAGCCCGAGCAACACGTTCAGCGAATTGCTGTTGAGCGCCTCGCTCAGGACGGCGGAACCCCGGCCCCGCCTGGCCAGATAGACAGCCGCGACTGCATTCGGCAGGCTCGTCACGGCCGCCAGGACCACGCCGCCGATCACGATCGCGGAGACCCGGTAGTGGGTCCCAAGGTCGGTCGCGGTGCGCTCCATGACCACCGATGCGCCGATCACGATTCCAAGGGCCAGCGCGGCGAGCGCAACATCGATCCGCCCACCAGGGCGCGGATGGATCGCCTCGGCGAGCTCGCTCTCCTCGTCTCGGACGGCCCGTTCCAACCGGCCGGTGATCGAGGACGGCACCGGCCAACTGGCCAGCGTGCTCGGGCTGACGGCCGAGACGGCCACATACGGCACGAACACCACCAACGAGAGCCCAAGGGCGGTGCCGGCCCCGAGGGTCCCGGACGCAACCCCGACGCTCACCAGCGCGATCGCCCCGGCCACGAAGCCCGAGAAAACGACGACGTCGCGGTGGAGCCGGATCCGGCCGGCCGTGAGTGCTCCGAGTCCGAGCAGTGCAGCCAGGTTGAAGACGTTGGACCCGAGGACGACTCCGATGCCGACCTCTCGCTGGCCACGTAGCAACCCGGTGATGGCGGTGGTGATCTCGGGGCCGTCGGCGGCCAGGGCCGCGATCAGGCCGAGCGTCGCCTCGCGGAACCCGAGACGGGCCGCCACCCGTTCCAAGCGGATGACCAACAGCGCGCTCGCGCCCAGGCTGACGAGCGTCGTGAGTGGGAAGAGCGTCCAGGCGACCGGTGCCGACATCACGGGCACCCTGCGAGGGGCCACCGCGCCGTCCGTTCGAGCATCCGTTGACCCACGTCGGCACCTCCCCTCGAAGGGGTTCTGCCGACCAGGCTTCCCGGCGCTCCGATGTGCATCGTACTGGCCCTGGGTCGATGCCCGGCTGTCCGCCGGCAGCCGGGGCCGATGGCTCAGCCGGGTTCGTTGGGCTCGACCGAAGTCGCGGGTTGCGCGGGCTTCTTGCGTCCGAGGTACGCAGTCCCGACGATCAACACGATGACGAGGACCGGGACCGCGATCACAGCGGCGAGACGATGGTGTCGGAGCGCGAATGCGACGGCGACGATGACGAGCGTGGCCGGGAAGAGCACCGGCGAATCGCCGAACAGGAAGTCAGCCCAGAAGTGTCCGAATGTGCGGAGCCAGCGCGCGATCGCGGCCATCACCCTTCTCCAGTGCTCAGGGATGCCGCGGTCGGCGCGATCGTCTTCATGAACGCCACCGCCCCGAACGTGACCAATAGGAAGGTACCAACGAGGACGGGGATCGCGAGGTCTCCCCCCGGCCACTTGATGCCGACTCCTTCGCCCATCCAGAACAGGCCGAGACTGGTGAGCATGACGCCGACGCCGCCCTTGATGATGTTCTCGGGCACCTCGGAGAGCTGCCGGGCGACGAGCACCCCGACGATCGTCACGACAACGAGTGCCGCGCCCGCGGCCGCCGCCGCGAGGCCAAGGCGGTGCTGGCTCCCTCCGAGGCTGATCACGATGATCGCCACCTCGATCCCCTCCAAGAAAACGCCCTTGAAGGCCACCGCGAAGGCGACGCCGTCCCGCCGGGCCGGGGCCGTCGCTCCCCCGTCGAGCTCCGAGACGGTCTCGGCAAAGATCACGTCCTCGTCGTGCGCCGCCTTGTGCCCGCTTCCCCGAAGCACGGCCTTCCTGAGCCAGCCTTCACCCATGACGAGCAGGAGCGTCCCGACGACCACCCGGAGCGCCGACAAGGGGACATAACGAACGATCGGGACACCGACCGCTCCGACGATGACCACCAGGACCGCGACCGCCGCCGCGGCCCCCTCGATCGCCGATCGCCAACCCCGGGTCACGCCGGCCGCGACGACGATGGTGAGGGCTTCCACCATCTCGACAGCACTGGCGGCGAACACCGCCGCCAGCAGCGTGTACGTCGAAGCGTTCACGGGGCGATTCCCGTCCCTCCGGCTCGAAGCCCAACGCCCCTCGCAGTGCCCACGACGGCAACGATACGCGCACCGGTCCGCGGCTCTCATTTAGATTCGGGCGACGAAGACCCGAGCGAACGGTTCGACGGGTTCCACACTGGGTGAAATCAACTGGTCGTCGCAA
>PLWZ01000092.1 GCA_003151235.1 Acidimicrobiaceae bacterium
CCCCTACTGCAGATCTAGGATCCCGGGCAACCAGCTATGGCACTAGGCCCGAAAGCCAATTGCAATCGAACACCAGCCGTCGTCTTCGTCGATAACGGAGCCTGGGATTGCTTCTTTGAGCTCGCAGCTGGTGTACGAAGGGCGGGCATCAGGACCATCCGAGTCTCGATTGGTCAGCAAGAGGAGGCGGCCCCGCGCCTCCTCTTCAACCGCAGCATCTCGCTTTCTTCGCTAAGCGACCTGGACTACCTATCAGACGTTCTCCAGAACGAGTACGTGGCCGATTCCCAACCAGTGGAGACACTCGCTGCGGCAACCTACGCCGCCCTTGATCAGCTTCCTGGGCCGCAGCGATCTGACCTTTGGACCGGACGTAGCGCGGTTCTCGACAAATGGGACGTCGCAAATGCCCTGCGCGCTGCTGGCTTGCTGGCACCACACACCTTGGCTGCCGACTCCACGACCCCGAGCGAGGCCGTCGAGCAATTCTCGGTACCAATCGTCCTCAAGCGGCGAGTGGGCGCAGCGGGTGACGAGGTCCAGATCGCGCACTCGCTCCAAGAGCTCGATCAGCTCGTAGCAAAGATTGACACTCTCCATGACTGGTTTTTTGAACAATTCATCGAGGGGCGAGGACTTGGATGTGCCAGCTTCGTAGGTAAGCAAGGCGCAGATCTCCTTGCAACATTCGAAATTGCGAAACGCAAGAGTCCGTTGGGCCCAGCAAGCGGATACAGGTTCATCAACGATTCAAAATTGGTCGATACCGGAAAGCAACTCATCGATGCCCTCGACATTCGAGGATTCGTCGACTTCGATGTGATTCAAGACGCGAATGGGCAACTCTGGATTCATGACGTCAATCCTCGAGTATTCGGTGGATTTTCGATCTGCCAGTACATGGGCTTTGACTTCCTTGGCGCCTATGCTCGTTGCCTTTTCGGACAAGACCCGATCCATCAAAACCAGCCAAACACATCTGGAGTTACAGGATTCAAATTCCCAGCTGGGTGGAAAGATATTCTTCGGTCTGAACCTCGTCCATTCGCCTGGCTTCGTCTGTGGCGATGGGTCTTGAGATACTGGAGGGTCTTCGGTTCTCGCTACTTCGTGTTCATCGCACTACGACATGCCGGTTTCGCCAGACAACGATTTTCGAAGCGTTTGAGTTCTTGGCTCCATACCTCCCTGGGGGCTGCTGAACATCGACGGAACGGAACATGACTCGGCCTTGGGAAGGTGGCAATAGTCCGTCGGCCAAGCAGCAAGGCTTGTGGCCAAGCCATCCTCCCAGGTCGTGATGGGTTCGAATTCAGAGCCGTCAGGAGTGCTGCGTTGTGAAAACCGCAACGCTTTCCGTGGAGCCTTTGCCCATCCTGTCATCAGTCGACGGCGGCGTGAAGCGCGGCGCACGCCTCAGCCAGTCGGGAGGCGTCAAGGACCCACACGCGGTCGACGAGATAGGCCTTCGGTACAACACGAAGGTTGTCGAAACTTGCGGCGCACTCTGTAGGCGTCCCGTCGTCGGTACCGAGCGATACCTCGGTCGGGATGTTCCGAACGGTCCGCGTCACAGGGGCTGCAAGTACGCCATTGAGCACGGCGATCGCTGCTGATCTGGTCATGACCAGGAATGGGCGGCGTCCCAGATTCTCGATCTCGCCACACCACACTTCCCCGCGGCGAGGCTCGTTCACCAAGGCTCCTCGGAAATGAGCGGGTGCCCCGCCTAACCGGCGGACGGGGGCACCCTCAGGATGGTCGACGGACGCGCGTTATGGGACACCTGCCGCTCCCCTGATCCGTCGTTCTGGCGCGTCCCGGCGCTGCGCTCGAGCGTCCTTCGGGGCGTTGTTATGGACAGCCCTCGCGCTCTCGCTGGGCGACTGGCGCATCTCATGGGCCGACTACAGGACTTGCTACTCGTGCGTTGCAAGAGAGCAGAATGGGGCCGTGACCGAGCAGCCAGGACGCGAGGACCTCGCCCGGTGGATGGAATCGCGTCCGACCAACTACTACGAGGCGACACCCAACTTGCGGTCGGTGCTCGACATCCGGGCCGGCGCCACGCGTACGATCGCCATGGAGCCCGGCCTTACGGACTTCGGCCGTGTGGTCGCCAAGGTCATCGATCCCGCTGTGGAGGCGCTTGAGCATCACCGCGAGCTGCCCGCCCACGTGCCCTACGACGGCATCGGCCGGCGGGTTGAGCAGGTCGAGTTCCACCCCGACTACCGGCGCTCCGGCCAGGCGGTGTGGGCGTCGGGGATCCTGGCGGTGAATCAGGGCGGCCGCGGTGCCTTCGAGCAGGCGGCCTTGTTCTACCTGCTGGCACAAGCGGGCGAAGGCGGCCACAGCTGCCCGGTCGTGTGCACCGCCGGTCTGGCGCGGGCGGTCGAGCGCCGGGGCTCGCCCGAGCTCAAGGCGCGTTACCTCGCCGGCCTCTTCGAGGTCGACTACGACCGCTGTCTGCGGGGATCGCAGTTCCTCACCGAGGTCCAAGGGGGATCGGACGTCG
>PLWZ01000063.1 GCA_003151235.1 Acidimicrobiaceae bacterium
GGCTGGTAGTAGTCGTAGTAGGACACGAAGAACTCGACCCGGTTCTTCGGGAAGAGGTCCCGCAGCTCCGACGACAGCTGCGCGGCCAGCGACTTGTTCGGCTCGATGATCAGGGTTGGTCGCTGGGTCTGCTCGATCATCCATGCGATGGTGGCGGTCTTCCCGCTGCCGGTGATCCCCTGGAGGGTCTGATAGCGGTCGCCCCGCCGGACCCCCTCGACCAGCTCCTTGATCGCGGTCGGCTGGTCTCCGGCGGGCTGAAACGGCGAGACGACCTCGAATTCGGGCACGTCAGCGATGGTATCTGCCGGCTGTGTCAGAGCCGGCCGGGCTCGCTCAGGCTCCCGGCGCTGCCCTTCGGTCCTCGATCCAGGCCCACAGGCCTGCGACGGCGGCGTCGAGGTCCTCGATGGAGGACGAGTTGTCGACCACGTAGTCGGCTCCCTCCAGCCTCTTCTCCCGGCCAACCTGTGCCGCGATCCGGGCCAGGGCGTCCTGGCGGTCCATTCCCCGGTCCTTGACCAGCCGATCGATGGCCATCTCCGTCGGGCAGTCGACCACGACCACCGCGCCTAGGCCCAGCGTCTCGCGGTGGGCCCGGCGCAGCAAGGGGATGGCGAACACGACCACGTGGTCGGTCTTCATGAGCTCATCACGGAGCTCTTGCATCCGCTCGCCGATGGCGGGGTGGGTGATCGAGTTGAGGTCGGCCAGAGCTGCGGGGTCACTGAACGCGATCTCGGCCAGCGCCGGTCGGTCGATCGTCCCGTCGGCGGCCCGGATCCCCTCGCCGAACCGCTCGATCAGGGGTTCGAACGCCGGGCCGCCCGGCTGCACCACCTCGCGGGCGACTTGGTCGGCGTCGATCAACTTGGCCCCGAGCGCGACGAGGCGGTCGCTCACGGCCGACTTCCCACTCCCGATCCCTCCCGTGAGGGCGACGCCAAACACCGAGTTCCGCCACCTTTCTCCGAGCTCGATGCTAGCTACCTGGCCAAACGGGTCTCGGAGCGCTCGATATGCTTCCGGACCGGTCCGAACCGATGAGCGTCGCTCCCCTTTCGCCGCCACCGTCGGCAACGCCACCCCCGCACCGCCTATGGGCGCGCGCCCGCCGTCTCGACCCGGTGATGTTCGTGGCCACGGTCGTGCTGGCCGCGGCCACCTACGTCCCTTCGTTCATGACGAAGCCGGGCCTCGTCGCCGACGACTCCAAGCAGTACCTCTACCTCGACCCCGGAAAGCTCATCCAGAGCGCCATGTCGATGTGGAACCCCGATGTCGGGATGGGCACGGTCACCCACCAGAACATCGGCTTCCTCTTCCCGATGGGCCCCTATTACTGGATCGTCCAGGAGCTCCACATCCCGATGTGGGTCGGGCAACGGTTCTGGATGGGGAGCCTCTTCTTCTTCGCCGGCGCCGGCATCTTCTTCCTCGGCAAGCTGCTCGGCCTGAGCCCGTGGGGCCGGATCGCGGCGGGTGCCGCGTACACGTTCACCCCGTTCGTCATCGACTACATCGCCCGGATCTCGGCGATCGTCATGCCCTGGGCGGCCCTCGGCTGGATGGTGGGGCTCGTGATCCTCTCGGTCCGGCGGGGTGGGTGGCGATATCCCGCCCTGTTCGCCATCGTGATCGCGCTCGTCGGCGGGGTGAACGCGACCTCGATCCTCCTGGCCGGCCTCGCCCCGGCCTTCTGGATCGTCAACGCGGTATGGGTCACGAAGGAGGTGACGTACCGCCAGGCGCTGGCCGCGGTCATCCGGATCGGCATCCTGAGCGTGGTCGTATCCCTGTGGTGGGTGGCCGGGCTGTGGGCCGAGGGGGTCTACGGACTCAACATCTTGCGATTCACCGAGACGATCCCGACGGTCACGAGCACGTCGTTGTCCTCCGAGGTGATCCGAGGGCTCGGCTATTGGTACTTCTACGGCCAGGACAAGGTGCAGCCCTGGACGAGCGCAGCGATCCCCTACATGCAGAACACCTGGCTGATCGGGGTCGGGTTCGCTGTTCCCACCGTGTGCGTGGCCGTCGGGGCGTTGGCCCGGTGGCGCTACCGCGCCTTCGCTGTGGGTCTCCTCTTCATGGGAATCGTGGCCGCGGTGGCGGCATACCCGCTCGCCCATCCCTCCCCCTTCGGCAAGGCCCTCCGGGCGGCCGGCTCGGGGTCGACGATCGGCCTCGCCATGCGCTCGACCAACCGGGTCGTGCCCCTGGTCGTTCTCGGCCTGGCGCTGCTGCTCGGGTCGGGCGTCAGCGCGTTGGCCGCGTCCCATTTCAAGACCGGGCTGTTCGTCCTCGTCGTGGCGGTCGCGCTCGCAGCCGCCGACCTGCCGCCGCTCTGGACGGGCAACCTCGTGGCCAACAATCTCGCCCGTCCCGAGCAGCTTCCGAGCTACGTCAAGAAGACGGCCACCTACCTCAACACCCACGGGACCGGCCGTGTGCTCGGCATCCCGGGCGAGGACTTCGCCTACTACCGATGGGGCGTGACCGGAGACCCGGTCTGGGTGGGTCTGCTCACACGCCCCTACGTGGCCCGCCAGGTCGTGCCGCAGGGCGAGCCGTCCAGCGTCGACCTGCTCCAGGCGCTCGACGAGTCGATTCAAGACGGGGTCTTCGTCCCGTCGACCCTCGCCCCCATCGCCCGTCTGATGAGCGCGGGAGACATCCTCTTCGAGTCCGACGAGCAGTACGAGCGTTACAACACGGCCCGACCCCAGCCGTTGTGGCTCCAGCTGATCGACCCGACGACCGGGATCGGCTCGCCGGTCTCGTTCGGCAAGCCGCAGCTCTACAAGACCATCATCTACCCGCTCCAGGACGAGACCCAGCTCGGGATCCCGACGGGGGCCTCGGTCCCACCGCCGACCGCGGTGTTCGCGGTGAGCGACCCGCGGCCGCTCGTGCGCACCGAGACCACCGAGTCACCGCTGCTCGTCGCGGGCAGCGGGGCCGGCCTCGTCAACGCGTCGGCCGCCGGGTTGCTCGACGGGTCGCCGACGATCCTCTACGACGCCTCGTACGCGCACGACGAGGCCAGGTTCAAGAAGGCGATGAAGGCCGGGGCCGTCCTCGTCCTCACCGACACCAACCAGCGCCAACAGGACGACTTCGGCTCGACCAACAACAACACGGGGTACGTGGAACAGGCCCACGTGGGCCCGCTCGGCCAGGAACCCCACGAGGTCAGCTTCGGCGCGTTCCCGACCGCCGGGTCGGCCTTCCAGACCGTGACCACCCTGTCGAGCGTGAAGTCCGTCCAGGCGAGCGACTACGGGAACCCGATCACCAACACCCCCGAGGACCAGGCCTACAACGCGTTCGACCAGAACCCCGACACGAGGTGGGCCGAGGGCTCCTTCGGCCCCGCCACCGGCGCCAAGCTGCGGGTCACCTTGACCAAGCCGGTGACGGCGTCGGAGATCCGGCTCCTCCAACCACAGACCGGGCCGCGCAACCGGTTCATCACCAAGGTGACCCTGACCTTCAACGAGCGTCGCCCGATCACGGTGAAGCTCACCAAAACCTCGCGCATCGAACCGGGTCAGGTGGTCCACTTCCCCACCCGGAGCTTCACGTCGCTGACGATCACCGTCGACGCCACGAGCTCGGGGATTCGCAAGGAGTACAACGGGTTGAGCGGTGTCGGTTTCGCCGACGTCACGATCCCCGGCGTGGCGCCGGTGGTCCAGACGCTCCGACTCCCGAGCTCGCTCATGACCGAGGCGGGCTCGTCATCGATCGCCCACCCCCTCGTCATCTTGATGAACCGGATCCGGGCGGCGGCGGTGCCGCCGAGGAGTGACCCCGAGCTCGACATGTCCCGGAGCTTCACCCTCCCGACCGCCCGGACGTTCTCGGTCGGTGGGACGCTGCGGATCTCGGCGAAAGACCCGGACCCGGTGATCGACCAACTGGTCGGCCGGACCCCGGTGGCCTCACCCGCGCAGAGCGTGTTCGGGACCAAGGTGACCGAGATCGTCTTCGCCAACTCCTCGGGACGGCTGCCGGGCGATGTCGCCGCAGGCGCGTACTCGGCGGTCGACGACAACCCCACGACCTCGTGGACGCCCGGCTTCGGCGAGCAGGACGGCAACTGGCTCCAGTACTCGTTCGACAAGCCGCTCACCTTCGACAATCTGAACCTCCAGCTCGTCACCGATGGGCGCCACTCGATCCCGACCCAGCTGACCATCACGACCGATCGCGGCGCCAAGGAGGTCGTGAACCTTCCCCACGTCGCATCGGGCAAGGGACGGCCGCAAGGATCGACGACGACCGTCCCGCTGAGCTTCCCGCCGATCACCGGCCAGACGGTCCGGATCACCATCGACAAGACGCGGCTCTTGCACGAGCTCGACTACTACTCGAACGGCCACCAGATCTTCCCGGTCGGCATCGCCGAGCTCGGGTTCCCCGGCGTGGTGGCCCCGGCGACGCCGGCCGCCATCCCGGCCCAGTGCTTCTCCAACCTGCTGACCGTCGACGGGACCCCGATCGACATCCGGGTGAGCGGGACGTCGGCGACCGCACTGTCGAGCGGTGCGCTCCAGATCTCGGGGTGCGGCAACTCGGCCAACGGCATCACCCTCAGCGCCGGCAACCACGTCGTGCAAACGGCCCCTTATCAGGCCGCAGGTCTCGATGTCGACGCGCTGTGGCTGTCGTCGGAGACCGGCGGCGGAGCGCTCCCGCTGACCGCCGCCGGGACCATTCCGTACCCGACGCCGCCCACCGCGGCAACCCCGACGGTGCACGTCGTAAGCCAGGGCCGCTACGAGCTCAAGGTGAAGGTCACCGGGAACGGTTCCCCGTACTGGCTGGTCCTCGGCCAGAGCCAGAGCAACGGCTGGAAGGCGTCCACGCAGTCTGGTCACGCCTTGGGCTCGTCGAGCCTCATCGACGGCTATGCCAATGGTTGGTTGGTGTCGGGTTCCGCCGCGACCGGGACGCAGTTGTTCACGTTGGTCTGGGCCCCCCAGCACATCGTCAACCTCGCGCTTGCAGCCTCCGCCGCTGGTTTGGCGGTGAGCATCGCTCTCGTGGCCGTGCCGCCTCCACTCCTGGCCGCGGGGTGGGAAAGCACCCGCAGGCTCAGGCGACTCCCTCGGCGGCTGTGGCGTCGCCGCAGTCGGAGCGCCGAGTCCGAGCCCGAGGTTGTTCCGGCGGCTCCCGTCGGCTCGACAGAAGGCGACGAGGCCGGAGTTGCCGTCGTCGGGTTCGCACGGCGATTGTGGCGCCGTAGTCGTCCGACCATCGGCTCCCAGTCCGACGTTGTTCCGACGGCGCGTGACCGTTCAACGGAAGGCGACGAGCCGGACGTTGCCGTCGTGGGATTCCCTCGACGCTTGTGGCGCCGCAGCCGTCCGGCCATCAGCGCCGAGCCCGACGTTGCGCCGACGACGTCTGACCGTTCAACGGAAGGCGACGACGCGGAGGACGTTTCCGTCGTCGGGTTCGCACGGCGATTGTGGCGCCGCATTCGGAGCGCCGAGTCGGAGCCCCAGGTTGTCCCAGCGATGCCCGTCGGCTCAACGGAAGGCGACGAGGCCGGAGTTGCCGTCCTGGCACGCGACGACCCGGCCCGCAACCAACCGGTGCTCTCATCTCTCTTGACCACCAGGGGACGCCGCCCACACTGGCTCGCGATCGTGATCGCTGCTCTCCTGACCGCTGGGTTGGCCGGGGCGGTGACTGCGTGGATCGCCGCGCCGATCATCGCCGTCGCGATCGTCGTCGGGTGCCTCATCCCATGGAGTCGCCTGCTCTTCGTGCTTGCCCCGGTGGGCCTTCTGGCTGCGACCGGGTACTACATGGTCTACGAGCAGCTGAAGTACCGCTATGTCTCGGTGATCGGTTGGCCGGCCTCGTTCCCCGCCGCCAACACACTGACGTGGATGGCCGTCGTCGCTCTGTTGGCGGCCGCAGTCGTCGAGGTCGCTCGTTGGAGACCATGGAGTCTCCAGCCCGACCCGGTCAAGGCGCCCGAGCCATCGCCGTTGCCGCTCCCGCTCCTCCCTGACCTCCCGCCCATGGCCCCGCGCCGGGCCGAGCTATCGACCGACTCCGACGGGGACCTCGAGTCACCCGATCCGTCAGCGACTCCGGGTTCCGATGGCTCGCCTCCCGCTGAATCCGACACTGCACCGGAGGACGACCCCACCGACGAGACCGACGAGGTCGGCGACCGGCCGGCTGGCGAGGCGATCGACGTCACGACGGACGAAGAGAACACCACCGAGAAAGAGCCGACCGAACCGGAGACGACCGAACCGGAGACACAACCATCAAACGAAGGCGGGGACAACGACGACACTCCGACCATCGCCGAGGCCGACGAACCGCCGATTTCGGACTAGCGAACCGTCAAGATCTCCGGCCACAGCTTCGGCCCGACCCAACTTCCGAACCGCGTCACAATCGGCAACGTGTCGGGGTCCGCGGCCTCGGGGCTGCCAAACGAGAACCACGGGAAGTGGACCCCGTCCGGCGCGCGGACCAACAGGTTGTCAATCGTCGTTTCGAACTTCCCGGCGGGACACACGACCCGATTGAGATTGACGAGAGTCGTTGTCTTCGGGTTGGCCGAAGCAACCTTGTCGACGATGCCGTTGTATGCAGCCAATCGGGCCGGCGCGTCCGACGGCCACGGTTCCCCGTTCGGTTGTTCGCCGCTGTTGTAGCAAGGCGCGTCCAGGAGGGCGACGTGTGCCCCGTGCGACGAGGCGATGTGCACGGCCTGCTCCAGCTGTTGTTTGACGTAGGCGGCGAATGCGGGAGACCGGATGTCGGTCCACTGCCCGTGCCATTCGACGTTGCTGACCTCCCAACGCCCGAAGAGGATCGCCACCACCTCGGGGTGGTACTTGTGGATCCACGTGGCCCACAGCACCGGCCACCGGGCACTCAACGGCGTCGACGGGCGGCAGTGCGGACCTGGCGGAGCGATCATGCCCTGGGTCTGCATCTCGGTCACCTGGCCGACGCCGCATTCGATGATCCCGCCGTCGATGAACGTCGCGTTGTAGCGCTTGGCGTCGACGGCCAGCCCGAACCCGAGGGTGACGGCGGTGCTGTCACCGACGAGGAGGACCACGGTCGAGCCCGGCAGTACGGCCTCGGGCGGTGCGGCGGGCGTGAGGGGCAACCCGACGGATATCGGCCGCTTCGCCGACGCCGCGGGAGGAACGGCGGTCGGGACCGCTGACGCTGCCACCGCCGCCGATCCGGCCGTCGTCGCCACCACGATGGCCACGACGCCGGCAAACGCCACCGGGGTGGCCACCCAGGCCCGCCACCGGTGGAGGAAATCACCATGCCGGATGGGCCGTTCGACCAGGTAGAAGGACGCCGTCGCGACGGCCAGGGTGACCACGAAGCGGATCCCGAACAGCGAGTATCCGGTCAACCCGGTCCGCTCCCCGTCGATCCACTGGAACAGCGGGAAATGCCAGAGATAGAGGCCGTAGGAAATGCGCCCGAGGAAGCGCAGCGGCGCGACCGACAGCGCGGTGGCCAACCTCGATTGCTGGGAGCACACGACGCACGCCAGCACCGCTGCCGTCGACACCGCCGCGACGAGGAAGCCGCCGCGCCAGAGGAACGAGCCCGTGTACGACACCCGCCACCAGAGCACGGCCGATCCCACCGCCCCGACGCCGCCGGCGATGGCGAGGCCGAGCCGGATGCGATGGCTCGTGGCGGCCCAGCCGGGGTCGCCGCCCGCCGGCTGGGGTGACACCGTTACCGTCCCGTGGAGCCGGCGGCGCTGGGCGATCATCGCCAACCCCACCGCCAGCGCGGCCCCGACCAGGAGACACTGGGCATGGGTGTCGGTGCCGTAGTAGAGGCGGGTCGGATCGGTGCCCGGGTGGTACAGCACGGCCATCTCGACGGCCGACGCCAGCGCGCCGAGGACGCACACCGCCAAGAGCACCCGCAGGTTCTTGGTGAGCTTCAGTAAGCCCAGCACGACCAACGGCCACACCAGGTAGAACTGCTCTTCGATGGCCAACGACCAGGTGTGCGTGAGCAGCGAGACCGGTCCGGTCTGGACGAAGTAGTTGGTCCCCACCGCGATGAAGTGCCAGTTGGCCACGTAGAACAGCGTCGAGAACGCGTCGAGACGGAGATCGGGGTAGGTGCCCTTCGGGACGACGAAGGCGGCGTAGCAGGCCACGAAGAGCACGACGAGGAGCAGGGCCGGCAGGAGCCGCCGGGCCCGCCGAGCCCAGAACGCCCGCAGTTTGATGGTGGTGCGCTCGCGCCACTCGCCGAGCAGAAGCGTCGTGATGAGAAAGCCCGAGAGCACGAAGAACGTGTCGACGCCGAGGAACCCGGCGGGCAGGAACGGGAGCCCCCCGTGGAACACCATGACCCCGAGCACCGCGAACGCACGGATGCCGTCGAGTGCGGGGATGTAGGACAGGTTCGGCTTGCCCCGGGGCGCGTCGGGGCTTACCGGCGCGTACGCGCCCGGGCTGTCCGACGGCTCTGGGTCCAACCCCGCGTCTTGCCCCACCTGGTCGGATGCCTCCCCTTGCGGCTGGTGCCGTGTCTCCGCTCCGGCGCCGCGAGTCCGTCGGACCACACTTCGAACTAAAGCCGATCATTCCGGCAGTGGCTCATTTTGGCGTCACAGCGCCTCGGTACCTTCGACACTGATGTCCCGTTCCCGAACCTACCGTTACCTCCTCCAGCCGACCAGCCGCCAACGGACTGGCCTGGAACGCATGTGCCTTAGCCAGTGCGAGCTGTACAACGCGGCTTTGGAAGAGCGTCGAGGCGCTTGGGCGTGGGAGCGCCGATCGGTCTCCTACGTCGATCAGTGCCGGACCCTGACCGAGACCCGCGAGGTTCGCCCCGACCTCTTCAAATGCGGTGTCACGGTGTGTCGCGGGACTTTGAAACGTTTGGAATGGGCCTTCGCCGCCTTCTACCGACGTTGTCACAGTGGGGAGACACCCGGCTACCCGCGTTTCAAGGCCGCATCGCGCTTTGACTCGGTGCAGTGGGAGGACACCAAGGGCTGGGGACTCGACACTGACAACAAGCGATTGCGCCTGCACGGGATTGGACACGTGAAGCTGCGCATGCATCGGCCCCTCCGGGGGACGCCCAAGGCGATCACGGTGTCGCGCCAAGGCAAGAGGTGGTGGGTGAGCATTCGCTGCGCCGACGTGCCGGCCCAACCGCTGCCGGCGACCGGGCACTCGGTCGGGATCGACCTCGGGGTCTGCGCCCTGGTGGCGACAAGCGACGGGGAGCTGGTCAGTGAGGGCCGGTTCGCCAAACGGGGTCGGAACCGATTGGCCGGTGCCCAACGGGCGCTCTCGACCAAGCGGCGGGGCTCGATGCACCGCCGTCGGGCCTGCGAGGCCGTGGGGAGAGCCCATCGCAAGGTGGCCAACCAAAGGAAGGACCTGGCCCACCAGCTCTCGCGACAGTTGGTGAACGACCATGACCTGATCGTGGTCGAGGACCTCAGGGTTGCCCAGATGTCCCGTCGTCCAAAACCGAGACCCAATGGAAAAGGAGGCTTCGATTCCAATGGAGCCCGGGCCAAGGCCGGGCTGAACCGTTCCATCGCCGATGCGGGGTGGGGCATGCTGCGCTCGATGCTCGTCTACAAAGCGGAAGATGGTGGTCGCGAGCTGATTGCAGTAGACCCCCGCCATACTTCGCTCCGTTGTGCCTCTTGTGGGCATACCGAGTCGGAGAACCGCCTCAGCCAGGCCGTCTTTCGATGTCGGGGCTGTGGTCATAGAGACCATGCCGACGTCAACGCGGCCAGGAACATCCTTCGGGCCGGTAGGGCCCAGCGGGCTTCGGCCCGTGCAGGTTTGGGAAACTGAGCCACTACCCAGACCGGCGTTCGGGCGTAGCTTCGGCCCGAGAGGCCGTCGGGTGGTCCGAGCCCCCCGCACGACGCCGGCACGTCGGGTGAGACCGCCCGCCCGGGATGCCTATCCCCCGGTTCCTTCGGCCGGGACCACCGGATCCGCGGCGGGAGCGGGCGCCGCGGCGGTCGACCCGGGCGCCTTGGCGGAGGCGTCGAACCAGGAGAAGAACCGCTTGGCCCGCAGCGCCGGCTTCTCGATCACGAAGTAGCTCACCGCGGCGACCACCACCGCGGCGCCGAAGACCTCGCCGAACATCCCCCAGAACCCGACGTTGAAGAACACCTTCATCCCGAACCAGTCGGGGTAGTACTTGACCAGCGTGTCGAGCAGCGTCTGGTGCCAGAGATAGACGCCGTAGGAGATGACGCCGAGCGACGCCATGGGCCATGACTGAAGGCCGCGCCTGATCAGGCCGCGGTGCTGGGGGCCGAAGACGGCCGGCAAGAGGAGGAAGAACCCGAAGGCCCCGTAGAGGATCTGGCGGGCGATGTCGATGTCGGACTTCGTGAAGATCGCCGTGCGGGGGAGGCCGAGGTGGCTGACCCCCCAGAACGTGACGCCGGCGAGCAGCCAGCAGGCCAGCGGGAACCAGCGCCTCGACATCCAGCCCGGCTCCGAGTCGCGCAGGTGGAACCACGCGCTCAGCACCGCCAACAACATGCCCAGGGAGAAAAGGTCGAGATCCCCGGGCAGCCAGCTCGGCATGACCCCGAAGACCGCCGAGTGTCCCTGCTGGTTGGCCAGCACCCAGAACCGCCAGGCCAGGCTGATCGCGACGAGGATGCCGAGGCCGGTGAGCTCCCGGCCGAGCCGGCGCCCGGGCGGCTGGCTGGCCGAACGTCGGGCGATCACGACGGCGTACAGCGGGAGCAGGAGATAGAAGGACATCTCGACGCACAGCGTCCAGGACTGCGTGATCCCGTAGAAGATCTGGGACGGCCAATAGATCTGGACGAACAGGTAGTGCGACAGGATCTCGTGCCACCCCGGCAGGGTCTCGGCGGCGCTCGGGTGGAGCACCGCCGTCGTGACGAACAGCGCGACCCAGTAGGCCGGCACGATCCGCAGCAATCGTCGGATCCAGAACGCCCCAGTCTTCGGCCGGGGTTGGCCGGCCAGGTGGGAGACCGTGAAGGGGCGGTAGAGAAGGAACCCCGAGATGAGGAAGAAGACCGCCACGCCGATCTCGAGCCGCGCCGTATAGACGCCGACCGACGTGTTGCGCAGACTCAGCCCCGAAACAAACCCGACGTGCACCCCGACGACGGTCCCCGCCGCGATCGCTCGGAGGCCATCGAAGGCCGGGAACCGCGGCGGGCGGGGTGGTGTGGGTTGCTCGTGGCCGGGTTCGATCTCGGCCGGCTCGATGTCGACGGGACCCGCGAGCGGGGCCGGGGCCTCGGGGCTCTGCTCGGCCTCGAGAGTGGTCAACTCCCCCGCCGCTCCCGGGTCCGCCGGGCCTCCTCGGCGAGGACGCCGAACGCGACGGACGCGGTTTCTTCCCACTTGAACCGTTGTGCGACCTCGGTCGCGGCGGCGGACATCGCGGAGCGGAGGTCGTCATCGGCCAGGATCGCTCCGGCGGCCGTCGCCACGTCGTCCATGGTGTCGACGAGGGTCCCCGACACACCGTCCACCAGCGCGTCCTTGTGACCGGCGATCCGGGTGGCCACGGCCGGGGTGCCACACGCACCGGCTTCGGTGATCGTCATCCCCCAGCCCTCGTGCGACGAGGTGGACACGACCAGCCAAGCCCGGCGATACAGGTCCACGAGCGACTCGTCGCTGACGCGGCCGGGGACGGTGAGCCAGTCCCCCTCACCGGCGTCGCGGATCCGGGCCTCGAGGGCCGGGCGCTCATAACCCTCGCCGACGACGACCGCCCGCAGCCTCGGATGGTCGGCGCGCAGCTTGCGCATCGCGTCGATGAACCAGTCGAACCGCTTCACGGGAACCAGGCGTCCGACAGTGATGACGAGCGGGTCCTGGTCCTTCGTCCCGCCGGTACAAAAGCGCGGGTCGATGCCCGGCGGCGCAACCGTGATGTGGTCGGCCGAGAGCCTGAGGCGCTCCACGATCTCGCGTTTGGAGGACTCCGAAAGGGTGATGATGCGGTCCCGGCGATACACGGGCGGGGCGATCGCGCGTTCGATGGTCGCGCCGACCCGGGCCAACCCCTGGGACAGGACCATCTGCCACATCTCGGCGTGCACGTGGTGGAGGAACACGATCCGGGGCCGCTTGGCCCAGACCGGCGAGAGGAACGGCATGCCGTTCCAGATCTCGACGACGCCGTCGCCGGAGCCGATCTTTCCCGTTAACCCCCGAAGGGCGGTGGCCGGGAACACGGCGTAGCGCCCCGCCTGGCGATGGGCCTCATACCCGTCGCGCACGACCACCCGGGCGGCGCCATCGACGCGCGAGGTCCACAACCGCACGTCGACGCCGGCGGCGGCCCATCGCGACAGGACCTCATGGGCGTGCAGCTCGGACCCCCCCGCTTCGGGGTCGTCGAGATCACGCCATGCGACAACGTCGACCCGGCGGATCCCGGATGCTTCGACGATGTCGCTCAGGGTCATCGCAGCCTCGAGGCTGTGCTGGCCGATTTCGATCACTCCCAATGGGTGGTTGATTGGTGGACGGGTCGGCCGGCGCACCCTCCGGGCAGCCCCGCCGCCGCCTCGTTCGATTGGACCCCCGCCCCGGAACGTCCCAACAGCCTACCGGGGGACATCGGAAAACACCTACGGGGGCCGTGAAAAAGCCCCGCCGCGCCTGGGTTTACCCGAGGCCCCCCGGTAGGCTCATCGCCCACCATGGGGGTGGGGAGCAGGTCCAGGAATCGTGCGCGTGCATCGGCCTGCCTGATCGGATGCGCCGTGCTGGCGACCGTCCTGGCCGCGGTGGTGCCCACCGAGGTGGCCGCCCAGCCGGTCCCGACCGCGGTGCTGCCACCGATGGTCCCGATGGGGTTCCACCTGGCCGGATCGGCGCCCACCCCGAGCAACCCGCTGCGGGTCTGGGTGCTCGGGGACAGCGTCATGCACGACGCCTCACCGGCTCTGGCCGCAGCCCTCGCCGCCACGGGTGACGCCAAGGTCGTCGCCGACTCGACCTTCGGCGGATGGGGGCTCACCCAGCAGGCCGCCTGGATCGCCGACAGCCAGCAGATCATCGAGCAATACCACCCCCAGGTTGTGGTGGGCACATGGTCCTGGGACGACCAGATGGCCGGGGCGAGCGCGCAGGATTACGCGGCGCTCCTGCGACAGGCCCTCGGGGTCTGGATGACACCCGGCAACGGCGTCCAGCTGGTGGCGCTCGTCCAGTTCCCCCAGGCCGGTCCGAACCCGCTGTGGCCGGCCGGCGTCGACCGACAGCGGAGGTGGGCCGAAGAGACCAGGGAGCAGAATGACTGGGACGCCATCGCCGAGCAGGTCGTCGGTGACTTCCCGGGCCACGCGGTCTACCTGACCACGAACGCCGTCTTCGACCCGGACGGGCGGTTCTTCGCCTGGATGCCGGCCCCCCGCCTCGGTTGGATGCGCACCCGGCAGTTCGACCTCACCCACCTGTGCCCCTACGGGGTGACCGAAATGACCCAAATCATCATCGACGACCTCCAGCCCATTCTCGGACTCTCGCCTCCCAACCCGGGGTGGCAGGGCGGTGCGTGGACCATGGATCCCCGGTCCGACGACCCCGACGGCATTGCATCCTGTCCGAACAACCAGCCGCCGCCCGGCTACGTGGGCGTGGTCGTGCCGACGCCGGTCGCGTACCCCGTCTACCCCCGGGTTCCCACCCGATAGATCGAAACGATCGCCCAACAGATGCGCGGCCGATCGGCGTTACGCTTCCAGGCCATGCCGACGGCCACCGCGCACGATCGCGCCCGGGCGCTGCCCGAGGTGCCGGCGAAGGGACTGGCCCGCTCCATCGGTCTCGCCCGGGTGTTCCGCCTCGAGCAGTCCGATCCCGACACCTTCTACCGCAGCGTCGCGCTCGACACGCGGGCCCAGATCGAGGGGTACACCGACCTGTCGGGCAAGACCGTCCTCGACGTCGGTGGCGGCGGGGGATTCTTCTCCGAGGCCTTCCGGGAGGCCGGGGCCCGCAGCATCCTGGTCGAGCCCGAGACACTGATCGAACGGTCGTTCACGCCCGAGGACCCCGAGCACCCGACGCAGGCCGAACGGCACCGGATGGCCGTGCGGCCCGGGGTCCGGGCACAGGGCACGACGGTCGCCGGTGACGGCTACTTCCTCCCCTTCGCGGACGGCGTGGCCGATCTCACGTTCTCCTCCAATGTGCTCGAGCACGTGGCCAACCCGACGGCACTGGTGGCCGAGATGATCCGGGTCACCCGCCCGGGCGGGCTGCTGTACGTGTCGTTCACCGCGTGGTTCTCGCCCTGGGGCGGCCACGAGACCGCGCCGTGGCACTTCCTCGGCGGCGAGCGGGCCGCCCGGCGCTACGAGGCCAAGAACGGCCGGCCGCCCAAGAACCGGTTCGGCACCTCGCTCTACCCGTGCCACGTCGGCAGGACCCTGCGGATGGCCCGGAGCTTCTCGGACCGCGCCGTCGTCGTCGACGCGCTCCCCCGCTATTACCCCCGCTGGATGCGTTGGGTCATCGCTGTCCCGGGTCTGCGCGAGTTCGCGACCTGGAACCTTCTTCTCGTCATGTGCCGGCTCGCCGACGGGCGCACCCAACCGGTGGCGTCCCGATGACCCACACCCATCTCGCCGCGGGCGTTCTCATCAGCGTCGTCTCGGCGGTGCTCTACAACGTCGGGTTCGTCCTCGAGAAGCACGCGCTGGGCGACATGGACTCGGTGCACGCGCGCCGGCTCGGCCACCTGGTCACCTCGGTGCTGTCGTCGCCGGTCTGGGTCATCGGGTTCTGCTCGATGCTGGGCGGCCTGGCCCTGCAGGTGGTCGCGCTGTCCCTCGTGCCGATCTCGGTGGTCCAGCCGATCTTCGTGTCCGGGATCGTGGTGCTGCTCGTGCTGTCCCACGTGGCGCTGAAGGAGCGCCTCGGGCGTCGGGAGTGGGCCGCCGTCGGCCTGGTCGGCGTGGCCCTGCTCGCCATCAGCCTCTCGCTCGACTCGGCGAGCGACCAGGCCGGGACCGCCGGTGCGTTCGGCTCGCTCGTGCTCGCCGCGATCCCGACGGTGTTCGTCGCCGGGTGGCTGTTCCTCGGTGCGGATCGCCTCGGCGAGGGCACGACGCGACGGAGCCAGGTGCGCGCCCCCCTCTACGGCCTCTCGACCGGCCTCATGTACGGCGTCGCGGCGTTGGCCACCAAGGCCGTCGCCGCGCAGGTCGAGAAGCACGGGCTGTGGCTCTCGATCCCCCACGTGCTCGCCTCGCCGTACCTGTACGCGCTGGTGGTCACCTCTGCGACCGGTTTGCTCTTGTTCCAGACGGCGCTGCAGCGGTGCCCGGCGTCGGTGGTTGTGCCGGTCTCGAACGTGGTCTCGAGCGTGTACGTCGTCGCGGTCGGGACCATCATCTTCGGCGAACACCTGCCGGGCTCTGGCTGGAAGCTGGCCCTCCGGGTGGTCGGGTTCGTCGGCGTCTTCGCGAGCGTGCTGCTGCTCGCGAACGCGAAGTCGGGGTCGCGCGAGGCCGAGATGCCGCTCATGGAGGAGCCGGTCAGCCTGCCCGCGCCGGTGCCGGCGCCCGAGACCGAGACGGTCGCCGGGCCCTCGATCGACTAGCGGGGCGAGTCGGACCCCTCGCGCCACGGGAGCATCGGCGCGTCGCGGCCGGTGCCGGCGCCCGGACGGGCATCGGTGGCCGGGCCCTCCTCGTGGTACTCCTCCTCGACGTTCACCGCCCAGATGTCGTTGTTCGCACCGTGGATGTTCTCGACCGTCAGCATGGCCGTGAACATGGAATGATCCTGGTTGTTGTATTTGTGCATGCCGTTGCGCCCGACCAGGTGCACGTTGGGCGCGTTGGACGCGAGCCACGCCACGACAGTCGCCACGTTCTCCCGGTACTTGAAGTCGTAATACGGGTAGGCCTTCTTCACCCGGACCACGTAGCCCCGCTCGACCTTGTCGGGGGTGACGAGCCCCAGGGCGTCGAGCTCCCGGGTCGCCATCGCGATCAGGGTGTCGTCATCGCTCTCCCACAGCCGGTCGCCCTCGAAGACGAAGTACTCGAGGCCGAGACAGGTGGTGCCCTCCCGGACCATGTAGGGCGACCACTGGCCGAAGTTCTGGATGCGGCCCACCTCGACGTCGGGCGCGTGCACGTAGATCCAGTTGTCTGGGAACCCGGCCTCGACCGGCACCACGAGCGCCACCGTCAAGAAGTCCCGGTAGTGCAGGTCGGCGCCGGCCGAGCGGACCTCCGGCGGGGGTGGCGGGTCGAGGGCCGCGACCAGCTCGGCCATCGGCATGGACGAGATGACGTGGCTGGCCGGCTCGAACCGGCTCGCGCCGCCACCCGACAGGGTGACCCCGGTGGCCCGGCCGCCCTCGATGTGGATCGTGTCCACGCGGGTTTCCATGAGCACCCGGCCGCCCAGCTTCTCGACCTTCTCCCGGCAGACCTCCCACATCATCCCGGGCCCGAACTTCGGGTACCGGAACTCCTCGATGAGGGTCGTGATCTCGGTCTGGTTCCGCTTCGGGGTCAGCGCGTTGAGGATCGCCTTGCCGAGGTCGAGGTTCTTCACCCGCTGGGCCGCGAAGTCGGCCGGCATCTCTGACACCGGCACGCCCCACACCTTCTCGGTGTAGGTCTTGAAGAACGTCCGATAGAGGCGCCACCCGAACCGGGCCACGAGCCAGCCCTCGTAGTTGGTCTGGTCCTTCGGCGGGGCGATGCGGGCCCGGAGGTACGAGCACCCGCAGAGGAAGGCCTCCTTTGGCCCGAGGTTGATCAGCGCATTGAAGGCCCGCAGCGGGTAGTCGTAGTACTTGCCCTTGTAGAAGATCCGGCTCTTCCTCGGCCGGAGCAAGAAGTCCTCGGCCGGCAGGATCTCGTTCCACAGGTCCTCGACCGGGGCGACCTTGGTGAAGAACCGGTGCCCGCCGATGTCGAAGCGCCAGCCGTCGCGCTCGACCGTCCGGCTGATCCCGCCGACGACGTCGTCGGCCTCCGCCACCAGCACCGGGTCGCCCGCCTTCGCGAGCTGGTAGGCGGCGGTCAGGCCGGCCGGGCCGGCCCCGATGACCACGACCGGTGCCGAAGACGGGCCCGGGTCCGCGGCCCTCTCGTTCGAGGCGGTCTCAGCTGGTGTGGTCAACGGATTCCCTTCGGCGCCGCGCCGGCGCGGTGCCCACCCTCGGTCCGGCGACCCGTCGCACCAGGTCGGATCGCCTGGGGTCCGCCGCCACGCCCGCGGGCGGACCCTCGTGTTCGGCTGCCGAGGTTACCGGATCGGGCTCGGTGGACCGGTTGTCAGGGCACCGACAGGTTCAAGAAGGCGAGCAGGGCGTACGCGAGGAGCCCGGCCGCCGAGAGCGTGAGGACGACCCGCTCGACCCGACGCGAGGCGAGGCCCATCGCCCCCACGATGACGAGGGGGAACGCGCTCAGGGCGTAGCGCTCGAAGGAGTCGAGGTTGGTGCCCGACAGCGCCACCAGCACCACCCCGGTCGCGAAGGCGCCGTAGGGGGACGGGAGCCGCATCCAGACCACCACCACGAGCACCACGACGAGGACCACCCACGGGACGTGCAGCGCCGTGCCGAAGTGGTGGTGCAGGGCCCCCTTGGCGTCGTTCACCAGGGTGCGGAACGGGTCGGACAGGCCCCCGTGGTGCCCGGCGTTCGTCTGGACCCGGATGGGCAGGAAGAAATCGCCGAAGGCGGCGGCCGACCAGGCGAGGAAGGTCACGAGCCCGGCCACCGGGCCGGCCAGGGCGAGCGCGATGGCGGCCCGCTCGGCGCGCGGTGCGCCGCGCCAGTGCCGCCAGGCCTCGCACGCGACCGGGAGGACCAGCAGGACGCCGAGCGGTCGGGTGAGCGCCGCCGCATACCCGAACAGCGCCGCCCACAGCCACGACGGCCGGCGGCCGGCGGCCGGCCGGAGGGCCAAGAAGCAGGCCACGGTGAAGACGAGCAGCAGCCCCTCGGCGTAGCCGAGCACGAGCACGAAGGCGGGCGGGGCCAGTGACAGCAGCCACGCGCTCCGGCGGGCCAGGGGGTCGTCGCCGGTCTCGCGGCGCACCAGCACCACCAAGAGCGCGGTGCCGATCAGCGTGCCGAGGTTCGCGATGACGACCACCGCCACCCGGTCGCTCACCCCGGGCAACCAGGCGAGGGCGCGAGCGGCCAGCGGGAACAGCGGGAAGAACCGCAGCGCCTGGTGACCGAAGGGCCGGTAGCCGAACCGGGCGATCGACTCGTAGAAGCCGGCGTCCCACGCGAGCAGCCCCTGGTGGACCCGGGCCGCCACGCCGGGCGAACTCGGGTGGGTGCGCGAGACGACCAGGTGTGCGAAGGCGAGCGCGCCGAGGACGATGACGCGGGCGACGACATAGGGGACCACCACCGCACCGAGCGCGCCGAGTGAGCGCTGCGCGAAGTTGGAGACGGCCTGTGCCGGCCCGGCCCGGGCCGGTGCCGCCGGCGGGGCGGTCACGACCCGGCGCTCTGTCCATGCGACGCGGTGGGCAACTTCCTGAACACGGTCAGGTCCATCGGCTCGTAGTACTTGTTGGGCTTCTGGGTGACCCACTGGTGGCCCCCGTAGCCGGGGCTCTCGAGCAGCTGGGTGGCGATGCTCTCGCAGCGGGTCCCGTACCCCTGATAGCCCGACGCCCAGACCAGCCAGATCGAATGGAAGCCCGCTTCGGCCTGCACCTCGTGGACGAAGGTGGACGGCTTGGTCTTCTGGACGGCCGCCTTGTAGTCGACCCAGTCGATGATGGCCGGGCGGTTCGAGCGCGGGTAGGCGATCTGGCGGTAGCCGCCCCCGCTGGTCAGCCGGTACACGGCCGGCCCGAGCTGGTCCGGGCAGTACGCGACCACGTCTCCCGGTCTCCCCTGGACCGCCAACACGGCCGCAACCGCGGCGGCCTGGGTGCGCTGGGTGTTGATGTTCTCGGTCCCGACGGCCAGGCCGGCGAGCGCGGCGACCGCGAACACCACCGCCCGCGCCCGCGGGTCGCGCAGCGTCATGGCGCCCATGACCACGAGGACCAGGAACGGGATGAACACCACCGACGCGTACCGGTTGGAGTACCCGCTCTTCGTGAGCAGTCCCCCGCCCACCGCGATGACGAGCGTGGCGAACACGACGAAGGTCACGGGGCGGGCCCGCGGCCGGGTGTGCAGGTCGAGGTCGATGTGCCAGCGGTCGCGGGCGATCCCGAAGACGGCCAGGAAGGCGAGGACCAGATAGATGATGGCGAGCAGCCGGCCCTGATTGGACCCGGCCGCCGACAGCGTGGCCTGGTTGTCGGTGAACCCGGTCAGCGCGCTGACGATGGCACCGAAGTTCCCGGGTGCCGCCCACGGCGTCCCGGTGTGGCGGGACTGGAAGAGGAAGGTGGGCAGCCACGGCACGAAACACAGGCAGCCGACCGCGAGCGCCCCGAAACTCCACCGCGCGTTGGTGCGCTGCGCCGGGTCCGGCTGGCCCTTGCGGCCCTGCCAGAGCAGCCAGGCGGCCAGGCTGACCACCAGGTACAGCGCCCAGTACTGGGTGTAGAGGAGGGCCGCGATGACGACGGCCACCGCGATCAGGTTGCCCGGGCGCGGGGTGCGCATGGCCCGGATGAGGGCGAGGAACCCGAGTGCGGTCAGCAGCATCACGAGCGAGTACATGCGGGACTCGGTGCCGTAGTAGATGGCGAACGGCGCGCTGGCCACGAGCACCAGGACGCCCCACGCGCTCTGGCGGCCGTAGGTGCGGGCGGCCAGCCACGCCACCGGCAGCGTGATGACCGAGATCACCCCCGACAGCGACCGGACGCCGAGGTCCGAGTCGCCGAAGACCTTCATCCAGAAGTGGAGCAGCACGTAGTACAGCGGTGGGGCGCCGTCCTGGCGGAGCGCTGCGTGGAGCTTGTGGAGCGGGAGCTTGGCGATGTCGACCGTCAGGGCCTCGTCGAGCCAGAGGGCCGAGCGGGTCCAGAACCGGAGCACGACCCCGATGGCGACGACGAGCGCGACACCGGCGATCGCGAGGTTGCGCCAGGGCCCGTCCAGGGTCGTCTCGTCCGGCGCGACCTCATCGGGCGCCTGCGATTCGTCGCTCGGCTGGCCCGGACCCGTCAGATCATCGACGGTCGCCACGTCCACGGCGGGAATGGTAGGCGATCACCGCGCGCCCGATATGGCCGAGCAGACCCGATTCCTATTCGGCGGGCGCCTCGACCGGCGCCTCGACCGGCACCTCGGCCGGTGCAGCGTCCGGACCGACGTCCGCGACGTCCGCGACTGGCGCCTCGGCGACCGGAGCGGCCTCGCCGGCCGCAGCCTCCGGCGCGCTGTGCTCGGTCGCGTAGTCGGCCCACGCCGCCTGGGCCTCGGTCTCGGGGGTGAACTCGGTCTCGGTGTAGTCGTAGTTGCCGATGTAGTTGCCCTCGGCGTCGTACGCGTGGGCGCCGAACGCCTCGCGGTACTCCTCGGAGACCTCGCCACCCTCGGCGGCCTGCTTGATGGACAGGCTGATCCGGCGGCGCTGCAGGTCGATCTCGATGATCTTGACCCACAGCTCCTCGCCCGGGTTCACCACCTGTTCGGGGAGGTCGACGTGGTGCGCGGCCATCTCCGAGATGTGGACCAGGCCCTCGATGCCGTCACCCACCTGGACGAACGCGCCGAAGGGGACGAGCTTGGTGATGCGGCCGTAGACGAGCTGGCCGACCTGATGGCTGTCCGCGAACTCCTGCCACGGGTCGGCCTGGGTCGCCTTGAGCGAGAGGCTGATGCGCTCCTTGTCGAGATCGACGTCGAGCACCTCGACCTCGATCTCGTCGCCCACCTGGACAACCGAGGACGGGTGGTCGACGTGCTTCCAGCTGAGCTCGGAGACGTGCACGAGGCCGTCCATGCCCCCGAGGTCGACGAACGCACCGAAGTTCACGACCGAGGACACGGTGCCCTTGCGGCGCTCGCCCGGCTTCAGGTTGGTGAGGAAGTCGCCGCGCTGCTCCTTCTGGGCCTCTTCCAACCAGGCCCGGCGGGATAGCACGACGTTGTTGCGGTTCCGGTCGAGCTCGATGATCTTGGCCTCGATGATGCGGCCCACATAGGGCTGCAGCTCGCGGACCCGGCGCAGCTCGACGAGGGAGGCCGGCAGGAAGCCGCGCAGCCCGATGTCGACGATGAGCCCGCCCTTCACCACCTCGATGACCGGGCCCTTCACGATCTCGTCGGACTCCTTCAGCTTCTCGATCGTCGCCCACGCCCGCTCNNTACTGGGCCCGCTTCTTGGACAGGACGAGGCGACCCTCCTTGTCCTCCTTCTGGAGGACAAGTGCCTCGACGTGGTCCCCGAGCGAGACGATCTCTTCGGGGTGGACGTCGTTGCGAATCGAAAGCTCGCGGGCCGGGATGACGCCCTCGGACTTGAAGCCGATGTCGAGCAGCACCTCGTCGCGGTCGATCTTGACCACGGTGCCCTCGACCAGGTCGCCGTCGTCGAACTCGATGATCGTCCCGGCCATGGCCTCCTCGAGGGAGGCGCCGCCCATGTCGTCCTCGGTGATGGTTCGGGGGAGGTAGTGGCCTTCGTCATCGAAGGTCCCCATGGCCTCGTTGGACAACAGGGTGATCGGCTCGGCGGACATGACGGACGGTGAACTCGCTTTCAGTGGGTGCTCTCGCCGGGGCCGGCGACGGGCTCAGGTGGCCGAGCCAACGGCTGCGGCCAGGCAAAACAGGTTACCACCGGCTACCCGGCCTTCGCCTCGGCCCACGACGCGCCCCAGGCCATCGAGACCTCGAGCGGCACCGACAGTTCCGCGGCGCCGGTCAGCGCGCGCCGCACCAGCGGGCCGACGGCCTCCTTCTCTTCCTTGGCCACCTCGACGATCACCTCGTCGTGGACCTGGAGGACGAGTCGGCTTGTGAACCTCCCCTGGGCCAGGGCGTGGTCGACCCGCACCAGGGCCGCCTTGAACAGGTCGGCGGCCAGCCCCTGGATCCCGGCGTTCATGGCCTGGCGCTCGGCGGCCTGGCGCACCCGGAAGTTGCGGTCGGAGAGCTCGGGCAGCGGCCGGATCCGGCCGAACGCGGTGCGGGTGTAGCCGCGCCGGCGGGCCTCGACCACCGTGTCGTCCATGTACGCCCGCACAGCCGGGAAGGCTCCGAAGTAGCGGCCCATGATCTCGGCCGCCTCCTCGACCCCGGTCGCGAGCCGGCGGGCCAGCCCGTAGGCCTCCATGCCGTAGGCGAGGCCGTAGGAGACCATCTTCGAGAACTCCCGCTGGGTGCGCGTGACCTCGTCCACGGGCACGCCGTAGACGCCCGAGGCGACGGCCCGGTGGATGTCGGTGCCGGACGAGAACGCCTCGAGAAGGCCGGGGTCGGCGGCCAGGTGGGCCAGGACCCGCAGCTCGATCTGGTCGTAGTCGGCCACGAGGAACTCGAAACCAGGAGCGGGGATGAACACGCGGCGGAACCGCCGCCCCGAGTCGCTGCGGACCGGGATGTTGTGCAGGTTCGGGTGCTCGGACGACAGGCGACCGGTCCGGGCGACGGTCTGGCGGAACGACGCGTGGATGCGCCCGTCGTC
Organism: Acidimicrobiaceae bacterium; assembly: GCA_003151235.1. Lineage (GTDB taxonomy): Bacteria > Actinomycetota > Acidimicrobiia > Acidimicrobiales > RAAP-2 > Palsa-461. The sequence goes on from PLWZ01000063.1 coordinate 22,625, forward strand.
CTTCACCTCGGCGAGCAGGTTCTCGCCGTAGGTGGAGCGCAGCTTCTCGAGCTCGCGGTAGCGCAGCAGGGTTTCGACGATCGGGTGCTGGTCGCGCAGCCCCTCGAGCGTGGCCGCGTCGGTGGAGTAGCCGGTCTTCGTGCGCCGCCCGGGCTTGAGGCCGAGCTCGTCGTAGAGGACGGTGCGCAGCTGCGGCGTCGAGTTGACGTTGAACGGATGCCCGGCCAGCTCGTGCACCTCGGTCTCGAGGGCGGCCACGTCGGCCACCAGCTCCTTCGAGACCCGGCGGAGCTCGTCGGTGTCGACCCGGATGCCCGCGACCTCCATGCGGGCCAGCACCCCGATGAGCGGGCTCTCCACCTCGTCGAGCAGCGACAACATCCCGGCCGCCCCGACGGCGGCGCGCAGTGGCGCCACCAACTGGGTGACGATGCTGGCCTCCTCGACGGCTCCACGGGCGACGTCGGCCGGCACGGGGCCGTCCAGCGCCAGCTGGCCCTGCGGCTCCATCTCGGCTCGCTCCTCGACCGCGCCATTGAAGAAGGGCGCGGCAACCTCGCCGAGGGAGTAGTCGCCCTTGGACGGGTCGAGCAGATACGCGGCCACCGCGGTGTCGAGCACCGGCTCGAAGCCCCCGATCCCGAGCCCGAGGAGCGACCGGAGCAGCTCCTTGGTCTCGTGACCGACGACCGGGTGCGTGGCGAGGTCGGCGAGCGCGGCTCTCACCTGAGCGCTCGACAGCAACGCCTCGGCGATCCACACGGCGCGCGCGCTCGGGCCGCCGGACACGACGGCCAGCCCGAACAGGGGGGCCCGACCGGCCAATCCCTGCGACACGCCGGCAATCCCGATCGGTCCCTCGCCGGCCCCCGCCACCAACGCACCGAGGAGTCGGGCGGCCTCGTCGGCCGTGTCGGGCATCTCCGCCTCGGGAGGCGGGATCGCGTCGACCGGTTGGACGACGACCGAGATGTCGGCGAACACCGCGTCGTCGGCGGCGACGTCGGTCGTGACCACCTCCACGCCCGGACCGGCGCTGGCCGACCCCGGTGCCGGTGGCCCGAGCGTCCCATCCTGGAGGAGGGGAACCACGCGGTCCCACGTCGACTTCAACTCGAGGTCGCTGAAGCAGGTCCGGGCCGTCTCCAGGTCCCAGCCGCCGAGGCTCAGGTCCTCGACGCGCACATCGAGCGGCACGTCGCGCACCAGAGGGATCAGCAAGAGATTGGCCCGCACCCGGTCCTCGGCCTCGGCCAGGTTGGCCCGGAGCTTCGGGGTCAGCGAATCGAGGTTGGCGTAGATCCCGTCGATGTCGCCGTGGGTGTTGAGCAGCTTGGCCGCGGTCTTCTCCCCCACCCCGGGCACGCCGACGATGTTGTCGGAGGGGTCGCCCCGCAACGCCGCCAGCATCGGGTACTTGGGCGGCAGCACGCCGGTGCGCTCCTCGATGCCGGCCTCGGTGTAAAGGGCGTAGTCGCTGACCCCGCGCCGGTTATAGAGGACCCGGATGTGGGGGTCCTCGACCAGCTGGAAGCAGTCCCGGTCGCCGGTGACGACGACGACGTCGGTGCCGCGGTCACGGGCCTGGGTCGCGAGCGTCGCCAGAACGTCGTCGGCCTCGAAGCCCTGCACCTCGACGAGCGGGATGGCGAGAGACGCCACCGTGCGCCGGATCATGTCGAACTGCGGGCCCAGCTCGTGGGGTGTCTCGGCCCGGCCGGCCTTGTACTCGGGGTTCAGCCCGTCGCGGAAGGTCGGGCCCGGCGGGTCGAACGCGACGGCGATGGCGCTCGGCCGGTGTTCGCGGACGAGGTAGACGAGCATCGACGTGAAGCCGTGGACCGCGTTGGTGACGGTGCCGTCCTTCAGGGCGAGCTCGGGCGGGAGCGCGAAGTAGGCCCGGAAGGCGAGCGACATCCCATCGAGCACGAACAGAGGGCCCGAGGTCCTCGGGCGGTCGCTCACGGGGAAAGCGAGCCCTCGATGACCTGGCGCGCGACCTCGCGCATCCGGGACCGGGTGCGCATCGCCGTCCGCTGGATGAAACTGAACGCCTCGGCCTCGGTCATCGCCGAATTCTGGATCAGCGCGCTCTTCGCCTCCTCGACGAGCCGCCGGGTGGCGATCTTGTCCTCGGCGGCGGACTCGCCCGATCCGAAGCTCTCCACCTCGGCGTCGATCGCCCACTCCTCCCGGCACGACGCCAGCACGGTGTCGACGGCGTTGAGAAGCTCGTCGCGTCGGAACGGCTTGACCAGGTAGGCCGCCACGCCGGCGTCGCGCGCCTCCTCGATCAGCTCGCGCTGGCTGAAGGCGGTGAGGACCATCACGGCCACCTTGGCGTCCCGTGTCATCTCGCGGGCCGCCTGTATGCCGCTCATCCCCGGCATCTTCACGTCGAGGATCGCGAGGTCGGGCGTGGTCTCAGCGGCGAGGCTCACCGCCTCGTCTCCCCGCCCGGTCTCCCCGACCACGAGGTAGCCGGCCGAGAGGAGGATCTCCTTGATGTCGAGGCGGACGATGGCCTCGTCCTCGGCGATGATCACGCGGACCGGTGCGGACTTGGCGGTGTCTTGGCTCACGGCTTCACGCCGACCTGCTGGAGCAGCTCGTCGCGCCGGCGCTCGAGGTCGCCGACGGTCGCGATGAGGGCGTCGCGGGCCTTGCCCATCGCGTCGGCATGCCGCTTCACCTCGCCGTACTCGTGGGCGGCCAGGGGGGTCTCGGAGACGAGCGAGCGCAACCGGGCATCCTCGGCCGCGTCGGACACCACCGCGTACTGCTCATCGAGGATCGTGAGCTCGTGGCGGGCCCGGACCAGGCGGTCGTGGACGTCGCGGATCCTGCGCTCAACGAGGAATCGCTGCATGGGCGCTCGATTGTATGCCCTCGCGAACCCCGCCGAACGGGCCGGGAATCGACAAGTCAGGACCCGAAGTCGACCCGGCGCGTGTAGGTCCTGTGGGCCGCCATGACGCCGGGCCGGAGCTCGGCCCCTAGCCCCGGCGCGTCCGACAGCCGCACGGTTCCGCTCTCCTCGGGGAGGTAGGCGAACGGGTTCGCGGCCAGGTACCGGTCCGGGTCGCCCAGGTCGCCGGGCAGGGAGAACTCGGCGCGCCCGGCCAAGGCGGCGTTGACGCAACGGCCGAGCCCGGTTTCGAAGAACCCGCCGACGAAGCACTCGACCCCGGCCTCGGCGCACGCCTCGGCGGCCGCGATCGCCGCGAACACTCCGCCGAGCCGCCCGGGCTTCACACACGCGACACGGCATGCGCCGGCTTGCACGGCGTCGCGGACCCGGGCCACGGACCACAGCGACTCGTCGAGGGCGATGGGTGTCGACATGGACTCGGCCAGAGCCCGGTGCGACTGCAGGTCCTCGGCCACGAACGGCTGCTCCAAGCACCGGAGTCCATACGTGTCGAGGCCGCGCAGCCCGGCGGCGGCTCCCGGCTCGAACGACCCGTTCGCGTCGGCCTGGAGTACCGCGTCGGCGTAGCGCTCCCGGACCGCGCTCAGCGGCTCGTGGTCCCACCCCGGCTCGATCTTGATGCGGACCCGTCGGGCCCCTTCATCGAGTGCCGCCCCGACCGCGTCGATCAGTGCACCGAGATCGTGCTCCGGCGGAATGCCGACGACGTCTCCGACGCCGACTTCTCGGTGTGCAACCCCGAGCAAGGATGCCAACGAACGTGACGCCGAGCGGAGCTCCGCGTCGAGCACGGCCATCTCGAGTGCGCCGGCCACCGATTGCTCGCCGACCGATCCCCCGCCCACGCACACGCCGGCCACCGAGGAGGCCGATGGCAGGTTCCCACCGACGGATCCCGTGAAGAGCCGGGCGATCGCCCGGTCCACGGTCGTCGGCTCGATGGCTTCGACGGTCGGATCCGGCGAGCGGGCGTCCGCGTAGGCCGAACACTCACCCCAGCCGGACCCCTCGTCGGTCACGACGCGGAAGAAAAGTGTGGCCTTGTCCGCGTGCGTCACCCCGGCGCTGTGCACCGGGGCTCGCAGCGACAATTGCGCGACGACGACCTCGACGGCCTCGACCCTCACGGGCCGCTCAAGTCGGCTCGGCCGGACCCGCGGTCTCGGCCAGCGCGGCCACCACGGCTTCGAAGATCTTGGCCGTGTCCCGCTCGATGTGGCGCCTCGCCGCCAACAGGCAGGCCGCCCCGATGAACGAGATCGGCATGACGAGGGCGAAGGCGACCCGGTAGTTGCCCCCGAAGTGCGTCGCCACCGCCGCCGTCGCGAGCGGCGCCACCGCAGCGCCGAAGATTATCGAGGCCACGTTGAAGGCCCCGTATCCGGTGCCGCGCAGTCGCGCCGGCACGGCGTCGGCGAGCCCGGCCCGCAGAGCGGGGATGGTCGACGAGGAGATCAAGAAGGCGAAGAGCTGGAGTGAGAACGCACCTGCGAAGGGCATCGGGATGAACGACACCATGAACAGGGCCCCGGCCGCACTGAGGCCTACCCCGGGGATGACCACGCGTGCACCGACGATCCGGGTGACCCACCGGTCCGCGATCACCCCGCCGATGAGCGTCCCGGGGATCCCGGCCAGGATGACCAGCGAGCCGAACGCGAGGTTGGCCGAACCCTGCGAGAGGTGGAACTGGCGCTCATAGAGGGTCGGCATCCAGGTGGCGACCGCCGTGACCACGAAACCGATGACCGACACCCCGACGAGGGCGTAGCGCAATGTCGGTATCTGCAGGATGGTCCGGACGTCGGCTCGCAGCCCCTGGATCATGTTCTTCGTGAACTGGGAGAGGCCGCCCGGGAACAGCGGCACGCTCTCCCCCGCCACCTCCATCCCCGCCTTCCCCGTGACGTGCGATCGATCCGCCGTGCCCCGGCTCGGCTCGGGCAGCCGCCAACAGAGGACCGCGATCACGAGGCCAGGGACGATCGACACGCCGAAGGCCAGTCGCCATCCGTAGTGCCCGAACCTGGTGCCGAAGAACGACCCGATCGCGAGGCCCAGGCCGAGGCCGACATAAATGAGGCACTGCTGGACCGAGAACGCCCGACCGCGCCGCTCGATGCCGTAGTAGTCGGCGAGAAGGCTCGAGCTCGACGGGTCGGTCACCGCCTGGCCGAAGCCGAGCGCACCTCGCAGCACGATAAGGAGGCCGAAGGCGCCGACGGGGACCACGCCCCCGAGCGCACTGATCACCGACCATGCAGAGATAGAGACCGCGATGATCTTCGTCCGGCTCCAGCGGTCGCCGAGGTAGCTGGCCGGCATGGTGGCGATGCCGTTCACCACGATGAAAGCGGAGAAGAGGATCCCGATCTGGAAGTCCCCGACCCCGAACACCTTCTCGATCTGGTTCGAGGTACCGCGAACGATGTACTGGTCGACGTTGTCGATCATCGCGGCCAGCGCGAGAACCCACATCGGCCACGCCGACACCGACAGGAGCCGACTGGGGGCGCCGTTCAACGGGCCCGATCCGGCCTCGATCCCCGGTTTCGTCTGTCGACGAACCATCCCTATCCAGACGTCCGGGGCATTCGTTCCCCCCCCTGCCCTTGGTACCAGCGACCGACCCTATGCCCCTCGCTCGTACCTTCTCCATCGTTTCCCGGGAACTTGGGAGTCTGGGTGCCTAGGGTTGCCACGTGAGGATCAACGCGGGCGACGCCACGCCGGCCGTGGTCGTCGACGGCCTGCACGCCGACGGCTACGTGATCGTGGAGGGCGTGCTCAATCCCGGCGAGGTCGCCACTGCCCGCGCCGATCTCGCGCGCGTCCTCGCGGAGACACCGACCGGCCGCAACAACTTCGAAGGGTTCTCCACCCAGCGTGTGTACGCGCTGTTCGCGAAGACCCGGACCTTCGACGAGGCGGCCATTCACCCACTGCTTCTCGGCGTGCTCGACGAGGTGCTCGTTGACTACCAGCTGAGCGCCCCGGTCGGGATCCAGATCGGCCCGGGCGAGAAGGCGCAGGTGCTGCACCGCGACGAGAGCGTGTATCCGCTCCCACAACCGCACCCGACGGTCGTGATCAACACGATGTGGCCACTCGACGACTTCACCGAGGTCAATGGCGCGACCCGCTTCGTGCCGGGCAGCCATCAGTGGGAGGGCGATCGACGACCGGGTGACGACGACGAGGTCCTAGTCGCCGAGATGCCCGCCGGCTCAGCGATGTTCTATCTCGGCCACCTGTGGCACGGTGGCGGGGCCAACAACACGGACCGGCCGCGGTTGGGGGTCATCCTCGAATACGTCGTCAGCTGGCTGCGGCCCCAGGAGAACCACTACCTGGCCGTGCCGAGGGGGGTGGTGCGCGAACTGCCCGAACGGCTCCAGGAGCTCCTCGGCTACAACATCTACCCGCCCTTCGTGGGCTATGTCGACGGGCGCCACCCGCGCTCGGTCCTCGGTCGCGATCCCTGACCCCGTATTGGAACAGAGGACTTCTTGAGGCTGAGGGCTTCGATGCGCTCCCGATAGGCTCGTGCACCCAGCCCGGATGGCGGAATCGGTAGACGCGGAGGCCTCAAAAGCCTTTGCCGGCAACGGCGTGCGGGTTCGAGTCCCGCTCCGGGCACGCTCTTTCACCAGCTCAGCGGCCTAAACGGACCCTCGAGAAGGCCCTGTGGTCACAAGTTGGTCACAAGACTCCCCGAGAGCCAAAGATGGTGCCCCCGAACGAATCCTCTTTGGGTCAAGCGGCCAGCTAGGCGCGCCAAAAGAAGCCGACACCTCGGCTGCGTAAAGTCGCGATGGGTCCGGGAGTGACTTCACCGAAGAGCCGGCCGTCAGGGTGCAGAGCCGGCCGCGCTGGCTGAAGTGTCGCTCCCGACTGTCCTCCCGGGCCCGCTTATCGTTCGCCGGCGTCGAGGATCAGGTGCCGATAGACGGTGTTGGAGACCTGACGCTTGAGTGAGCGCAGCGCCTCCTTCTTGGTCTTGCCCTCGGCCACCTTGCGGTCGAAGTAGGCCCGGCCCTCTGAGTGCGGTTGGCGGATCTGACAGACGGCCGCCAGGTGGACGGCGTGGTTGAGGTGACGGTTGCCTCGCTGGGACAGCCGGTGGACCGTTCGACCTCCCGAGGACATCTCGACGGGGGCCGTCCCGTTGTAGGAGGCGAAGTGGTCCTGTCAGGTAGTTTCTATTCCCAGAGAGTGGCCAGCCAAAGACGTGGCATTCGCTATTTGCCCGAGGTGCAGACAAGACATGCCTGAGTTCCCTGCGATTACTCACGTGGCGCTAACGGTTACGAGCCTCGAACGGAGTGTTCCTTGGTACAAGGCTCTGTTCGGCTCGGACCCGATCCTTGACGAGGACACAGGTCCTTTCAAGCGTGTCGCTTGGCTTACGAGCGACACAATCGTCGGTCTAACTCAGTTCCCTGATTTGAACAGCACTCAGCCGTTCAACGAGCGCCGGCCGGGTCTCGATCATCTGGCTTTCGGCTGTGCCAACCGCGATGAGTT
>PLWZ01000021.1 GCA_003151235.1 Acidimicrobiaceae bacterium
CGCCGGCTTCTCCCGCAGTCCCGGCAGCCACAGCGCCACCGGCGCCACCGGCGATGGCCGACCCGGGGGCCCGTCCCGAGCAGCGGCAGCGCCCGGCCCATCCGCCCATGTCCCAGTCGGGCCGACCGATCCCGCCGCCGCCCGCCGTGAAGCCGCCCCTCGGCCCGTCGGGCCGACCGATCCCGCCGCCGCCCGGCCAGGGTGGTCGACGCTCGTCCGGACCTGCTCCCGCATCGCGTCCGGGTAGCGGCTACGCACCGCGCACCGGCGGACGACCCGCCGGTGGCCCACCGGGAAGAACCGGTGGAGGGTTCGCCGGCCGACCCGCCGGTGGATTCGCCGGACGATCGGGCCCCGGTGGCCCGGTTGGCGCGGGCGGCCCGGGCGGACGTCCCGGTGCTGCGTTCGGCCGCGGGCGACCGCCGCCGCGACGCTCGCGTCGCCGCCGTCGGAACCTCGAAGAGCTCGAGCCGACGCAACTGACCGCATACACGCCGTCCAACGCCCCGGTGCCCGACGGCGAGATCATCGTCGAGCGCGGGTCGACGGCTCGCGACCTCGGGCCGAAGCTCAACCGTTCTGCTGGTGACGTCATCCGCTTCCTCCTCCTCCAAGGAGAGATGGTCACGGCGACCCAGTCGCTCAGTGACGACATGATCGAGCTGTTCGCGGCCGAGCTCGGTGCCGAGGTTCGGTTGGTCGACCCCGGTGAGGAGGCCGAGGCCGAGCTGTTGGCCCGCTACTTCGAAGAAGAAGACGACGAGGTGGAAGAGGAGCTCCGGCCCCGTCCGCCGATCATCACCGTCATGGGCCACGTCGACCACGGCAAGACCCTGCTCCTCGACAAGATCCGCCAGACCGACGTCGTGGCCGGCGAAGCGGGCGGCATCACCCAGCACATCGGCGCGTACCAGGTGGACTGGAACGGCCAGCTGCTCACGTTCATCGACACACCGGGCCACGAGGCCTTCACCGCCATGCGTGCCCGGGGCGCGGAGGTGACCGACATCGTCGTGCTGGTCGTGGCCGCCGACGACGGTGTCATGCCCCAGACGATCGAGGCGATCGACCACGCACTGGCGGCGGATGTCCCGATCCTCGTCGCCGTGAACAAGATCGACCGACCCGACGCCGACCCGGCGCGGGTGCTCCAGCAGATCTCGGACCGCGGGCTCGTGCCCGAGCAATGGGGCGGCGACACCATCACCGTCGAGGTCTCGGCTCTCCAGGGGACCGGGATCGACGATCTGTTGGAACACCTGATCCTCATGGCCGAGGTCGAGGAGTACCGGGCCAGCCCCGAGGGACCGGCCCGGGGCACCGTGCTCGAGGCGATCCTAGAGACCGGCCGCGGGCCCGTGGCCACGGTCATCGTCCAGCGCGGCACCCTGCGAGTCGGCGATTCGGTCGTTGCTGGCGCGGCGTGGGGCAAGGTGAAGGCGCTCATCGACGACGACGGGGACCAGATCAAAGAGGCGCTCCCGTCGATGCCGGTGCAGGTGCTCGGGCTCTCCGAGCCGCCCCAGGCCGGTGACGAGTTCCGGGTGGCCAACGACCTCGGGACGGCGAGGACCCTCGGCGAGGCCCGGGCCCAGCGATTCCGCCTGTCGGGTCACATGCCGACGCCTTCGGCGACCGGGGCACGCCTGGAGGACCTGTTCGAGCAGATTCAGCGGGGCGAGACGGCAACCCTCAACATCGTGCTCAAGGCGGACGTCCAGGGATCCCTGGAGGCGGCTACGGAGAGCCTGCGCAAGCTCGAGCGCGAGGACGTGAAGCTGAGCTTCGTGCGACGGGGCGTCGGTGGCATCACCGAGAACGACGTCGCCCTGGCCAAGGCGTCCACCGCCACCATCATCGGCTTCAACGTCCGACCGGACCGCCGGGCGAGGGAGATGGCCGAGTCCCTCGACGTCGAGGTCCGGACCTACGAGATCATCTACAAGCTGCTCGAGGACATCGAGGCGGCCATGCTCGGCATGCTCGCCCCGAAGTACGAGGAGATCGTCACCGGCGACGCCGAGGTCCGCCAGGTCTTCCGCATCCCCCGGATCGGTGGGATCGCCGGTTGCTACGTCCAGAACGGGACGATCCGGCGGGGCTCGAAGGTCCGGTTCCTGCGCGAGGGCGTCATCATCTGGAAGGGCACGATCAACTCCCTGCGGCGGGTCAAGGACGACGTCCGGGAGGTTCAGGCCGGCTTCGAGTGCGGCATCGGCCTCTCGGACTTCCAGGACCTCAAGGAGGGCGACATCATCGAGACCTTCGAGGAGCGCGAGATCCCGAGGGTCTGAGGACCAAGGAGCCCGAGAGCGATGTCCCGGGGGCGACAACCCTTTCCGGCGCACGGCGGGGCGCGTTACGCGCGCTCGCTCCGGATCAATCAGGTGCTGCGCGAGGTGCTGGCCGAGGAGCTCGAGCGCCTGTCCGACGCGGACGAACGTCTTCGCCTGCTCACGATCACCTCTGTCGACACGGCGCCCGACCTGCGAACGGCAACCGTCTACCTGAGCACGCTCGGGCCCGAGGCGGCCGAGGCGCTCGAGGAACGCCGCCCCCAGCTCCAGCGGACGATCGGGAGCGAGATGCGCATCAAGCGCACGCCCCGGCTGGCTTTCATCGCCGACCCGGCCGTCCAGTCCGGAGCGGCGGTCGAAGAGGTGCTCCGGAGGCTGAAGCACCCGCCGGAGGAAGCCGACGATCGGTGATCGGTTTCCTGGTCGTCGACAAGGAGGCCGGTTGGACCTCCCACGACGTCGTGGCCCGGTGCAGGAGGATCTTGGGGGAGCGGAGGATCGGCCATGCCGGCACCCTCGACCCCGGAGCGACGGGGGTGCTCGTGGTCGGCGTCGGTCGGGCCACCCGGCTGCTCCGATACCTGGTCGGGGTCGACAAGGACTATCTGGGCGAGGTGGTGCTCGGGTCGACCACCGACACCCTCGACGACGCGGGGGAGGTCCAGGAGCGCTTCGACATGTCTGGGGTGACCCTCGACCAGGTGCGCGCCGGTGCGGCGGGTCTCAGCGGCGAGATCGACCAGATGGTGCCGATGGTCTCGGCCGTCAAGGTCGGAGGCGAACGGCTCCACAAGCTCGCCCGGGCCGGGACCGAGGTGGAGCGACCGGTCCGCCGGGTTCGGGTCGAGCGCTTCGAGGTCGGTGAGGGCGCGGAGCCCGGGACGTTCACCCTCGACGTCCGCTGCTCGTCGGGGACCTACGTCAGGGTGCTGGCGGCCGACCTCGGCTCCGCGTTGGGCGGCGGGGCACACCTGCGGCGGCTCCGCCGGACACGCGTCGGCTCGTTCGAGGTGACCGAGGCCAAGACGCTCGGGCAGCTCGAGGAGGCGTTCGCCGGCGGGGATGGCTCGGCTCTCCGGCCGCCGCTCGACGCGTTGGGGCACCTCGAGCGCGTGGAGGTCAGCGAGGCGATCGCCCTGGACGTCGGCCACGGCCGCCCGGTCGAACGGGGATCGATCGCGGTGTCGGGGGCCGGGCCCTTCGCGCTGGTCGACGCGGCGGGCGAACTCCTGGCGGTCTACGAAGTCGACGGCGACGAGGGGGACGAGCGGGCGAAGGCAACGGTCGTCATCCGACCGGCCTGAGGACGGTGCGGGGAGGCCTCGGTGGCACGGTCTAACCTCCGGGCGATGGAGGTGGTCGGCGCGGACGAGTGCACCCCGACACCGAGCGGTGCGGCGGTGACGGTCGGGGCGTATGACGGGGTCCACCTGGGTCACCGCTACGTCATCGGTCACCTGGCCGAGTTGGCCCGACAGCGCGGGCTCGAGACGGTGGTGGTGACCTTCGATCGGCACCCGGCCTCCGTGGTCCGGCCCGAGTCGGACCCGCCGACGCTGACCGACCTCGAGCAGAAGCTGGAGCTCCTGGCCGACTGCGGGGTCGACCGCACCGTGGTCATCCGCTTCGACCGGGCCCGCTCGGACGAGACCGCCGAGGACTTCGTGTCGACCATGCTGGTCCGCGCCCTCGCGGCCCGCCTCGTCGTGGTGGGCAGGGACTTCCACTTCGGCCACGGCCGCAAGGGCGACGTGGCGCTCCTCACCGAGATGGGCGAGGACGAGGGCTTCGAGGTCGAGCCGGTGGGTCTGATCGACGGTGACGGGGGAGGGGGCGACCCGGTGTCGTCGACCCGGATCCGGCGCCTGATCGCGCAGGGCGACGTGGCCGGCGCGGCAACGCTCTTGGGCCGGCCGCACGAGGTGCGTGGCGCGGTCCAGCACGGTGCGGGCCGCGGCGGGCTCCTGCTCGGCTTCCCGACGGCGAACATCGGTGTGGCTCCCGAGATCGCGCTCCCCGCCCCGGGTGTCTACGCCGGCCGATTCTCCTGGAGCGGCGGCCTCGGTCATCCGGCCGCAATCTCGGTCGGCCAACCCCCGAGCTTCGAGAACGACGAGGAGCCCTCGCCGCTCGTCGAGGCCTACCTGCTCGACTTCGACGGCGACCTCTACGACGAGCCGTCCCGGGTGGCCTTCGAGGCGTGGCTGCGGCCCCAACAGGCCTTCGACGATCTCGACGATCTGGTGGCCCAGATGGGCGTCGACGTGGAGAGCACCCGGCGGGTGCTTTCCTCCTAAGGGACTAGCCCGCCCAGGATCAAGATCACCAGCATCCCGACGAAGGTGATCCCAAAGGCCCATCGGAACCGGGTGGCGCCCCCCATGCAACGAGGGCGCGTGCTGCACGAGCCCCCATATTCTGCTGCGACGTCCCGGCCGGGCTGAAGGGATCGGCCTCGAACCCCGAGCCACCTGACAGGCGGCTCCTCGACGAACGGGTGGGAATCGGGTCGGGTGCCAGGCCTCGTCGCCCGTTTCGGCTTGCGCCGCCTGGTCCCCTTGGAACCCACGGTCGCCCAGTCTCGCGGGCCGGCAATTTGGGGCAACGGACCACCCACCGCACCTATCGCGCCAGGTGAGCGCCCGGCCGGGGTGTACGACGGGGGGCCGGGCTGCTACATTTGGCTTCTCGGAGCTGGCCATGGGGTCCGCACCGAAGTGCGTGCACCAGGGCACGCCACCGGCGCCCGCCAGACGCTCACCGTGAGCCCACGGCCGGAGCCGTCCCGACCACCTGAGTAGGTTTCGCTGCATGCCCGACAAAGAGGCCATCATCACGGAGAACCGGCTGCACCCGTCAGACACGGGTTCGCCGGAGGTCCAGATAGCTCTTCTCACCGACCGGATCTCGCACCTCACTGATCATCTGAAGGTGCATTCGGGCGACCATCACACCCGCCGAGGGTTGATGAAGCTCATCGGTCGGAGGCGTCGGCTGCTCGACTACGTTGCCCGCAACGACGTCGAGCGCTACAGGCAGCTCATCCTCCGGCTCGGGATTCGCCGGTAGAGAGTCAGGAAACACAGATCTTCCGCCCGGCCGACGGCCGGGCGGAACCATACAGACGGGTACGTCGAAGGTCGGCTGCCAGTCGCCGGTCACCTCACCGCCGACCAACACAGGTCCGGCAACGAGAGGTGGTCGACCACTGGGAACCGGCGCGGACTGCCCCTGAAAACAAGGAGCAACATGGCTGACGCCATCTCCGTGTCGGCGCCGATCAGCGGCACCGACCGAACCCTTACATACGAGGCCGGCAAGCTGGCCCAACTGGCCGACGGGGCCGTGGTCGGCCGCATCGGCGACACGGTCGTCCTCGCGACCGCGACGGCGGCCCGCTCGGTCCGGGAGGGGACGGACTTCTTCCCCCTCACCGTTGATATCGAGGAGCGGACATATGCGGCCGGGAAGATCCCCGGTTCGTTCTTCCGCCGGGAGGGTCGTGCGACCGACCAGGCAATCTTGACCTGCCGGCTCATCGACCGCCCGCTGCGGCCGTCGTTCCCGAAGGGCTTCCGCAACGAGGTCCATGTGGTCGGGACGATCTTCGGCGCCGACCAGGTCAACCCGCACGACGTGCTCGCGATCAACGCGGCGTCGGCGGCCCTCATGCTGTCGGGCATCCCCTTCGACGGCCCGATCGGCGCGGTGCGTATCGCGTTCTCGACCGAGGGCACCTGGATCCCGCACGCCACCTACCAGGAGGGCGACGAGTCGACCTTCGAGCTCGTGGTCGCCGGCCGCGCGCTGTCGGACGCGTCGGACGCCGAGATCGCCATCATGATGGTCGAGGCGGGCGGCACCGAGCGGTCGTTCTCGTACTACGAGGACGGAGCACCGAAGGTCACCGAAGACGTCCTCGCCGAGGGCCTGGAGTCGGCCAAGACCTGGATCCGTGAGTCGATCAACCTCCAGCGCGAGCTGGTGAAGGCGTTCACATCCGAGCGCGGGCCCATCACACCGATGGAGTTCAGCACCCTGACCGACTACGGCGACGACATCTGGTCGAGCGTGGAAGCAGCGGGCACCGTCTCGTTGACCGAGGCCAACCAGGTGACGGCCAAGGCCGACCGCAACGCGGCGATCGACGCGGCGACCAAGGCCATTACCGAGACGGTTGCCGCCGAGCTCCCCGGGCGCGAGGGCGAGATCAAGGCGGCCATCCGGTCCCTCACGAAGAAGCTCGTCCGCAAGCGGATCATCGAGGACGGGATCCGCATCGACGGCCGGACGACCACCGACATCCGCCCGCTGTCGGCCGAGATCGACCTGTTCCCGACGGCGCACGGCTCGGCGCTCTTCCAGCGTGGCGAGACCCAGGTGCTCAACGTGACCACCCTCGGCATGCCCCGGATGAATCAGCTGCTCGACACGATCTCGCCGGACGAGCACAAGCGTTACATGCACCACTACAACTTCCCGCCGTATTCGACGGGTGAGTCGGGCCAGATGCGTGGGCCGCGCCGCCGTGAGATCGGCCACGGCCTGTTGGCCGAGCGAGCGCTGCTTCCCGTCGTGCCGCTCCAGGAGGACTTCCCCTACACACTGCGGCTCGTCTCCGACGTTCTCGCGTCGAACGGCTCGACGTCGATGGCGTCGGTGTGCGGGTCCTCGCTCTCACTCATGGCGGCGGGCGTGCCGATCCATGCGCCGGTGGCCGGCATCGCGATGGGCCTCGTCTACGAGGGTGGCGAGTACGTCACCCTGACCGACATCCTGGGCGCCGAGGACGCATTCGGCGACATGGACTTCAAGGTGGCCGGGACGGCCGACGCGGTCACCGCCCTGCAGCTGGACACGAAGATCGACGGCCTGCCCGCCGACGTCTTGTCGAAGGCCCTGCACCAGGCGAAGGACGCCCGGCTCCTCATCCTGGCCGTGATGAATGCCGCCATCTCCGAGCCCCGCCCAGAGGTGGCCAACAGCGCCCCCAAGATCGTGTCGATGGAGATCCCGATCGACAAGATCGGCGAGGTCATCGGCCCGAAGGGCAAGGTCATCAACACCCTTCAGCAGGAGACGGGTGCGGACATCGCCGTCGACGACGACGGGATGGTCGGCACCGTGACCATCGGGGCCAAGGACGCCAACGCGGTGGCCGAGGCGAAGCGGCGGATCTCGTTGATCCTCGACCCGCCGTCCGCCGATGTGGGCGAGGTTTACAACGGCAAGGTGGTCAACCTCACCAAGTTCGGGGCGTTCGTGAACATCCTGCCCGGACGCGACGGGCTGCTCCACATCTCGAAGCTCTCCGCGCTGGCCGACGGCAAGCGCGTCGGGGCGGTCGAGGACGTGCTCACGCTCGGCCAGGCCATCGAGGTCCGCGTGGACGACATCGACCAGCAGGGCAAGGTCTCCCTGTCGCTCGCGAGCGAGCCCCCGGGCGAGCCGGCGGCCGGGGGATCTCGTGACAGTGGTGGCTCTCGTGAGCCCCGCGAGTCCCGGGGCCCCCGTGAATCGGGCGGCTCTCGTGGCCCCCGCGACTCGGTCGGCTCGAGCGGCCCCCGCGACTCGGGGGACGAGCCCCGCTCGTCCAACGGCGGCGCATCGTTCGCATCCTTCGAGGACTCCTTCGAGGCGGAGCTCGTCGCCGAGCTCGGCGACCTCGGTCCGGGGTCGGCCGGGGGTGGGGACGGTCGTCCCGGTGGCGGCGATCGCGATCGCCGGCGTTCCCGGCCCCAGCGCCGGCGTTGAGTGACGGGGGGGCTTTTCCCCCCATCCGAACAGAGACGCTGTCGTCGGGTCTCCGGCTCGTCACCGAGTCCATGGCCGAGGTCCGCTCGGTCACGGTCGGCTTCTGGGTCGGGAGCGGCTCGCGCGACGAACCGGACGCGATCGCCGGCGCATCCCATTTCTTGGAGCACCTGTTGTTCAAGGGGACCGAGACGCGTAGCGCGGCCTCGATCGCCGAGGCGCTCGACGAGGTCGGCGGCGACTGCAACGCGTACACGACCAAGGAGTACACGGCGTTCTACGTCCGGCTGCTGTCCGAACACCTACCGCTCGGCCTCGACATCTTGAGCGAGATCATGTGGGCCCCGGCCCTCCGCCCGGCCGACCTCGACGCGGAGCGGACGGTGATCCTCGACGAGATCCTGATGCACGCCGACGAGCCGGGCGACCTGGTCGTCGAGCGGTGCTTCGGGGCGCTGTTCCCGGATCATCCCCTGGGCCGTGACGCCCTCGGGACGGCCGAGAGCGTGGGCGACATCACCGTCGCCGACGTGCGGGGGTTCTTCGAGCACCACTACCGGCCCGGGAACATGGTGGTCTCGGTGGCCGGGGACTGCGACCATGACGACGTCGCACGCGCCATCGAGGAACGTTTCACCGGCCAGAGCGGCGGAGGGACGCCCGAGCGCAGCGCACCGGCCCAGCCGGCCGAACCACTGGTGGTGCTCCACCGGCCGACCGAACAGGCCCACCTCACCCTCGGCGTCCGATCGGTGTCGCGCTTTGACGACGATCGCTGGGCGCTGTCGGTGCTCAACCACGCGCTCGGCGGTGGCATGTCGAGCCGGCTGTTCCAAAAGGTGCGCGAGCAGCGGGGACTCGCCTACTCGATCGGATCCGAGCGGCAAGCCTACGAGGACGCCGGGTCGTTGTGCGTCGTCGTCGGCACCGCGCCCGAGTACGTCGACGAGGTGCTGGGCATCGTGTCGGGCGAGCTGGGTCTCCTCGCCACAGAAGGCGTGACCGAGCGCGAGCTTGCGGTTGCGAAGGGCAACCTGCGGGCCGAGATGCTGCTCGCATGCGAGGACTCCGGCGCCCGAATGAGCCGGATCGGGGCCGGGCTGCTGCTCCACGGCGAGGCCAAGCCGGTCGACGAGATCCTCGCCCGCATCGAGGCGGTCGACCTCGACGGCGTGCACCGGGTGGCCCGCCGGCTGGTCGAAGAACCGCACGCACTGGCCGTCGTCGGGCCGTTCGATCCCGACACGTTCGACGGTGCAGCCCTCGGCCTGGCCGGCCACGTGGCCTAAGCAGGCCCGGTCACATGGCGACCGTCGCTCCGGCGACCGGGCACCGGGGGATCAAGACGGCCCTCGGACGGTGGCGGTCTTCGCCCAACGCGTGGCCGCTCGCGGTCCTGACCGTCATCCCGGTCGTGGCGTTCGGCATCCCGGCGATGACCGGGCACCCGGCCATCAGCTACGACAACCTGCTGCAGAACTTCCCGCTGCGTGTGTTGTCGGGATCGGACATCCGCCAGGGCCACCTCCCGCTCTGGAACCCCACCATCTGGGCCGGCTCACCCCTGCTCGGCGGGCTGAACGCGGGCTCGTTCTATCCGGGCACGCTGCTCTTCGCGGCGCTGCCGGCGATCGGCGCGTGGGTGCTCAACCTGATCGGCGTCTACTGGGCCGCCGGCATCGGGATGTACGTGCTGCTCCGGCAGTTCTCGCTGCGGCCGACGGCGTGCCTCCTCGCCGCGGTGACCTACCAGTGGGGCGGCGCCATGACCGGCCAGCTCGTCCACCTGGGCATCGTCCAGGGCATGGCGTGGATGCCGCTCCTCCTCCTGGCCGAGCTCCGGTTGTCGTGGGCGGTGCTCGGCACCGGGCCGAGCGGCGAGTACCGGACGCTGCCCTTGCAACAGAGCTCGCCGTGGCCGTGGGTGACGATGTTCGCCGCCGTGATCGGGGCGATCTTGTTGACCGGCGAGCCCCGGGGCATGGCCGAGGCCGAGCTCGTGGGCTCGTTCTTCTTGGTCTGGCTGGTGTTGCGCTCGTATCCGGAGGGGTCTGTCGACCGTTTCCGCCGGGTCAAGCTCCTCGGGTACGGCGTCTTCGGGGCCGGGTGGGCGGTCGCCATCGGGGCGGCCCAGCTGCTCCCGGGGCGCGCATTCATCCTGGCCTCCCAGCGGGCCACCGAGAGCTACACCTACTTCGGCCTCGGATCGCTCCGACCCTCGTGGACGATCCTGATGCTGGTTCAGAACCTCTTCGGCGGCAACGGGATACTGGGCCAGCCGCCGTTCGCGATCGGCTACAACCTGCCCGAGGTCACCGGCTACGTCGGGCTCCTTCCGTTGGCCGCGTTCTTCGCTCTCTGGGTGCGCTCGATCGGGCGCCGATCCGATCCGCGGGCCCGGGACTGGCGGCCCTGGCTCGTCCTCGCACCGGTGGGGCTGCTCATCTCGTGGGGCACCTTCACCCCGCTCGGCCACCTGTTCGCGCTGATTCCCTTCTACAACAAGGTCCGCCTCGACAGCCGAAGTCTGGGCATCGTCGATCTCGCCCTCGCGATCACCTTCGGGTTCTGGCTCGAACTATTCATTTCCGGCGAGTGGCGCGAGCGCGTGGCCGGCGGCCATCGCCGCCTTCGCGAGACGGTCGTCCCGGCCATCGCACCGGCGGCCGGGTTCATCGCGGCGGTGGTTGCCCTGGCCTTCCCGGCGACGGTGCTCGTCGCGTTGGGCGCCGACCCGGTGAACGCACCGGGTGAGCGACCATGGATGGCGGCCCAGGCCCTCATCGCCCTCGGTGCGCTGGCCGTGTTGTGGGCCTGGCGGCGGTGGTCTCCGGGTGCGGCGCGCCGGTTGCTCACCGTCGTCGTGGTGGCCGATCTCGGCCTGTTCGCGCTGACCTGCTCGACCGGGATGTTCTCGGGCGGGACGCCCCAACCCACCCGCGCGGCAGCGGTCTCGGTGGTCGGCACGGCGGGCCGGTTCGCCATCGTCGGGGCTCCCTTCATCAACCCGTTGAGCACCATCGAGCCCGACATCAACGCGCTCACCGGCCTCGACAGTGTCCAGGGCTACGGCTCGATCGTGAGCGGGCAGTACGACGAGGTGACAGGGTCCCAACTGCTCTCGACGATGGATCCCTGCGCGCTCGCGCGCGGTGTGTTCGTCCAGGTCCGGCTGTCCACGATCCTGCTCAAACCGGCGAACCTGGTAACGGGACTCGCCCCCGGGACCCGGCCGATCCCGGTGCCGGTGTGCCATGGCGCGCCCCGGCCCGGCACGGCCACCAGTCGGACCTTGTACCTCGGCCGGGACATGGAGCTGCGGAGCGTCGAAGTGGTCGACGGCGTGGCCGGCGAAGCGCGACCCAAGCTCGGGGTGCTCACCGCGTCGGGCTCGGTGTCCTTCCCGGCCGAGCGCTCGGTGCCGAGCCGCACCGGCTGGACGGTGACCTTCGCCGGGCCGACGGACGCTACCGGCATCGTGGTGCGGGGCCACGGGGCGAGATCGGTCGCCGACACCTCGACCGTCACCACGACCGCCGGCGCCCGCTTTGGGCTGAACGGGCCGTTCCAAGACGCGCTCGGCCAGGCAACCTGGCATCCGACGGGGTTCTGGCGGGGCTACGCCCGGTTCAAGACGTTCAAGCTGGGCCCGCAGGTCGCGGTGCGGGGCGCGCCCGGGGCGAGTGTGCGGCGCGTGTCGACGACGCAATGGGGGACCGAGACGGACCTGGTCGACACCCCGAGCGCGGCCACGGTGGTGCGCAGCGAGGCCTACCTGGCCGGATGGCAGGTGAAGGCGACCCCGGTCGGTGGCGGGCCCACCCGCATCCTGCCCGTGTTCGCGGTCGGCCTGATCCAGGGGGTCCGGGTCCCGCCCGGGCGTTGGAGTCTCCAGTTCGGGTTCTGGCCGTCGGGTCTCGCCGTGGGCGGGGTCGCCTCCGCGCTCGGTGTGGCGGCGGCGCTGGCCGTCGCCACGGCTTGCCTCTGGCGCCGGCGGCGGTCCCGGGAACGGCCGGCCCCGGGCACCGGCCGGTAGGGTTCGTCGAATGCTTCGGATTGGCGTCGTGGGTGCGGCCGGGCGCATGGGCCGGACGGTCTGCTCGGCGGTGCAGCGCGCCGACGACATGGAGCTCGTGTGCGCCGTCGACACCGCTGCGGCGGGGCAGGACCTCACCGAGCTGCTCGAGGGCCCCACACCCGATCTCGCCGTCAGCGGTGGGCTCGACGCGTTGGCGGCAGCCACGGTCGACGTCGTGGTGGACTTCACCCACGCCGAGGGGATCGGCGAGCGCCTCGATTGGTACGCCGGCCACGGCGTCCATGCCGTCGTCGGCACGAGCGGGATCCCGCCGAGCGAGATGGAGCGGGCGAGACAGCTCTTCGAGGACTCGGAGGCCAACGCGATCATCGCGCCGAACTTCGCGATCGGTGCGGCGCTGCTGGTCCGATTCTGCGAGCTGGCGGCGCCGTTCATGGACGGCGTCGAGATCGTAGAGCTGCACCACGAGGCCAAGGCCGACGCGCCGTCCGGGACGGCGCTGCACACCGCCGAGCGGATCGCCGCTGCGCGCGAGGACTCCGGCGCCGGGCCGTTCATCCCCGACCCGACCACCGTGACCAACCTCGACCACGTGCGGGGTGGTCGCGGGCCCGCCGACATCCGGGTGCACTCGGTGCGCCTGCCCGGGTTGCTGGCCCACGAGGAGGTCATCTTCGGGACCGAGGGCCAGACGCTCACCATCCGCCACGACTCCTACGACCGCAGCTCGTTCATGCCCGGCGTGCTGCTGGCGGTGCGTCAGGTCGGCACCCGGCCCGGGCTGACGGTCGGCCTCGGCGCCATCCTCGGCCCCTGAGCTCGGCCCTCCGGATGCAAGAGCCGGACACCCGCGAGCGGATCCTCGAGGCCGCGTACGCGTGCGTGGCCCGGTGGGGGCTGTCCAAGACCTCGGTCGAGGACGTGGCCAAGGAGGCCGGCCTGTCCCGCTCGACCCTCTACCGGTACTTCCCGGGCGGGCGCGACGAGCTGATTGGCTCGGTCGTCGGGTGGGAGCACGACCGGTTCTTCGCCCGCCTCTATGAGGAGGTCCGGGATGCGACCTCGCTCGAGGAGGTCATGGAGCAGGGACTGATGTTCGCCCACCGCTCGATCGCCGAGCACGAGGTGCTCCAGCGGATCCTCTTGACCGAGCCCGAGCTCCTGTTGCCCCAGCTGACCGTGAAGAACGCCGGCACCTTGAACCTGATCGCGGCGTTCTTGACGCCGTACCTCACCCGGCACCCGCTGGCGCCGGGGATC
Source organism: Acidimicrobiaceae bacterium (assembly GCA_003151235.1). Classification (GTDB taxonomy): domain Bacteria; phylum Actinomycetota; class Acidimicrobiia; order Acidimicrobiales; family RAAP-2; genus Palsa-461. The sequence goes on from PLWZ01000021.1 coordinate 13,351, forward strand.
CAGGTCGACGAGGCCGCCGAATTCCTGGCCCGGATGGTCCTCTCCTACATCGCCGCGGCCGGTCGTTGGGACCTGGACGACCCCGAACAGGTCGCCCGCCTCGTCCGGGCCGAGCTTCTCGGGGGGATCGTCCCGCCCGCACGCTGACCAGGGCGATCCCGACCGGCCTATCCCTGCCGGCCGGGCACGCCCCGCCGATAATTGCCCTCCCATGGCACCTCGACCCGCCGCAACCTCGGCCCGACCCGCCTGGAGGCGGTTGGGCGACCGCGCATCGATGGTGGCGACCGCATTCGGGGTGGCGGGCGCCGCGGTGGCCGTCCTCTACGGGGTGCCGGGATCGTGGAGCGCCCATGCCGCCGCGCTGATCCTCATGGCCGTAGCCACCGCCGCGGCCATGGCCGGCGGGCTGCGGCTCAACGTCCCACCGCGCCGGGGACCCTGGGAGGTCCTGTTCCTCGGTGTCGTCTTGCTCGCCCTCGGCGGTTGGGTCCGGCTCGACCGGCACACCCTGGCCATCGTCAACACCAACCGGGCGTTGATGCCCGACATCTTGGTGCTGGTCGGATCGGTGCTGACCGCCTTCGCGGTGACTGTGCTGGCCCGGGCGCCGCATCCCCACGACCGCCGCAATCCCGACATGGTGATCGAGGCGCTGGTCGCCGGGATCAGTGCGTTCGTCCTCTTGTGGATCTACCTGGTCGAGCCCGCCGCGACGCGTGTGCACCTGTCTGGCTTCGAGCGTTGCGCGCTCCCGATCGCCACCGCGCTCGACGTCTACATGGTCGCGGTCGCGCTCATCGGGATCCGGCCCCGGGCCCGCCGCTCCCTGTCCGGTCGCTTCCTCATCGTGGCCGTGGTGTTCCTCTCCATCGCCGACGGCCTGTACCTGGCCACCGACGTGCGGCGGGCCGCGGTGCCGCACTCGCTGCTCGGTGTCGGGTACCTGCTCGCGGCGAGCGCCCTCGGCGTCGCGTACCTGCACCCGACCATGCGGCGCCTGTTCGGTGGCCGGTGGAGCCCGTCGACCGACGCTCCCGACTCGCGCGGCCGGCTCATCGCGGTCGTGCTCACCCCGGCCCTGTTGGCCGTCATCGGCCTGACCGACCCGGGTCGGCCCGCCGACCAGCGGGTCGTCCTCGGGATCTTCGGGGCCGTCGCGGTGAGCCTGGCCGCGGTGCGCGTGTGGCGGGCCGTCCGGGTGGGTGCGGCCACGCAGGCCCGCCTCGTCCACCAGGTCACCCACGACCCCTTGACCGGGCTCGGCAACCGGTCCTTCGTCGAGCGCTCGATCTCGGCGGCCCTCGCCGAGAGCGCGCAGGCCCGTGACGGCGTCGCCGTCATCTTCTTGGACATCGACCGCTTCAAGCTGATCAACGACACCCACGGCTACTCGTGCGGCGACCAGCTGTTGATCGAGGTCGGGGAGCGACTCACGGCGGCGTTCGGCGGGCGGGCCCCCGTGGCCAGGGTCGGCGGGGACGAGTTCGCCGTCGTCGTGTTCCCTGTGGCCTCCCCGGCCCAGGCCCGCCACGATGCCGAGCTGGCCCACCAGGTGCTGAACGCCCCCTTCAACGTCTACGGGGCCGATCTGTTGGTGAGCGCGAGCGTCGGGGTGACCCTCAGCTCGGCGTCCGAGCCGACGACCGACGCCGAGACCATGCTGCGCGACGCCGACACCGCCATGTACCAGGCCAAGGGGGCCGGCCGGGACATGGTGACCATGTTCGACAACTCGATGCGGGACCGCATCGCCGACCGGTTGGCGCTCGAGCACGACCTCCGGCGGGCGCTCGAGCGCGACGAGTTCTGCCTCATGTTCCAGCCGATCGTGTCCCTCGACGAGGACGGTCCGTTGGTGGCCGGCCTGGAGGCCCTGTTGCGCTGGGACCGGCCGACCCGCGGGCTCGTGCCGGCGTCCTTCTTCATCGAGTGCGCCGAGGCCAGCGGGCTGATGACCGAGATCGGGGACTGGGTCATCCGGGAGTCGGCCCGGCAGCTGGCCAACTGGCGCCGGGTCCCCGGGACCGGCGGGCTGTTCGTGTCGGTCAACGTCTCGGCGCTGCACCTGAAGAGCGCCGCACTGCCGGCACGGGTGCGGCGGGCGCTGGCCGAGACCGGCCTGGCCCCCGACGCGATGTGCATCGAGCTCAGCGAGTCGACGCTGATGGACAACCCGGCCGAGGGCGTGGCCCTCGTCATCCGGTTGAAGGAGCTCGGGGTCCGGCTTGCCATCGACGACTTCGGGAACGGGTACGCGTCGCTGGCCTACCTGAAGCAGTTCCCGGTCGACTACGTGAAGATCGACCGCAGGTTCATCGCGGGGCTGATCGGTGACGACCCGACCGACGAGACGCTGGTCGCCGCCATCGTGTCGATGGCCCAGGCGCTCGACGCCGTCACCATCGCCGAGGGCGTCGAGCACGAGCGCCAGGAGCAGTCACTCCGAGACATCGGCTGCGACCTCGCCCAGGGGTTCTTGTATTCGAGGCCGGTGACCTCGAACGACGTGGTCCCGACCATCCGGGCCATGTCGCCCCGGCACGGGCTGCGGCTCGTTACCGGAGATGGAGCCGCAGGTCGGCCAAGGCGCTGACCTCCGCGGCCAGCTCGGCCGTGGCGTGCCAGTCCGGCGCCCGGACGGCCGGCTCGAGCCCGGTGCCCTCGGTCATCATCTTGAAGAGGATCGGGTCCCGGTCGGCCAGGCGGCGGTGCCACTCGGGCAGGTGCATCCAAGCCGGGAGGCTGGCCGGGGAGTCGAGATAGGGCCGGGGCTCGGCGCCGGTGAACTCGTTGAACGGCCGGTGCAGCTTCCACTGAAGCATCCGCAGCACCGGGACGTGCAGCAGCGCGATCGACCACGGGAAGCCAACCCGGCTGCCCAGCATCGAGACGGATTGGAGCAGCGCCATCGTCACCATGCCCTGGAACGCCGCGGCCCGGTACTCGGTGCCGATGGCGATCGTGGCCACGTCCCAGGTGTGGTTGGGGTCGAAGTCGAAGTCCGATGCCTCGAACAGGTCGGCGACGGTCGTGTCGAAGTGGAGCTCGATGTCGTTCAGGCTCTTCAGCCCGGCCTTGGACGGCAGGATCAACCGCAGCATCGCGGCCGGCATCCGGCGCTTGTGGTCGACCACGCAGAACAGCAGGCTCGCGTGGTCGTAGGGGGCGAACTCGTCTTCGACGACCGCAGCCGCGGTGTCGCCGAGCGCCTCTTCGAAGACCGTCTCTTCGACGTGGAGGGGGAGGGCCGCACCCTCGTCGTCGGGCCGGAACGCGTAGACGCCCATCGGTTCGGTGGCGTCGCCAATGACCGCGTCGGCGACCGAGTGGAGGTAGTCCAGCTTCCGCTCGGTCGGGGTCCGGGCGGGACCGCCCAGATCGTCGTCGGCGGCGTGGCTCTTGAAGCGGGCCATGCCGGTCAGCTGCGCCGACGGCCCGTTCGGGCCAACTCGAGCGACCGACCGGGGTGCCTCATCGCCAAAAACGCTAGCGGAGCAACCTCACCCACCGGTGGTTCCCTTCGGGGACGACGCCCGGTCGGCCGAGATGGCGCGTTCGAGAGGCCCGATCACCCAAAGTTCGCGGGACTACGGGAGCGGCCCCGGGGCTGAGACACGTTGACAATGACACACTTATCGACTTATCGTTTCATTTGGTGCCTGTCCCGGTCGGCCGAGCCGACTCCCTGATCGAGCCGCGGCTGCACGCCCCCGGGCATACCGCGCCGCGCCGCGCGGCCACGACCGCCCCGGCCCGTGTCCACCACCTGGGTGCCGACGACCGCTCGTCCCAGCGCATCCGCGTCGTCGACGCGACCCTCGCCTGCCTGGCCAGCCAGGGGATGGCCAAGACCACCCTCGACGACATAGCCGGCTGGGCCGGCCTGTCCCGGGCCACCGTCTACCGGGCCTTCCCGGGCGGTCGCGAGGCGATCCTCGCCGCCACCGTCGAGACCGAGGTGGCCCGGCTCTTCTCGGAGCTGGCCGTCGTCATGGGGGAGGCGAAGGACCTCGAGGAGGTCCTTGTCGTCGGCATGGTCGAGTCGGCCCGCCGGCTCCTCGACCACCGGGCCATTCGATACCTGCTCGACCACGAGCCCGGCGTCATCCTCTCGCCGCTTTCCTTCGACCAGATGGACCGCGTGCTCGAGGTCGCCTCCTCGTTCGCGGCGCCGTTCCTCGGCCGCTGGCTCGAGCCCGACCAGGCCGCCCGGGCCGCCGAGTGGGCGACCAGGATCACGTTCAGCTACCTGTTCACCGAGTCGCCGAGGCTCGACCCGACCGACCGCGACGACGTCGCCCGCCTCGTCAGCCGTTTCGTGCTTCCCGGTGTGCTCGCGCTGCGCACGCCTGTGAAGCCAGCCAGATCCGCAGCCAAGAAGGCCAAGACCACCACTCGATGAGCGAAAGGGCGGGGACGCCATGACCACCACCGAAAGAGAAGAGACTCCCGAGATGCGCTCGACCGAGCAGATCATCGGCCGCTCCGACGTGAACGACCTCGAGGCGATCCTCTCGTTCATCGGCAAGCAGGACGAGAGCGGCAAGCACAACGTCGTCGACAACTGCGAAGCCGAGTTCACCTGGGACTACGAGAAGGGCCGACTGCAGAAGCTCGACAAGCTCTACGAGAAGGCCAAGGGCGCCCAGTGGAACGGCAACACCGACCTGCCGTGGCACATCGAGGTCGACCAAGAGGCCGTCGTCATGGAGAACTTCGCCACCCACCCCGAACAGATGGGCTGGAACGACGACATGCTCGAGGGCACCTCGCTCGCCAAGTGGAGCGAGAAGGAGTGGCTCCAGTTCGGCGTCGAGAACCAGAACTGGACCCTGTCCCAGTTCATGCACGGCGAGCAGGGCGCGCTGCTCTGCACGGCCAAGATCGTGGAAACGGTCCCGTGGATCGACGCCAAGTACTACGCGGCCACCCAGGTGGTCGACGAAGCGAGGCACGTCGAGGTGTTCTCGCGCTACCTCGACACGAAGATGTCGGGCCACTACCCGCTGAACGGCCACCTTGGCCTCTTGCTCGACGACATCATCGCCGACTCGCGTTGGGACATGACCTACCTGGGCATGCAGATCATGGTCGAGGGCCTCGCCCTGGCCGCGTTCGGTTTCATGCACCAGCTGACCCAGGAGCCCCTGTTGAAGCAGCTGCTCCGCTACGTCATGGCCGACGAGGCCCGCCACGTCGCCTTCGGCGTGCTCAGCCTCCAGGAGCTCTACTCGGAGCTCTCCGCGTCCGAGATGCGCGAGCGCCAGGAGTTCGCGTTCGAGGCCGCGGTCCGCATGCGCGACCGCCTCCGGTCCCAAGAGGTGTGGGACCGGATGGGCGTGCCGTGGAACGACGTCATGACGCTGATGGGCCGCCAGGACCCGAATCAGGACGACTTCCAGATCCTCTTGTTCTCGAAGATCGTGCCGAACCTGCGCAAGCTCGGACTCCTCGACGCCGCCGACGGCTGGCTGCGCGAGAAGTTCACCGAGATGGGCGTGATCGCGTTCGAGCACCTGAGCGACTCGACCGAGGACGAGGATGCCTTCGCGGACGGCTCGCCCGTCTCCCGGCAGGTCGCGTAGGCGACTCGGCCGGCCGGCCCCGGCCGGCGTGGGTGTCCAGGGGGGTCCGGGGCACGCCCTGGTACCCTGATTTGATGGACGGCTCGGATCCTCCCGCGCGGTTCGGCGGCCTGCTCACGGCCATGGTCACCCCCTTTGACGCGGGCGGCGCCCTCGATCTCGACGCAGCGGCGGCGCTGGCCCGGTGGCTGGTCGACCACGGGACCGAGGGTCTGGTGGTGTGCGGCACCACCGGCGAGGGCCCCGTCCTCACCGACGACGAGAAGCAGTCGCTCTGGCGCGCCGTCGTCGAGGCGGTGACGGTGCCGGTGATCGCCGGGTCCGGGACCAACGACACCGCTCACTCGATCGAGTTGACCAAGGCGGCCACCGAGGCCGGGGCCCACGGCGTGCTGGTGGTCACCCCCTATTACAGCCGCCCGCCCCAGGCCGGAATCCGGCGCCACATCGAGCGCGTCGCCGCGGCCACCGACCTCCCGGTCATGATCTACGACATCCCCGTGCGGGCCGGTCGCCGGATCGCGCTCGACACCATGGTGTCGCTCGCCCGGGAGGTGCCGAACGTGGTTGCGGTGAAGGATTCGACCGGCGACGTGGCCGGAGCGGCCCGACTGCTCACCCAGACCCCGTCGGGCTTCGAGGTCTACTGCGGTGACGACGATCTCGCACTGGCCATGCTGTCGGTCGGCGCAGTCGGCGCGGTGAGCGTCGCCTCGCACTGGGCCGGCAGAGAGATGGCCGAGCTGTTGGCGGCGCACTTCAAGGGCGACGTGAGCGGGGCCCGGGAGGCCAACGCGCGGCTCATCCCGTCGTTCGATTTCGAGACCTCCGAGACGTTCCCGAACCCGCTGCCCGCCAAGGCGGCCTGCCGGGCCCTCGGGCTCGCGGTCGGCCAGTGCAGGGACCCGCTCGGGCCTGCGCCGGCCGAGCTCGATGATCGGGCTCGGCACGTGCTCGAGGGTCTGGGCACCACGGTTGGCTGACAAGGCCAAGAAGCCGGCCCAACCCAAACGCCAGGGTCAGGACCGTACGGCCGGCGGCGCCGAGAAGCGTGGGGCCGGCGGCGCCCCGCGCCAGCGCAACCGGCCCGACGATGCCCGTCGTCAGAAC
>PLWZ01000016.1 GCA_003151235.1 Acidimicrobiaceae bacterium
ACCCAGTCAGAGGGGTCGGGTCAGGCCCACCTGGTGCCATTTCGACCAGTTCTCGAAGACGTTCTCCCAGGTCAAAGAGGTTCGAGTAACGGCCCGTCAGCTCCACAGGGTTCTAGTAACGCTCCTCAGCGTCTTCCCTGAAGGCCCTACTCGAACATTTCGACATGGAGTCATGACGTTGAGTGGAGCCGATTTATTCGCATGGCATCCCTGCAGTGCACCGAATGTCAATTGGTAACAACGGTCTGCCGAGGTCCATTCATTCAACGGCACCCAATAGAGTGTCGCCACTGTGGCCGAATCACCCAAGCTGCCTGTGGCCCTCGGAAGTCATGCAGCGGTTTGGTTCATGGATGGTATGGAGATCAGCGGCGAGTTCGAAGCGAGCGCTCTTACGCATCCGTCCTTCTCGTTGTTCGGTGACGTGGTTCCTCCAGACCCGTCCCGAATCTCCTTTTCGCCTAATGACCACGAGTTCGAACGAGTCGTAGGCCGCTTACGCTCCGGTCAGGACGTCGTCCTGACCGCGGTTGGGATCACGATCTGGTTTCCAGATCGTGGCATAGGTGGGGCAAGGTCCGCAGTGGTCGGCCTCAATATTGCCGACGTTCCCGGCGACGCGTACCGAAGGGTACGAATGCAGATCACGGGGGCTGAGACGCTGTTCGGTGTCAGCCCGATTCATCGTGTCTTCTGGCCGAGCGGCGCGGATCCCTCGGGCCCGGAGAAGTACTCAGTAGAAGTGAACCCGGACGCCAATCGGAGCTGGACGGACGATGGACTTGGGATGACTGCGACTTGCGAGTTCGAGTCGCGATTCACCTTCGGTAACCCGTTTCACCACGAATTGAGCTTCGCACCGGTAGTTGAACTGACCAGCCATACCCCCCTGACCATCGATCAGTGGATCGCGCCCTGGGTGCGTCCCCTACTCAAGGTGGCCACACTTGCGACAGGTCAGCCGCAGAAGCTGTCGTGGCTCGTGGTCGAGGCCCTCCCTGACGGAGAACAAACGGAACGCAGCTTTCCTCCAACGGGACAGCTCTTCGCGAGCGGGATCCAACAGAATGCGTACGAGGCCGAATACCGGGATGAGATGCGCAGACCGGAGAATCGGCCCCTGTTTACATTCGCCACGATGCCCGTCATGCTGCCCGCGCTACTCAGGCGGTGACGAGAACTTGAGGAAGAGGGGGATCCCTTCATTGAGTTGTATGGACTTGCACTGATTCATGCCGACCTTCCGCCTCGCGCCCAGTTTTTGCACCTAGTCCAAGCGCTCGAAGCGCTTCACAGTTACGAGCACCGCATCGAGGACGAAGCCGCTCAAACCGCATTCACAGCCGAGCGCGCGTCAGCTCTCGAAGCATTGAATGAAGCAGGGCTAAGCCAAGCCACACTGACCTTTGTTCGGAAGAACTGGAGTACCCGAAAGCAGGAGTCGTTGAGTCGGCGCCTGAATGACCTGATCGAAAGAATTCCCGCATCCGTTCGCAAGTCGCTGACGACGCCAGATATGACCGCGATCGCGGATCTCCTGGGCGTTACGGAGAAGCCCACTCTGGCGAATCAGTATCAGCGACTCAGGAACGACCTCTCCCACGGTGACAGGAACTTCGACGTACGTGCTCTTCTCCCTTGGGTGCGCTCGATTGAGACCCTATGTCGCGGACATGCGCTTCGGCTTTTGGGATTCGACGACAGCGCGATCGAATCAGCGCTTGTATCTTGACCTGGGAAAACTGCTCCTCCGGCCACAACATAGGTGCCTATTCGCGCTCAATACTGCTGCCCCGGAGCGCGAACTGACCTCTCGCACGGTGCCCGGCGGTTTGAAAGGCAAATATCAGGCGTTCAGCGATTGGTGGCACGGCGTCGCCGGTTCGAGCCGCTTCAAGTTTCGCTTCCAAGATAGGCCATAGCGCGTGGGCCAAGTCTCGTTTGCTTACCCAGGGTCGCCAGTTCGTCCAGACCTTCTTGATGTCCTGACGGTTGGACCGATGAGCGTAGAGTGCCTGAACCAACTGGTCATGGGTCAGTCCGTTGCAAGTGGCATGGACCGTAGCGATGCCCCTCGCCAGCTCACTGTCGTCGAAATGGGCGAACTCGAAGCAAGACTCATCCCAGGTCGTGATCTCAAGCAACGGATCGATGTCCTCAAGATTCGGCTCGACACCCTGTGCTCGAATAACGGCGACGATCTCATCCAGTATTTTCTGGCGCTCAGCATCGACATTTGTCGGGCTGTCATAGGGAGCGTCGGGGTCGACGACAATCAACAGACGGGTCGGCGGCTTGACCAGCAGCCAGTGGTCGCTCTGTTTGCGCTCAATGAGCGGAGCACACGCGAAGGCAGCGAGCTTCGTGATATCCCGGGTGACACCTCTGAGCACCACGGACTGGACAAACTCGGCTTGATTGGGGATGCGAAGGTTGTCCCGCACCAGCGGTACTAGGACCTCCTCGGTCTCACCCTCGACGACCAGAACAACGCCAGGATGCGGTGAGATTCCGAGATCTGAAAGATTCGCGTCGAGCGACCGGGGTCGATAGCTAATGCGCTCACGCTCGGCCTCGGCGTGGAACGTATCCGCTCGGTCAGCTAGCGGTGGAGCCCCTTGGTTGTCGGCAATGTCTTCGTAGCAGCGAACGATGACCTCGGCCGCGATTCGGTGATCCAGAGCGACGAGTGCGTTACCCGACAGCTGGTCCCAAGTTCGCTGAGGTGCTCGTCGGATCAACTCTGACCAATCGTCTTGCAGGGGATCGATCCAGTGCTGCAGACCAATAAGGAGATCATCGGCGGCTTTCAACAGGTCGTCCGGAGTCCAGTTCAGTGCTGCGAGGACACTGAGTGGATCAAAGGCGGCAGCAAACGCCTCCCATTCCTCGACCGACGCACCAGAGAGGTGAATCCATGATCGCTCGATGATTGGCAAGTAGCGAGCCTCGATCGCGACGAGAACCGCAGCCAGCGTTCGATATCGTTGAGCTTGGGCCGCTTCTGCTTCGTGAAGAGGTGGACACCGCCAGCGAAGAGTGTGGTCGCGCAGGGAGGTCTGACCCCTTCCCAAGATTCCTCGTAGGTGGAAGAGACCGATGAGCTGCCATTTCGAATATAGGAGGCCGTTCCACCAACGCGTTGTGGACGGCGAACGCTGAAAGCGGAGTTGTGGACGATAGCCAAGCTGGCCTGGATCGATCAGTCGCCCGCTGTCTCGCGCAGCACGCAGGTTGTTCACCATCCAAGCACCGCTATGGGGTTCTGGGATGCTCGACGGCGTCGGCGGATTCAGTGGTCGGTCACGGATCTCGCCGAACGGCGCGAGCGCGCCGATACGCCACAGCTCCCGCAACTGGTGCTCGCGAAGAGCAATGCCTCGCTGGCCGGCGGCCCGGTAGAACTCGGACGTGGTCAAGGGGCTCTCCTGGCTGAAAGCCCAAGGGGTTGACGCCGCAGTCAGCGAATCGAAGCGGCTCACGATAGCGTCAGCTCGGTAGCGTCTGGACCGGCTGTGAGGCACTCCAACTGGCATCTGGGAGTGCCGCTTTTCTGAACGGTCCTTGAGCTACTCAAATGGTAGATACAACGTCAGTCTCATCGAGTTCACCGAGCCAACTTATGCCCTAGTAGGAGGATGTCGGGGCGGTCGTCACGGCGGGGCCGTACTGTTCGTGACCGGAGGTGCGCCATGGGCGGAACGGCAAGAGAGCAGATCCTTTCGGCGATCGGGCGCATCGCCATGGGCCCGATGGACACATTCACGGTCCCAGATGTGCTCATCGAGTTGAGGTCACGCGGCAGTGACCTGGCTGAGGGCACGATCCGGACGCACATCACCTCGCGGATGTGCGGGGACTCGCCGGACCACCACGGCACCACATACGACGATCTCGAGCGGGTTGACCGGGGTGTGTATCGCCTCCGAGCCAAGGGCTAGCGCCATGGAGCCAAACGACACCACCAGCCAAGCGGCCTGGACTTACGGCGGCGGCGGCTCTCTTACTACTGCCGCGATTGTCGGTGCAGTTTACGTCGGCACCCACTCGTCCGCCTTCCACTGGGCTGCCGCGCCCATGGTCGTTTGTTACGGGTTTTTCTCATTGCACTTGTTTCGGGGCTCGCGCTAGTCCGCAGGTGGAGGTTCCCTGGTGTTCGTCGCCCCGGTCCCGAACCTGGGTCACAGATCTCCGAAGATCACGCTGCACAACTACGAGATGCAGCTCAGTACTGGTCTGAGTTCTTTAGTGAACTTGTCAATCCTGACTGGGCCGTTCATCTCATTAAATTGGGAAATCTCGACTCTGACGAGGGCTTGACCACATTGCGCCGACATTTTCCCAAAGTGAACAACGAATATTCGGAGTGGCGTGCCATGAACAGCGCACTGCGCGGGGTCCCTACAACCCCCTGGGCACACGCCAGCGGCAGTGGGGACAGGCCAACGACCCCGGAAGGCAGAGCTGCTCTCAAGGAGCACAACGACCTCGCTCATTCGCTTGCGACGACGCTTGGAGTGATATCGGGACAAGCCGATATCACCGGTCAATGCGACCAGTGTGGAGACAACGGACCCGCGACGTGATCGCGAGCGACTCGTCATGCAGCAATTCGACGACCGCCAGCCTGGAATCGCCATTGAGCGGCGGCTCCCGTGACCCGTTCGTCCGCGGCGAGCGCGCCCGGTTGCCAGTTGGTTCCCACACGCCCGAAAGTATCGGTCAGCGGCAGGCAAAGATCGCGAGCAAGGAGGTGGCCAGGCCGGGACCCCGCTGTAATCCATCGAGATCTTCCAGAAGGTGGGATAGATCAGCCCTCCCACCCATTCCGCGGCCTGATCTCAACCCCCGCCTTCTTCAGGGCTTGCCGAACACACTCGGCGCCGCAGCCCAATCGCTCTCCGACCTTCAAGAGCGAAAGGCCGTCACGGTAGAATTGAGTGGCGTCAGCAATCTGAGTAGGGGAGAGAGGCTGTTGTCTCAGACCTACTCCTTGCCGTTTCAGGCTGGCTGACCCAGTGTTCCGGTGCACGCCGAACTGCCCAGCTAGGTCGTAGACCGTGGCTCCCGCTTGGTAGCCAGTCACCAGCTCGTCGATCTCGGGCCCGCGCAGTCGTCGCTGAGTCTGCCGAGTGCTTCGCGAAATTGGCTCTGAAGGGCCTCTTGGCACCATTTCGAGGAGTTCCTGAAGACGTTCTCCCTGGTCACAGAGGTTCGAGTAACATCCCATGACCTCCACCTGAACGGACTCGAACCATCGACCTCTGCGATGCTGGTTTGAACGCTGTCAGTTGCTCCCTCTGAACCCATTTTCGTCGGCCGAGGCCGGCACGTTTTTCGAGGGACGGGAACTGGGGTTCGGATTGAGATCATTGCGCTATTATCCGTTGGTCAGTATAATAATGCAGTCCCTCGGGTGCGACGCGGGGTGGAGCAGCGGCAGCTCGAATGGCTCATAACCATTAGGTCCCGGGTTCGAGTCCCGGCCCCGCAACCACGGACGCCTTGTCATCAGATTTGTCATCAAAACAGGCACAAACGGGTTCTGACGACTTCATCCAGAACCATATGGAGTTCTGACCCATACCCCCGTTGAAGTGCATCAATTCGGCCTGAATCCCACAGGACCCCATACACCGCGACGTTCTCATAACCCGAAGGTCGTAGGTTCAAATCCTACCCCCGCCACTAAAGCATCACCCCTGTTCAGAGGGTTTGGTCGCTTGACCGAACGTTCCAAATGTGGGGGAAAACCATGGATTTGTCATCAATTTGTCATCAGTCGGGGTTCCGGTCATGACGACCGACGAACTCGCACGGCGCCGATTCGACCGGCAGGTCAGCAAACTGCAGGACCAGCTGAAGACTCTGCAGACCGTCGTCTACGGAATCGACCAGATCGAAGACATCGGCGAGTGGCGCAGAGCTGCTCGGGCCGCTGGCCGTCGCCTCGGGATTCCAGTTCGCACCGGCGTTTCCCGGGACGGCACAAAAGTTTGGGCCTCAGAAGGACCGTAAAGGACATGAAGGGTTCCGCAATGGGACTGCCGGCGGCCGTGACGATGAAGTCCGTATGAAGCCCCTGAAGTATCAGGCGGCGTGTCCGCTCTGCCGATGGTGGGGGGAGTGGTTCGGAGAGAGGACCGCAGCAGATGCCGAGGCAAAGCGACACAACGACAGCCGCCACAGCGGAGAGTTGAAGACGACCGTCAGTACGGATTCGCCTACAACGGTCAACTAGGCAGATCGCCCTCGCTCAATGCTCGCGTCATGACGTGACTACGCACAGCGATCGACACGTCGAAGGTGAGCAAAGGTCGACTACAAAGGATCCTGCGATTCTCGTCGTTGCTGGTAAGCAAGGGATGTCAGTGCGTTTTTGAACGCCTCGAACTCGTCAATGTCCTGCGCTACATCCTGATCGAGGTCATGGTCCTCTACGAGCTTTCGCATCGCAAGCCGAAGTTCGTCGGCATGAACCGACGAGTCCAGCACAATGTCGATCTCTTCGAACAAGATGTTTGCGTCTGCTCGTGACGCTCGGTTCGGGTGATCTTGCAAGAACGAGCGTTTCGCTCGGTTGATCCGGGAACTCACTCGCTCAGTAGTGAGTTCCTTCGCGGCCTGGCGCTGCATTCTTCCCAGTTCCCGAAAGAGAACACGGAAGTTGGCGATAAGAACTGCGCGGGCATCGTCAATTACGTCATCGGACGGCTCTGTAGCGAAGCGAACGATGCTTCGGGCAAGGCCAACCTTGTCCAGATGAAATTTTTCTCCGAGGATTGTGGCGAACGCGCTTTCCACGGCGCGATGCGTTCCCGCTGTGTCGCTGAATTGGGCGTCAGAGGAGCTGAGATCTGCAACGGATGCTGCGTCTTCACCTCCAAGGAATTCGCGCACGTAAGACTTCGCAGCAGCGATGACTATGTCCAGCGGAACTAGGTCCTCGATTGCTTTTAGACCGTTTGGATTATCAGTCTTGATTTCTGATGTCGGAAGATCGCTTAGCTGAAGCACATACTTGACCTCGATCAATTGGCGCCCACGTCGACCGCCGCCTTCGAGCTCGCGTTTCGCTTCGTCGCCAGCACTGTCGCCATCGAGTAGGACAATTACGGCTGGCCGTTCTATGTCACGTCCCCGTGCCAGGTACACCATGTAGGGAATCTGAGACGCCGACCCCGCTGGCACGAGGGTTACATCGTTGAGATCCAGATTCTCCGTCTTCGCAACACGTTTAATGCGGAGTTGCGCCGAGACGCCCGCGAGAAGGATCTGATCGGACGTTCCTTCGACCATAAGGTTGCAGTTGCCAATGAAGGTTGTCTCTCCTACGAAGGCACCGAACGCGGAGCGCAAGGGTTCGTAGTGGTTGCGGCCAACGTCGCGGATCACCCGGGTACCTTCATCTCCCTCCCCCTTCTCCAGCACGCGAATCCGTTCACCATGGTTCTTGTCGATCAGAAAGGGCGAGTGAGTTACGTAGACCACTTGGCACGGTCGTCGGTCATCGACAGGGTTAGCGAAGGCATCGAAGATACGCAGGAGATCCTGTTGACCCTGGCTCGACAGATAGGCGTCGGGCTCGTCCATCAGGAGAATCTCCTGAGCTCCAGTCGAGGGGGCATCGTGGGCCAGATATTGCACGAAGTAGCTCAAAAAATACTTCAGGCCGCCACTCCGCTCAGCGAAGGAGTACTCCGTTCCAGTGCGATCCCGGATGGTAAACACGAGGTCCATGTCCCTCAAGGTCACCAGCAACTGAAACTGGCTGTCCTGCGACCACCACTTTGGGAAGTTGAGCGCCTCAGCAAGGTGCGTATTCACTTTTTCGACGATGCCGTTTGCGAATCCCTCTTCGCCTTCCGTGACTGCCCGCTGGAGTTCCTGGAACGCGGTGCGGTGCACGCCCGCCACCTTGACTAGTAGGTCGTCGGATAGCCGCAGCTGACGTTCAAGCTGAGCATCCGTCTCAGCACTCCTCTGAAAGAACTCGGCGATGGGCGCAGCCTGCTGAGACACTGTCGCTTGCGATTCGAACCAGCCAGAGTTGCGCAGCAACCCATCCCAGAGGTGGCGCCGCTCTCGACGTGTCCGATCGAGTGGCAGGCTGCCAGTAGCCAGAAATGTGACGGGCACGCTGTCGGGGAGGGGAACCTCTGCGTCGATCTCGAACGCCACCGGCAGTTGGGCTTCTAGAGGTGACAGGTTGTTCACGGGAAGGCCTGAGATCCCTGTATCTCCTCGGACGTAGAGCTTGATTGATCCATCGCCAAGCCGAACCAGTAGTAGCCGATCGAACGACGGTGGCGTGTCGAGGCCACACGCGGCAGCGACGGCGGTGCGGTCGTCGTCGGTGACAGACCCGAATTCGGCTCCAAAGTCGGGAAGGGGCATCGCCTGATCGATAGCAAAGAACTGCGAGTACCGGCAGAAGTCTGCTCGCTCGATTCCCCTGCCTGTGAGTGCACACTTGATCGCCGACAGAAGTTGGCTCTTGCCCGACTCGTTGGCCCCCACAACCGTAGTGATCCCGTCTTCCAGCGGGACGCGTACGTATGGATACCAAAGACCCTCAGTCGTCAGCTCCCATTCCTCGTTTTGAGCCTCGGGATGGCTCTTTCGGAGGTAATCGAAGTTAAATGATTTGTAGAAGCGCGTGTAGACGGCCTTGAGCAGCATTCCGTTGGCCTCCGATGTCCTGTAGCCGAGCGTGTCAGCGCGAACCATCCGCTACACACGACGCGAAACCGGCTGTTGTATTCTCGCCGAGATTGGAGCAGTCAACAACTCAGTTGCCGCCATAGTGATGGCAAACACCCGCATCGCGAAGATCATTTGTGACGGGTGCAAGAGGCCAGAGCGGACTTCTCCAGCTGCCGGTTCTTACTGGATAAGCGCGCTTCTTAGTCAGTCGTAGTTGAGTCCTTGATGCTTCCAATCTGGGGTGCAAGCTGCATCCCGTAAGTGCGCACCCAGGCTTCGGGTTGAGGGGGCCTCGGAGCACCAGGTTGAGCACGTATCTCCGTGGGCAGATCGGCCTTCACGGCGACGCTCCATCTGGCGATGTGTACCAATCAGCGACCTTCTGCCATTCATCCTCAATGATTGTGCAGTAGCGGTTGCAACCTCCGACCACACAGTGCACAAGACAGTCCGGCCCAATTCCTTGGTGATATCTGCCCGTCGGGAAGTACTCGGCCGCCGGTTGCTCATCGGCTGGGTCCCAACGGCAGTCGCAGCTCGCCAGCCACTCTTGCCAGTCGTCGTGGGTAGCCGCACCAACGGGATCATCCGCCAGGCGATTCAGGAAGGGATGCAGTTCGCCGTTCGTTTCGTCCAGAACGGTCGCCAGCCATGAGTCGTCACGTTCGTCCATCGGCACGTTGGCACGAATGGCATCGAGCGCGTCGCGAACCTCGACCTCAGCTTGAGGTGAGCTGAGCAGCCACAGCCCACCGAACTTGGTCACCCAGCGATGTCTGGCGAGGTTCGTCACCGCTAGATGAAATAGGGCGTAGGTGCCGTAATGCAAGGCCTCGCCCTCCTGCGTGTAGCCGGGATCATCCGGACCATTGGTGCCCGGCTCCCGGTCGTACGGTCGCTTGGGATCAAGCAGCGTGGATCGGTAGGCGGTCAGATCAGCTCCCAGGCCATAGATCGGCGTCCAGAGTGTGAAGTAGGCCTCGAACCGCTCTAGCCACTTGATAGCCAAACGGCTGTCGGCGGGATGGCGACGCTCGAGGGCGAGACGTTCGAGACGCGCCCGGTGGGCGTAGCAGGCCTCCAGGATCTGAGTAGCCACGATGGTCAAGATCCGGGTCTGGGGGTTCCTCCGGAAGCGCTCCAGGCTGAGTCCGTATATTTCGGCCGCCTCTTCCCGGAGCAGGTTGGGCGCCAGGTCGAAGGTATTGGGGTCCAGACCGAGCAGCACGGTCGCGCACCGGCCGGAGAGGCTGCCGGCAACGACGGCGATCGCTGAGCGCACCAGGTCCTGAAGGACGGCGGGCCGTGTGGCAGTCACAAGGTCGTCCGCCAGGCCGGCGGCCAGCGCGGCCTGGCTCAGTGCAGTCAACCGGAGGTGCCGGAGACGCAGCACGCCCTCCCGACGCCACGTCTCAAGGTCCTCCACCAGGGCCTCTTCGCTGGGCGGAGCTGTGTTGGGCGATGGCATCGGCATCAGTCGCCCAGTGTGCCGTACGCGACCAACTTTCAACCAGCCCCTCGACCAGCTCGGCGTCCCTTGCCCGGAGCAGAACTGCATCACCGGTCAAACCTAAGGAGGGGAGCCAATGGAGCAGTCGAGTCCGATCACCCCTGGCGAGCTTCGGTTTGCTCGCTCCCGGCTCAGCCTGTTCGTCCAGAGCGAAGCCGTGGCCACAGCCAACGAACTTGGTTTTGGCTGGCGAGCCGCGGCCATCACGCCGAGCGGCCTCGATGGCTTGACCGAAGAGCTCCGCAGTTGTCACCGGAGCGGTCTGCCGTTCCGAGTGCTTCAGGATTTCTCGGAGAACACCATCTTCAACTCGGCTTCCACCAACTGGGCGATGCGCTTCTGGCACGACACCCGCCATGTTTGGCTCGGTGCCGACTTCTCGACCGAAGGCGAGCTGCAGGTGGCTTCGTGTCACCTGGCCCGAGCTAGGACTCA
>PLWZ01000020.1 GCA_003151235.1 Acidimicrobiaceae bacterium
CGGTGACGTTGACCCCCATTGTGTCCAGCACCGCTCATCTATGAACGTCAGCTGGGAGGCCAGTCACATGACGCTGACCAGGGAAAATGCCCCGAGGTCAAGAGCTGCACGGCGAATCCCCATTCGATGATCACATTTGGACCAAGAGCACGTACTCGATTTCGAGCCACCACAGCTTGCTCATGGCTGTGGGCACAGAGCGGCTGGCCCAGGTGCTCCACTCGGCATCGGTCTCGATATGGACATGGCCGCGCTCCGCAGCCACCCACTTGCCAAACTCCGTCTTGCCAGCACCGGGGCGTCCGGACAGGAGCACAAGCGCCATCAACCGAAGCCTAAGACGCCAAGTCGTCCACCGGATCGGGGCGGGGCTGATGCGCGGCGGAGTCAGCCACCCGTCCCGACTGACGACTTTGTCCCGTTCACAACCGGTCGCGATCACCCTGTCTGCGAGCTTGACTCGTGCCAAGCTTCGCGACGGATCCGTTACCTTGGCGGTCGGGTAGCCATTCGCCACGTATTTTCGCGGCGGGCTTGTCTGTAGATCTCCTCGACGAACTCCGGCGTAAGCACAGCTGGACGTCTCGAGAGCCACCTTGCGATCTGTTTCCAAGCAACGATGTGTACGTCTGGTGGCTGGGCCTTGATAGTTAGGGAGGCCGCCATGACGACGATGATCGGCTCCACGGGTATGCGGGCTCCGCATGCGGCGGAGAGATACTTCGAGGCGCGATCAGCTTCAAAGTAAGAGTTCCGCAGATAGTCAGTCCTCTGGCCGTTCACCAAGAACGAACGCTCCGCTACCCAGACCTTGCTGCCGCTGCGATTCTTGGTATTGAGCGTGAACACGCCGGCTGGACCGATCACAACATGGTCGATGTCGCTGTCCCTCTCGCCCACGGGTAAGGAATGGATGACGCGCCACTCTTCGCCCAGTGCCTGCAGGCGTTTCGCCACCTTCTCCTCGCCATCGGCTCCGACCCTCCATGCGCGCTCTTCGGTGTGGATGCCGAGGGCACGGGCGATAAAGGTTCCCACCGGTGCGGCCTGCCTGAGTTTGAGTGCATTCTGGCGTGCCGCGCACCCTGGTTGGTTTGCTGCAAGGTCTCGACACTCGGGTTCAGCGACAACCGATTCGGGCGTCAGCGTAGGGTCGTCAAGTTTGATCTGCCCGGTCGCATCCCTTTCGGCCGGCGACCTGGAATCGGGACCGGAGCGGGCAAGGTGCTCGGTCCATGCCCGACCGTCCCAATACCTGAGCTGGCCCGGCACCGTCGGGTCCGCGTACCAAGCGGCCGGGGGCTCTTCCATGGTCATGGAGTGATGCTATTTCTACGGCGGTCATCCACGGACCTGGGAGTACACGGAGTGGTGTCGCAAGCGTTGGCATAACCCCCTCTCCATTCCGTGCCGACGCTGGCCCTCGCTGAACCGCCATGGCTGTTTCATAGACAGCCGCTTACGAGCTTGGCGACGAATCTGGATCTGGTGGAATCCTGAATTTCACCACGCTCAACGACAGACGCTTTGTATCCGCTGGCGCTGGTTCCCTCGACGAGGGTGGCAGCCGGTCCAGCAGCACCCTGCAACGACCGATGCACAAGTCACAGATGAGTACTCCAGGAACCATCACAAAGGTGCTCCCCTGGTTCGGGGGAGAGCAGAGTCCGCAGCGAAGGGTATCGTCCAAAGTTTCTGAAGTGACTGCGTGGCGTGCAAGCACATCCTCGCATTGAGTGAGGCACGCACTGCAGATAGAGGCGGTCGGACCGTTCGGGAGTCGCTCTTCGAAATCTCGTCGTCGATCGCAGAATGAGCAGAAATCGAAGTAGCGAGGAGGTTCGGACCTGGTCGCCTTTGGACGAGATCCACTCGGCCCATGCCAGCTCGGGTAGGTGATCCGAAGGACTCTCTTGCAGTTCGGACAAACAAGTGCCACCTGGGTTGCTCGACGGTCAGGGGCTCTTGCCTGTGGAAAGGCTCGCCGCAGATTGGCGGGATCTAGCGGGTCCGCCGACGCCCCGCAGTCAGGACAGTTCATGCTCGAGCATTATCCCAAGCAATTGGGCGTCTCGACTCGGGGTCAATGAAGAACTGAGCGGTTGTCCGACGGTCCGCCCGACTCAAGGGCAGGACGGTGGGGCGTTAGCGGGGGCGTAAGCAACCCAGCAGTAGAGAGTCGGAGGAGCTTCCGATAAACCAAGCCCGAGTCCTAAGCCAGCGCCAAGTGTAAGAACGCCGAGCAGAAGGTAGGGAGTCAGCCGTGTCTAATGGCCCAGCGGCCAGCTTCGAATCGTTTCTCGAGCAGCTCGCCGCGCGTCAACCGACCTCGGGCGGCGGTGCCGCGGCCGGCCTATCAGCGGCCCTCCGCGCATCGCTGCTCGCAATGGGCGCGAACTACACGACGGGCAACCGCTATGCCGATGTCGACGATGAGATGCGCGAGGCTACGTCACCGAGCTCGAAGTACTTCGGACTCGTGCGCTTCAAGCATGCATGACGACGAGGAGGCGTTCGGAGCCCTGGGGGCCGTATACGGGACGCGGGAGACCGACGAGGAGAAGAGGGTCCGATCCGGAGCCATCCAGTCCGCGCTAGTGGGCGCAGTGGCGCCACCGAGAGCGATCGCGTCGATCTGCGACCGTCTCGCGGAGATTGCCGCTGAGCTCCCGGATAACGGCTAAAAGAACCTTCTCTCCGATGTTGGCGTCGGCGCGGCCCATGCACCCGGGCGGCCCTCGATGGAGCGATTGTGAATGTCGCCATCAACGCCGCGCAGATCTCCGATGAACTCAAATGCCACTCGGATAGGTCTCCGGTGGTTCGCCATCATCCCACAGCGAGCTGCGTTCGAGTGGCTCGACCGCTCGGGTGTGGTCGAGATGGATCACCGCGTCGAACTGCTCGCTCAGGCGCGCGTGGAAGTAATGACTCCAGCGTTCGGTCTCCGGGAGGTAGATCACGCCGATCGCCCGCTCCAGGCGGGGGACGCTCAAGGCAGCGTGCACAGCAGGCTGCGCTGTGTCTAGCCAGAAACGCTTGCCGCCGCTGTCGTGGAGGAAAGCTTCGTGGCTATCAGCCGAAGCCGCTCGCACTCGCTTGCGCTCGGCTTGACCGCCCCAGTCGCTAGCCGCGGTAACCGTGCCGTCGAATGTGGAGAACCCGACCAGCACGGACTCCTTGCCGTAGCGCTGCCGAGCGAGCTGCCCGACGTTGAGCTCGCCCCGTGTACCCATCTCGGTGGATCGAGCATCTCCAACATGCGAATTGTGCTCCCATACGACGACCTTCGTTCGGGGGTGCTGGCGGTCGAGATGCTCAATGAGCGCATCAAGGGTGCCCGCCATATGTCGGTCACGCAGGTTCCACGATGACACCTCGGCCCGATACATCTTTTGGTAATACTCCTCGGCGTCGCGAACCAAACGGGCGTTTTGTTCGGCGAAAAAGAACTCGTCGTCGGCGACCCAGCCGTCACGACGAAGATAACTCTCGGCCCTCCGCCGTAGCTCGATCAACTGGGTCACGACTTCGTTCTCGCAGGGGATGGCCCCTAAGTGGGCTAGCGCGTAGCCGTAGGCCTGCCCCTCGGCCCCGACGTGATCAAAACACGAATAGCGCGCCCGGGCCCGCGTTGCCTCATCCGGATCGACGTGGTCGAGATATTCCACGACGGCTTCGATCGAGGCTCGAAGACTGTAGAGGTCCAACCCGTAGAACCGGGCTTTAGTCGCCGGGTGGGCATGGGCGTCGTTGCGCGCCCGGAGCCATTCGACGAACGCCAGGACATCGCGGTTTCGCCACATCCACGCCGGGAAGCGCCGGAAGTCCGACAACGCGGTATTGGCGTCCCCGTCATCGGACAGCCCCATCACGTAACGGTTGACCCGGTAGGCGTCGGGCCAGTCAGCCTCGATCGCCACGGCACTGAATCCACACTCGTCGATGAGGCGACGGGTGATCCGGGCCCGCTCCCGGTAAAAGTCGTGCGTGCCGTGGGAGGCCTCGCCGATCAACACGAGACGCCGATCACCTATGAGATCGAGCAGGCCGTCATAGTCTCCGCGCTGACCTGTTATGGCATGCGCGTCCTCCTCGATCGCGAAGGTCAACATCTGCATGTTCAATGCGGTGTCACCCTTCCTGCACGAACGTGCTTCTGGGACCGGACAGTCGCATCCGAGCCTGGAAAAAAGAGGGTGTTGTGCTCGCTGCCCGCCCAACGCACGAGATACGGAGAACCGCCCTCGGGGCCGTGCGCCTCTATAACTTCGCAGTCGCGGTCGGGCTCACCGACGCGGTGGCCTTTGATCACGATGTGATCTCCAGCTTTTGCCTCCATGTTGTTCTCCCTTCGTCCTCTACGACGAGCCTGATCTCGATGCGACCACCTCACCAGGGTCATAGGTCCCGAGCCCAGGACATGGAGCGAGCAGCGAAATGGGGCGCCGGTGGCGTTCGCGAACAAACCCCACTGAACTGGGACCATCGGCCCTAACACGCCCACCGACAGAGGCAGACGCTGGCAGTAGTCCGTGAGGAGGTGGTCGTGGTGTTTCGTGACCGGATGGACGCCGGCCGGCGGTTGGCCAAACAGCTTCAGCGACAACATCTCGGGAATAGCGACGTCGTGGTCCTCGGGCTACCCAGGGGTGGGGTGCCCGTCGCCTTCGAGGTGGCCCAGATGCTCGACGCGCCGCTCGATGTCATCGTGGTACGCAAGCTCGGCGTGCCTTTCCAGCCAGAGTTGGCTATGGGCGCGATCGGTGAGGGTGGTGTGCGGATCCTCGATCGTGAGATCTTGCAGTTAGCCCGGGTTAGCGAGACCGAACTCACTGCGGTGGAGCGACGGGAGCGAGCCGAACTGGAACGACGGGTGCGGCTGTACCGCGGCAACCGTCCTCCCGCAGAGCTGCGTGCGCGCACCGCAGTGATCGTGGACGATGGCATTGCGACCGGCTCTACTGTTCGTGCGGCCTGCCAGGTGGCCAGGGCCCAGGGCGCAGCGCCCGTGGTGATTGCGGTGCCGGTTGCGTCCCGGTCCTCTCTCAACGAGTTGGCCGATATCTGCGACCAAGTGGTGTGCCTTGAAACCCCCGAACCCTTCTATGCCGTCGGCGAGTGGTATCGGGACTTCTCCCCAACCTCCGACGACGAGGTGATAGTTCTCTTACAACGGGCGACCAGGGTTGTCACCGCGTCGCCCGCAATGGAAAACATCGGAGATGATCCCCCGGTTCGGGACGAAGAGGTCGAAGTGGACGCCGGGCCGGTTCGTCTTGCCGGACATCTCACTGTTCCTGAGGTCCCGATAGGGATGGTCGTGTTCGCCCACGGAAGTGGCAGCAGCCGCCGCAGCCCCCGGAACCGCTTCGTCGCCTCGATCCTGAATGGGGCCGGGCTTGGCACGCTTCTCTTCGACCTCCTCACCACCGACGAGGAGCTCGACCGCGCTCAGGTCTTCGACATTCCTCTGCTCGGCGACCGCTTGGGGCTCGTCACCAAGTGGCTCGAAGCACAACCTGAAATGACCGGGTTAAGAATCGGCTTTTTCGGAGCGAGCACGGGGGCTGCGGCAGCCCTTTGGGCGGCCGCTGAACCAAGCGCGCGGGTGGCCGCAGTCGTTTCGCGCGGAGGACGACCCGACTTGGCCTTTTCGGTGCTCGCTGAGGTGCGGGCGCCGACGTTGCTGATCGTGGGCGGAACCGACGAGCTGGTGCTCGACCTCAACCGACAAGCACAAGAGCAATTGCGTTGCGAGAGTCGCCTCTCCGTCGTCCCCGGTGCCACACATCTCTTCGAAGAACCCGGCGCCCTGAAAGAAGTTGCGGGCCTGGCCCGGGACTGGTTCGTCCGCCACTTGGCCCCGGATCGAGGGCCCGAATAGGATTTGGATGCGAGCCCCTAAGGGAAAACTTTGCCTTCTTCGCCGCGGGCAGCCCAAGGTCCACGAACACGCGTTGCTCACGCTCGGACAACGGGCATTCTTAGTCTGCTCGCTCTCGGTCTCGTGCGGGCAGGGGACTCTGACTTCGAGGATGCCATTCGTGTCGTGGCCTTCACATCTTGGGCGGTCACTCCCTGCGGCAGAGCGATCTCACGCTCAAACTCGCCGTAGCGGGACTCCGAGCGATAGCCCCGCCTCTCCTTTTGCTCCGTCTTTTGCTCGCGGTGTGCGCGGATCCGAACCACTCCGTCGGTCGTGGTCACCTCCACGTCGTTCTCCGGGTCGATATCGAGCAGCGCTGCCCTCACGACAAGCGTGTCGCCATCGTGAAACTCTTCTACCCGGAGCCACTTCTGTTGGTCATTATCGAATTCGAAGAGATGCCGCCACCGCTCAGGCCAGGCGAGGGTCGGCCATTCGATGACATGACTCGCGATATGTGAGTGACGTCATTTCTCCATTCAGATTGAGCAACAACTCTGTGCTCTAGTCATCGTCGGACCTTGGTGCAACATAACGACAGGGCGAAGGTAACGACCTCGGACGACCGCTGCGTCCACACCGTCCGGGTGGGCGGGCTGCCCTGTGCACCGGGCGGTGGATCGACCGACCGATTCGCTATCCCAGCCGCCCTGCCCAACACGCCCCTTCGTCAAGCCAGCTCAGCGACGCGTTCAAGGACCGCGCCACCACCCGAGACCACACCGTCCAGTGCTCTTCGGTACACACGCTCATAACCGGCCGCCATCGTCTGAGCCGAGAAGCACTGCTCGGCACGGGCACGGCAGTCCTCGGGTGTGGAGCAGAGGAACCCGGTAACGCCGTCAGTCACCACCTCTGGGACGGCCCCGAGCGGGCACGCGATGACCGGAGTACCACAGGCCATCGCCTCGGCCATCACGAGACCGAAGGGCTCTGGCCAGTCGATGGGGAACAGCAACGCCCGGGCCCGCCCCAGCAAGCGCCGTCCAAGCCGGCAGGCGTGGACGGCGGCCATTCAAGGTCAAGAATGGGACGTTCGACCCTGCCCGGCCCCGGACTATCGCCATATGGTCTCATTGAGGTGGTCGAGGTGACAAACGAGCAAGTGTTGGCTGAAATCGTCCGAGCGTGGGTTGACTCGGAGTTCCCGGGCCAGCCTGGTGCGGTGAATCGAGCGGCATCGGTGGCAGCGGCCTCCTACGCACAGGGCGCATCGATCGCCGAGGCATGCGAGCAGGCGCGTGCCTTCGTCGGGAGTTGGATTCGGCATCCTGCGCATCAAAAGGCTGACCAGCTCACGGTGCTGCAACTGGCGTCGTGAACGGTGGCGCCACGAGGTTCCCGAGGTCGCGGGCGCCTCGGTAGAGCTGGGAGCGGAGGGACTTACGACGTGGCATGACGGGAACCTCCTCCGCGGGGGTGACGACAGCGCTTTCGACGCAATCCTGCTCACGCATGCGCACGGCGATCACTCAGGCTCGGCGCTGGAGATGGCGCGGAGTTGGGATCTTCCGGTGTACGTGCACCCCGACGACCTGCCGCTGGCCGCGGGAAAGTACCTGCCGGAGTATGGGGACCCGATTGGTCGGTGGTTGATCGAGCCGTTGATGCGTCTCATGCCCTGGCGTAGGGGTCGGACGGAGGATCATGTGGGTGACCGCTCTACCCTTTGCCGTCCTCGGCGTCTTCGTGGGTTTCATGGTCCACTCCGAGACGGCCTATCCGGTCATCACCGTGCTCATGTTCGTCCTCGGCTACTTCGGTGGCCTGTTCACGCCGGTGAGCAGCATGCCCGGTTTCCTTCAGACCGCGGCCAGGATCCTGCCGAGCTTCCACCATTCGTCGCTGGCGTTGGCGCTGCTCGACGGCCAGAGTCTCTCGGCGCGGCACTGGCTGGTCCTGGCTGCTTATGGGGCTGCCCCCGGCGTGATCATCATCTGGAGACATCGCGTCGAGGAGTCCCGCGGCCTCGCCTGAGGGCAATTCCGGGACTTTCATCCGGGGTGCCATTTCCCCTGAATGTTTTACAGGCGTGTTGACGCTCCGACGATGACCCTACCGTCGCGCATCTCTATAACGCGGTGAGCATGGGCGGCGACATCAGAGTCATGCGTCACCATCACGATGGTCGTTCCTCCGTTGGTGAGTCGCTCGAATAATTCCAAGAGGCGCGTACTCGATGCCGAGTCGAGACTCCCGGTGGGCTCATCGGCGAGCAGAATCTTCGGTTCGTTGGCCAAGGACCGCGCGATCGCCACTCTTTGACGCTCGCCACCCGAGAGCTCGGTAGGGAGGCGATCCTCGCAATCACCCAGGTTGACTTCGGCGAGCAGCTCCCGAGCCCGGGCCTTACGTTGCCGGGCCGAGCGATGTGTCCCGAACATCGGGAGCGCGACATTTGAGAGGGCGGGGAGCTGGGGCAGCAGATTATGGAACTGGAACACAAGTCCGACGTCATGGCGGCGATACGCGCTGAGGTCCCGGATCGAAGCCAGATCACGTCCCCCCACGATTACCGAGCCGGAGGTTGGCGTGTCGATCGCGGCGAGCAGATGAAGCAGGGTCGACTTGCCACAGCCCGAAGGGCCAGTGATGGCCACCATCTCCCCGTATTCCACGCTGAGGTCAAAGGCAGCCAGCGCTGGGACTGGGCCCGGATAAACGCGGCTCACGTCCTTAACCTCGATGGCGAACTGGTGGGCCATGCGCTCACTCATAGCTGAGGGCTCGCAGCGGAGACAGAAGGGCGGCTCTTATCGTCGGATACAGTGAGCCAATCAGAGTCATGACGAGCGCGGTGAAAAGCGCTCTCCAGAATGCGCCCTCGGTGAAATTGGGATGCAGGATTCCCTTGAGCGCAGGCAGATTCTCGAGCACGACCGCAATTGCGAACGACAGCGCGACGCCCAAGGTCGCACCGACGAGCGCAAGTAGGAGGCTCTCACCGAGCAGTAACCCAAGTGTTCGCCGGCGAGTCCATCCGACCGCCCGCAAGAGCCCGAACTCGCGGGTCCGTTCAAAGAGTGAGAGCAGCATGGTGTTACCAATGATGACGGCTCCGATCAGAATCGCGAGCACAGTGCTGCCGTTCACTGCAGCCTGGAGATAGACCAGGTCCTGATCGGCCCGCCCAAACTGGGCCGCCGTACGGATGGTTGTTAGTTCGGGTTGGTCATAGTCGACACGCGCCGCCACCGCTGTGATGGAAGCGGCCTTTGTCACCTTGACAAAGGCCAGGGTCACGATCCCCGGGACCCGGTTGTAACCCTGGATGGCCGGGAGCGGGAACATCGCTCCTGCGTCACCAAAGGCGTTCCCAGTCGAGTAGATGCCGGTAACCGTGTTCCAGGTTCCGTTTGCGTTGAAACGGTCACCCACATGCAGCCCCAAGTTGGCCGCTGCCGTCCAGCCCAGCATCACCTCGTGTTCGGCCGTCGCCGAGTAGTGGTGTCCGGCGACGATCTTCACACCAAACGCCCTGAGGTCGCTTGGATTGATCCCGATCTCGATGAAAACGGGGTTCTCGGCATTGATGCGTTGGGTCTCGACCAGCACGCCGACCGCGCTGGCCACCCCCGGGGTGTGGCGGAGACGCGCCAGCTCATCAACATCAATCGTGCTGGCCAGGGTATCCGCTGCGCCCTTTTGGGCCACCGTAAAATCGGCCTTGCCCACCGAGATGATGGCCGCCGCCGACTGCTCGAGGCTACTGCTAGTCACCTCGAGGGTGACCACAGCCATCACGGCGATGGCGACAGCGAAGGCCAGCCCGATGGATCGAGCCTTCTTCGACCAGAGATTTCGAAGGACAAGATCGAAGAAGGTCACCGAACCGGACCGTTGGAGTGCCGACGAAGATGCGGCACGAGCTTCAAGGGATCACTCCTTGCTCGAGCGTCGCACCACCGCTTCCATGGCGTCACAGACCCGGCGGAGATCATGGATGAGCTGTTCGACAGCCTCGCGCGCCGAATTGAGGTTCGAATCGGCGTCGTGGCGGACGGCACCCAGTTGTGACCTGGCGGCCAAATAGACGTTCTGGGCCACTTCGAGACGCTTATGCACCTCGTCACGAATGTTGTGGGCGGCCAGGTCGAACTGCACTAACAGTTCGTCGGTCCGGGCGCGCCACTCGTCGAGCACGTAACCCAACTTCTCGACCGTATCGTGCTCAGTCTCGGTCGGAACCTGATCAATATTGGCGTCCTTGGCCATCGTCAGCTCCTCGTTTCATCGATGATGTAACTCTGCCGGAGCCAGCGAGCGCCGGGTAGGGCCGAAGGTCCTGGTCATGGCGTGTGCAAGTTCGCGGGTCCGTCCGAACTCACAGCCGGTCGTCATCTAGCCCATGCATTTCTAGGTGACCTCGGTGACGATGAATCGGGGTGGAAGCGGAGCTTGTGATCGAGACAAACCTCGAAATGCCGACCCTCCTCGGTCACGTAATTGAGGAGGGGTCGGTCGATGACCGGAGCCCGTTACGGCGCTCTGGGCCTTGAACGAGGATCGCACCGGCCTGTCCGAATTCCTCACCGTGGGCTCGACCGAAGAAGAAGCATCGATCGGTCCCCGGCGAACCGGCCAGGGCATGGGCTTCGACGTTCGGGCCTTCTTCGATGGCCCAATCGACTCGGCGATCCCCGATCAGGTGACCGAGCATCCAGTGGCCACAGTCCGAGAAGCAGTCAACAACATCGGACGGCACCCAGGCCATCGGGGGGACCTCTGGCCCTGGGCGGAGCCACTCGGCCAGGCCATGCTTGCACGATGCCAACACGACTTGACGTGGCCAACCGCTGGCGACACAGCCGATCCCTTCTCTGGTTTCGCATAATCGTGAGGTCGACAATGGATCTTCGCCCCTCGCTTCGCCGATCACCGTATTGATGATCATGGTAGTGCCCGTATTTGTGCTCTTGAGCGGAGCGCTCATCGCAAGATGTCGGGGATACTCAGGGATTGCGGCAACGCCCGAGGATGTCGGAACCAGTAGACGCCGAGTAGGGCCAAAGGTCCTGGTCACGGTGGCATTGGGTAACTGGCAGGGACGACGCTCTTGGTTACACCCGAGCTGCGGATAGACGGCTTACCCGGCCTAGCTCATACAGGGAAAGCGCCCGTCCCCACGCTCAGCAGGGATCGGGCGCTTTGTTGACTTCTTACCGAGGCCGACCAACTGGGAAACGAACTCCTGGAGCCTTCCGAGCCCCTTGCCGCTGCAACGCCTCCCAAGTGCTGGGGAGAGCCGCTTGCCTATAGGAGAAGGTCCGGCAAACCAAATCCGGAAACCCCTTTGCGGTTCTGGCCTCGGCCTAACGATCTCTTCCTGATCACACCCCGCACCTCCTTTTTCGACCTTCACCTCATACAACGCTTCGGACTGGTCTTGTATGTCCGATATCGAGCATCGCGAGTTGATCCCGTCAAAGCCGGGGTCGGGACCTTCGGCTCTACCTGGGCAAAACCGGCCCGATGACACTGGTAGACGTCGCTATCCCGGACGAAAGGAACCTCGATGTTTGAACGAATTCTGTTAGCAATCGATGCGTCTGCCCAGAAAAGCACCGTGTTGGACGCCGCCGAGTCCCTCGCCAAGCTCTCGCATGGCGAGGTCCGGGTCTTGCACGTACGCGAGTTTGGGTTCGCCGGGAGAGCCGGACAGGTTGACCTCGAAGATAAGGCGGAAGCGCATCAACTCGTTGACGGAGCGGTAGATCAACTTGTCAGTGCCGGCATCGGGGCAACCGGTGTCGTCCGAGGAGCGCTCCACGGACATGCCGCTGGTGAGATCCTCGACGAAGCGACGTCATCGGGCTCGACCGTCATCGTCTTGGGTTCGCGTGGCCACACCGAATTGGTAGGCCTCATCATCGGAAGTACCACCCACAAGGTCCTTCATCTCGGCACACTCCCGGTTTTGGTCGTTCGCTGAGCTCAGATTCCACTGTTCCCCGCCGGCTTGCGGTTGCCGCATCCTCGAGGCGATGTTGCTGATCGAGGCCGATCTCGACTTGGCGTCCTTGCTTCGCCATGTCATCGAAGAGGCCCGGTCGATGACCGGTGCCCGCTACGGCGCTCTCGGGGTCCTCACCGAGGATGGCAGTGCCCTAGCCGAGTTCATCACCGTCGGACTTGAGCCCGACCAGGTGGAGCGTCTCGGGGCTCATCCAACCGGCAGAGGGGTATTGGGGACCCTCATCACCGATCCCCAGCCTCTTCGAGTTCGTGAGCTGAGTTCGCATCCCGACAGTTTCGGTTTTCCCGCCGGCCACCCGCCCATGACCTCGTTTCTGGGCGTGCCGATCAAAGTGCGAGATGCGATCTACGGGAATCTCTATCTGACCGACAAGGTCGGATGGGCCGAGTTCACGAGCGACGACGAGGCGCTAATCGGGGCGTTAGCCGTGGCTGCTGGGCGTGGCGATCGAAAACGCACGCCTCCATCGCCACGCCCAGCAGGCGGTGGTGTTCGAAGAGCGCGACCGGCTCGCCAGAGATTTGCACGACACGGTCATCCAGCGCCTGTTTGCGGCCGGACGCTCTCTCCAGGGTATCGCCGGAAGTGCCAAGGCCCTCGAGGTGTCAGACCGGATACAAACGGTCGTCGGAGATCTCGACGACACCATCCGCCAGCTCCGCTCGGTCATCTTCGGGCTGGGCCTGGTCGGCAACGAACCGGGTTTGCGCTCCAGCGTGATCTCGCTGCTCCAGGAACTTCGAGTCGTGGTGGGCTTCGACGTTCGCTCATCTTTCGATGGACCGGTGGACGGGAGCGTCCCGGACCAGGTGGCCGAACATCTCTTGGCCGCCGTCCGCGAGGCAGTCACCAATATCGGACGCCATGCCCAGGCCACCCAGGCAGAGGTTCTGCTCCGGGTGGACAACGACGAATGCCTCCTTGAGGTCACCGACAACGGCCGCGGCCTGGGTGACGGTGAGCCATCGTCGTGCTGGTGCACGGTCTGGCCGCCACCAAGGACCACCCTCAAGTCGTCGCACGAATGCAACGACGTCGCCGCAGCTGTTGCGCGTGCCCGCAGCCGCCATACCCCAGCCGACGGGCACATCCCGCTTCGGGTACGAGCCCTGCTCACGGTGGCCTTGACCCGCACCAAGCTCGGCCGGGTCGTTGCCCAACGGCATTCACGCGTGCGAATTCATCCAATATGGAATCCGACGGAGCCCCACGGTCTATTGCCAAACGTGTCGTCACTACCGTGCCGCTTGCCGTCGTGCACGGCCGGCGGAACCAGGTCATTCCGTTGCATTCTTCTCTGAATGTTTCGATCACGGAGCTGCCAGGAGCCCACGCCATCTAAGTCCCAGCAATGGGTCATGCATTCGACCCAGTGGGACACGGAGCAATCTGCGACACACTGGATTGGATCCTCGAGTCTGGGCCCGGGCCGCCATCGGTGGCCACAACTGGCGTGCCCCAACCGGGTACGTGCGCGGCTTGGGTGAAATGGCCCACAAAGGCCATGACCCATCCTGGCTTGCCGTGGGCACGTCCAGATTCCCCGCGCTCACGTTGTGATTCCCACGGAGGTTGTTGACATATGCGGGGAGGCAGAGTGGCCTTGTGAGTCCGTAACTCTTCGGCAGTTACCGCTTCACTCTCGGGTATTGCTCGGCGCGTGCCGCAGAACCGTCAATCCCAGGCAGGAGAGGTAACCGCCGAGGATGAGCATGGAGACCCCAATGATGTCCAGCCATAGGCGCTGGAAAAGCGGACCGGCGACGATGAGCCAAACGCCGGCTAGGACGAGCAGTAGGCCCCCGAATACCCGGACCCATGGAATGGCTCGGCTGTGCCGCCAACGGTCCACCAAATCTGGTCGTGTCTCCACGGCGCAAGCATGGCCTGTCCGAGCGGCTCCCCCCAGGGCCAGAGGTCCCGTTCATAGGAGGGTGCTGGGAGCGGAGGTTGGCGAAAGTGACAAACGGCTCTATTGGAAGACGTCTCCACTGATGCACCATCAATCAAAGGGAGAGAGCGGACATGGAACTGGTCAACCTTATGATTGCGACGCAAAGCGAAGTGCTTCAGGAAGCATCTGGCGCCCTGCAACGTTTCCGCCTCGCCCACTATGAGGCCGCCGGGTCAGAGGAGACGGACCGACACCTCAAAGACTTATACCGTTTGGTCCTCGAGTGCATCACCGAGCGCGATCTGGGAGGAATCTGCCGCTATGCGGAGACAGTCGCGCACGAACGCTTTGAATTTGGCTTTGGAATCGGGGAGGTCCAAACCGCGTTCAACGCTTTGGAAGAGGCCATTTGGCAGGTCCTCCTCCCCAAAATCCCCTCTCAAGATCTTGCCGAAGCAGCCGGCCTGATCGGCACCGTGCTCGGCGCCGGTAAGGACTCTCTGGCGCGCACGTGGGTGACTCTGGCATCAAATCACCACGTTCCCTCGCTGAACCTCAGCGCGATTTTTGAAGGGACCGGTAGCTAGTGCCGAGGCCGGCCGTTCGGTGGCTCGGGAGCAATGAACCGGCCGCCCTGTGGCTCTCCGCCGTCCTTGCCCTCCCTGTCCGCCGAACCCAGTCATCACGGTGAGGGTCGCCGATGAGTTTGTTTGGGACGAGATTCAGCCGTAGCGGTACTGGACGCCGTGAGTGCCGTCAGGATAGTGCCACGAGAGCGCTTCGGGCACACAGGCGATGACACAGGTGCCACATTCGAGGCAAGCGGCCGTATCGGGGATGATCCGACCCTCGTGCTCGGTGTAGACGTCAGCCGGGCACACGGTGAGACAGGACCGCTGCGTGCAGCGCGTCTCGCAGACGTCGTGGTCGATGGCGATATGGGGATGGTCTCGGTCCACCTCGAAGTGGTCGAGGCCCAACAGTCCGGGTACCGGCGGGACGTTCATAACGATCGCCCTGCGGCCACGGCGTCGCCCATGAGGGCCGACATCCTCAGCCCGCTGTCGTTCATGGCGCGGCGGGCGACGGTCACGAGGTGCTGCCGAGGCGTGCCGTCCGTGGCGAAGATGCCATGGAGGAGCTGGGTGAGGAACTCCGGGTAGGTGGAGTACAGCTGATGGCGGTCCAGGAAGTGTGGTGCTCGGGCATACGTGTGGAGGTCCTTCAGCACGAACCCGTCCTCAAGCCGATCCTGGTAGGCGGAAAGGGAGTGTGCGGAGAAATCGCCGAGCGTTTTCGCCTGAATGATCGCGTCGGCCGCACAGACGCCGGAGCCGATGGCGAGGTCCATTCCTCGGACCACCAGTCCGCTGTTGATGGCAAATCCAGCCGCATCGCCCGCCACCACCATGCCGTCGGTGAAAAGACGATGGGTCATGGCCGAGCCGCTCTCGGGCACCAGGTGGGCGCCGTACTCAGCCAGCTCCCCGTCGCGGAGCAACGGCTGGACGAGCGGATGGTCGAGGAAATCGGCCAGGAGCTGCGAAGCCTTGGCGCCGCTCTCGATGAGGTCGTCGAGACGCACGACCAGCCCCACCGAGAGCGAGTCGATGTTGGTGTAGAGGAACCCACCGCCCATCATGCCCGCCGTCACCTCGCCATCGAACGAGCAGGCTGCGCCCTCGTCGCCCACCAGCCCGAAGCGGTTCTCGATCGTGTGGCGGGGAAGCCTGATGATGGCCTTGACACCCAACGCGACATCTTTGGGTGCATTCCGAGGTCGGAGCCCGGCCGCTTGGGCCAGAAAGGAATTGGCGCCATCTGCCGCCACCACCACCGGCGCCCGCAGCACGTCGTCGCCGGCTCGGACGCCGACCACGGCCCCGTTCTCCACGACGGGCTCGTCGACCCGGATACCCGGCATGACGAACGCGCCGGCCTGTTCCGCCACGCCTGCGAACCACTCGTCGAACTTGGCCCGTAGGACGCTAAAGGCGTTGTAGGGGGGTGCCCCGAGCCCGGCCGAGCGGTAGTCGAGCGAACAGCTGGCCTCCTTGGTCAAGAACGTGGTCGTGTGACGGGTGATCGGTCGCTCGACCGGGGCGGTCTCGTAGAAGCCGGGAATCAGCTCATTGAGGACGGCGCTGTACAGCACGCCTCCGCTCAGGTTCTTGGACCCGGGGGTCTCTCCCCGCTCGATGAGCACGACCGACAGGCCTGCCATGCTCATTCGGTAGGCCGCCGCGCATCCTGCGGGCCCAGCGCCAACGACGATGGCGTCGAAGTCCTCGGTCGTCCCGGTCACGACACCGCCTTCAACGCGTCCACCAGAGCGGGGACGACCTGGTGGAGATCGCCGACGATGCCGTAGTCCGATTCGGCGAACACGGGCGCGGCCTTGTCGTTGTTGATGGCCACGATCACCCGAGCCTGGTCGACACCGACCATGTGCTGCATCTGGCCGGAAACGCCCACGGCGACGTAGAGATCGGGCGCGATCGACAAGCCGGACACGCCGAGGTACTGGTCCCGACCCATCCAATTGAGCCCCTCGGCTAGGGGTCGGGTGCACGCCATCTGTCCGCCCAGGGCTTGCGCCAGCTCCTCGACTACGCCGAGATCGTCACGGCTACCCACTCCCCGGCCTGCGCCCACCACCACCTTGGCCTGGGGCAGTGTTCCGGCCGAGCGCGGCTCCGATCGCCGTTCGAGCAAGCTGATCGGCGGCGGCGTCACAGCGCAGGAGGCCTCGACGATCGGGCCAGGCCAGGATGGACCACTGCCGAAGGCAGCGAACGCGCCGGCGGAAATGGTGATCACACCGATGGCAGAGAGCAATCGCTCGGTGCGCAGCGCGGCTCCACCGTAGAGGGAGTGGGTGACGACGACCGTGTCGTCCTCGGTCCGCAAGTCGCTCACGTCGGTGAGCGCCGACGTGTCCAGACGGGCCGCCAGCCGCCCGGCCAGCAGCCTGTTGCGCGTGGACGACGCCATCAGTGCGGCGGTGGGGGTCTCCCGCAGGGCCAGTTCGGCAATAGCTGCGGCATAGTCCTCGCTGCCAACGGTGGCGGCGGGCTCTCCGAGCCAGCGGGTCTCCGAGAACCCCGAACTGCTCGCCTGCTCGACCAGGTGGCGTGGTCCGATCACCAACGCCACCACGACATCGGAGAGTTGCCGAGCCGCGCCTAACAGAACGCCGACGTCGGTGGCGCTATCGATGATGGCCCATGTCGGTCGTGTCGTGGTCATGGCACTGCTCCTAGACCAGGCTCTCGTGGCGGAGGGCACCGACCAGCTGTGCCGCCGCTTCGGTCGGGCTGCCTTCGAATAGGACCTGGAGGCGGGTCGAGTGGGACCGGGCAACGGTGGAGACGACCTGCGACGCCCGATCGACCGCTGCAGGCGGTCCGAGGTCGTCGAGCGACCAGACGACGGTCGGCTTCTTGCCGGCGGCGAGGATCTCGCGCATGCCCGGCACCCGGGGCAGCGCGGCATCAGCGGTCACCGCCAATGCGACCGGCAACGCCACCTCGAGCGTGTCGATCTCGTCGACGACTCGACGCTCGACGCGGCACGACGAGCCCGTGAGGTGCACGCTGGCCACTTCATTGAGAGTGGGCCACCCGAGCCGCTCACCGACCTGTATGCCGACCTGCTGGGCGAACAAGTCGGTCGATCCAGCCCCGCACAGCACCAGGTCCACGTCGCCGATCCGGGCGATGGCACCGGCCAGTGCCGACGCCGATTGACGCGCATCGGCCTCCGCGAGCCGATCGTCGACCACCATGACAAGCCGGTCGGGCCCTCTAGACAGGACCGACTTGCGGGTCATCGACGTGTCGATGATCGACGTTCCGGCGACAACGGCCACCACCTCGCCGACTTCGGTTGCGAGCGACGTGGCCACTTCGAGGGCCACCCGGTCATATTCGCTGATCGACCACTTGGCACGTTCGAACGAGATCGAACCATCCGAACCGACCTCGAGGTCCTCAGTATCGGGACACCACTTGCACAGAACGGTGATCGTCACTGCTGTCTCCTGGACCGAGTCAACCGAAGTCCTTCACGATCTGGCGGCCCACGGTGTGGATCATCATCTCGTCGGTGCCCCCACCGATCCGGTTGAGGCGCATGTCCCGCCAGAGCCGAGATATCCGGGCGTCCGCAGTCACCCCGATCCCCCCGAAGATCTGGAGGGCGTCATCGGCGATCTCGAAGCCGGCCTGTGTCGCGTAGAGCTTCGTCATCGAGGCCATGGTCTTGAGTGGTTGGCCGGCGTCGATCATCCACGCCGACTTGTAGACGAGGTTCCGGATGTTCTCCAGCTTGACCGCCATGTTGGTCAGCTTCAGCTGAATCAGCTGGAAGTCACCGATCGGTTGCCCGAACTGCTTGCGGGTCGCGGCGTGACGGGCCGCGTCCTCGAACGCCGCCTGGGCCTGGCCCAGCACACTGGCAGCGATGACGACGCGCTCGAACTCGAAGTTCTTCATCAGCTGCAAGAACCCGTTGTTCTCCTCGCCAACCAGCGTCGAGGGGTCAACCTCGACGTGGTCGAAGAAGACCTCGTTGAATTCCTCGTTGTTCCAGGCGAACTTCTCCAGCGGGTGAATGGTGATTCCCGGCAGATCCATGGGGATCAGCCACATCGACATGGCCCGATGCGGATGCGGGTTTTCGAGGTCCCGAGTGAGGACCAGCCCGTACTTGGCTTCCTGGGCGCCGGTGATGAACGTCTTCGACCCGTTGATGATGACTTTGCCATCCGCACGAGTGGCGGTCGTGGTCATCCCCGCGTCGTCGGACCCGGCCCCCGGCTCGGTGATGCACAGGCTGAAGGGGCTTTCGCCGGCCTGGTAGAGAGCGAGCACTGTCTTCTTCTGCTCCTCGCTGCCAAACATCAGGATGTCCCGGACCTGCAAGAGGGCCCCACCGAACCCGTTCGTGAGGCCTTGATGCGCGGCCTTCTCGGCCAGCAGGACCAGCGTGAGTGCATCCGCGGGGGTCCCGCCGTACTCCTCGGGAAAGCCGAGGGAGCTGAACCCGGCCTCAGACAATGCCTTGTTGAACGCTGTCGCTGGCTGGTGGGTCCGGTCGAGCTCGGCGATGTAGGACTCGGAGCACTCCCGGTCGAGGAGTTCCTGAAAGCTGTCCAGCAGCAGTTGCTGCTCGTCAGTGAGGGAAAAGTCCATCTGTCTACTCCTTCTGGTTTCTGGTCGGGCTTCAAGCTCTGATCCGCTTCGAGGTCGGTGGTGTACCGCTTTCGGGGCGCCCGGTTATTCGCGGGTTTGGTCCACTTACTCGACGGCGCCACCGGCCCTGAGGGCGTCGATCTGCTGGGCGTCGTAGCCGGCCCAGATCAGGACGGCTTCGGTGTCCTGCCCTCGGTCAGGGGCTCCCCGCCAGACCCGGCCGGGCGTGCCGGAGAACTTGGGGGCGAAACCGACGCCGCGGACCTTGCCCCCGACGTGATCGGTCCACTCGATAATCATGTCGCGGGCCTTGTAGTGCGGGTTGGTGGCAATATCGTTCATGGTCATCACCCGGCTGGACGGGACCTTGACCGCGTTGAGGGCCAATTCGGCTTCCTCACTGGTACGTTCGGCCAGCCATGCCTCCAGGTGTTCGCGAATCTCCTGGCCGTAGGTGATCTGATCGACCATGGTCTGGTACTTGTCCTGGTCCAGGGCGGGCACCAGTTTCTTCAACCGCTGGAACGGGCCGCCAACCGCCCCGATGCACAGCCACCCGTCCTTGGTCGGGTAGACCCCGTAGGGATGGGCGCCCGATGGGTCGAAATTCCCGGCCCGGTGGTGCTCGTGCCCGAACATCAGATAGTCGATGGCGTTGTCGCCGAGCATCTTGAACTGGCACTCGAACTGCGCGACGTCAATGGACTGGCCCTGCCCGGTGCGCTGGGCCGAGATGTACCCGGCCAGTGCCGACCACAGGGTCCACAGCGAGGTGATGTAGTCATTGGTGTAGGGGTTGGACTTCATCGGCGGCCCGTCGGGCTCACCGTTCATGTCCAGGAAGCCACTGAATGCCTGGCCGATCATGTCGTATGACGCCCGCTTGAAATACTGCGGATCGCCGTACTGTCCGTACCCTGAAACGTGAACGATGACCAGGCTCGGATTGAGCTGATGGACCCACTCGTCGGTGATCCCGAGATGATCGGAGTACGTGCCGGGTATCGACGACTCGATCCAGATGTCAGATTTTTTGACCAGCGACGCGAACACCTCCTTGCCTTCGGGGTTGGAGAAGTCCAGGACGATTCCAAGCTTGTTGCGATCTTCCTGTGCCCACCAGGCGGATTCACGTAGGAGTCCTCTTCGGAAGGCGTCCGGGTTACCTCGCACGACATCTTCGGTCGGCAGCTCGACGCGGATCACCTGGGCACCGCACTCAGCGGCCAGCTCGCAGGCGAAGGGTGCCGCGACCACCCCTCCGGTATCAAGAACCGTCACCCCTTGCAATGCTCCGAATGCCGGAAAATCCGAACGAACATTCATGGGTGCTGCAATCTGAGACACAACAGTCATGGCGCTGTCCTTTCGGCCACGCAGCGAGTGTGGCGTGAACTCGGTCGTACGACCCAGCATGACCGTGCCCCGGCAGTGCTCGGTAGGGTCGAAGGTCCCAGCGCTCCCCGGCCGACGGCCAGGTCACCAACCGAACCCCCGCGGGAATCTGTCGAGACTCGACTGCCTCATCGAGCAGGGCCGCCGATCGAGGCGGTGCGTCGCCGGCTCGACGGCGGTTCGCTGACAGTTGCGTGACGAGGCCGGCCCGAGTCCGTCGTGACTTTGAACTGGCTGTCCGGTGTCAATCGTTGTGCGACCGGTCTGGTGCGATCGGTGATGATCCCGAGGACAAGTCGCCGGTCGCCCGAACAACGACCACTCAGGTTGATGGCTCTCCTTGGGCCAGCTCTTCCAGCGTGCATGCGGTAGCCACCTGATCAGGGCATTGTGTAGGCACGCTCCGCCGCACCGATCGGCAGCGAAAGACATTGCACGTCCACGAACGCGAACGCGAACGCGAACGCGAACGCGAACGCGAACGATGCATTGGGACCTAAGGCCCTATGCAGGGACCCGTCGTCCAATCACGATCTCGGTAAACATCGGCGCGAGGGGAGCACGACATGACCGACGCATCAGGTTCCACGGAAATCGCCGTTCCCACTGGGGGGGCAGACGAGGGATCGGTACTTTCTGCCGCGGCGCGTTGGTTCCGTTCGATGTTCCGCACCGGGTCGCGAAAGGTCTTGATCGTGGGACTGCTCACCATCTTGATCGGTGGTCTTGTCGCCAATACCGGTCAAACGGCTGGCGGCCGGATCCGCGTCGAGCCAGTGAGCTTCCTCACCCAGTCCGGTCTGGTTGAGACCGGACTGCTCTACATACCCTCCACCGCCACCGCAAAGACACCGGCCTGCGGCGTCGTCACCATTCACGGCTACATCAACTCGGTCGACACGATGGACGGCTATTCGATCGAAATGGCCCGACGCGGATGTGTGGTGCTCGCCGCCAACCAGACCGGGCAAGGCGCCTCGCAAGCACCAGCGTTCACTGACGAGTTCGGCGGTCCCGCTGCCCTCGCGTTTATCAACAGCCTTTCGATTGTTCGACACGGCGACATCGGCATCATCGGGCACTCGATGGGCGGCTGGGCGTCGGTGTTGGCGGCGGCGCTCAATCCCACCGCGTACCGCTCCATCGTCCTGGTGAGCTCTTCGGTGTCCACCCCGACCTATGAACCGGTGCCGGGAACGCCCACCTTCCCCCGCAATGTGTTGGTAGACGAGGCCCAGTATTCCGAATTCTCCCAACTGATGTGGAACATGCCCTCCGGGAGCGACTTCCCCGACTCCAAACGGATGCAGACGTTCTTCGGTGCCTCGGCACCGATCGTCAAAGGGAAGATCTACGGTTCAATCGCCGCTGGAACTGGGCGTGAGCTGCTCGTCCAGGGAACGACCCATCCCGGAATGACCATCGACCCGAGCTCGATTCAACACACGGTGGCGTGGATGCAGTTGACCTTGAAGGGTGTCGGCTCAACACCACCGGGCAACCAGATCTGGTACTGGGACGAGATTGGAACGCTGATCGGCCTTTTGGGGATCGGCCTGCTCTTGTTCGGCGTTGCGGGCGAACTGCTGCGCCTGCCGTACTTCGCCACGGTCGCTCGGGATCGACCCGAGAGCCGATCCATGCGAGGCATCCCTTGGTGGGTCGGAGCAGCGATTCTTGTCGCCCTGGGCCCGGTCACCTTCTACTGGCTCCAGGAGTGGGGGTCCAACAACCTTCCAGCCGGGCCCTATCTGCCCGAGACGATCACCACCGGCGTCGCCGCCTGGGCGGTCGGAGGGGCGATCATCGGAACCCTTTTGTTCTTGCTCTGGCACTTCACGACCCGGAAGGACAAGCGGGGCTCCTTGCACACCTACGGGATTGCCGAACCAAACGGCACCGTCGACCGCACGCTTATCTGGCGCTCCGTGCTGCTCGGCACAGCAACGGTGGTCGCGACCTATGCCGCCGTGTTCTTCTTCGGTTGGGCCTGGAGCTCGGACGTGCGATTCTGGGTGTTCAACATCAAGCCGGTTGACTATGCCCACATGAAGATCGTGCTCGACTACCTGTGGCCATTCCTTCTCTACTTCGTCGCACTTTCCGTGATCGTCTTCGGGCAACTTCGTCCTCGAATGAAGTCGCTCGGGACCTTCATGTTGGCCGTGACGACCTTGCTCACGATCGGGTACGTGGCCTTTTTGGGCATCGAGTACGGAGTCCTGTTCGCTACCGGCCAGCTCATGACATCCAGTCAACCGCTGCTGACGATCGTCGGATTCCAGTTCGTGCCCGTGTTCATCATCATCGGCACCGTGGCGAGCTACCTCTTCTGGAAGACGGGCAGGATCTTCACGGGAGTGGTCGTGCTGACGTTGCTCGTCCCCTCGATCCTGGTCGCCAGCACGGCCGTCCAGGGGATCCCGTGGTAGTCGCGCCCCACGGCCGTTTTCGCGAGTGCCACCAACCGGAGGTTCATCGATCATGATCCCAATCGCGCTATCGCCGGAGCGCCGCCCAGCCGATATTGAACGCCTGGCGTCGGAGGAGTTCGATGTGCTCGTGGTCGGAGGCGGCATCGTCGGGGCGGGTGCGGCCCTCGATGCCGCCACCCGAGGGCTCACGGTCGCCATCGTGGAAGCCCAGGACTGGGCGTCAGGGACCTCGAGCCAGTCGAGCAAGCTGATCCATGGCGGTCTGCGCTACCTCCAGATGATGGACTTCATGCTGGTCCACCAGGCCCTTCGTGAGCGCGATCTCCTGCTTCGGCGTGTTGCCCCTCATCTCGTCCACCAGATTCCCTTCCTTTACCCGCTTCACCATCGGATTTGGGAGCGGTTCTATGTGGGCGCGGGCATCGCCCTCTACGACGTTCTTGGTTGGTCCACCGGATCGTCGCGAGGGGTTCCGCGCCACCGCCACCTGTCTCGACGTAAGGCACTCGCTCTGGCACCTGGGCTCCGCAAGGAGTCTTTGATCGGCGCCATCGAATACCACGACGGGCAGGTCGATGACGCCCGGTACGTCCTCGAGGTCGTTCGGACCGCGGTCAGTGCCGGTGCGGTGGCGGTCAATCGAGCCCAGGTGGTCGGCTTTGTTCAGGAAGGCGACGTGACCGTTGGTGCCGTCGTTCGGGACACTGAGACCGGTAGCGAGCTCAACGTGCGAGCCGGGGCCACGGTGCTTGCCACGGGAGCATGGACCGAAGACACCGAGAACCTCGCCGGCCACGGTCGACCGCTTCACATCCGCCCGTCCAAAGGCATTCATCTGGTCGTGCCGCGATCCAAGATCCCATCTTCAGTCGCCGTTGTCGTTCGGACCGAAAAGAGCGTGCTTTTCATACTTCCCTGGGGAGAGCACTGGCTCATCGGCACGACCGACACCGATTGGGACCATCAGAAGGACCACCCTGTAGCGAATGCGGCTGACATCGAGTACCTGCTCAACCATGTGAACCAGGTATTGGAGACCCCGCTGGTGGCTGGGGACGTCGAAGCAGTGTTTGCTGGCCTACGGCCACTGGTCGCCGGAGTTGGCGTCGTTCGCGGCCCTGGAGAGGCCGGTGCGCACCGACTCCGACTAGGGAAGTCCGACACTTCAGCCAAGACAACGAAGTTGTCGCGTGAACACGCCATCGGACGTCCAGCTCCAGGCTTGGTCGTGGTGTCCGGTGGCAAGTTCACCACCTATCGCGTCATCGCTCAGGATGCGATCGATGCCGCCGTCGATATCGGCGGAACAACGACGCCATCGTCATGCACCGACCGGATTTCACTCCTCGGTGCTGACGGGTTTCTCACCCGGTGGAATCAGCGGCCGCTGCTGGCCGAGCAACACGGTCTCTCCATCGCCCAGGTCGAACACCTGCTCCATCGATATGGAGGGCTCATCGATGAACTGTTCGGCCTCATCGACGCCGACCCCGCTCTAGCCGAGCCGCTTGCGGGGGCACCCGACTACCTGGCGGCAGAGGTGGTGTACGCGGTCAGTCGAGAAGGGGCTCGGCATCTCGAGGACGTGCTTCTTCGACGTACCCGAATTGGCATCGAGACTGACCACCGCGGCGCTGAGACCGCAGCCGCCGTCGCCATGCTGATGGCGCCGCTGCTCAGCTGGGACGGCGATCAGAGCATCCGAGAGGTCGAAGGTTATCAGCGTCGGGTGTCGGTCGATCGGGCGGCTGAGTTGGCTCGAGACGATGACGAGGCAAGTCGCCTAGCCGCCGAGCCAACGTCGCACTTACCCAAACCCTAGAGCTGCCGCAGACCAGCCTTGGCAAGATGGGCGCCGCGAACAGTCACAAGCAAGGTCCGCGGCAATGTGACGGGTCCCAGGTTCCTCGACAGAGGAGTCGCCACCCGGAATGACAGAGAGCGCTAGGCAGCCGAAATCGGGGGGTGCGATCAAAGAACGCTAGGAGCCATGGACCTAGACCGACATCCGCCATCTTGCCTTCGCACACCGCTGCAGCAGCATCGCGGCATCGCCGTGACCGAAGTGCCGTTCCACTTGTCGTCGTGAGTGCCTAGTCGGTCCGGCCTGGGCTGTCCGCTCGAGGCGTGAGGGGGAGTCGGGAGAACGCCTCAAATTTGAACCCTCCGAAGGTGGCTCCTCTGCGTCCAAGGACGGTTCCCGTCCTTGTCATCCCGAGAGACGGGACCTACGGCCCTTGGCATACCGGGACGGCACGATCATCATCCAGGGATGGGCACCAGAAGCGATGCAATCACGGCCCAGCACCGGTGGGTCACCTTGCCGGTGCTGTGCATCAGCCTGCTCGTCGTCAGCCTCGACACCACCATCTTGAACGTGGCCTTGCCGGCCATCGCACGGTCCATGAATGCATCGTCGAGCGAGCTCCAATGGTTCGCTGATGCCTACGCCATCGTGCTGGCGGGACTGCTGCTCGTCGCAGGCAGTCTGGGTGACCGTCTCGGACGCAAGTGGATCTTCATGGCCGGGCTTGTCGTGTTCGCAGCGGGCTCGGCTGCTTCCGCCTTCTCAAAGACTCCGGACACGCTCATCGCGACCCGGGCATTCATGGGCGTCGGCGGAGCGGCCATCATGCCGTCGACCCTGGCCATCCTGACCAACGTCTTCACCAATCCAGACGAACGAGCCAGAGCGATCGGGATCTGGTCGGGGACCACCGGGCTCGGTGTCGCCATCGGACCGGTCCTCGGTGGATGGCTCCTGTCGCATTACTGGTGGGGATCGGTCTTCTTGGTCAATGTGCCGATCGCAGTTGCGGGGCTGTTGGCTGCCGGCTGGCTCGTCCCCAATTCGAAAGATCCGTCGAGTAAGCGACCCGACCCGGTGGGTGCAGCCCTGTCAATCGTCGGCATGACACTGCTGCTTTGGGGGATCATCGAAGCGCCCAGCCGCTCGTGGACGTCCGG
Organism: Acidimicrobiaceae bacterium; assembly: GCA_003151235.1. GTDB lineage: Bacteria > Actinomycetota > Acidimicrobiia > Acidimicrobiales > RAAP-2 > Palsa-461. The sequence continues at coordinate 25,793 of PLWZ01000020.1, forward strand.
GCTGGTGCTGGGAGCACTCAGCGGTTCGGTGGCCGTATTGACCGGGTTCGTGCTTTGGGAACGGCGGTCCACCCACCCGATGTTCGAGTTGGCGTTTTTCCGGTCGCGGCGGTTTTCGGTGGCCATGAGCGCCATGGGACTCGTGATCTTCGCTCTCATGGGCGGGCTCTTCTTGCTGACCCAGTACCTACAGTTCTCCCTCGGTTACACAGCACTGCAGGCCGGCCTTCGGATCGCCCCCATCGCCGGCGTCCTACTGGTGATCGCTCCTCTCTCCATCGTGCTTATGCGTCGCTTTGGGACAAAGCCGATCGTGTTTACGGGCCTGGGACTCATCGCAGTCGGTTTGGCCCTGATCTCGGGAACGACCGTCCACGGTGACTACGCCAACTCCTTGCCGTCGTTCCTGCTGATCGGCGCGGGCACCGGCCTGGCGCTCGCCCCCTGCACCGATTCGGTCATGGGATCGCTACCCATAGAGCACGCCGGGGTCGGCTCGGCCACCAACAGTGCCGCCCTCCAGACCGGTGGGGCGCTAGGGGTCGGGATCCTGGGAAGCCTCCTCAATACCCGCTACCAGGACCAGATAGCGCCGGCGCTCGTCCACTACCCGGTGCCAAAATCGATCATGGAGCTAATCAACGGGTCGTTGGGCGGCGCGCTGAGCGTCGCACAGCACATCGGCGGCCACACGGGCGTCGCACTCGCCGACCTGGCCCGCCAATCGTTTGTGAGCGGAATGAACCTCGCCGTCACCGTCGGCGCGATCGTGGTCGGCGTCGCCGCCGTGATCGTGCTGGCCATCCTGCCAAACCGGGCCGCACCGGCGGGCTCGGCGGGCTCGGCGGGCTCGGCGGGCCAATCGGATCAACAATCCGGTGCCTAGAACGAAAATGCAATCGCGCTGCTCCCGACTCGGTTGCGTTCGTCGGTGCCGCTTGATCGGCCGGAGCGCTAAAACGGGTCACACGTCGGCAAAGCTGCGAAGAGCCCGCAGCAGGGGAATCTTCTTGCGTTGGTGACCAGCCATGCGCTGGAGTATGTCGTCAAGCGTCTCGATGGCTGCCGAGATGTGCGGGCCCTTGTTCAGCATCACGCACTCCGCCCGCTGACTCATGGCGGCATCGGTCACCTCCGCCCGGGACAGCTGACCCGTTTTCGCGAGTTGATCGAGCACCTCGGTGGCCCAGATGACCGGGAGATGAGCGCTCTCGCAGAGCCAGAGCATCTCTTCTTGCAATTCGGCGAGGCGCTCGTAGCCGGCCTCGACAGCGAGGTCCCCACGAGCGATCATCACGCCGACACGTTCGGACCGCATCGCGTGCAAGAGAATTCTGGGGAGCCGCTCGAATGCCGACGTTGTCTCAATTTTGAGGATCAGCCCCAAGTCGTGGGCGCCAAGACGTTGAAGCTCCTGGCGGATGAGATCCACATCGTCCTCATGGCGCAGAAACGACAGTGACAGCATGTCGGCCATCTCGGCGGCCACGCGCAGGAGCGGGTGATCGGCGGCGGTGAAAAGCGGCACCGGCAAATAGGTGTCGGGGAGGTTGATCCCTTTCTCGGCACCGAGATGCCCACCCCTCGACGGGCTCTCGATGATGCGGACGCGGAATTCGTCGTGCCCCACCTCTTCGACCATTCCGGAGATCACGCCGTCGTCGAAAACGACTCGGTCGTCGACATGGACGGCACTGAAGACAACGTCAAGCGAGCAGGGCACCCGGGCTTCCGCCGGGTTGGCCGTGCCGCCACGCTGGCTGGGGAGACTTGTCCCGGCAGACGACGAGCCGGTCACCCACGAGCAGGACGTGGTGACAAGGCAAACGAGGGAGCAGGCCGACAGTCGTCTGGTCAGCACCGACCGAGAGAACCAGTCCGGTCTCAAGGTAGGTGGTGTCGACAACTTGAGCCGTGGAGGCAAGGGGGGAATGCTCGATAATCTCCATCGTCCGCATCGAGCCACGGGTGTCCCGAAATGTGATGCTCTCGCCGGAACGGCGCCTGGCCAGCCACGACGCGTCCACCGGAACGGCCGGGAGCTCGGTGCCCGCCGATACCCCGGCCGCGATGAGTCGGCAGACCGCCGGCGTGATCGGGACACCCCGCAGGTCTCGCACGGGACGCAGTCGCATGACCCGTGGCCCTTGCTCGATCTCCCCGGTCCGAAGCTTCGGCCCGGGGAGATCGATGGCGATCCGACACTCGACCCCAACCTCGGCGGCCGCGCTACGGACGTTGTCCGCCATCCTTCGCCATGCCTCCGGGCAATCGTGGGCGCCGTTGATCCGGGCGATGTCCATCCCACCCGCCACGAGACGACGGACCAGTGCACGGTCGTCGGCCGCCTCGGAGGGCAGCGTCACCATGATCCGGGTGACGCGCCCAGCTGGACGCGGGCCGAAGAGACCGTCGGTATTGGCGTCGAGCGCAGCCCGTCCACTCGCGAAGTCGAGGACGTCGGGGTCAAACACGGGCCGCTCTCCGCGAAGCGCCGACATCGTGGCGTTGACCGCCGCCAGAACATGCGGTTCGCAGCGTCCGAGCGAGGACAATCCTCGACGAGTTAGCTGCCACTGGAGCCTGCGCTCATCTCGATGGCGGAGCGCAACGTAGTGGATGAGATTGAGCGCATCCCAAGTATGAGCGGGATGCACACCCGAAACGTCCACTCGATGCGCTTCGGCGAGCCGCCGTAACTCGGTCTCGATCAGCGCAAGTTGCCCCGCCAGATCTTCATCCGGATCAAGCGCTGACTCCGATGAGGCGTTCTTCGCTGACACCGGCTCACCCTTCCTTCAAACTCGCCACGCAGCAAAGGGCCATCCCATCTCCAAGTGTGCAACGCTGCCGGATGATCGGGGCAGGGTCGAATGTCACAATCCTCTGTGAAGTCCCGGTCCCGCTTCGTTGCCCACCGTCACACCCGGCGCATCGGCCAGGCCACCGGGGGTCGGGCAGCTTGCACTTCCACCAACTCCGCCCGACGAGCGACGAGCTGGGACCGGTAGGCGGCGTTGTCGGTGTCGGCTATCTCGTGGCTCAGCTCGGGTAGGCACCTGCCCAACGCTGATGTTGGGGGGATCGAGCGAGTCGAACGCGGGCGCCTCCGACAGGACCTCCCCCACTTCGACTACGCCGTGGTGGCCTTCCGGCGTCACCTGGCCCGGGACCGAGCGGATCAAAGGTGCTCGAGCATGTGCGGGATTCGAGCCGGGGCGGCGGTCGGACTTGTGGTTCGTCT
>PLWZ01000052.1 GCA_003151235.1 Acidimicrobiaceae bacterium
CACAGCTGCCAAGGGCTCTTCGGATCGCAGAAGTAGACCTGCATGCCCGTCGCAATCGTGAACTCGCGATGCAGGGCCATCTCGTTGCCCTGGTCCCAAGTCACCGAGCGCCGCAGTTCGGTGGGCAAGGTCCTGATCCGTTTGGTCATCGCTCGGCGGACCTCCTCAGCAGTCCGGTTCCCGAGCTTGAGCAGCATGACGAACCGGGTCTGGCGCTCCACCAGGGTGCCGATGGAGCTGGCTTTGGACCCGACAATGAGGTCGCCCTCCCAGTGGCCCGGGATGGCGCGGTCTTGGACCTCGGGCGGTCGCTCCGAGATGAGCACCATCTCGGGGATCCGGCTGGTGCGCTTGAGGGCGCTGCGGGCCTTGGGCCTGCGCTGGGCCCGGCCGGTCCGAAGGGCCTGGTGGAGCTCCGCTCGGAGGGCGCCTCGGCCCTGCACATAGAGCGACTGGTAGATCGTCTCATGCGACACGCGCCACTCCGGGTCCGAGGGGTGCGTCCTCGCCAACCAATGGGAGATCTGACGCGGCGAGAAGCGCTCCTCTAAGAGCCGCTCGACCTCGCGGGCCAGCCTCGGGCATGCCATGAGCTTCGCGGGTTTCGGACGCTTGGCACATTGCCAAGCTCGCTGGTCGGCCCTGAGGGCCCGGTAGTTCGGCCGGCCACCGTTGTGGGCGACCTCGCGCGAGACCGTCGAGGGCGCCCGACCGAGTCTTGTCGCGATCTCCCTCAGCGAGACGCCCTCGGCGAGTCCCCTCGAGATCTCCTCACGCTCGTCAAGCGACAGCACCCGTTCCGAGCGCAGCCGTGGTCGTGGACGCACGCCGCCGGTCTTGGCTTCAATTTCTCGAACTGAGTCAACACCCATGCCGAGGGATCTTGCGACGGCGGGGCAATCGAGGCCAACGCCGAGTAGCTCCCACACCTGGTTCTTCGTGGGCTCGTCCAAGGCTCCTCCTTCATCAGGAGAGAGCCGTTGCGATCACCCCTTGAATCCGCCGCGCATCAGCCCCGGGCAAGGTGTGGCCGGTCAGGCCGGAGCCCGCGGCTGTTTCAGTATCAGCCAAGCGAGGCGATTTACCCAGAACCGCAGGACCGGTCTGCCACCAATCTGCCTGCGACACACCAGGACAGTTGCGGTTTCCTCTCCAGGATGCCGCATCAAGCCGATTACTGTCCCCAAGTCCTCCGGCCTAGTCGCCTCTGGGGTGTCATCGCACGCCGGCTCGGATTGATGTCGAATGTCCGAAGCAGAACTAAGCAGACGTCTCGGAACGCTGAAGCCCAATGCCAGGGACGCGGAGGAAACCCGCCGGTACACATGCGTTCATTGCCTCGGTCAATCTGTCTGCATTAAGAGAGACGGTCTCAACGTCGATGGTCGGCAGCACATCACCAAAGCCTGCCTTCTCGAGCCACTCGGGCAGATGATCTCGGATCTGTGCCACGTACCACGCGAGCGGTTCACCGTGCGATGCCCGGTCGAAGGGGATCGGTTCCCCGTCGGCTGGCGCGTGAAAGTGCGGCATATCAACGAAGTCATCGAAGCGAAGCATCTCGGTCCATGTGCCGTCGACGTGGCCATCGACACGCAAGGTTGCGCCGACTTCGCGAAAGCAAACGTCGAAGCGCAGACCACCGAGCTCTATCGTCGCCGCCACCGCGGATGCTGTAGTGGATACCTCAGTGTCGTCCCCGTTTGCCATGGGGCACCTCCCCCTTACTCCGAGCAAGGCAATCCTCGGATGCCCTTTGATGGTACCCGCCTTGAGCGACGCACGAATACGGATCGCGATCGCGATCGCAATCGCCGCCACCACGCCACTCGCGGTTGTCGTGGATCTGTGGTCAGCACGACCTGGGGTGTCTCAGTTGCGCACGATGCTGCTTTGCGACTGATCACGTAGCAGCCCCCGCTCTCGGGAGACTCAGCGGACGAACCCTCCCCTGTTAATGCGGAGGAGTGATCCGTGTCACGGCGTCGCCACGCTTGATGGCACCGGGCATAACCACCTTGGCGTGACGTCCCCGCAGGTTGAGCGCAAGTCCCTCGCCCGTGTTGACGAAGCGCAGGGCCTCGTTACCGAAACGGGCCGCGAACTTGGCGCACCCTCGATGGGGCTTGGCCGTGATCTCAATGACCGCCTCTCCGATCGGGAGACGGGAACCGGCTGGGAGGTGCCTGACGCTCAGGTCGAGGTCGATGTAGAGCTGGTCGCCGGCGAGGCCGCCGTGATCTGGCGTACCGGCGACCAAGGCGGCCAGGCGCGAGTTCATCACCGTGAGTTGCGCTTCAGGGTCGGCCGACCCATCCGGCCTCGATGTATTCCCCCTTGTGCGCCAGGTGTCGCCCACCAGTCCGTCAACGAGGTCGAGCCATCCTTCACTGAGCACCTCGCGCTCGTCCACCGCCGGGCGGGCGACGATCATCTGGAGCGTCCCGTTGTCGAGGGGAGATCGTTTGATATGCCCTAAGCCGGCCTCGAGCTCCGGGCGGTTCAGATGGATGACGGAGGATGCCTGCATCACCCATGAAGTATGCCCGAGCCATCCGTATTCGGCTGCAAGCCGAGGGACCGCTGCGGCGGCGGTCTGTTGGAATGGACTGCCAGTGCAAGGACGCGTCGCGACTGATAGTTGGCGGAGACCACCGGTGATTGCAC